>DAINOD010000089.1:0-13933 GCA_036735545.1 Rubrimonas sp. | reverse complement strand
GAGCATCCCCGACGCCGCCCGGCAGGTGCTGCGGCTGATCGGGGAGAAGCGGGGGCGGGCGGCGGCGGAGTGAGGGAATGAATTGTTGAAAAATCGGGGGCTGCCCAGTGAACTCTTCAGCTAGCGTAGTTCAGGTCATTCGGCCAGACCATATTTTAAGGATGTCTCAAGGCGCCTCTATCTGTAGGCGTTCGTTGTATGCGCTCATACAATATTCAAAAGTACCCAATTCTCCATTCTGGGCTGGCCCGGATTGGATGATTGGCAATACTCCTCAACAAGGAATCAATTGGGTGGGGCCTTACCCTAATCAAAAAGCTGTAATAATCAAAGTAAAGTATGGCATATATCAACATGATGGCTGGATGGATAAGGAAAAAACCATTTTCCGTTACTCGTTCAAAGCCAAAAAAGGCAATATAGACAAGGCCGAGAAGGCGAATGCCGTTTTGATTGAGCAGCCCAAAAAGCGTTATCCAGTTATCTTAATGATGGAAGCAGGGTCGTCATGGTTATGCTGTGGTGTTTTTGACGTCACCGAAATCGGAGACAAGTCAGTATATCTTGCAAAACGATAGGATGCAGTTGTCTGGGCATCCGCATGGTTGCGCGGGAGCGCAGGGGCCGACCTCACCGCCCGCCAATGCGCTCGCGCATTCGTGACCACCCTCGACGCGCCCGCCCGCTCCGCCTAGTCTCCGCCCGCGCGACGCCGGGAGGGGCAGGGGGGCGTTCATGCTGCGGCAGGTGATCTGCATCAACTGGGGCGAGAAGTACGGCGCTCCTTACGTCAACCGCCTCTACGGCATGGTGGCGCGCAACATCTCGGCCCCGTTCAGCTTCACCTGCTTCACCGACAGCGCCCGCGGCGTGCGGCCCGAGGTGCGCTGCGAGCCGCTGCCGCCGCTCGACGCGCCGATGCCCCAGCGCACCCACGGCAAGTGGCCCAAGGCGCGGCTGTGGGGCCCGGCGCTGGCCGACCTGCGCGGGCCGGTGCTGTTTCTCGACCTCGACATGGTGATCACCGGATCGCTCGACGACTTCTTCACGTTCGGCAAGCCCGACGACGTGATCCTCGCCCGCAACCCCGCCGTGCCGCTTGAGCGGCTGGGCCAGACCTCGATCTACCGCTTCCCCGTCGGCAAACTGGTCCCGCTGCAGCGCGAGTTCGCCGCCGACCCTCAGGGCGCGGCGGACCGTTATCGCTGGGAGCAGCGCTTCGTCACCCGCCGCGCGCCGGGGGGCGTGACGTTCTGGCCGCGCGCCTGGGTGCGCCACTTCCGCCAGCACTGCGCGCGCACCCCGCCGCTGAACTATTTCCTGCCGCCGCGACTGTCGCGCGGCGCGCGGGTGGTGATCTTCCCCGGCGGGCTGTTGCCCACCCACGCCATCGAGGGCCGCTGGGGCGACCGCTATGTGGCCGGAACGCCGCGACAGCACCTGAAGAGGGTCTTCCGCCACGATACAGGGGCGGGCATCCTGCGCTATCTGCGGCATTATATCAGGCCCAGCGACTGGGTGCGGGAGAATTGGCGCGAATGATGCGGCCGGGCGAAGGGCTGTCGCCGTGAGGATCGCCGTCGTCGGGGTCGGCGCGGTCGGCGGCTATCTGGCGGCGGAGCTCGTCGCCGACGGGGTGGACGTCGTCGCCGTGGCGCGGGGGACGCATCTGGAGGCGATCCGCGCCCGCGGCCTGACCCTGCGCGCGACCGAGGGCGAGAGCTCGGTGCCGCTGAAGGCCTTCGCCGACCCTGCCGAGGTCGGTCCGGTGGACTTCGTGCTGGTGGCGGTGAAGGCCTACGACCTCGACGCCCTCGACATCGGCCCGATGCTGGGCCCCGACACCGCCATCGTTCCGTTCCTGAACGGCGTCGAGGCGCCGGAGACGCTGGCAGCGCGCAACGGGGCCGGGCGGTCGATGATCGGCGTCGCGCGCATCTCCGCCTCCATCGTCGAGCCCGGCGTGGTGGGCCTGCACGCGCCGTTCGCCCGCTTCGAGATCGGCGAGCAGGACGGCGCCGAGACCCCGCGGCTGGAGGCCCTGCGCGCCTGTCTCGCCCATGCCGGCGTCGACGTCTCCATCCCGGAAGACCCGCGGCGCGCGCTGTGGCGCAAGTTCCTGCTGCTGGCCGCGCTCAGCGGCGTGACCGCCGGCGCGCGCTGCGACGTCGCCATGGTGCGCGCCCAGCCGATGCTCAGCACGCTGTTTCGCGCGCTGGCCGCCGAGACGGCGGCGGTCGGGGCGGCGGCGGGCGTCGCGGTCGGCCCGGAGGACGTGGAGGAGTGCCTGCAGGCGCTGCAGTCCCTGCCCGGCGCCATGCGCGCGTCGATGGCCCATGACCTCGCCGCCGGCAAGCGGCTGGAGGTGGACTGGCTGGCCGGCGCCGTCTCGCGCCTCGGCGACCGCCACGGCGTGCCGACGCCCGCCAACGACGCGGTCTGGGCCATCCTGCGGCCCTTCGCCGGGGGCGCCCCCGCCGAGGCGCCCGCCGGCTGACCGCCGCTGGCGCCTGCCCGCTTTTCGGCCATACTCGCGCGAAAACGGGGGGAGAACGCGATGACCGAGACCGCGGCGCAAGCCGACCTGCGCACGCAGGCGCTGGGCTATCACGAGGCGGGCCGTCCGGGGAAACTGGAGGTCCGCGTCACCAAGCCGATGGAGACCAGCCGCGACCTGTCGCTGGCCTACAGCCCCGGCGTCGCCTACGCCTGCCTCGCCATCGCCGACGACCCCGCCGACGCGGCGCGCTACACCAGTCGCCAGAACCTCGTGGCGGTCATCTCCAACGGCACGGCGGTGCTGGGCCTGGGCGACATCGGCCCGCTCGCCTCCAAGCCGGTGATGGAGGGCAAGGCGGCGCTGTTCAAGAAGTTCGCCGGCATCGACTGCTTCGACATCGAGGTGGACGAGCGCGACCCCGAGCGGCTCGCCGCCATCGTCGCCGCGCTGGAGCCGACCTTCGGCGCGGTCAACCTCGAGGACATCGGCGCGCCGGCCTGCTTCGAAGTGGAGCGGCTGTGCCGCGAGCGGATGAAGATCCCCGTCTTCCACGACGACCAGCACGGCACCGCCATCGTGGTGGCCGCGGCCGTCACCAACGCGCTGCGCCTGTCGGGCAAGCGCTTCGAGGACCTGCGCGTGGTCTCGACCGGCGGCGGCGCGGCGGGCATCGCGTGCCTGAACCTGCTGCTGACGCTGGGGGTGCGGCGCGAGAACGTGTCGCTCTACGACCGGCAGGGACTGGTGTTCCACGGTCGCGGCAATCTCGACGAACAGAAGGCCGCCTACGCCGCCCCAGGCCCCGGCCCGGCGCTGGCCGAGGCGCTGGTGGGGGCGGACCTCTTCCTCGGCCTCTCCGGTCCCGGCGTCCTGACCGCGGAGATGGTGGCGGGGATGGCGGCGAACCCCATGATCCTCGCGCTGGCCAACCCGACGCCCGAGATCATGCCCGAGATCGCCCGCGCCGCGCGGCCCGACGCGCTGATCGCGACGGGGCGCAGCGACTATCCGAACCAGGTCAACAACGTCCTGTGCTTTCCCTTCATCTTCCGCGGCGCGCTGGACTGCGGCGCGACCGAGATCAACGAGGCGATGAAGATCGCCTGCGCCACCGCCATCGCCGACCTCGCCCACGCGCCGGGCTCGGCGGAGGCGGCGCGGGTCTACGCCGGCGAGCGGCTGGTGTTCGGGCCGGACTACCTCATCCCCAAGCCCTTCGATCCGCGGCTGCTGGCGCAGGTGGCCAGCGCCGTGGCGCAGGCGGCGATGGACAGCGGCGTGGCCACCCGGCCCATCGCCGACATGGAAGCCTATCGCGAGAAGCTGGAGCGCCACGTCTACCGATCGGGTTTCCTGATGAAGCCGATCATCGAGAGCGCCCGCGCCGCGCGCCGCCGCGTCGTCTTCGCCGAGGGCGAGGACGAGCGCGCCCTGCGCACGGCGCTGGCCATGAACCAGGAGGGGCTGGGCCGCCCGGTGCTGATCGGTCGCGCGCGCGTGCTGGCCGACCGGATCGAGCGGCTGGGTCTGCCCCTGCAGATCGGCCGCGACTTCGAGCCCTGCGACCCCGAGGACGATCCGCGCTACGGCGACTACTGGCGGCGCTTCCATGCGCTGAGCATGCGCGAAGGCGTGACGCCCGACATCGCGCGCGCCGTCATGCGCACCAACACCACCGCCATCGCCGCCGTGATGGTCGAGATCGGTCAGGCCGACAGCATGATCTGCGGGCTGTTCGGCGAGTATACGTGGCATCTCGGCTATGTGCGCCGGGTGCTGGGGCGGCAGGGGCGGCGCGCCATCGGCACGGTGTCGGCGTTCATCCTCGACACCGGGCCGGTCTTCTTCGCCGACGCCCATGTCCACGACGAGCCGAGCGCGGAGCAGCTGGTGGAGATCTGCGCCGCGGCCGCCGCCGAGCTGCGCCTTTTCGGCATCGAGCCGCGCGCGGCCTTCATCTCGGCGTCCAACTTCGGGACGCTCGACACGCCCGCGGCGCGGCGGATGCGCGAGGCGGTGCGCCTGATGGACGCGGCGGGGGCCGATTTCGAATACGAGGGCGAGATGCATCTCGACCTCGCCATCGACGCGGCGGAGCGGGCGCGGCTGTTCCCGGACACGCGGCTGACCGGCTCGGCGAATCTGCTCATCATGTCCTCGATGGAGGCGGCGAGCGCGGCGCGCAACGCGCTGAAGGCGCTGGCCGGCGGCCTGCAGGTCGGGCCGATCCTGATGGGCTTCGGCGGCGCCGCCCATGTGGTGACGCCCTCGATCACCGCGCGGGGCCTGCTGAACATGGCGGCGCTGGCGGCGGCCGGCGAGTTCGGGGCGGTCTCGGCGCGATGAACCGCTTGATCGCGCACAATGCGCGCGCCGGCGAGACGTGGGATCGCCGTGCTCAGGATGGGGGGCGCCATGGGTAGCTATCGCACGGTCTACGACGGCTGGAAGGCCGACCCCGACGGCTTCTGGCTGGAGGCCGCCCGCGCCATCGACTGGCAGACCGCGCCGCGACAGGGGCTCGACCTCAGCCGCCCGCCCTTCTGGCGCTGGTTCGCCGACGGGGTGGCCAACACCTGCCACAACTGCCTGGACCGGCATGTCGCTGCGGGCCACGGCGACCGCCCCGCGCTGATCCACGACAGCCCGGTGACGGGAACCCGGGCGACGCTGACTTACGCCGAACTGCTCGACCGCACCGCGCGGATGGCTGGCGCGCTCGCTGCGCGGGGCGTGGGCAAGGGCGACCGTGTGCTGGTCTACATGCCGATGATCCCCGAGGCCGTGGTGGCGATGCTGGCCTGCGCGCGGCTCGGGGCCATCCACTCGGTCGTCTTCGGCGGCTTCGCGGCGAACGAGTTGGCCGTGCGCATCGACGACGCCGAACCCAAGGCGGTCCTGACCGCCTCCTGCGGCGTGGAGCCGGGGCGGATCGTCGCCTACAAGCCCTTGCTGGACGGCGCCATCGCCATGGGGCGCCACAAGCCCGAATTCTGTGTCGTCAAGCAGCGCCCCCAGGCGACGGCGCCGCTGACGCCGGGGCGCGATCACGACTGGGACGCCTTCGTCGACGGGGCCGAGGCCGCGCCCTGCGCGCCCGTCGGCGGGGCGGAGCCGCTCTATGTGCTCTACACCTCCGGCACGACCGGCGCGCCCAAGGGCGTTGTGCGACCCTCCGGCGGGCACATGGTCGCGCTCGCCTGGTCGATGCGGCACATCTACGACATCGGGCCGAGAGACGTGTTCTGGGCCGCCTCCGACGTCGGCTGGGTGGTCGGGCACAGCTACATCGTCTACGGGCCGCTGCTGGCCGGCGCCACGACGATCCTGTTCGAGGGCAAGCCGGTCGGCGCGCCCGACGCCGCGGTCTACTGGCGCGTCATCGCCGAGCACGGGGTGAAGGCGCTGTTCACGGCGCCGACCGCGCTGCGCGCCATCAAGCGCGAGGACCCCGAGGGCCGCCTGCCGGCGCTCCACGACCTGTCGAGCCTGCAGACGCTGTTTCTCGCCGGCGAGCGCGCCGACCCCGACTCCATCCAGTGGGCCCAGCGCGCGCTGGGCGTGCCGGTGATCGATCACTGGTGGCAGACCGAGACCGGCTGGGCCATCGCCGCCAACCCCATGGGGATCGAGCCGCTGCCGGTGAAGCTGGGCTCGCCGACCGTCGCCATGCCGGGTTACGACGTGGCCATCCTCGACGAGGGCGGCCACCCGGTCCCGCCCGGGACGCTGGGCGCCATCGCGGTCCGCCTGCCGCTGCCGCCGGGCTGTCTGCCGACGCTGTGGAACGCCGAGGAGCGCTTCCGAAAGAGCTACCTCGCGACCTTCCCCGGCTGGTACGAGACCGGCGACGCCGGGACCATGGACGCGGACGGCTATCTCTACGTCATGGCGCGCACCGACGACGTGATCAACGTGGCGGGCCACCGCCTGAGCACCGGCGCCATGGAGGAGGTGTTGTCCAGCCATCCCGACGTCGCCGAATGCGCCGTGATCGGGGCCCGCGACGCGCTGAAGGGCCAGCAACCGGTGGGTTTCGTCTGCCTCAACGCCGGCTGCGCGCGCGACCCTGCGGAGGTCGCCCGGGAGTGCGTGGCGCTGGTGCGCGAGCGGATCGGTCCGGTGGCGGCGTTCAAGACCGCGATCCCGGTGGCGCGGTTGCCCAAGACCCGCTCCGGCAAGGTGTTGCGCGGGGTGATGGCGAAGATCGCAGACGCCGATCCGTTCCGCCCCCCCGCCACCATCGACGATCCCGCCGCGCTGGACGAGATCGGCGCCGCCCTGCGCGCAGCGGGGCTGGGCGGCGGCGACGGCGGGGCGTGATTTCCGCTTCGTTTACTCCTTGGGCTCTAGAACGAGTCGAGCGGCGCCGCGGCGGCCGCCGGGAATCCTTTTACGAGGCGCGCATGGCCAACTCTGACAAGGGCCGATCGGCGTTTCGCTCCCCTTGCGGCGGCCGGACGCCTTTTCGCCGCATTCGCAGCCAGTATGGTCAGCATTGATGGTATCGTACCGCCGCATCGACATCGGAGTGGCCTCTGGAGATGGTCGTAATGGCGGGCGATGACGTGAGGCCCAGTTCCGCAGGCATCGGCTGGTTGCGCAACAAGCGCATCCTGCTGGCCGAGGACAACATCACGAACCAGATGGTCGCCACGCAGATGCTGGACGCCCTCGGCGCCAAGGTGGACGTCGCCAACGACGGGGCCGAGGCGCTGCAGATGATCGGCGTCAAGAGCTACGACCTGTTCCTGATCGACATCGAGATGCCGCGCGTCTCGGGACTCGACGTCATCCGCTCGATCCGCGGCGCGGCGGCGCCCCTGCGCGACGCGCCGGTGATCGCCGTGACCGCCTACGCCCTGCGCGAGCACCGCGAGAAGATCGCCGAGGCCGGCGCCGACGGGCTGATCCCGAAACCCCTGCTGGGCATCGAGCAGTTCGGCCGCGACATCGTCAACCTCGCGGACCAGTCTTTCCGGCGCAGCGAGCCGCCCCGGACCCGGGCGGACGCCGACGAGTCGGAGGGGCCGGTGACGATGAGCGTCTTCCTCGCGCTGGAGGAGGCCATCGGGGTCGAGGCGATGGGCGATCTGCTGGGCAAGATCGACGCCGATCTGGCGCGCGCCGAATCCGACGTGAAGACGGCCGCGGGGGCCCGAGACAATGCGGGGCTGGGCGCGGCGACCCATGTGCTCATCTCCGTCGCGGGCGCCATCGGCGCGCAGGGACTGCAGGGAGTGGCGCAGAAGCTGAACGCCGCCGCGACCGGGCGCAGCGAGGCGAACCTCGCGGCGCTGGCGGATGACGCGATCGCGCGTATCGGCGCGGTGCGCGAGTTCGTGAAGGCCCGGCTCGGCGCCGGGACCTGATCGGGATCGCGCCAGATCAGGGATGTGAACGCGAGGGCATGACCGCAACCGAGTCGCGGGGCGCATCGGACGCGCCGGTCCTGCTGGTCGAGGACACCCCGTCGCTGTCGGAGGCCTATGCCGGCGTGCTGCGGCGCGCGGGCTACGCCGTGGACTGCGCCGCCACGGTCGCCGAGGCCGACGCCCGCCACGCCGAAACCCGGCATTCGGTCGTCCTGCTCGATCTGATGCTGCCCGACGGCGACGGGCTGGACGTGCTGCGCCGGATGCGCGCCGCGGACCCCGACGTGCGCGCCATCGTCATCACCGCCAACGGCTCGATCAACCGCGCCGTCGAGGCGATGCGGGTGGGCGCCGTGGACTTCCTCGTGAAGCCCTTCGACGCGGGCCGGCTGCTGCGCGCGGTGGAAGCCGCCCGGCGGGCCGGGCCCGAGGCGCCCCGCGCCGCGCCAGCGTCCTCGGCGCAAGGCTTTCTCGGCTTCATCGGCTCCTCGCCCGCCATGCGCGCGGTCTACGAGACGCTGCGCGACGTCGGTCGCTCCTCGGCCACGGTCTTCGTGACGGGCGAGAGCGGCACCGGCAAGGAGATCTGCGCGCAGGCCGTCCACGCCCTGTCGCCGCGCGCCGCGGGCCCCTTCGTACCGCTGAACTGCGGCGCGATCCCGCACGATCTGCTGGAATCGGAGGTGTTCGGCCATCTCCGCGGCTCCTTCACCGGCGCCGTCTCCGACAAGCAGGGCGCGGCGGCGGCGGCGGACGGGGGCACGCTGTTCCTCGACGAGATCTGCGAGATGGACCTTGATCTGCAGACCAAGCTGCTGCGCTTCCTGCAGACCTCGACCATCCAGCCTGTGGGCGCCGCCACCCCGCGGCGGGTGGACGTGCGCATCGTCTGCGCGACCAACCGCGAACCGCAGGCGGAGGTGGAGGCCGGCCGCTTCCGCGCCGATCTGTTCTATCGCCTGCATGTCGTGCCGATCCACATGCCGCCGCTGCGCGAGCGCGGGCGCGACGTTCTGGAGATCGGCGCGGCGCTGCTGAAGGCCTACGCCGCCGAGGAGGGCAAGCGCTTCCGCGCGCTCGCCCCCGAGGTCGAGGAGGCGTTCCTGCGCTGGCGCTGGCCCGGCAACGTGCGCGAACTGCAGAACGTGCTGCGCAACGTGGCCGTCCTGCGCGACGGCGAACTCGTGACGCTCGCCATGCTGCCCGCGCGGCTCACGGAGGCGCTGGCCGAGACGCCGGCCCTGCCCCGGGGCGAGGCGGCGCCCCTCGCGCCCGACCTGCACGCCGCATTGCGCCCGCTCGCGGGCGCCTCGCTGGCCGCGGTGGAGCGCGCCTTCATCGAGGCGACCGTCGAGGCCTGCGCCGGCTCGGTGCCCCGCGCGGCGCGGGCGCTCGACGTCAGCCCCTCGACGCTCTATCGCAAGATCGAGGCCTGGCGGCGGACGTGATGGCCGCGGCGCTTGCGCGGCCGCGCGAAAACGGCATTCTTTCAACGAGCAACAAGCGCTGGCGCGGCCCTGCGGGCCACTGCCGCCGACAGGGAGATTTTCATGCTTCGCGCCCTCAGCCTCGCCGCCGCCGTCTCGGCCCTGGCCCTCGCGGCCGTCGCCCAGGAGTTCAGGCCGGCGGTGGTCTACGACCTCGGCGGCAAGTTCGACGGCAGCTTCAACGAGGCCGCCTTCACCGGCGCCGAGCGGTTCAAGGCCGAGACCGGCGTGGAGTACCGCGACTTCGAGATCCAGAACGACAGCCAGCGCGAGCAGGCGCTGCGCCGCTTCGCGCGCGGCGGCTACGACCCCGTGGTGGCGATCGGGTTCAGCCATTCCTCGGCGATGGAGAAGGTCGCCGCCGAGTTCCCTGACACGCGCTTCGCGATCGTGGACAGCGTGGTGGACCTGCCCAACGTCCGCTCGATCCTGTTCAACGAGCATGAGGGCAGCTACCTCGTCGGCGTGCTGGCGGCGATGGCGGCGGGCGAGGCCGACGTGGGCTTCGTCGGCGGCATGGACATTCCGCTGATCCGCAAGTTCGCCTGCGGCTATGTCGGCGGCGCCAAGGCGGTGCGGCCCGACGTCGAGGTGTTCCAGAACATGACCGGCACAACCGGCGCGGCGTGGAACGACCCCGCCCGCGGCGGCGAGCTGGCCATCGGCCAGATCAACCGCGGCGCGAAGGTGATCTACCACGCCGCCGGCGGCACCGGGCGCGGCGTGCTGCAGGCGGCGGCCGACAACGGGGCGCTGGGCATCGGCGTGGACAGCAACCAGAACGCGCTGCATCCGGGGCAGGTGCTGACCTCGATGCTCAAGCGCGTGGACGTGGCGGTCTACGACGCGTTCATGGACGCCATGAACGACGACTTCACCACGGGCTTCCGGGTGCTGGGTCTGGCCCAGCGTGGCGTCGGCTTCGCAGAGGACGAGCACAACGAGGCGCTCCTCACGGATGCGATGCGGGCGGCCGTCTACAAGGCGGCGTTTGACATCGTGACCGGCGAGGTCGTCGTGCACGACTACATGTCCGACAACGCCTGCCCCTACTGATGCGGCGGACGGCCCTCGCGGCGGTCCTGCTCGCGGGGGCCGCCTCGGCCGATCCGGCGGTGGTCTACTCCGTCGGCGGCAAGTTCGACGGCAGTTTCAACGAGGCCGCGGCGACAGGCGTTGCGGCCTGGAGCGCGCGCACCGGCGGGGCGGTGGCCGAGTTCGAGCCGCGCGACGTCGGCCAGATGGCGCAGGCGCTGCGCCGCTTCGCCGGGCAGGGGCGCGAGCCGGTGGTCGCCATCGGCTTCCTGCAGGCCTCCGCGCTGGCCGAGGTCGCACCGGCCCACCCCGACACCCGCTTCGCCATCCTCGACATGGCGGTGGACGCGCCCAACGTGCAGTCGGTCGTCTTCCGCGAGCACGAGGGCGCCTATGTCGTCGGCGTGCTCGCCGCGATGGCCTCGCGCACCGGCGTCATCGGCGTGGTGGGGGGCATGGACATCCCCCTGATCCGCCGGTTCATGTGCGGCTACGCGCAGGGGGCGAAGGCGGCGGACCCGGCCGTTCGCGTGCTGACGAGCTTCGCCGGGGACACCCCATCCGCCTGGGCCGACCCCGCGCGCGGGGCGGAGCTGGCGCGCGACCAGATCGCCCGCGGCGCAGACGTCGTGATGCAGGCGGCCGGCGGCACGGGGCTGGGCGTGCTTCAGGCCGTGGCGGACGCCGGCGTGCTCGGCATCGGCACCGACAGCAACCAGAACGGGCTGCATCCGGGCCATGTGCTGACCTCGATGCGCAAGCGCCTCGATGTGGCGGTGCAGCAGGCCTTCGACGCCTGGGGGCCGGGCGTGCGCTCGCTCGGGTTGGCGGAAGGCGGGCTCGACTGGGCGCTCGACGAGCACAACGCCGGGCTCGTGACGGAGGCGATGCGCGCCGCTGCGGAGGACGCGGCGGGCGCCATCGGCGACGGCTCTGTCGCCGTGCACGATAGCGCGGCGACCGGAACCTGTCCCTGGCTCTGAGGGCTCAGCCCTTCTTCAGGACGCGCCGCCCCAGAAGCTCCGCGATCTGCACCGCGTTCAGCGCCGCGCCCTTGCGCAGGTTGTCGCTGACGCACCAGAGGTTCAGGCCGTTGTCGATGGTGCTGTCGTCGCGGATGCGGCTGACGAAGGTGGCGAAGTCGCCCACGCATTCGACGGGCGTGATGTAGCCGCCGTCCTCGCGCTTGTCGATCACGATGACCCCCGGCGCCTCGCGCAGGATGTCGCGCGCCTCCTCGGCGTCCAGCGGCTCCTCGAACTCGATGTTCAGCGCCTCCGAGTGGCCGACGAAGACCGGGACCCGCACGCAGGTCGCCACAACCTTGATCTTCGGATCGAGGATCTTCTTCGTCTCCGCCACCATCTTCCACTCCTCCTTGGTGGAGCCGTCGTCGAGGAAGACGTCGATATGGGGGATGACGTTGAAGGCGATCTGCTTGGTGAACTTCCGGGCGGGACGCTCCTGCCCGGGCACGTAGATGCCCTTGGTCTGGAGCCACAGCTCGTCCATGCCCTCCTTGCCCGCGCCCGAGACCGACTGGTAGGTCGCCACCACCACGCGCTTGATGCGGGCGCGGTCGTGCAGCGGCTTCAGCGCCACCACCATCTGCGCCGTGGAGCAGTTGGGGTTGGCGATGATGTTCTTGCGGGCGTAGCCCATGATCGCGTCCGGGTTCACCTCCGGGACGATCAGCGGCACTTCGGGGTCGTAGCGGTAGAGCGAGGAGTTGTCGATCACGACGCAGCCCGCCGCCGCCGCCCGGGGAGCGTAGGTCTTGGTCGGGCCGGAGCCGATGGCGAACAGCGCAAGGTCGAAACCCGCGAAGTCGAACGTGTCGAGATCGCGCGTCTTCAGCGTGCGGTCCCCGTAGCTGACTTCCGTCCCCATCGATTTGCGCGAGGCGAGCGCCACGACCTCGTCGGTCGGGAACTCGCGCTCGGCGAGGATGTTCAGCATTTCGCGGCCCACATTGCCTGTGGCGCCCACGACGGCGACGCGATAGCCCATCGCACTCTCCCTCTCCGGCAGGCGGCCAGCCGTTACAGCACGCCGAGGCGGAAGGAAAGGATCGCCGGCGCAGGGCCCTCAGCCGCCGTGCCGCACCATGCGCAGGCGCGACGGGCGCTGAATGGTGACGATGACGGTCTCGTCGTCGCGCGAGAAGCGGAAGATCGGCCCGTCGTCGAGCGGGGGGACGTAGGTGAAGCTCTCGCCGGCCTTCAGATCCACGGTCATCTCGGCGAGCTTGTCGTTGTCGAAGGGGCGGAAGAACCGCGCCTCCACCTTGTAGCAGTCGTCCTCGAGGCGGGCGTAGCGGACCATGGCGCTGACTTCGCGCCCGGCGATGCGCGTCTCCGATCCCGGGCTCGCAAGCATCACCGTCTGCCCCGCCGCCGGCAGCGCGCACGCGGCGGCGAGGATGGCCGCGGCGAGCGATACGCCAATTCCCGTGCCCATGGCTGACTCTCCGATGCCTGCGCCGCCATGTTCCGGCCGGCGCGGCTGAACACATAGCGCATTCGACGTCAGTGCGTCGTGAGCGATTCGTTAATTTTCACCGATCCGCTTGACAGCCGCCGCGATCCCACGCCCGATCCGGCCGCCCGCCGAGCCGAGGATCCCCGCCGCCGTGATCGCCCGCACCTACACCGTCGCCTTCCAGGGCGTGGATGCGCGCGAGGTGGACGTCCAGTGCCAGCTCTCCGCCGGCCTGCCCGCCTTCCACCTCGTCGGCCTGCCCGACAAGGCGGTGGCCGAGAGCCGCGAGCGCGTGCGCGCCAGCCTCAACGCCATCGGCCTCGCGCTGCCGCCCAAGCGCATCACGGTCAACCTCGCGCCGGCGGACATGCAGAAGGAGGGCGCGCATTTCGACCTGCCCATCGCCATGGCGCTCATGGCGGCGATGGAGGTGCTGCCGGCCTCCGAGACCGCGCGTTGCGTGGCGATGGGGGAGCTGTCGCTGGACGGCGCGCTGAGCCCCGTGGCGGGCGTGCTGCCCGCGGCGCTGGCGGCGGCGGAGGCGGCGCGCGCCTTCGTCTGCCCCGCCGCGAGCGGGCCCGAGGCGGCGCTGGTCGGCGGGCTGGAGGTGCTGGCCGCGCCCGACCTGATCGCGCTGGTGCAGCACTTCGCCGGGCGGGCCCCGCTGGCCGCCCCCCGCCCCGCCGCGCCGGACGACCTGCAGGCGGCGGCCGATCTGGCCGACGTCAAGGGCCAGGCGCGGGCGCGGCGCGCGCTGGAGGTGGCGGCGGCCGGCGCGCACAACATGCTGATGATCGGCCCGCCCGGCGCCGGCAAGTCGATGCTGGCCGCCCGGCTGCCCGGCGTCCTGCCGCCGCTGGAGCCGCGGGAGGCGCTCGAGGTCTCGATGATCCACTCCGTCGCGGGGCTGATCGAGGGCGGCCGCATCTCGCGCGCCCGGCCGTTCCGCGCGCCGCACCACTCCGCGTCTATGGCGGCGATGGTCGGCGGCGGCAGGCGGGCGGCGCCGGGGGAGGTGTCGCTGGCCCACCACGGCGTGCTGTTTCTCGACGAGT
>DAINOD010000088.1:0-13941 GCA_036735545.1 Rubrimonas sp. | reverse complement strand
CTCCAGCGTCTCGGCGGCGCAGACGTTGGCCTGCACCATGAACTCCTCGATCAGCTTGTGCGCGTCGAGCCGCTCGCGGAAGCGGACCGACTGCACGGCGCCGTCCGCGTCCAGCTCCACGCGCCGCTCCGGCAGGTCGAGGTGCAAGGGCGCCCGCGCCTCGCGGCCGATGGCGGCGCAGCGGTAGGCGGCGAACAGCGCGCGGACCGGGGCGGCGAGCGGGTGACCGGCCAGATCCTCGGCGCCGTCCTCGATCCCCTGCGCCTGCTCGTAGGTCAACGAGGCGGCCGAGCGCATGACGCCCCGCACGAAGCGGTGGGCGGTCTTGCGGCCCTCGGCGTCGAAGGTCATGGCGACCGCGATCACCGGCCTGTCGACGCCCTCGTGCAGCGAGCACAGATCGCCCGACAGCCGTTCGGGCAGCATCGGCACCACGCGGTCGGGGAAATAGACCGAGTTGCCGCGGGTGCGGGCGTCGCGGTCGAGCGCCGAGCCGGGGCGGACATAGGCGGCGACGTCGGCGATCGCGACCCAGACGGTCCAGCCGTCGCCTTCGGGCAGGGCGCAGACGGCGTCGTCGTGGTCGCGCGCGTCGGCGGGGTCGATCGTGAGCAGGGGCAGGGCGCGCAGGTCCTCGCGACCCTCGGGGCCGACCTCCCGCGCAGCCTCGGCCTCGGCGAGCGCGGCCGTCGAGAAGGCCACCGGGATGCCGTGCTGGTGCACCGCGATCAGCGACACCGCCCGCGGCGCGCCGGGGTCGCCCAGTCGCTCGATGACGCGCACCCGGCGCAGGCCGAGGCGCGGCGGACCCGCGGCCTCGACCGAGACCAGCTCGCCGTCCTCGGCGCCGCCCGTGTCCTGGGGCTCGACGCGCATCTCCTCGCCGCCCTTCTCCACGGGCATGACCCGCCCGCCGCCGTCGGCGAGGCGGAAGACGCCGAGGGAACGGCGCGCGCCGGCCTCCAGCTTGCGGATCAGGCGGGCGTGGTAGTTCAGGCCCGTCTCGCCGTGGACCGGGGTCAGCTTGGCGAGGAAGCGGTCGCCGACCGCGAGGTGGGGCTTGCCAGGCTCGGCCAGCACCAGCACCGGCGGCGGCGGCGCGGGGCTCTCCCAGCTTTGCGGGCGGGCGACCAGCTCGCCGTCGGGGTCGAGCCGCTCGCCGACCAGCACGGCGACCGGAGGCAGGTGGCCCGGCGCGGCGTAGCGGCGGGCGCCGCGCTCGACGTGGCCTTCCGCGGTCAGCTCGCGCAGCAGGCGCTTCAGCTCCACGCGGTCGGCGCCCTTGATCCCGAAGGCGCGGGCGATGTCGCGTTTGGAGTTCTCGCGGGGGTTCTCGCGGATCCACGCCAGCAGGGCGTCTTTGTCTGGAAGGGCCATGGCGCAGAGCTAGCACGCCGCCCGCCCGGCGTCATGCGCGCCCTTAGACGGAGGTGATGCGCCCCGGCCGGCTGCGCGGTCCCGGCGCCGCCTCGACGAGCCCGGGCCCGCGGGCCTGCGCCTTTCGAAGCGCCGCCTCGGCGCGCACGGCGATGTCGGCCAGCGTGGCGTCGTCGGGCTGCAGCACCGCGACGCCGGCGCAGACGCCGATGGCTCGCCCCCCCAGACGCGCCGACGGCTCCTCGGCCAGCCGGTCGCGCAGGCGGCGCATTGCGTCGACGGCGTTCTCGATCTCGGCCTCGGGCAACACGGCGACGAAGGTCGCGCCGCCCCAGCGGCCGGCGATGTCGTAGGCGCGCAACGTCTGGGTCATGGTCTCGGCGGTGAGGCGGAGGGCGCGGTCGGCCAGGCAGGACTCCTGCGCCGCCATCTCGGCGAAGCCGTCGATCTCCAGCAGCGCCACGGACATCGGCTGGGCCTTGCGCCGGGCGCGGGCGATCTCGTCGCGGGCGCGGCGCATGGCGGCGAGGCGGTTGGGCAGGCCGGTGAGCGGGTCCTCCAGCCGCGCGGGGTCGGCCTTGCGGGCGGCGAGCTCCAACCGGCGCTCCAGCGCGCGCACGCCGCGCTCGATGCGGACGAACTCGTCGTCGCGCCCGCCGCGCAGCTCGCCGGGGTTGTCGACGAAGGCGTCGAAGGCGGCGGCCAGCGGCGCCAGCGGGCGCAGCAGCCGCGCCACCGCGACCGCGGCCAGCGCGCCGCCGGCCGCGCCCAACCCCAGCAGCAGCGCCCCCATCCCGGGCGCGGGCGGCGCGCTCAGGAAAAGCGCCGCCACGGCGAGCGGCCCGGCCGCGCTCGCCGCCGCGAGCGCGGCGCAAGTCGCCGCGACCCGTCCGAGCCCCGGGCGTCGCCGCCTATCCCTGCCGCGTCCAGCGCCCACACCGCCCCCGAAATACGCAATACCCCGCGAACGCTGCCCCGTGCGCCCTAACAAACCATTTCGCCGGCGCTCAGCCCGCCGCGGCCGCCGCCGCGAGGCGGCGCAAGGCCACACCCCCGCCGGGAGTGAGCATGGCCGCCTGCGCCTCGTCCAGCGGCAGGAAGGCCCAACCCGGGGCCGGCGCGCCACGCGACGATTCGGCGCGATAGGCCGTGGCGTGCAGCGGGCCCACGTCGAATGCGTCGAACCATGCCGGATCGGCGTCGGGGAAGCCCGCGGCGGCGAGCTGGCCGAGCGCGCTCTCGGGGTCGGCGGCCGGGCCGAGGGTGGCGGCGGCCGGCAACGTCACCCCCTCCTCGGTCAGGCGCGCGAGCACCGAAGGCCCGCGCGTCAGCAGCAGGACGACGCGCGGCGCTCCCTCCACCGCGAAGAAACCGCCGTGGACGTAGCCGAGCGGCGCGGCGGGCCGCGCGTCGAAGGCGACGACGCGGCCGATCAGCACCGCGTGGTCGCCCGCCGGCGTCAGGGTGTGGCGGCGGCAGTCGAACCACGCGGCGGCGCCTTCGATCACCGGGGCGCCGGTGGCGCGCGGCGACCACGCGACGCCGGCGAACTTGTCGACGCCGCGGGTGGCGAAGGTGCGCGCCAGCGCCCGCTGCCCCTCGGCCAGCACGCTGATCGCGAAGGCGTCCGCGGCGGCGAAGGCGGGATAGCTCGCCGCGCTTTCAGCCACGCACAGCAGCACCATCGGCGGGCTCAGGGACACGGACGTGAAGCTGTTGGCCGTCAGCCCGACCGGCGCGCCGGCGGCGTCATGGGTCGTCGCGATGGTGACGCCGGTCGCGAAAGCGCCGAAAGCGCGGCGGAGAGCGCGCGGGTCGAATGGCCCGTCGCCGCACGTGGCCGTGATCTCGCGTCCGCCGACCATGCTTTGACCTCTTCGCCCTGTGGCGACCATATGGCGCGGAGGCGGGGCGATGTCTAACCCGCAGGCGGCGAGGGAGGCGCGGATGCAGCGCGGAGTTCTGGTCGCGGCGGGCGCCGCGCTGGCGTTGGCCGCGGCGTTCGCGGCGCGCGCCGGCGGACCGTGGCACGCGGCGGCGACGCTGGTCGGCGCCGCCGCGGGGGTGGCGCTCTATCACGCCGCCTTCGGCTTCACCGCCGGCTGGCGGCGCATGGCGCGGGAGCGGCGCGGGGCGGGGCTGCGCGCGCAGTTGCTGCTGATCGGGCTGACCTGTCTCGTCACCTTTCCGCTGATGGCCTTCGCGCCGCAGCTCGGGCTTTCGGCGCAGGGCAACATCCTGCCGATGGGGCTGGCCTCGGCGGTGGGGGCGTTCCTGTTCGGGGCGGGAATGCAGCTCGGCGGCGGCTGCGGATCGGGCACGCTGTTCACCGCGGGCGGCGGCTCGACGCGGATGATGGTCACGCTGGCGGCCTTCGTCGCGGGCTCGGTCTGGTCGACGGCGCACTGGGAGGTCTGGGGCGGCTGGCCGCAGCTCAACGCCAACCGGGGCGTGTCGCTGCTGCGCGAGGTCGGGTTGCCCGGCGCGCTGGCGGTCATGGCGGCGCTGCTGGGGGGGATCGCCCTGCTGACCGCCCGGCTGGAGGTCGCGGCCCATGGCGCGCTGGAGCCGCGGCGGCCGACCGGCTCCTGGCTGGCGGGCCCCTGGTCGCTGGTCGCCGGCGCCGTGGCGCTCGCCGCGGTGGGCGTGGCGACGATGCTGGTCACCGGCCGGCCCTGGGGGGTGACCTGGGCCTTCGCGCTGTGGGGCGGCATGGGGGCGGAGGCGCTGGGCTGGCCGGTGCGGGAGTGGCCGTTCTGGGCCGGCGCCGGCTGGCGCGTGGCGCAACTCGACGCGGGTCCCTTCGCCGCGTTCGAGTCGGTGATGAACTTCGGGATCATCTGCGGGGCGATGGCGGCGGCGGCGCTCGCGGGGCGATGGGCGCCTGTCTGGCGGCTCTCCGCGCGCGACCTGGCGACGGCGGTGGTCGGCGGGCTGCTGATGGGCTGGGGCGCGCGGATGGCCTATGGCTGCAACATCGGGGCCTATCTGGGCGGGCTGGTCTCGGGGTCGCTGCACGGCTGGTGGTGGCTGGCTTTCGCCTGGGTGGGCAGCCTTGCCGGCGTGCGGCTGCGCGCCCTGCTGGCGATGGACCCCCCGCTGGCGCCTGCGCGCGCGGGCTGAGCGCGGCCTCTCCCCAACGTGATCCGCGCCCCCCGTCGCACGCCGCTAGCCTGCGACGGGCTGCGCGAAGGGCGCGGCGAGGGGAATCGCGATGACGACGAAGCTCATGCCCGACACGCCGGCCCCGGCGCTGTCGCTGCCGCTCGCGGGCGGCGGAACCTGGACGCTGGCCGAGCGCCGGCCGCAGCATTTCAGCATGGTCGTGTTCTACCGCGGCCTGCACTGCCCGATCTGCAAGGGATATCTCGGCGCCTTGAACGCCCGCATGTCCGACTGGGCTGCGGCTGGCTTCGACGTCGTGGCGGTCTCGATGGACCCGCAGGACCGCGCCGAGAAGGCGAAGGCCGATTGGGGCCTCGACGCCCTGCCGGTCGCCTACGGGCTGAGCGAGGCCGGGGCCCGCGGCTGGGGGCTTTGGATGACAAGCGCGATCCGCGATTCGGAGTCGCCCGTGTTCAACGAGCCCGGCCTGTTCTGGGTGCGGCCGGACGGGCGGCTCTATCTCATCGACATCGCCTCGATGCCCGTCGCCCGGCCGGACCTCGGCTTTCTGCTGGACAAGGCCTCGTTCCTGATCGCCAACGACTACCCAGCGCGCGGCGGCCTCGCCGGCTGAGCGGGCGGGCGGGTCCTTGTCCGCTGCCGTGGATATGTTATGACATAACATAACGTAGCCAGCGGAGCCCGCCCCGATGCCTGATCGCCGCCTTCCCGTCACCGTGCTTTCCGGCTTTCTCGGCGCGGGCAAGACGACGCTGCTCAACGAGGTCCTGAACCGCCGCGGCGGCCGTCGCGTCGCGGTGATCGTCAACGACATGAGCGAGGTGAACATCGACGCCGACCTGATCCGCGCCGGCGGGGCCGAACTGCGCCGCGGCGAGGAGGCGCTGGTGGAGATGACCAACGGCTGCATCTGCTGCACCCTCCGAGAGGACTTGCTGACGGAGGTGCGCCGCCTCGCCGCCGACGGCCGCTTCGACGCGCTGCTGATCGAATCGACCGGGATCAGCGAGCCCCTGCCGGTCGCCGCCACCTTCGCGTTCCGCGACGAGAACGGCCTGAGCCTCGGCGACGTCGCCCGCCTCGACGCCATGGTGACGGTGGTGGACGCGGCCAGCCTGCTGAAGGACTACGGCAGCCGCGACTTCCTGCGCGACCGCGGTGAGAGCCTCGGCCAGGACGACGCGCGCACGCTGGTCGACCTGCTGGTGGACCAGATCGAGTTCGCCGACGTCGTCGTGCTGAACAAGGTCTCCGCCGCGGAGCCCGCCAAGCTGGACGCCGCGCGCAGGATCGTGCGCGCGCTGAACCCCGACGCCCGGCTTATCGAGACCGACTGGGCGCGCGTGGAGCCGGACCAGATCTTCGACACCGGGCTGTTCGACTTCGAGAAGGCGCACGAACATCCCCTCTGGGCCAAGGAGCTCTATGGCTTCGCCGACCATGTGCCCGAGACCGAGGAATACGGCGTGACCAGTTTCGTCTGGCGCGCCCGCCGGCCGCTGCGGCCGGAGAAGTTCCGCGCGTTCCTGCGGGCGACGCTTCCCGGGGTGATCCGCGCCAAGGGCCATTTCTGGCTGGCCACGCGCCCCGACTGGGCGGCCGAGTTCAGCCTCGCCGGCGCCATGGCGCAGACCCGGCCGCTGGGGCGCTGGTGGGCCGCCGTGCCCAAGGCGCGCTGGCCGCAGGACGAGGAGGGGCGGGCGAGGATGCTGGCGCGGTGGGACCCGATCTTCGCCGACCGGCGTCAGGAGATCGTGTTCATCGGCGCCCGCGACGCGATGTCCCGCGAGCGGATTGAGGCGATGCTGGACGCCTGTCTCGTGTCGGAGGATCGCTTCGACCCCAAGGCCTGGGCCGACCTGCCCGACCCGTTCCCCGCGTGGGGCGCCGGCGTCGAGGCGGCCTGAGCATGGACGCCTTTCTGACGGCGGCCCCCGCCGCGGCGATCCACGCCCGCGAGACGCCCGCGGCGCTGGCGGCCATCGCCGAGCCCGGCGTGGCGGTGGCCATCTGGCGGCGGCGGCTCGACCCGACGCTCGCCGCGTGGCTCGACGCCCTGCCGCCGGCGCGCCTTCCCGCGCTGCGCGCGACGCTGGCCCCCGGAGCTGTGGCCGACGCCGTGCGCGCCGCCTGCGCCGCCTCCGGTTGCGACGGGATCGGGGCGGTGCGGCTCTCGGCCGACGCCGGCGTCCTCGCCGCGGCGCTCGCGCAAGTGGCCGGCGTCGCGTCGCTGCGCCTGCGGTTGGAGGTCGTGACCGGCGACAAGTGCCGCCGCTTCCACCTGGACGCGGTGCGCTGCCGGCTGCTGTGCACCTATCGCGGCGCCGGAACCGAGTTCGGCGAGGGGCGCGGCGACGCCGATCCCGACCCCTTGCGCCGTCTGGGGCGCGGCGAGGCCGCGGCCTTCCGCGGCGCCCGCTGGCCGGGCGAGCCGACGGCGATCGTCCACCGCTCGCCGCCCATCGCGGGAACGGGAGAGACGCGCCTGCTGCTGGTCATCGACCCCGCCGACCACGACGACGACTGCTGCTGATCCCCCGGAGGACCCATGCCCCGCTCGCTCACCCTCGCCGCCAGGACCGTCGCGGCGCTCGCCCTGGTCGCAACGCCGGCGCTCGCCCATGACGGGCCGCACGGCTGGCGGCTGTTCGTCGCCGATCACGCCGAGCCCGTCGTGCGCGCCGTAGACGTCGCGCATGGCGCGGTCATCGGCGCATTCGCGCTGACCGCGCCGGCGGCGCTGCACGCCTCCGCCTCGGGCCGGCTGGTCTACGCCGCCCAGCGCGCCGGCGGGGCCGTGGCGGTCATCGACACCGGCGTCGTGTTCGAGGAGCACGGCGATCATCGCCATCTGGCGCTGTCCGAGCCGCGCCTCGTCGGGGCCGTCGCGGGCGCCAAGCCGGTGCATGTCGTGGATCACGACGGCCGCGTCGCGTTCTTCTTCGACGACGAGGGCGTGGCGCGCATCGCGACCGAAGCCGGCCTGCTCGACGGCGCGGCGACCCTGACCGAGGTCGCCACGACCGCCCCGCATCACGGTCTCGCCGTGACGATGGGGGCGCATGTGGTCATATCGGTCCCGCACCCCGAGGACCCGTCGAAGCTGCCCGTGGGCGTGCGCGTGCTCGACGCTGGCGGCGCGCAGGTCGGCGAGGATCACGCCTGCCCCGACCTGCACGGCGAGGCCGCGACTGGTCCCACGGTCGTCGTCGCCTGCGCCACGGGGCTGCTGCGAATCGAGCCGGGACGAGCGGGGCCGGAGGTCGCCTTCGTTCCCTACGCCGCGGATCTGCCCGAGGGAAAGGCGACGACGCTGATCGCCGGGCAGGCGGTGCGCTGGTTCGTCGGCAACTGGGGCCGCGACGGGCTGGTCGCCGTCGATCCCTGGGCCGGGACCTTCGCCCATGCCCGCCTGCCTGCCCGCCGGGTGCATTTCGCCGCCGACCCTGCCCGACCGCGCTTCGCCTATGTCTTCACCGAGGACGGCGCCCTGCATCGCTTCGACGCGCTTCGCGCCGAGATCGTGGCGAGCCTGCCGCTGACCGAGCCCTATTCCATGGACGGCCACTGGTCCGATCCCCGGCCGCGCATCGCGGTGGCCGGCGACGTGATCGCGGTCACCGACCCGCTGATGGGGCTCGTGCGGCTGGTGGACGCGGAGACGTTCCGCGAGGCGGGCAGCGTGGTGCTGCCCGGCAAGCCCTTCGCCATCGTCGCGGTGGGCGGCGAGGACGACGGGCATTGACGGGCGGGGGTCGCCGCCCCCCGCGCTCACCGCCGGTCGAAACGAACCTTCACGTAAGATCCCGGCGCATCCTCGATCGCGCCGAGACGCGCGCCTGGCGCCCGGGCCGCGACCTTGGCCCGGCCGCGCCTGGCCAGCCAAGTGTCCCACAGCGGCCACCACGAGCCCGGCGTCTCGCGCGCGGACTCGGCCCAGCCCTTCAGGTCGTCGGCCGCCATGCCCTTCTGGCTCCAGAACTGATACTTGCCGGCCGCCGGCGGGTTGACCACGCCCGCGATATGGCCCGATCCCGCCAGCACGAAGGTGGCGTCCTTGGAGCCCAGCAGCTTGGCGCCGCGATAGGCGGAAGGGGCCGGGGCGATGTGGTCCTCGCGCGTCGCGACGTGGAAGGTCGGCAGCGTCACGCGGCCGAGGTCCAGCGCCGCGCCGCCCAGCTTCATCTCGCCCTGCGCCAGCCGGTTCGCGTTGTAGAAATTGTCGAGGTAGAAGTGATGCACCCGCGCCGGCATGCAGGTGCTGTCGGCGTTCCAGTAGAGCAGGTCGAACGGGAACGGCTCGCGCCCCAGCAGGTAGTTCTGGATCACGAAGCCCCAGATCAGATCCGAGGCGCGCAGCATGTTGAAGGCGCTGGCCATGCTCTCGGCGGGCAGGAATCCCTCGTCCATCTTCTCGTCGAGCACCTTCAGCGTGTGCTCGTCGACGAAGACCTGCAGTTCGCCCGCGTCGGTGAAGTCGAGCTGGGTGGTGAAGAAGGTCGCCGAGGCCGCGCGGGCGTCGCCGGTCGCGGCCATTTGGGCGAGCGCCGTCCCCAGCATCGTGCCGCCGATGCAGTAGCCGACCATGTGCGCCTTCGCCTGACCGGTCTCCTCCAGCGTCTTCTCCAGCGCGGTGAGGACGCCCTTGGTCATGTAGCTTTCCCAGGTCTCGTCCTTCTGGCGATGGTCCGGGTTGACCCAGCCGACCACGAAGACCGTCCAGCCCTGATCGACCAGCCAGCGCACCAACGACTTCTTTTCGTTGAGATCGAGGATGTAGAACTTGTTGATCCAAGGCGGGATGATCAGCAGCGGGACGGCGTGGACCTTGTCGGTGGTCGGCGCATACTGGATCAACTCGAACAACTCGTTGCGGAAGATCACCTTGCCCGGGGTCGTCGCCATGTTGCGCCCGACCTCGAAGGCGTCGAGGTCGGTCTGGCGGATCAGGAGCTGGCCCTTGCCGCGCTCGAGGTCCTTCAGCATGTTTTCGAGGCCGCGGGCGAGGTTCTCGCCCTTTTCCTGCAGCGTGGCCCGCAGGACTTCCGGGTTGGTGGCGAAGAAGTTCGCCGGCGACATCGCCTCGACGAAGTTGCGGGTGAAGAACTCGACCTTTCGGCGGTCCCGCTCGTCCATGTCGCCGGCGTCGTTGACGACGTCCATGATCCAGTTCGACGTCAGCAGATAGGACTGCTTGACGTAGTCGAAGATGGCGATCTGCGACCAGTCCTCGTCCTTGAAGCGCTTGTCGCCGGGGGCGGGCCGGACCAGCGGATCCTCCTGCATCCCCCACATCCTGAGCACCGCGCGCCGCCACAGTTCGGCCTGCTGCAGCCAGAGCCGCAGCATCGCGTCGCCCATCTCCCGGGGTCGGCCCATCAGCGCCTGGCCGAGTTCGGTGAAGGCGGGGCCGACGTTCAGCGGGTCGGCGTGCATGGGGCGCTGGTCGGCGGCGTTGGCCTCGACGAACTTCGCCCAGACCGCCGTCGCCTTTTCCGCCACCGTGGCCAGGTTGGCGGCGAAGGCGGCGCTGTCCTCGGCGATGTTCGCCAGCTCCTCCGGCGAAGCGAAGGGCTTCGGCGCCGCCGGCTGCACGGTTCCATGGCGAAGCTCGTTCATGGCGCTCCCCCGCAACGCAGTCTGGCTCCCGCCGTCTTGCGCGGCGTCGTTGCATCGCCACCTCGGCCCGGCCAAGGTGGCGCGCCAGA
Organism: Rubrimonas sp.; assembly: GCA_036735545.1. Classification (GTDB taxonomy): domain Bacteria; phylum Pseudomonadota; class Alphaproteobacteria; order Rhodobacterales; family Rhodobacteraceae; genus Rubrimonas. The sequence continues at coordinate 3,730 of DAINOD010000088.1, read as the reverse complement.
AGCGATACGCGCGGGATCATGCCAGCACAACGGGGCGCAGCACAAACCGGCTTCCGGGCCCGCGGCTTTCTTTGCGCCGCCGCCCTCGCGCTCGCCGGTTGCGGCTTGCCTCAGGTCTTCGACCTTTATCCCGCGCCGGAGGGGCCGGCGCTGACCGGTCCCTGGCCGACGTTGATCGACACCGTGCGGCGCCATGACGCGGCGGGCGCGCCGCTCGACCCCCGGACCGGCGCCGGCGTCGTCGCGGCGCTGGACGTCGAGGCCGCGCTGTCGCAATCCGACAGCGCGCGGGTGGCCGCCCCCGTCGTGCAGGTCGAGCCGCTGCGCCGCGCCGCCGCCGAGGCCCGCGCCGGCCGTTGAGGGACATCGCATGAACCGCATGCCGCTCGCCCACGCCCTGCTCGACGCGCTGAAGGCCTATGGGGCCGAGGAGATCTTCGGCATCCCCGGCGACTTCGCGCTGCCATTCTTCAAGGAGATCGAGGCCTATCCGGTCCTGCCGCTCCACACGCTCAGCCACGAGCCCGGCGTGGGTTTCGCGGCCGACGCCGCCGCGCGCTGGCGCTCCTCGCTGGGGGTGGCGGCGATCACCTACGGGGCGGGGGGGCTGAACATGATCAACCCCGTCGCGCAGGCCTATGCCGAGAAATCCCCCGTCGTGGTCATCTCCGGCGCGCCGGGGGCCGCGGAGCGGCGGCTGGGGCTGGGGCTGCACCACCAGGTGAAGCACTTCGACAGCCAGCGCCTCGTCTACCGCGAGGTCACGGTGGCCGACTGCGTGCTCGACGACCCCGACCGCGCTCCGGCCGAAATCGCGCGCGTGCTGACCGCCGCGCGGCTCTATTCGCGCCCGGTCTACATCGAGGTTCCCCGCGACATGGTGCGTGTCCCCGTCGCGCCGGTTCCCGCCTTCGCGCCCCCTGCGCCGGACGCGCAGACGGTGCGCGCCGCCGCCCGCGCCTGCCTGGCCGCGCTGAAGGCCGCAGAGCGCCCGGTGCTGATGCTGGACGTGGAGGTGCGCCGATACGGCCTCGAATCGCAGGCGGCGGCGCTGGCGCGGGCGCTGCGCATCCCCACAACGCTCACCTTCATGGGGCGCGGGATGCTGGTGGGCGAGGAGGCGCCGCTGATCGCGCCGTATTTCGGGCTGGCGGGCGACGCGGCGGCTCGCGAGGCGGTCGAAGGCGCGGACTGCCTGCTGATGCTTGGCGTGCTGCTGTGCGACACCAATTTCGGCGTCTCCGCCACCCTGATCGACCCGCGCCGGATGATCCGCGCCGTCGACCGCGAAGTGCGCTTCGCGACCCATGTCTACCCGGAGGTTCCGCTGGCCGACCTGATCGCGGCCATGCTGGAGGAGGCCGAGCCGATCGCCGACGCCGCCCCCGCGCCGGCCCCGGCGGCGCCCAGCGGCCTGACCAGGGACGGCGCAGAGATCACGCCCGGCGACGTCACCAGGGCGGTGAACGACCTGTTCGCGCTGCATGGGCCGATGCCGATCGCCTCGGACATGGGCGACTGCCTGTTCTCAACCATCGAGATGACCGCCACGCACCTCGTCGCGCCGGCCTATTACGCGACAATGGGGGCGGGCGTGCCGATGGGGCTGGGGCTGGAGGCCGCGTCGGGCCAACGCCCGTTGGTGCTGGTCGGCGACGGGGCCTTCCAGATGACGGGCTGGGAGCTGGGCAACGCCAAGCGGCTTGGGCTGAAGCCGCTTGTGCTGGTGTTCAACAACCGCGCCTGGGGGATGCTTAAGGTGTTCCAGGCCGAGACCCGCTACAACGATCTGGACGACTGGCGCTTCGCCGAGATGGCGCCGCTCTTGGGCGGGGTCGGCCGCCGCGTCAGCACCCGCGCCGAGCTGTGGGACGCGCTGACGGAGGCGCAGGCCGACCGCGACAACTGGCGGCTGGTGGAGATCATGATCCCCCGCGACGTCTATTCCCCGGTGCTTGAGCGCTTCGTCGGCGCGGTGAAGGCCAAGACCTTCACCAGCCGCTGAAGTAAGCGATCACCGCCCGCGGAACAGCCCGCCCAGCACCCCGCGCGCGAGGCTGCGCCCGGCCTGCGAGCCGATGCTGCGCGCCATGCTTTTCATGAAGGCCTCCTGCGGCGTCTCGCGACCGCGGACCGGGCGGCGCGCGGCGGGCTCCGCGGCGGGCTTGTAGCGCCGGCCGGCGTTGAAGCCGTCCCGGCCGCGGTCGCTCTGCGCCTCCTGCGCCGCCGCCGCGCCGCGGGCCTGCAGCATTTCGTAGGCGCTGTGGCGGTCGATGGCCGTCTCGTAGCGCCCCGCGAGCGGCGAGGCGGCGAAGGCCGCCGCGCGCGCGGCGGGGTCGGCGGGGCCGAGGCGGCTGCCCGGCGGGCGGATCAGCGTGCGCTCCACCATCGTCGGCGCGCCGCGCTCGCCCAGCGTCGAGACCAGCGCCTCTCCCACGCCGAGCTCGGAGATCACCGCCGCCGTGTCGAGGGCGGGGTTGGGGCGGAAACTCTGCGCCGCCGTGCGCACCGCGCGGGCGTCGGCGGGAGTATAGGCGCGCAGGGCGTGCTGAATGCGGTTGCCGAGCTGGCCCAGCACGGTCTCGGGGATGTCGGCGGGGCTCTGGGTGACGAAGTAGACGCCCACGCCCTTCGAGCGGATCAGGCGCGCGACCTGCTCGACCTTCTCCACCAGCGGCCGCGGCGCGCCGGCGAACAGCAGATGCGCCTCGTCGAAGAAGAAGGCCAGCACCGGGCGGTCGGGGTCGCCGACCTCGGGCAACTCCTCGAACAGCGCCGACAGCAGCCACAGCAGGAAGGTGGCGTAAAGGCGCGGGCTGCGCATCAGCCGGTCGGCGGCGAGGATGTTGACCCGCCCGCGTCCCTGCGCGTCGACCGCCATCAGGTCCGCCAGCGCCAGCGCGGGCTCGCCGAAGAAGCCCGCCGCGCCCTGGTTCTCCAGCACCAGCAGCCGCCGCTGGATCGCGCCGATCGAGGCCGCCGCGACCGCGCCGTAGCGCAGCGACAGCTCCGGCGCGCGCCGCCCGGCCTCCGCCAGCAGCGCCTGAAGGTCCTTGAGGTCGAGCAGCAGCAGCCCCTCGTCGTCGGCGAGGCGGAAGACGACGTTGATCACGCCTTCCTGCACCTCGTTCAGCTCGAGCATCCGCGACAGCAGCAGCGGGCCCATCTCGCTGACCGTGCTGCGCACCGGGTGGCCCTGTTCGCCGAACAGATCCCAGAACACGACCGGAAAGGCGGCGCCGTCGTAGGGCTCCAGCCCGATCTGCGCGGCGCGGGCGCGCAGCCGCTCGCCCTCGGCGCCCGGCTGGCAGAGGCCCGACAGATCGCCCTTCACGTCCGCGAGGAACACCGGCACGCCCGCCGCGGAAAAGCCCTCGGCCAGCGCCTGCAGCGTCACCGTCTTGCCGGTTCCGGTGGCGCCGGCGACCAGGCCGTGGCGGTTGGCGTAGCGCAGCCGCAGGGTCTGGGGCGCGCGTTGGTCCGCGCCGCCGCCGCCTATGAAGATTTCCGCCATGCCGCGCCCGCCTCTCCACGTTCTCGCCATACTGCGCGAAAACTCACAGTAATTTTACGATTCACCAATAGCGTTGATCACGCGACGGGGCCGACGCCGACTTTTCGCCGGTCCCGCCGTCTCCTCCCTGTCGAACTGGCCGCGCCCCTGGCGCGGCCTTTTTTCGTTTTGTCCAAGCCCCGCCGCCGCCTTGACCTATCGCCCTGCGATCCATAG
>DAINOD010000087.1:0-14108 GCA_036735545.1 Rubrimonas sp. | reverse complement strand
GTGCCGCCGCCCTTGGCGATGCGGTCGGTGTCGCCCTGGACCAGCCGGATCTTCTCGAACGGCACGCCGAGCCGCCCGTGCAGGAACTGCGCGAACACCGTCTCGTGGCCCTGGCCGTTCGACTGGGTGCCGACGAACAGGTCGACGCCGCCGTCGTCGGCGAACTCGATGCGCGTCGTCTCGTTCTGATCGCCGAGAATCGATTCGATGTAGTAGGCGAGCCCGATCCCGCGCAGCTTGCCCCGCTTCGCGCTGTCGGCCTTGCGGGCGGCGTAGCCGGCGACGTCGGCCTCGACCAGCGCGCGGTCGAGAACCTTGTCGAAGTCGCCGACGTCGTAATTCTCGCCCACGCAGGTCTTGTAGGGGAAGGACGTGATGAAGTTCTTCCGCCGCAGCGCCAGCGGGTCCACCCCCATGACGCGCGCGGAATAGTCGATCAGCCGCTCCATGGCGTAGATCGACTCCGGCCGCCCGGCGCCGCGATAGGCGTCGACGGGAGTGGTGTTGGTGAAGCTGCCCTTCACCCGCAGGCAGAAGGTCTGCACGTCGTAGACGCCGGTCAGCACCTTGGAGGCGACCACCGAGGGGATGTAGACCGCAAAGGCCGACAGATAGGCGCCGAGCCCGGCCGTGGTGGAGAAGCGCACGGCGAGCAGCCTGTGGTCGGCGTCGAAGGCGGCCTCGGCGCGGGTGACGTGGTCGCGGCCCATCACGTCGGTGACGATGCCCTCCGAGCGATCCGAGATCCACTTGACCGGCCGGCCAAGTTCGCGCGCGGCGAAGGCGCAGGCCATGTACTCGGGATAGTTGAAGCCCTTCATGCCGAAGCCGCCGCCGACGTCGGGGTGGGTCACGCGCACTTGCGCCTTCTCGAGCCCGAGCTTGGCGGCCGCTTCGTCGCGGATGCCCCAGGGCCCCTGGCCGTTGACCGCCAGATGGAGCCGGTCGTCCGCCCAGGTCGCCGTGCAGCCGCGGGTCTCCATCGGGTTGGCGACGACGCGGTTGTTGATCAGGTCGAGCGAAACCTTGTGCGCGGCCCGCTCGAAGGCGGCGTCGGTGGCGGCCTCGTCGCCCATGCCCCAGTGGAAGCACAGGTTGCCCGGCGCCTCGGCGTGGAGCTGCGGCGCGCCCTCGGCCAGCGCGCCGGCGGTGTCGGTGACGGCCGGAAGGTCGGCGTAGTCTATGGCGACCAGCTCGGCGGCGTCGCGCGCCTGCTGCAACGTCTCGGCGACGACCATGGCGACGGCCTCGCCCACATGGCGCACCCGACCCGTCGCGAGCACCGGCCGCGCCGGACGGGCGGACATCGAGCCGTCGAGGTTCGGCAACTGCGCCCCGTTCATGTCGTTGACCAGCTTGCTGTCCAGGTCGGCCGCGGTGAACACGCCCAGCACGCCCGGCGCTTGCCGCGCCTCGGCGGCGTCGACGGTGATGTCGGCGTGGGCGACGGTGGAGCGGACGAAGACGACCCGAGCCTCGCCGGTCTGCTTGCTGTCGTCGACATAGGCGCCGGCGCCGCGCAGGAAGCGGGTGTCCTCCACGCGCAGGACGGGCTGGCTGAGGCCGAACTTGGTCATGGCGAAAACCTCTTTGTGGCGGGTAGATTTCGGTAGGTAGGACAATAGAGCGTTCGCGCGATTCAGGAAGGCGCCGCGCGCATGGCCGGCGCCGGCGCGCCAGGGACGCACTCAACCGGAAGGCGAAAAGCGCTTGCCCGTGGTCGCGCGTTAAGGTTAATTGGCGCCCGGGTGGGAACAGTCCTGCCCCTTATGCTTCAACCCCATGAGTTTGGGAGCGTCAACGATGACAATCATGAAGGGTGCGCTTGCGGGCGCGCTTCTGGTCCTTGCGGGCCACGCCGCCGAGGCGGCCACGACCCGTTTCACCACGACGCTGGACTTCGGTCAGGAAGTCTCTCCGGCTGGGGCGACGATGTCGCCCGCCATGGCGTCGGGCACGCTGGCGCTGACCGAGGTCGGCCCCGCGGCCATGCGGCTGAGCTTCGACTTGCTGTTCGACCCGGTCCTCGATTTCCGGCCGCTCGTGAACGGCGCGTCGGGCGGACACCATGGCGGGGCGCCGCACGACTTCATCGGCGACCCCGACACCGCCGTCTCGCTCGCCCACATCCACTTCGCGCCTCGCGGCGCGGCAGGCCCGGTGGTGTTCGACCTGTTCGACCCTGTCCCCGAGAGCCCGACTTCGGTGACCTTCAACCCCGACGGCTCCACGCGGGTCATGGGAATCTGGGGGCCTGCCGACGGGACGGCGCCGATCTGGGACGTCGCCATGGCGATGATGACCGCGATGCCCGGCGAGGACACCGACTACTACTTCAACATCCACACTCTGGGCGATCCGGCGGGCGCGATCCGCGGCCAGATCGTGGCGGCAGCCGACGTGGCGCCGATTCCGCTGCCCGCGGCGGCGTGGATGCTGCTCGCCGCGCTCGGCCTGCTGGGCGTGCGCGCCCGGCGGCGGGTCGCCTGACCGCGACGGCGTGACCGCGACGGCGTGACCGCAGGGCCTCTGGCGCGCGGCCCGCGCCGTGGGCATTGTCCCTCCCGCAACGATGCGGGAGGGACATCATGGTTCAGGACGTCGTCATCCTCGACGGGGCGCGCACCGCCATCGGCGCTTTCGGCGGGGCGCTCGCCGGCACGCCGCCCACCGAGACTGCCGCCCATGTCGTGCGCCACGCGCTGACGCGGGCCGGGCTGGAGCCCGGGCGGGTCGGCCACGTCGTGTTCGGTCATGTGATCAACACCGAGCCGAAGGACATGTACATGGCCCGCGTCGCGGCGGTGAAGGCCGGCGTGCCGGTGGAGACGCCGGCGCTGACGGTCAACCGGCTCTGCGGCTCGGGCGCGCAGGCCATCGTCTCGGCCGCGCAGCACCTGATGCTGGGCGACGCCGACTTCGCGGTGGCCGGCGGGGCGGAGGCGATGTCGCGCAGCCCCCACGCCTGGCAGGCGGCGCGCGCGGGCGTGAAGATGGGCGATGCGAAGATGGTAGACATGATGGTCGGCGCCCTGTCGGACCCGTTCGAGGGGATGCACATGGGCGTCACCGCCGAGAACGTCGCCGCCGAGCGCCAGATCGACCGCGCCGAACAGGACGCCTTCGCGCTGGAGAGCCAGCGCCGCGCCGCCGCCGCCATCGCGGATGGCCGCTTCAAGGGCCAGATCGCGCCCATCGACGTCGAGGTGCGCCGCCAGACGGTGGCCTTCGACACCGACGAGCACCCCAAGGCCACCACGCCCGAGGCGCTGGCCGGCCTGCGCCCGGCCTTCCGCAAGGACGGCACGGTGACCGCCGGCAACGCCTCGGGCCTGAACGACGGCGCGGCGGCGGTCGTGTTGGCCACCGCCGCGGCGGCGGAGCGCGCCGGGCTGAAGCCCCGCGCGCGCCTGCTCGGCTACGCCCACGCCGGCGTGCGGCCGGAGGTGATGGGGCTGGGGCCGATCCCGGCCGTCGAGAGCCTCATGAAGAAGCTGGGCCTTTCGGCGGGCGACTTCGACGTGATCGAGAGCAACGAGGCCTTCGCGGCCCAGGCCTGCGCGGTAAACCGCGGGCTCGGCCTCGACCCGGCGAAGGTGAACCCCAACGGCGGCGCCATCGCGCTGGGCCATCCGATCGGGGCGACGGGGGCGATCCTGATGCTGAAGTGTCTGGCGGAACTGGAGCGCACGGGCGGTCGCCGCGGGCTCGTCACCATGTGCATCGGCGGCGGGCAGGGCATCGCGCTGGCGGTCGAGCGGGTTTGAGGTTCCGGCCCGCCCGACTTAGCGGCGCCGCTTTTCGCGCCGTGCGACCGCCCGTGCGCCCGGTTTCTCGCCATGCGGCCGGCGACCGGCGGCGCGTCGGCGCGCCGGCTTGACGGCGATCCGGGGGCGCAGTGCGATGCAGCCCGCCATGCTCACAGGGAGACCCCGATGATCCGCCCCCTCGTTCTCGTCGTCGCGCTGCTCGCCGGCCCGGCTCTCGCGCATCCGGGTCATGGCGATGGGTCGGGCTTGCTCGCGGGGCTCGCCCATCCCCTGGGTGGGCTCGATCATCTGCTGGCGATGGGGGCGGTCGGGGTCTGGTCCGCCCTCGCGTTGCCGCGCGCCCGGATATGGGCCGCGCCGGCGGCTTTCGTCGTGGCGATGCTGGCGGGCGCGGGGCTGGCGCTGACGGGCGCGCCGCTGCCGGGCGTCGAGTTCGCGATCGCCGCGTCGGTGGTCGCGCTGGGCGTGATGGTCGCGCTGCGCGCGCGGTTCGGGCTCGCGATCGGCGTTGCGGTCGTCGGCGGCTTCGCGCTTTTCCATGGATGGGCCCACGGCGACGAGGCGGCGGGCGGCGTCGCCGGCTATCTGGCGGGTTTCGCCTTCGCGACCGCGGCGATCCATGCCGCCGGGGTGGCTGTCGGCCTGCTGCTGGCCGAGCGGCGCGCGGCGACGATGGTCGTGGGCGGCGGCGTGGCGGTCGCCGGCGTCGCGATGCTCGCCGGCTGAAGCCCCCCGCGGCCGATACGTTCCCCGGCGCGCCGCTCAGGCGCGCTCGACGTATTCGAAGGTCTCGGTGTTGACGACGATCTTCTCGCCGGTCCCGACGAAGGGCGGCACCATCACCCGAACGCCGTTGTCCAGCGTCGCCGGCTTAAAGCTGTTGGCGGCGGTCTGACCCTTCACGACGGGTTCGGTCTCGACGATCTCGCAGGTCACCTTTTCGGGGATCTGCATCGACAGCGCTTCCTCGCCAAAATATTCGACCTGCACTTTCATCCCGTCCTGCAGGAAGGGGCGGCGGTCGCCGAGGATGTCGGCCGGAAGCTCGATCTGCTCGAAGGTTTCATCGTCCATGATCACCAGCATCTCGCCGGCCTGATACAGGAACTGCTGGTCCTTCTGGTCCAGGCGGACCTGCTCCACCTTGTCGGCGGACCGGAAGCGCTCGTTGAGCTTCCGGCCGTCGCGGATGTTCTTGAGCTCGACCTGCGCGAACGCGCCGCCCTTGCCGGGCTTCACATGCGCCGTCTTGACCGCGATCCAGAGACCCCCGTCGTGCTCGATGATGTTGCCGGGGCGTATCTCGTTGCCGTTGATCTTGGCCATGGGGCTCTCGCGCGCTGTCTGCGGGGTTGCGCGCGGCTATAGCCGCGCGGCCCCGCTCCGGCAAGCCGCGCCTCAGTCCGGCGGCGTGGCCCCGGTCTGGGAGACGATGCGCCCATAGTGCTCCGGCCGGCGGTGGCGGGCGAAGTCGAAGATCGTCGCCTTGCCGAAGGCCGTGGCGTCCATGTCGCAGGGATGGACGATCAGCTCGTCGCCCTCGGTCTCGGCGCGGGCCACCACCACCCCGTCGGGGTCGACGATGACGCTGCCGGCCATCAGCGGGTGGCCGTCCTCGATCCCCGCCTTGGCGACCGCTACCGCCCAGGCGGCGTTCTGGTAGGCGCCCGCGCAGACCGACAGCTCCGAATGGTAGAGCCGCCGCTCCAGCCCCTCGGCGCCCTTCTGGCTGTTCACCGAGGGGGTGTTGTAGCCGAGGATCACCAGCTCCGCCCCCTGCAGGCCCAGGACGCGCCAGGCCTCGGGCCAGCGGCGATCGTTGCAGATAAGCATCCCCACCACGGCGCTGCCGAGGCGCTCCTCCATGCGCCAGACGGGGAAACCGAGATCGCCCGGCTCGAAGTAGCGCTTCTCCAGGTGCTGGAAGGCGCGGTCGGGGTCGAAGTCGTCGTGGCCGGGCAGGTGGACCTTGCGATACTTGCCGACGATCCGGCCCGCCCGGTCGGTCACGATCTGGGTGTTGAAGCGCCGGCCCTCCGGCGTGAGTTCGGCGTAGCCGATGCTGATGGCCACCCCCAGCGCCCGGGCCCGGTCGAACAGGGGCTGCGTGGCGGCGTTGGGCATGGCGCGCTCGAACCAGCCGTCGACCTCCGCCCAGTCCATCGGCCAGCGCGGGAAGAAGGTGGTCAGCGCCAGCTCGGGATAGACCACCAGCGCGCAGCCCCGCGTCGCGGCCTGTTCGAGCAGGGCGAGCATCCGGGCGACGACGGCCTCCCGCGGCTCCGCGCGCTGGATCGGGCCCATCTGGGCGGCGCCGACGACGATCTCTCGCATGGATGTTCCTCAGACTTGTCCTGGTGGGAAAAAGCGGGCGCCGGGCTCAAGCCGGCGCTGCGGCCGAGCTGGTGAGGCGCGCCAGCACCGCCTTCAACGCGGCCACTGTCAGGGGCCTCGCGAGGCGCGCGTCGAAGTCGCCGCCCGGGGGCTCGGAAGACTGCGCGATGGAGGTCAGCGCGACGGCGGGCACGCGCCGCCGGCCGCGCGCCGCCGCCTGCGCGCGGATCGCGGCGAGCGCCGCCCGGCCGTCCATGTCGGGCGTCGTGAGGTCGAGCAGCAGCACGTCGAAGTCGCCCGCCGCGGCGACCGCCACCGCCTCCCGCCCGCTGGCCACGATCAGGGGCCGCGCGCCGGCCGCCTCCAGCATCGCGGTCAGCGTCGCCCGGTCGCGCACGTCGTGTTCGGCCGCCAGCACGCGCAACCCCGGCCGCGGCGCTGTCTCGGCAGCTTCGGCGAAGCCGTCCGCCCGCTCCGCCCTCGGGGCCGGCAGCACGAGCCGCACCGTCGTTCCCATCGCCGGCGCGGTGTTCAGCTCCAGCGCGCCGCCCATCATGTCGGTCAGCCGCCGCACGATGGCCATGCCGAGCCCGGTGCCGCCGAAACGCCGCGTGGTCGAGCTGTCGGCCTGGGCGAAGGCGTCGAACACCCGCGCCGCCTGCTCGCTCGACATGCCGATGCCGGTGTCCGCGACCGTGACGCTCAGCGTTTCCTCCGCCGCGCAATCGATCCGGATCGTCACCCCGCCCTCGGTGGTGAACTTGATCGCGTTGCCGACGAGGTTGTGGAGCACCTGCAGGATGCGGTGCGGGTCGCCCAGGCGCGGCGCCTCCGGGTCGCCCACCGTCTCCACCACGAAGCCTATGTTCTTGTCCGCCGCCTTCAGCGCGTGCAGCGAACGCACCTTTCGGGCCAGATCGGCCGGGGGGAAGGCGATGCGCTCCAGGTCGAGGCGGCCCGCCTCGATCTTGGAGAAGTCGAGGATGTCGTTCAGCACGCGCATCAGCGCGTCGCCGGATTCCTTGATCGTCTCCACCATCTGGCGGTGGCGCGGGTCCTCGACCGTGCGCGACAGCAGGTCCGCCATGCCGATCACGCCGTTCATCGGCGTGCGGATCTCGTGGCTCATGGTGGCGAGGAACTGCGACTTGGCCTCGCTCGCCGCCTCGGCGGCGCGGCGGGCGGCCTCGGTGGCGTCCTGCTGGCGCTTCAGCTCTGTGATGTCGCGCCAGACCCCCAGCAGGAGCGTCCGCCCGCCCGAGGGCAGCGGCACGAGGCTGATCGCGACCGGCGCCACCGAGCCGTCGCGCCGGCGCAGCCGGGTCTCGAAGGACTGCCGCTCGCCCGCTGCGATGCGGGCGGCGCGCTCGCGCCGCTCCTCCACCGTGTCGAGCAGGTCGATGGTGGCGACCGGCATGTCGGTGAACTCCTCGGCCGTGTAGCCGAGCAGCGCGGGGGCGACGCGGTTGAAGGCGGCGAAGCGCAGCGTTTCGGGGTCGAGCACGGTCACGCCGTCGGGGAACACCTCGAACAGGGTGCGGAAGCGCTCCTCGCTCTCGCGCAGCCCCGCCTCGGCCTCCTTCTGCTGGCTGATGTCCTGGTGCGTGCCGGAGACCCATTCCGGTTTCCCGTCCGGCGCGTGGGTGGCGACGCGCCCGCGGTCCATGATCCAGCGCCAGCGCCCGTCCTTGCCCATGAGCCGCACCTCGGCCTCGTAGAAGCCGGTCTCGCCGTTCAGGTGCGCGTCGAAGGCCGCCTTCGCGGCGGGAAGGTCGTCGGCGTGGCAGATGCGCGACCAGAACCACTGGTCGAGCGGATGCAGCTCCTCCAGCGTATAGCCCAGCATCTCGGCCCAGCGCGCGTTCACCACCTTCTCGCCGGTCCGAATGTTCCACTCCCACGTCCCGGCGTTTGTTCCGGCGATGATGTCGGAGAGCCGCCGCTCCGCCTGCTTGATCGCGGTGATGTCGAAGCGCAGGCCGACGCGGCCGCCGTCGGGCGTGATGCGCTCCGTCACGCGAAGCCAGCGTCCCCCCGGCAAGGCCTGCTCGACGGTCGCGCCGGCAGCCTTGTGGTTGCGCATCCGTTCTTCCAGCCACTCCTCCTCGCGGCCGATGGCGGCGAGATACTGGCCGCGTTCGAGCCCGTAGCGCAGGATCTGCTCGAAGGTGGCGCCAGGGACCATCGCCGCGGCGCTCTCGTGGTAGAGTTCCCGGTAGCGCTGGTTGCACAGCACCAGCCGGTCCTGCGAGTCGTAGAAGGCGAAGCCGTCGTCCAGCACCTCGACCGCCGCCAGCAGGCGCTGCCGGGCGAGCTGGGCCTCGCGTTCCAGGGTCTTGAGGCGCGCCTCGTTCTCCTTGCGCGCCGTGATGTCGGTCGAGATGGCGATGAAGCCGCGCGGCCGCTGGCCGTCGCCGGCGACCGGCTGCACGTCGACCTCCACCCAGTAGGCCTCGCCGGACCGCGCCCGGCAGAGAACCTCGAACTTCAGGCCCTTGCCGTCCCGGATCGCCGCGGCGCGCGCCGCGCGGACGCGGGGGTCCGCGTCGGGATGCACGAACATCTCGTCCGCGGAGCGCCCGATGAGCTCGGCCGATCGGTATCCGGTGCGCCGCTCCAGGGCGGCGTTGCACCAGGTGATGCGCCCCTCGGTGTCGTAGATCGCCACCATGTTGGAGGTATGCGCGGCGACGGCGCTCAGCTGCTCCAGCTGCTCGCGCTGGGCGCGCTCCTCGGTCACGTCGCGTATGGCCCCGTAGACCCGCACGACGCGGCCGTCGGGCATCTCGGCGCGGCCGGTCATGGCGACCCAGCGCCGGGAACCCGCGTCGGTGACGATGGGGACGGTCAGCTCGAACGCCTCTCCTGACGCGCCGAGGCGCTCGACGGCGCGCTGCACCAGCGGCCGCGCCTCGGCCGCCACGTAGCCGACGCCTTCGGCCACGCCGGGCGGGCCGCTTCCGGGGTCGCGCTCGAAGATCGCGTAGAGCGCGGGCGACCAGTAGGCCTCGCCGCCGTCCACGTCGAACTCCCATGCGCCGATGCGTGCGGCGCGCTCCATCTCGGCGGCGTGGGCGGCGACGCGGCGCGCGCAGGTCACGTCCGCGGCGCTGGCGAAGCAGCGCCCGTGCTCGTCGACGCCGATCCCGGTCCACTCGAACCAGCGATAGGCGCCGTCGGCCGTGCGGACCCGGTTCGCGAAGGCTCGCGCCGGCCTGCCCGCGAGGGCCTCGAGCCAGGCGCGCTCGGTCGCGGCCGCGTCGTCGGGATGGACCAGCGACAGCAGCGTGAAGGTCGCGATCTCGGCCGCCGACCACCCCAACGCGCGCGTCAGCGCCGGATTGGCGCAGATCAGGCGGCCGTCGCGGTCGAACACGCACAGCACCTGCGATGCGCTTTCGAAAAAGCGCCGGTGTATCGCCTCGTCGTCGATGCGCCGCCCGTCGTCCGCCATCGCTCGCTCATCCGCACCCGGCGCGGAAGCCTAGCGAGGCGGCCTGACCGCCACAATCGCCAAGCGCGCGCTGCAACGGCCGCCTCGCCCGACGGTCACGATGGCGGACGAGACCGAACGGCCGGTTAAGGCGTCGCCTCCGCCGCATCGGCGTCGGCGGCGAGCCGTTCGATCAGCGCGCTGCGCCCCAGCACGCCAGGCGGCGCCGGCAGCCAGTTCGGCCCCTCGCGACCGAGCGTCCGCGCGGCCTCGAACAGGGCGCTCATGTATTCGCGGTCGAAAGCGGCGGCCGAGGCGGTCCCGAAGCCCGCCGGCACGAAGGCGAGATTGAACTCGGCGCCGAGATCGCGCGCCTGGCCGTAGATGCGCATCAGGTCGCCCTCGGTCTGCGCCCGGATCAGCGTGCTGACCGACCGCGAGACGATGGAGGCCAGCCGCGCCGGCGAGGGCACATAGGGCGGCGCCAGCCCGTTGTTCTGGATGACGTAGAAGCGCCGCCGCACCGGAAAGGGCAGTCCGGCCGGCGCCGCGAGCTGCGCGCCCGTCGGCCCGACGAACACCGAGCGCGTGACGCCGCCGTCGACGTGCAGCTCCTGAAAGCGCCGGCCGGCGGCGTCGACCTCGATCAGCACCGGCGGAAAGGCGCCGGGAATCGAGGCCGACGCCAGCAGGACGTCCTGGAACAGCGCGCGTTCGCCGGCCGCGGCGATCTCGCCCATGTTCCAGATGACGGGGCGACCGGCGTCGAGATTGGTCGTGCCCACCAGCAGCAGCCGCCCGTCCCGGTGGCCCTGCGCGATCCGGGCGATCAGCCGGTCGTCGACGAGGGCGCGGATGCGCGCGCGCAGCGGCGCCGTGTCGGCCACCGCCAGCGCGCCGCGCAGGGCGGAGAACAGCGCGAGCTGCGCCACGTCCGACGTCTCGGTCTCGGTGAAGATGATGCGCAGCGCGTCGTCGTAGTCGGAGCCCGCGAAGGCGAAGGGGGCGATCAGGGCGCCGACGCTGATGCCGGTGACCAGCGAGAACTCCGGCCGGTCGCCGGCTTCGGTCCACCCGGTCAGCAGCCCCGCGGCGAAGGCGCCGTCCGGCCCGCCGCCGGAGAGCGCCAGCACCGTCTCCTGGATCCCCGCCTCGGGCCGCCCCGCCGCCTCCCAGCGCCGGGTCACGCCGTCGCGCAGGATGGCCTCGATTGCGACGAGCTGTCCGGCCGTGAGGTCGTCGCCCCAGAACCGCGAGCCCGCCGCGCCGACCGGCTCGGCGAGGGAGTAGAACTCCGCCGTCGGCGCCACCCGAAGCGGCGCCAGGCTGGTGCAGGCGCCCAGCGCCAGCGCCGCCGCCAAGCCGATCCAACGGTTCATTCAGCCACCCTCCGCGCCCGATCAAGCCGGCGAGGCGCCACGCCGCCGCTGTGCGGCCGCGCTCGCCGCGCTAGGCTGCGATCCATGGCTGATCCGCTTCTTACGCTCACGCCCGCCGGGCTCTTCTGCCCCGCCGGAGGCTTCCATGTCGACCCCGTTCGCCCGGTGGCGCGCGCGGTGATCACGCATGGCCACGCCGACCATTGCCGCCCCGGCTCGACCGCTGCGCTGGCGACGCCGCAGACGCTGGCCATAGCCGCCGCGCGCTTCGGCGCCAACGCCTTTGGCGCGACCCAGCCGCTGGACTACGGCCTTCCGCTGCGGCTGGGCGACGTCACGGTGCGGCTGGTTCCGGCGGGCCATGTGCTGGGCTCGGCGCAGGTGGTGATCGAGCGTGGCGGCCGGCGCGCCGTGGTCTCGGGCGACTACAAGCGCGCGCCGGACCCGACCGCCGCGCCCTTCGAGCTTGCGCCCTGCGACCTGTTCGTCACCGAGGCGACCTTCGGGCTGCCCGTCTTCCGCCACCCCCCCGTCGCGGGCGAGATCGCCAAGCTGCTGCGCTCGCTCGCGCGGTCTCCCGAGCGCGCCCATGCGGTGGGGGTCTACGCGCTGGGCAAGGCGCAGCGGCTGATGGCCGAACTCCGCGCCGCGGGCTGGGACGGCCGCGTGTTCCTGCACGGGGCGCTGGTGAAGCTCGCGCGCGTCTACGAGGCGCTGGGGATCGACCTGGGGCCGTGGGAGGAGGCGACGGGCGCCGACCGGGCCGCGCTGCGCGGCGCCGTGGTGCTGGCCCCGCCGTCGGCGCTGGCCGACCGCTGGGCGCGCCGGTTGCCCGACCCGGTGATCGCCGCGGCCTCGGGCTGGATGCGCATCCGCCAGCGGGCGCGCCAGCGCGGGGTGGAGTTGCCCATGGTGATCTCGGACCACGCCGACTGGGACGATCTGTGCGCCACGGTCGACGCGACCGGGGCCGGCGAGGTCTGGGTCACCCACGGCGCCGAGGAGGCCCTGTGCTGGCGCTGCGCCCAGCGCGGCGTGGACGCGCGCCCACTGCGGCTGGCGGGGCTGGGCGAGGACGAGACGGGCTGACGGACCCGGTTCAGCCCGCAGGCGGCAGGCCGACCATGCGGCGGATGTCGGCGGGCGCGGCGCCCTCCGAGCGCAGGGCGCCGAGTGCGCGCGCCGCGTCGCGCTTGGCGAGCCTGCGCCCCGCCGCGTCGCGGATCAGCCTGTGGTGCCGCCAGACCGGGACCGGCAGGCCGAGCAACGCCTGCAACAGCCGGTGCAGCGGCGTGACGGCGAACAGGTCGCAGCCGCGCGTGACGTGGCTGACGCCCTGCGCCGCGTCGTCCGCGACCACGGCGAGGTGGTAGCTCGCGCCGATGTCCTTGCGCGCGAGCGCCACGTCGCCGACGGCCTCCAGCCGCGCGGTGGTCAGCGCGATGGGTCCGGTCTCGCCGTCGGGGCCGGCGCCGATCTCGTCGAACCACAGGTCCGGCGCCCGCGCCGCGGCGGCGGCCATGTCGAGCCGCAGAGCATGGGGCCTGGCGCGGTCGACGGCGCGGCGGCGGCAGGTTCCGGGATAGGGCGCTTCGGCCGGCGCCCCCTCCTGCGGCGCCCCGAGCGCCGCGGCGATGTCGGCGCGGGTGCAGACGCAGGGGTAGAGCAGCCCCATGGCGTCGAGCGCCGCGAGCGCCGCGGCGTGGGCCGGCGCGCGCTCGGACTGGCGCAGCGGGGGCTCGTCCCAGCGCAGGCCGAGCCAGGCGAGGTCGTCGAGGATCGCCGCCTCGAAGGCGGGTCGGCAGCGGCCGCGGTCGATGTCCTCGATCCGCAGCAGGAAGCGCCCGCCCGCCGCACGCGCCGCGTCGTGCGCCGTCAGCGCCGAGAAGGCGTGGCCGAGATGCAGCGGGCCGGTCGGGCTGGGCGCGAAGCGCTCGACGACCGTCACGGCGCCGGCTCAGGTCGCGGCGGGGGCCAGACGCTCCGCCAGCGCCGTCTGCTCGGCCTTGGTCAGTCCGCCGAAGCGCCGCGCGCCCTCGGCGGTCTCGACGACGAGGTAGAAGTATCGGCCGCGCGCCATCAGCCCGCCGCCCACCCCCAGCATCGCCGCCGAGAAGGCCACCTGAGCGACCAGCCACATGTCGAGCGGCACGGCCCCGCTGAAGGCCTTGACCAGCAGGTAGGCGAGGAAGGACAGGCCCGTGAAGGTCGCGAGCCCCGGCTCCAGCCGGTTGCCCTTGCGCACGGCCGTCACTGTCGCCGGGTCTATCGCCACGCCCTTCGCCTCGACCGTCGCCATGCCGTCCTCCTGCGCCGCGATCGGGACGCTAGCGCGCCTCCGCCGCCGCGCCAACGCGGTTTTCCCCGGGCGCGCGCCCGGCTAGGGTCGCGCGCCGCCCCCGCCGCGAGGACCCATGCCGCTCACCGTCTGCACCTGGAACGTGAACTCCGCCCGCCTGCGGATCGATCTCATCGCGCGGCTCTGCGAGGCGGAGCGGCCCGACATCCTGTGCCTGCAGGAAACCAAGTCGCCGGTCGACAAGCTGCCGATGGAGCGCTTCGCGGCGCTGGGCTATCCCCATGTCGTCGCGCGCGGCGACAAGGGCTACAACGGCGTCGCGATCCTGTCGCGCGCCCCGATCGCGCCGGCGCCGCATGTGGACTTCTGCGGCAAGGGCGACGCGCGCCATGTCGCGGCGGTCACGGAGGCGGGGCTCGCGATCCACTGCCTCTACATCCCCGCCGGCGGCGACGAGCCCGACCGCGCCCGCAACCCGAAATTCGCCCACAAGCTGGATTTCGTCGCCGAACTGGCCGCGTGGAGCCGCGAGCGGTCGGGGCCTGCGATCCTGGTGGGCGATCTCAACATCGCGCCGCGCGAGGACGACGTGTGGTCGCATCGGGAGTTGCTGAAGGTCGTCAGCCACACGCCGGTGGAGGTGGACGCCTTCGAGACCGCCCGCGCCGCCGGAAGCTGGACCGACGTCACCCGCGCCCACATCCCGGAGGGCAAGCTCTACAGCTGGTGGAGCTACCGCTCGCCCGACTGGGCGCTCTCGGACCGCGGCCGCCGGCTCGACCATGTCTGGGCTTCGCCGGAGGTGGCGCCGCTGGCTCGGGAAAGCCGCATCCTGAAGGCGGCGCGCGGCTGGGAGCGCGGCTCCGACCACGCGCCGGTCCTCGCGACGTTCG
>DAINOD010000086.1:0-14174 GCA_036735545.1 Rubrimonas sp. | reverse complement strand
CGGCATCAAGGTGATCGACCTGCTGGCGCCCTACGCCAAGGGCGGCAAGATCGGGCTGTTCGGCGGCGCCGGCGTCGGCAAGACGGTGCTGATCCAGGAGCTGATCAACAACATCGCCAAGGTGCACTCGGGCTACTCGGTGTTCGCCGGCGTCGGCGAGCGGACCCGCGAGGGCAATGACCTCTACCACGAATTCATCGAGTCGGGCGTCATCGACATCGACGATCTGACCAAGTCGAAAGTTGCGCTGGTCTACGGCCAGATGAACGAGCCGCCGGGCGCGCGGATGCGCGTCGCGCTGTCGGGTCTGACGCTGGCGGAGCAGTTCCGCGACCAGTCCGGCACCGACGTGCTGTTCTTCGTGGACAACATCTTCCGCTTCACCCAGGCGGGCTCCGAGGTGTCGGCGCTCCTGGGCCGCATCCCGTCCGCCGTGGGCTACCAGCCGACGCTCGCCACCGACATGGGCCAGTTGCAGGAGCGGATCACCTCGACCAAGGCGGGGTCGATCACCTCGGTGCAGGCGATCTATGTGCCGGCCGACGACCTGACCGACCCGGCGCCGGCGACCTCCTTCGCCCACCTCGACGCCACGACCGTGCTGTCGCGCGCGATCTCTGAACTCGGCATCTATCCGGCTGTCGATCCGCTCGACTCCACCTCGCGCATCCTCGAGCCCGACGTGGTGGGGCAGGAGCACTACGACACCGCGCGCGCCGTTCAGGGCATCCTGCAGCGCTACAAGGCCTTGCAGGACATCATTGCGATCCTCGGCATGGACGAGTTGTCGGAGGAGGACAAGGTGACCGTCGCGCGGGCGCGCAAGATCCAGCGGTTCCTCTCCCAGCCCTTCGACGTGGCGCAGGTGTTCACCGGCTCGCCGGGCGTGCAGGTGCCGCTGGAGAAGACCATCGACAGCTTCAAGCGCGTCGTGGCCGGCGAATTCGACCACCTGCCCGAGGCCGCCTTCTACATGGTCGGCGACATCGACTCGGCGGTGGAGAAGGCCCAGCGGCTCGCCGCAGCGGCCGCCTGAGGGGCGACGTCATGGCCACCATCAAGGTCGATCTGGTGTCGCCCGAGCGCCTGCTGGCCTCGGTCGACGCCGATCTCGCGCAGATCCCGGGACAGATGGGCGAGTTCACCGCCCTGCCGGGCCACGCGCCGTTCCTGTCCACCCTGCGCCCGGGCGTCGTGACGATCCGGGCGGGGGGCGTGGACACGGCCTATTTCGTGACCGGCGGCTTCGCCGAGGTCTCGCCGGGCTCCGCGTCCGTGCTGGCGGAGGAGGCGGTGGAGCGCGACGCGCTGACCCGCGCCTTTCTCGACGCCAAGCTGGCGGATGCGGAGAAGGCGCTGGCCGACGCCGCCGACGAGGCGAAGCCGGCGCTCGCGCTACGGGTCAGCGACTATCGCAGCGTGATCGCAACGCTCGGTATCTGAGCGTTGCCGCCCCGCTTCGCGCCGATCCTGTTCGGATTGCTGCTGTCCGGGTCGATGTCGTTCATCGTCTCGGGCGTGGCCACCTTCCGGGCGATCGGGTGGACCCCGGCCTTCATCACCCTCTGGCTCACGTCCTGGGTCTTCTCCTGGGCCGTCGCCTTTCCGTCGGTGCTCGTGATGCGCCCCGTCGTTCAATGGATCGTCGCGCGGGCCACCCGAAAGGGCACGCGCGCCTAGATCGCGTCCTCGGTCTCGCCGACATTGATGCGCGCGCAGCCCGTCTCGCCGAAGGCTTCCAGCATGGCGAGGAAGCCCGAGACGGAGGCGGAGCCGAGATCGACCGTGAAGCGCCATCCGCCGCCGGTGGCTACGGGACCCTCGATGGCGTGAGCGACCCCCAGCAGGTCTGGGCTCTCCTCGCCGAATCGGGCCTGGAACCATTCGAGGAACCACCGGCGCACCGGCGTCCAGTTCGGCCGGCCCGCGGCCGACGCGGCGTGTATGACGGTCGAGCCCCAGCAGAACGGCGCGATCCGCACCGCCGCCACGTCCGAAATCGGAGCCGAAACGGGCGCAAAACGCAGCACTGTCTCGGCCGGAACCCGCATCATCAGCGATCGTCCGGCGCGGGTGACGCGCAGATCGTAGCGGCTGGGCAGGTCCAGTGGCTGGCGGCGGCGGATGCGTCCATCCACGTCGCGGTCGACAGGTTCGGCGTCGATGTCGGAACCGCGGCCAAGCTCCCGCGCCATGGATTCGAGCAGCGCCGAGACGTAGATGTCCCGCACCGGCTCCAGCACGTCAGAGAGTTGACCGATCACCCGCATTGCAACCGCCTTTCGCGCAAACCGAACGTCGCCATGGCCTCCTGCAGCCCGGGCGGAAGCGCCTGTCCCGAGACGTCGGCGGAGAGGTCCGCCGGCGCGTCAGCCGCCGCCAGATAGCGCCAACCCTGGAACGGGCGGCGGGGCTGGGGTTCGGTGCGCACGATCTCCGCGTCGAGACGTATGCCGCAGCGCTCCACCCCGTCGCCCCAGTCGATCGGATCGAGGCCGAGGATGCGCTGGCGCGCCAGCACCTGGCCCTTGAAGACCCAGTAGAGCGACCCGCCAGCTAGCAGTTCCCGGGACCGTTTCGGCCACATCCGCGTGGTGCATGTCGGCGTCGGCTCGTGGCCGGAAGCGCGCTGCGCATCCTGCCAGGCGCGCAGATCGTCCACCTGCGCCGCGCCGACGCAGAGTTTCAACAGGTGCAGCGGTGGCCGTTCCGCCATGCGTCTACTCCTTTAGTCGCATACCAGTTTGCGCCGTTTCCGCACGTTGCGCCAGCGAAATGCTCGCCATGCCGGGATTTTGCCGGTCCATGCGACGCGCGGCGACTGCGCGACGCGCGCTCGAGGGGGTTGCGGGCCGTGGTGTCGCAGGGGACGGAGGTCGGCCGACCCGCGGGGCCTTTGGGTCGGGTTGGCGGCGCCCTAGCGCCGCATCAGCGCGACCACCGCGGCGGCGACGCAGGCGACCGCGGTGAGAATCAGCGCGGCGATCTGCTCCGTAGCCAGCGGCGCGAGGTCCGGCGCCGCGAGCACCCGCAGCAGCGCCACCATGGCGATCAGGAATGCGGCCATCGCCGCCCGACGCCAGATGTTGCGGCGCGTCTTTGTCATGCAGGCCTCCTCGCGCCGCAGGGGGCGCATCGCTTCCAGAAGCCGCATTGGTGAAGGAAAGCCGCCGCCCCGCGATATCAACAAGTTTAAAGGGGGGCAGGTCGGAACCGAAAACCTCCCTGCGCGTTTCAGGGTCGAACCAAACACAGAGAGGTCTTTCGCCATGAAAACTGTTTACGCCTTGCTGGCGGTCCTCGGCGTCGTCGGGCTGGCCGCGTGCAACACGATCAGCGGGGCTGGCGAGGACATCTCCTCCGGCGGTCGCGCGATCACCGATACCGCTGACCAGACGCAGCAAGAGATCACGCAGTAAGCGCGTCGCTCTCGTCTTTCCCTCTCCTGCGCCGCCGTCCCCGTGACGGCGGCTTCTCCTTGCGATCGCCGCATCGCCATCGCGGGGCCCGGGAGGGAAAGCTGCTCGCAGGCGCGCGTCGTATTGTGACGCCTTGATCCAGGGAGTGATGTCCGTGCCGGACGAAGCCGAAGCGCTTGCTGCGTTGTCGCTGCTGGAGAGCCTGGTGGTCGCGCTCGAGGATCGCGGCCTTTTATCCGCCATGGATGTCGAGGAGATTTACGGGGCCGCCATCGCCGCTCACCGCGGCGCCGAGACGGCTGTTTGCAAGCACGAGGCCGCGGCGCGCATTCTGGAGCGCGGACAGGTCCGGGGGAATGGACTGCGGCGTTGAGGGCGTGTTCCGGGGATCGGGGGGGCGGCCTGCGCAGCGCTTCCGCTGCGCTGCGCCTTCGCCATGGAGACGGACGGAGATGGACCATCTTCGCTTGTGCGACCGGATGCTGGCCATGAGCGAGGCGCTCGCCCGCAAGCTCGGGGGCTATTTCCCTGTGACGGCGGCGACCAACGCGCTGCTCGCGTCACTTTGCGAGGAGCGGGTGGAGTTCGCGCCGGGCGACACCATCGTCAGGCAGGACGCACCCTATGACGCGGTCTACCTGATCGACAACGGTTGGGCGCTGCGCTCCAAGAACATGGAGAACGGGTCGCGCCAGATCGTGAACGTCGCGCTTCCCGGCGACTTCGTGGCGTTGAACGCGCTGCTCTTTCAGTCCAGCGATTTCGAGCACGTCGCCCGCACCCATGTCACCGCCTATCGCGTCGCCCCCCAGCGGGCCCGCGAGGCGTTCCACAGCGTGCCGAACCTCTCGGCGGCGCTGTTCTGGGCCAATGCCCACGAGGAGAGCATGCTGGCCGAGCGCATCGTCTCGCTGGGCCGCCGCAGCGCGCGGGTGCGCACCGCCCATGTCCTGTGCGAGTTCGTCGCGCGGCTGGAGATACTCGACGAAGTGAGCTTTCCCGAACTGGCCATCCCGATCAGTCAGGAGGACTTCTCCGACATCCTCGGCATCAGCCTCGTCCACATGAACAAGGTGCTGCGCGCGCTGGACCGCGAAGGCGTCATCACCTTCCGCAACGGGATGCTGATGCTGCACGACCGCAGACAACTGCAAAGGATCGCGGGCTTCGATGCGGGATATCTGCACTTCACCCGCCGCACCAGAATGGTGGCCTGAGCGCGCTCAGGCCGCCGCCCGCTCCGGAAACAGCGCCGCCAGGCCAGCCGCCGAAGCCTCCGCCACGCCGCGCTCCGTCACGAGGCCCGTGACCAGCCGCGCCGGCGTCACGTCGAAGGCGGGGTTGGCGGCGGGCGAGCCGGGCGCGGTCACCTGCACCCGCGTCACGCCGTCGGGCCCCAGCCCGTGGACATGGGTCACCTCGTCGGCCCGGCGCTCCTCGATGGGGATTTCGCGCACGCCGTCCGCCACCGTCCAGTCGATGGTGGGGGAGGGCAGGCAGACATGGAACGGCACGCCATTGTCCTTGGCGGCCAGCGCCTTGAGATAGGTGCCGATCTTGTTGCAGACGTCGCCGGCGCGCGTCACGCGGTCGGTGCCGACGAAGCACAGGTCCACCTGGCCGTGCTGCATCAGGTGGCCGCCGGCGTTGTCGACGATCACCGTGTGCGGCACGCCGTGCTTGCCCAGCTCCCACGCTGTCAGATGCCCGCCCTGGTTGCGGGGGCGGGTCTCGTCGACCCACACGTGCAGGTCGATGCCCTTGTCGTGCGCCTGGTAGATCGGGCTGGTCGCCGTGCCCCAGTCCACCGTCGCCAGCCAGCCGGCGTTGCAGTGCGTCAGCACGTTGACGCGCCCCTTCACGCGGGCGACCGCCTCGATCAGCGGCAAGCCGTGCGCGCCGATGAGCCGATTGATTTCAACGTCTTCCTCGCAGATCGCCCGCGCGCGGGCGAAGGCCGCGCCGGCGCGGTCGCCCGCCGGCAGCGGCCGCAGCCGCGCCGACACGTCGTCCAGCGCCCAGCGCAGGTTGACCGCCGTCGGCCGCGAGGCGTGCAGCCGGCCATAGGCCGCCGCGAGGTTGGCGTCGGAGGGGTCCTCGCGCATCGCCAGCGCCAGCCCGTAGGCGGCCGTCGCGCCGATCAGCGGGGCGCCGCGCACGATCATGTCCGATATGGCGCGCACCGCCTCGGCCTCGCTGCGCAGGGCCAGCGTCTCGAAGGCGAAGGGCAGCCGGGTCTGGTCGATCACGCGGACCTCGCCGCCTTCCTCCCAGATCGGGCGATAGGGCTTTCCGTCGACCTTCATGCGTGCCTCCATCGTTCGACGTCAGGGGTTTAGCACGGACAGGCCGCCGCCGGAACCGCTCAGCCGCGGAAGGCGGTGACCTCGATCTCCACCTTCATCTCCGGACGGATCAGTGGGCAGCAGACGGTGGTGTTGACGGGCCGCACGTCGCCGAAGGCCTCGCGCAGCGCCGGGCCGATCGCCGGATGATCCGCCGGGTCGGGCACATAGATCACCGTGCGCACCACGTCGGCGAGCGAGAAGCCGGCCTCGTTCAGCGCCTTCGCGATGGTCGCCAGCGCGTTGCGCGCCTGCGCGCCCACGTCCTCCGGCAGGCTCATCGTGGCGTAGTCGTAGCCGGTGGTCCCGGCGACGAAGCACCAGTCGCCCTGCACCACGGCGCGGGAATAGGCGAATTCGGTCTCGAAGGGCGAGCCGGTGGAGATCAGACGGCGGGTCATGGGCGGTCCGTGAGGCAGGCGGCGACGAGCTGGCGGAAGGCGTCGGCGCGGTGGGAGATGCGATGCTTGGCGTCGGGGTCCATTTCCCCGAAGGTCTCCGTCCAGCCGTCCGGCACGAACATCGGGTCGAAGCCGAAGCCGTTCTCGCCCCGCGGCGGCCAGACCAGTTGACCCTCGGCCCGGCCGACGAAGACCTCGTCGCGCCCGTCCGGCCAGGCGAGGCACAGGCAGCAGACGAAGGCGGCGCGGCGCGGCGCGGGCTCCTCGGCGGCGTCCAGCGTGTCCCAGACCTTGCGCATGGCCATCGCGTAGTCGCGTCCCTGCGGCGTCGCGGCCCAGTCCGCCGTGTAGACCCCCGGCGCGCCGCCGAGCGCCGCGACCGCGATCCCGCTGTCGTCCGAGAGTGCGGGAAGGCCGCTGGCGCGGGCGCCGGCGTGGGCCTTCAGCCGCGCGTTGCCCTCGAACGTGGTCTCGGTCTCCACCGGCTCGGGCAGACCCAGCGCCGCCGCCGAGACGGCCTCGACGCCGAAAGGCTCCAGCAGCGGCGCGATCTCGCGCAGCTTGCCCGGATTGTGGGTGGCGACGACCAGCCGGCCCGGCGACAGGCGCCGGCTCACCCCAGCGCCGCCTTCTGGATGGCGACGAGGTCGGCGATGCCCTTCTCCGCCAGCGCCAGCATCGCGTCGAGATCGGCGCGATGGAAGGCGGCGCCCTCGGCGGAGGCCTGCACCTCGACGAGCGCGCCGGCGCCTGTCATCACGAAGTTGGCGTCCGTGCCCGCCTCGCTGTCCTCGGCGTAGTCGAGGTCCAGCACCGGCCGGCCCGCGTGCACGCCGCAGGAGACGGCGGCGACATGGCCCAGCAGGGCGTCGTGCTTCACGGCGCCGCTCTCCATCAGCCTGTTCACGGCGAGCCTGAGCGCCACCCAGCCGCCGGTGATCGAGGCCGTGCGGGTGCCGCCGTCGGCCTGCAGCACGTCGCAGTCCACGACGATCTGCCGCTCGCCCAGCGCCGGCCGGTCGAGCGCCGCGCGCAAGGAACGCCCGATAAGCCGCTGAATCTCCTGCGTCCTGCCCCCCGGCCCCTGCCGCTCGCGGCGGTTGCGGCTGGTGGTGGCGCGGGGGAGCATCGCATATTCCGCCGTCACCCAGCCGAGGCCGGTGTTGCGCAGGAAGGGCGGCGCCTTGTCCTCCACCGTCGCGGTGCACATGACGTGGGTGTCGCCGTAGCGGATGATGCAGGACCCCTCGGCGTGGCGGCTGACGCCTGTTTCGATCGTCACGGTCCGAAGCTGGTCGGGGGCGCGGCCGGAGGGGCGCATCTGGGTCTCCGTCTTTGGGTCGCGGTCCTTGTAGGGGGGCGGCGGCGCCGCGTCGAGGTGGCGCGGCGGCGCCTTTTCCCCGGGCTGCTGCGGTGTTAGCTGCGTCAGGTCCGGGACGGGAGACCCCAGCATGGCGACGGCCCCCTTCGCCGCCTTCGAATGGCTGATCGCGGGCCGCTATCTGCGCGCGCGCCGGCGCGAGCGGGCGATCAGCGCCATCACCGGCTTCAGCCTTGTCGGCATCATGCTGGGCGTCGCGACGCTGATCATCGTCATGAGCGTGATGAACGGCTTCCGCGACACGCTGGTGACGCGAATCCTCGGCGTGAACGCGCACATCTCGGTGTTGCCGCAGGGCGATATCCCCGAGCCCTACGCCGACGTCGCCGCGCGCCTCGCCGCGGTGCCCGGCGTGACGCGCGCGGCTCCGGTCATCGAGGGGCGCGTCATGGCCAGCGGCCCCGGCGGCAACGCCGGCGTGATCGTCCGCGCCTACGGGCCGGAGGACTTCGCCAGCCTGCCAGTGCTGGCCGCGCCGGAGGCCGCGCGCGGCGATCCGACCGCCGTGCGCGGCGAGGCGGCGGCGGTGGCGTGGGGGCTCGCCGAGCAGCTCGGCGTCAGCGTGGGCGACCGGATCACGCTGATCTCGCCGGACGGACCCTCGACTCCCTTCGGCCGCGCGATCCGCTCGCGCAGCTACGAGGTCGCCTATGTCTTCCGCATCGGGATGCACGAGTACGACCGCGCCTTCGTGTATCTGCCGCTGGAGACCGCGCAGATCTTCTTCGACCGCGAGGGCGGTGTCGATGCGATCGAAGTCATGATCGCAAACCCAGACGCGGTAGGGGAAATCGGACCCCGCCTGCGCGAGGCCGCCGGCGCGCCGGTCACGCTCTGGGACTGGCGCCAGGCCAACGGCGCCTTCCTCGACGCGCTGCGCATCGAGCGCAACGTCATGTTCATCATCCTGACGCTGATCATCCTCGTGGCCGCGCTCAACATCATTTCCGGGCTCATCATGCTGGTGCGCGACAAGGGGCGCGACATCGGCATCCTGCGCACCATGGGGCTGACGCAAGGCTCGGTGCTGCGGGTGTTCTTCATCTGCGGCGCGGCCATCGGCGTCGTCGGCACCGTGCTGGGAGTGGCGCTGGGCGTGGCCTTCACGCTCAACATCCGCACCGTCCAGGGCTGGGTCGAGGCGGTGACGGGCGGCGCGGTCTGGGACCCGACGATCCGCGTGCTGACCGAGATTCCGGCGCAGTTGCGCCTGTCGGACGTGGCGCTGACGGCCGGGCTGGCGCTGGGGCTGTCGTTTCTCGCGACGCTCTACCCGGCGTGGCGGGCGGCGCGGCTGGACCCGGTGGAGGCGCTGAAGGGTGACTGAGGCGCTGGGGCTGGAGGGCGTCGTCCGAGGCTTCGGGGCCGGCGAGCGCGCGGTGCGCGTGCTGCGCGGCGTCGACGCCGTCGTGGCGCCGGGCGAGATCGTGGCGCTGACCGCGCCCTCGGGGGCGGGCAAGTCGACGCTGCTGCAGATCGCGGGACTGCTCGACCGGCCCGACGCGGGCGTCGTGCGCATCGCCGGACGCGCGGCGCAGGGGCTCGACGACCGCGCCCGCACGGCGCTGCGGCGCGAGGCGATCGGCTTCGTCTACCAGTTCCACCACCTGCTGCCCGAGTTCACGGCGGCCGAGAACGTCATGATGCCCCAGTTCGCAGCCGGCGTGGGCCGCCCAGCCGCCGCCGCGCGCGCGGCCGAACTGCTGGAGGCGGTGGGACTTTCGCCCCGCGCCGGCCACCGCCCCTCCGAGCTTTCCGGCGGCGAGCAGCAGCGGGTGGCGGTCGCCCGGGCGCTGGCCAACCGGCCCGCGCTGCTGCTGGCCGACGAGCCGACGGGAAACCTCGACCCCGAGACCGCGGCGCGCGTCTTCGCGGTGATGCTGGCGGCGGTGCGGCGGGAGGGCGCGGGCGCGCTCATCGCCACCCACAACCCCGAGATCGCCGCGCGCATGGACCGCACCCTGCGGCTGGTCGAGGGGCGGCTGGCGGCGACCGGGTCACGCTGACGCGCCGCTTGCGGCGCCCCGGCGCCGCACCCTAGTTAGCGCGAGAGGCGGCGGAGCGGGACATGGAAGGCGCAAGCGCGGCGGACTGGCTGACCTGGGCGTCGGCGTGGGTGGACTGGGCCCTCGCGCTCGACCGCTCGTGGCTCGTCGCCGCCGGGATACTCGGGCTTCTGATGCTGTCGGCCTTCTTTTCGGGGTCGGAGACGGCGCTGACGGCCATGTCGCGCGCGACCATGCACCGGCTCGCCGAGCAGGGGTCGCCCCGGGCCCGCGCCGCGCTGAAGCTGGGCGAGGACAGCGAACGGCTGATCGGCGCCATCCTGCTCGGCAACAACGCGGTGAACATCCTCGCCGCCTCGCTGGCGACGGCGCTGTTCACGGCATGGTTCGGCGAGAACGGTGTCGCCTACGCAACGGTCGTGATGACGGCGCTGGTGCTGATCTTCTCCGAGGTGTTGCCCAAGACCTATGCGATCACCAACCCCGAGCCGGTCGCGATGCGGGTAGCCCCGCTGATCTCGATTCTCGTGCGCGTCTTCGCGCCCGTCGTCGGCGTGGTGCGGGTCATCGTGAGGCTTACGCTGCGCGCCTTCGGCGTGCGGGCCGACCCCGACGCCCATGCGTTGGCCGCCTTCGAGCAGATCCGCGGCGCCATCGACCTGCACCACTCAGAGGGGCTGGTGGAGAAGGACGACCGCGACCGCCTGATCGCCGCTCTGGACCTGCGCGAGCGCGGAGTGGCGGAAGTGATGGTCCACCGGCGCAACATCGCCTCGATTTCGGCCGACGAGACGCCCGAAGCGATCCTGACCTACTGCCTGCAGAGCCGGCACACGCGCATCCCGCTGTGGCGCGACCAGGCCGAGAACATCGTCGGCGTGATGCACGCCAAGGACCTTCTGCGCGCCGTCGACCGCCTCACCCGCGAGGCGGGGCGCGGGGTCGAGGCCTTGGCCGAACTTGACGTGCTGGACATCGCCATGGAGCCCTGGTTCGTGCCGGACACGACCTCCCTCCACGACCAGATGCGCGAGTTTCTCAAGCGGCGCAGTCACTTCGCGCTTGTCGTTGACGAATATGGCGATCTTCAGGGGCTGATCACGCTCGAGGACATCCTTGAGGAGATCGTGGGCGACATCGCCGACGAACACGACGCCGTGGCGCAGGTGGCGCGCAGCGAAGCGGACGGCTCCTACGTCGTCGAGGGCGTGACCTCGATCCGCGACCTGAACCGCCAGAACGGCTGGAAGCTGCCCGACGACGTGGCCAACACCATCGCCGGCCTCGTGATCCACGAGGCCCAGACCATTCCCACGGTGGGACAAGTGTTTCGCTTCCACGACTTCCGTTTCGAAGTGCTGGAGCGCAACCGCAACCAGATCATGCGGCTTCGGTTGAAGCCGCTGGGCCGCGTCGCCGCCGCGCGCTGACGCTTCAGGCGGCGGCGTCGCGGGCCTCGGCGATCAGCGCCGACAGCAGCTTGACGTGCCGGGCGGGCGAGTAGGTCGGGGCGACGGCGCGCCGGTCCGCGTCGGCCGCAGCCTCCGCAACCGCCAGCGCCGCCACCAGACCGCGCCCCTTGGCGCCCGCCAGCATCAGCCCCGCAAGATCCCGCTCGCGCCGGTAGAGAACCGCGCCGGCCCGGGCGGCGGCGGCCAGAAGGCGGGGCCGGGAAAGGCGTCCGGTCGCCAGCGCGGCGGGGACGGGCAGGGCGGCGGCGACGGGAGGGAAGGGCGCGGCGAAGCTCATGGCGGTCTCCTGCGTTCGGTTGCGGGGAGAGCATTGCCACCACCGTGGCGTGCGTTCCGACTTCGCCTACGCAGCGCACGGTGACCGACAGGTAATTACTGCTAATGGATAATTGACGATATCCACAGAGTAGCTTGCTTAAACGAATCTTCACCAAACGCCTTTAGCGCTAATTTTCGTCAAAGACCCCTCGCCGGGAGAGGACGTCGTGCTGGCTTCCGACGAAACCTTCGCCGCCTGCGCCGCCGCCGCGCACACGGCTCTGGCGGGGGGCGCCCGCCGCCACGCCGAAGACGCCGCGATCTACCTGGCGCATGTCGAGGGCGCGACGCCCTTGAGGCGGCTGGCCGAGCTCAGCGGCAAGGCGACCTCCAGCGTCCACCGCGCAGTGCGCCGTGTGGAGGCGCGCCGCGACGACCCCCTGATCGATCTTGCGTTCGACGCGCTGGGCGAAGCCGCCCGCCGCGCCCTGTCCTCCGAGCCGACCGAGGAGCTTTGCATGACGCCCGCCACCGATGCGCCCGAGGCGCCGAGCGCCGCCTACGCCGAGCGGGTCGCCGCCCGCGCGCTGGAGCGGCTCGCAGAGCCGGAATCCTTCCTCATGGTCGCCCGGGGCGCCCAGAAGGCGGGCGTTTTCTGCCGCAAGAACAAGTTCCGGCGGCCGCTTTCTCTCCTGACGCTTGAGATGGCGGCGGAGCTGGCGGCGCGCGACTGGGTGCGCCCGTCCAGCCGCTCCGCGGTTTCGACGAAATACGCCATCACCGAGGCCGGCCGCGCCTGGCTGCGCCGCCAGCGCGCCGAGGCCGAGGCGCAGGCGGCGCCGATCGTGGCGCAGTCGGCCTCGCCCTTCGCCGAGCAGCACGCGGTGCGCGGCGAGCGCCGCGTGGCGCGGGCCGACGGCGGCGCGGACGTGATCCGCGTGAACCTCGGCGAGAGCCCGCTGGGCTGGCTCGCCACGCGCCGGGGCCCCGACGGGGCCGCGTTCCTGACCACCGAGGAAGTGGAGGCCGGCGAGCGGCTGCGCGGCGACTTCGAGCGCGCGCAGATGGGGCCGCGTGTGGCGCAGGACTGGTCCAGCTTCCTCACCCCCCGCGACAGCGCCGGCCCCGGCCGCGGCCCCGCCGAGGGCCCCTCAGCCGCGCGTGAGCGCGTGGGCGGGGCGCTCGCGGCGCTGGGGCCCGGGCTGGCCGACGCCGCCCTGCGCGCCTGCTGCTTCCTTGAGGGGCTGGAGGCGGTGGAGCGACGCATGGGCTGGTCGGCGCGCTCGGGCAAGGTCGTGCTGAAGATCGCCCTGCAACGCCTAGCGGCGCACTACGGATCGCCGGCCGTCGCCTGAGGCGCCGCCCAGTCATGTTGCATTGCACCATGACGAGTGATAGACCCTTCGCAACCGAGGAACGCTGCGGAGGACCGCCCATGCTCGCGCCAAAGCGCAACGAGACGCCCGTCGAATACTGGATCAGCCTCTGGCCGGTGGCGCCGCTGTTCGGCGTCGCATGGCGCTTCGAGTCTCTGATGCCGGGCGCCACCTTCTTCCGCCCTTCTGCGATCGCGTCGGAAATGGCCGCGGGCGTCGCCAACGAGACGGTCCGCGCGGTCGAGGCGACGGTGGACAGGACCGTTTCGATCGTCGAGGAGACGGCCGAGATCGTGCACGAGGCGACCGAGGCCGCCGTCGAGGCGCTGGAAGCGCCGCCCGCCGAGGCCCGGCCGTCCGCGCTGCTCGACGCCGCACCTGCCGAAATCGACGATCTCAAGCGGATCAAGGGCGTGGGCCCCAAGGTCGAGGCGCAGCTCAACGCGCTGGGCGTCTGGCGGCTCGACCAGCTCGCCGCCTTCACCGAGGCCGACCTCGTATGGCTCGACGCCAACATCACCAGCGTGCGCAGCAGCCCCGTGCGCGACGATTGGGCGGGTCAGGCGCGCGCGTTGCTCTGACGTGCCGCTGAGGCGCGCGTGCCACGCCGCGCGTAGCGCCTTTCGCCCGCCAGGGTTTCAATTCTCGCCTTCCGGTTGCAAGATTTTTTTGTGCAACCCGCGCCGTGGAGCGCAGGGAAGGGATGGGGATTGGGAAACATGCGCTGTGTCTTGCCTGCGGTCGCCGTCACGGCCGCTTTTGTTGGCCTTGAGGCCGGCGCGACCGCTTTCCAGTTGCGTGAAGGCTCGGCCACGGCCCTGGGCGCGGCTGTCGCCGGCCGCAGCGCCAGCGACCGCGATGTCAGCTTCAGTCTGTACAACCCCGCAGCGCTCGCTGGCGTGACACGGCTGGAGCTGTCCTCGGGGGTAAGCGGGCTCCTGATCAGGGGCGACGCCCGCGCCGACGTCACGGTTCCCGGCTTCCGGTCATCAGACGACCCCAGCAAGGACGCGGTGATCCCTTCCTTCGCCCTCGGCTGGCGCGTCTCGCCGGAATTCGTGGTGGGGGTCGCGGTCGATTCGCCCTTCGGTCTGGTCACCGAGTACAGTTCGGACTTCGTCGGCGCCTTCGACGCGGTGCGGTCGGAGTTGACCACCATCACCGTCACGCCCCAGGTGGCGTGGCAGATCCTGCCCAACTTCGCCATCGGCGCCGGCGTGATGGTGCAATACGCCGACGCCGAATTGCAGAACCGAGGCCCCAATGGCGTCCAGAGCGTCAGCGGCGACGGCTTCGACGTCGGCTTCACGCTGGGCTTCCAGCTGGAGCCGGTGGCGGGAACCCGGATCGGCGCGGTGGTGCAGACCGGCTTCGGCCACAAGTTGGGCGGGGAGTATTCCTCCAACTTCTTCCCGGACACGTTCGCCGGAGCCTCGATTGACGCCCGCGTCGACCTGCCGGCGGTGGCCAGCCTCGGGCTGATCCAGTCGATCACGCCCGACCTGCGCATCATGGG
>DAINOD010000085.1:0-14446 GCA_036735545.1 Rubrimonas sp. | reverse complement strand
CGCGGGGCGCGACGTGCTGGCGATCATGCCCACCGGCGGCGGCAAGTCGCTGTGCTACCAGTTGCCCGCGCTGCTGCGGCCCGGCGTGACGGTGGTGGTCTCGCCGCTGATCGCGCTGATGCGCGACCAGGTGGCGGCCATGCGCGGCTTCGGGGTGGCGGCAGGCGCGCTGACCTCGGCCAACGCGCCGGAGGAGAACGAGGCGGTGTTCTCCGCGCTCGACGCCGGGACGCTGAAGCTTCTCTACATGGCGCCGGAGCGCATCGCCAGTTCGGGCGCGCTGCTGCGCCGGGCGCGGGTGGCGCTTCTGGCGGTGGACGAGGCCCATTGCGTCAGCCAGTGGGGCCACGACTTCCGCCCCGACTACTTGCGCCTGGGCGAGCTGCGCCGGGCGCTGGGGGGCGTGCAGACCGCCGCCTTCACCGCCACCGCCGACGCCGAGACGCGCGACGAGATCGCCGCGAAGCTGTTCGAGACGCCGCCGCAGGTGTTCCTGCGCGGGTTCGACCGGCCGAACCTGTTCCTCGCCTTCGCGCCCAAGGACCGGCCGCGCGAGCAGCTGCTGCGCTATGTCTCCGCGCGCAAGGGGCGCTCCGGCATCGTCTACGCCGGCAGCCGCAACAAGACCGAGGTGCTGGCCAAGGCGCTGTCCGACGCCGGCGTGCCCGCCCTGCCCTACCACGCCGGGCTCGACCCGATGACGCGCCAGCACAACCAGGACCGCTTCCAGCGCGAGGACGACCTGGTGATGGTCGCCACCGTCGCCTTCGGCATGGGCGTGGACAAGCCCGACATCCGCTACGTCGTCCACGCCGACCTGCCCAAGTCGGTGGAGGCCTATTACCAGGAGATCGGCCGCGCCGGGCGGGACGGGGCGCCGGCCGAGACCCTGACGCTCTACGGCGCCGACGACATCAGGCTGCGCCGCATGCAGATCGACGAGGGCGCCGCCCCGGAGTCGCGCAAGCGCGCCGACCATGGCCGGCTCAACGCCCTGCTGGCGCTGGCCGAGGCGCCCGTCTGCCGGCGGGTGACGCTCCTGAGCTATTTCGGCGAGACCGCGGAGCCCTGCGGACACTGCGACCTGTGCCGCAACCCTGCGCCGCTGTTCGACGCGACGGTCGCCGCCCAGAAGGCGCTGAGCGCCATCCTGCGCACCGGCGAGCGTTTCGGCGTGGAGCACCTGATCGCGGTGCTGCGCGGCGAGGCCACCGACAAGGTGCGCCAGAACGGCCACGACGCGCTGCCGACCTTCGGCGCCGGCAAGGAATATGACCGCACCCAGTGGCGCGGCCTGTTCCGCCAGCTCACCGCGCTGGGCATCGTCTGGGTGGACCCCGCCCGCCATGGAGCCTGGCGGGCGGCGGAGGCGGCGCGGGCGGTGCTGAAGGGCGAGCGCCGGCTGGAGCTGCGCGCCGACGCGGTGCGGGCGGAAAAGGGCGCGCGTCCCGCCCCGCAGGCGCTGGTGGCCGAGGACGACGAGGGCCTGCTGGCGGCGCTGAAGGCCAAGCGGCGCGAACTGGCCGAGGCGCAGGGAGTTCCAGCCTACGTCGTCTTCGCCGACCGCTCGCTGATCGACATGGCCACCCGCAAGCCCGACAGCCTCACGGCGCTGGCGGAGTGCCACGGCGTCGGCGCGGTGAAGCTCGAGCGCTACGGCCGCGCCTTCCTTTCGGTGCTGACCGGGGCGGCGCCGGCGCCGGACCACCCCGCCGTGGCGGGCCTATCGGGCGAGGAGCGGCGCATCGTCGAGGCGCTGGAGGAGGCTCAGCGCGATCTCGCCCGCGGCGAGGACGGCGCGGAGAAGCCCCTCGCCTGCCCCCGCGCCACCCTCGCCCGCATCGCGAAGGCCCGGCCGCAGGATCTGCGCGCGCTGGCGCGGGTGCAGGGCATGGACGAGGCGCGCATGGCCCGCTTCGGCCGCGCCTTCGTCGCCGCGGTCGCCGCCGCCGAGGATCAGTAGGCGTTCTTGCCGAACAGCCGGAAGGGCGTCAGGAACAGGATCCTGAGGTCGAACCAGAGCGACCAGTTCTCGATGTAGTAGAGGTCGTGCTCGAAGCGCTTGCGCAGCTTCTCCGGGTCGTCGATCTCGCCGCGCCAACCGTTGATCTGGGCCCAGCCGGTGATGCCCGGCGGCACGCGGTGGCGGCCAGAATAGCCGCCGACGATTTCGCCGAAGGTTTGCGCCTGCTGCGACACCGCGCCCACCACGTGCGGCCGCGGGCCGACCAGCGACAGCGTGCCCGCCAGCACGTTGAAGAGCTGCGGCAGCTCGTCGATCGAGGTGCGGCGGATGAAACGGCCCACGCGCGTCACCCTGGGGTCGCCGCGCGTGACCAGCCGCCGCGCCGTCGGGTCGGCCATGTCGTTGCGCATGGAGCGGAACTTCCACACCTCCACGGCGCGGTCGTTGTAGCCGTGACGCATCTGGCGGAAAATCACCGGGCCCGGGCTGTCGAGCCGCACGGCGACGGCTGTCGCCAGCATCACCGGCCACAGCAGCGCCAGAGCGACCAGCGCGACGCCGACGTCCATGGCGCGTTTCATCGCCCGCGGCAGCCCCGCCAGCGCGCGTCGCTGGACGTCGATGAGCGCGCCCTCGCCGCCGCGGCGGGGGAACTGGAAGTCGGAGGAATAGGCCGAGAGCCGGATGTCCACAGGCAGCACCCACAGCGCGCTGAGCAGGCGCAGGATGCGCCGCTCCGCCGACAGCGGCAGGGTGACGATCAGCATGTCCACATGGGCCACGCGGGCGAAGGCGACGAGATCGGCGATCCCGCCCAGCTTCCGCGCGCCGGCGACCACGGGGGGCGAGCGGTCGTCGCCGCGGTCGTCGAAGATCGCGACGACGCGGATGTCGTTCTCGGGGTTGGCCTCGAGCCCGCGGATCAGGCGTTCGGCGTTGCCGCCGCCGCCGACGATCACCGCCCGGCGCTCCGTCAGCCCCGCCGCGACGCACCAGTCGACGACGAGCGCCGTCGCGGCGCGGGTCGGCAGCAGCGCGGCCAGACCGGCGAGCCACAGCGTCCACGGCGTCGCCGTCGCGCCGCGCGACCAGAGCCAGAGCGCCGAGGCGCCCGCCACGGCGCTCCAGGCCAGGATCGCGACCGGCGCGCCCCGCCAGAAAGACCGCAGCAGACCCGCGCCGTAGCCGCCCGCCGCGCCGATCAGCCCGGCCGCGACCGCGGCGCCGAGCGCGGCGAGGCCCAGCGCCGACGACGGCGTCTGCCCGGCGGCCAGCCAGCCGGACCAGGACGCGAGCAACAACGAAAAGGTCTCCGCGAAGACGGCGAGGGCCACCAGCACGCCGGGGCTGGTGGATGGGTGGCGCAAGGCCTCCGCCGCGCGCTGCGCCGCCTCGCTGAGCCCCGTCTCGCCCGCCATCCCCGCGTCGGCGACGTCCTCGGCGTGCGCGCGGATGTCGTCTGGCGACAGGTTCAGCCAGCGGGCGTGTTCGGTCATCGGCGGCCTCCCGGACGCCAGCCCGGAAGGGCCGGCGCTCGGGTGAAACTGTGACGGACCGGGGTTGACGTTCCCTCAACGCCCCACGGCGGCGACGCCGGCCGCGAGGGCCGGCGCTGGATGGGCCAAAGCCCCTGTCCCGCTCAGAGTAGCGTGAGCTTGCCCGCCGAGGCGCGCCCGTCGCGGCCGGTCTCCAGTTCGTAGGACACGGCCTGGCCGTCCGCGAGCGTCGTCAGGCCGGCGCGCTCGACCGCCGAAATGTGGACGAACACGTCCTTGCCGCCGTCCTTCGGTTCGATGAAGCCGAACCCCTTCGTGGCGTTGAACCACTTCACGCTGCCCTGGGGCATGTGAACTCTCCCGTCGATCTCCGCCCGCACGATGCGGCGGCATGGCGCAGTCGGTCGTCATCGAAACTGCAGCCAGTTCAGGGAGCAGTCGTTCAACAGCGTAGCAACTCGCAAGAATAGAATAGGCCAAGGGCCCGTCGCGTGCAAGACGGGCCTAGCCAAGGGTCACGAGCAGGATTGTGCCCAGGCTGAGCGCGGCCAGGCACAGCATGACGATGACCAGCCCCGGCAGACCAAAGGCCAGCGTGGCGACGCCGATCGCCGAGGCGGCGAACATGGCGAACCAGCCGGGGGCCTCGTCGTCGCCGTCGGCGATCTCGCGCAGCATCCAGCCGACGATCGGAACAGCGAACAGCAGCCGCGCCAGCGGCGAATAGCGTGGGGAACGCATGGGTCAGACCTCGATCTTGCTGCAGCGCAGCTAGGCGAGGCCGGCGGCGCGTCAACCGCTCGCCCGGGCGGGCGCGACGGCCGGACGCGACTCCGCCCCCTCGACGTCGCCGTCGGCGGAGACGCCGGTGATCAGCCGGGCGCCCCGACCGTAGGTGAGGTAGGACCAGAACCACTGGGCCGCGACCAGCAGCGGCGCGCGCACCCCGATCAGGAAGTAGATGTGGGCCACGCCCCATATCCACCAGGCGAGCGCCCCCGTCACCGCGACGGGTCCGACCTTCACCGCCGCCGCATGGCGGCCGATCGTGGCCAGATCGCCGGCGTGCCGGTAGCGGAACGGATCGGGCGCGCGACGGCCGGCGGCGCGGGCGGCGATGACGCGCGCCGCGTGCCGACCCATCTGCTTGGCGGCGGGCGCAATCCCCGGAACCGGCGAGCCGTCGGGACGCGCCGCTGCGGCGGCGTCGCCGACGATGAATATCTCGGGCCGTCCCTCCGGGTTCAGATGGGGCCCGACTGCGACCCGACCGGCGCGGTCCGTCTCGCACCCCAGCCAGCGGCCCACGCGCGGCACCGTGACGCCCGCCCCCCAGATCAGCGTCGCTGCGGGGATGCGCAGACCGCCGATCCGCACGCCCTCCCCCGGCAGAACCTCGGCGCGCGCGCCGGTGCGGACCTCCACACCGAGGCGACCCAACGCACGCCTGGCGTAGGCCGACAGCGCCTCGGGATAGGCCCCGAGCAGCCTCGGCCCGGCCTCGACGAGAATCACGCGCGCCTGCCTCGGGTCTATCGCGCGGAAGTCGCGGGCCAGCGCATGGCGCGCCAGCTCCGCGATGGCGCCGGCCATCTCGACGCCGGTAGGCCCACCGCCGATGACGACGAAGGTCAGCTGCCGCTCGCTCTCCAACGGGTTCGGGGAGACCTCGGCGCGCTCGAAGGCCAGCAGGATCCGCCGGCGCAGCTCCACCGCGTCGGCGACCCGCTTCAGACCGGGCGCGTGGGGAGCCCAGTCGTCGCGACCGAAATAGGCGTGCCGTGCGCCGGTCGCGATGATCAGATCGTCATAGGGGAAGACGCCCACGCAGGTGCGGACCTGCCGCGTCGTGACGTCCACGGCATCCACGTCGCCCAGCACGATGCGCACGTTGCGCTGGCCGCGCAGCACGCCGCGGATCGGCCAGGCGATGTCGGCCGGCGACAGCGCGGCGGTCGCGACCTGGTAGAGCAGGGGCTGGAACAGGTGATGGTTGCGCTTATCGATGAGCGTGATCTCGACCGGCGCGCGCGCCAGCGCCCGCGTCGCGGTGAGACCGGCGAAGCCCGCCCCGATGATGACCACACGCCGCGTGTCGCCCATGCCCGGCTCCGCGATTCAGACGCTGCGGTTATGCCGCGCGCGGCGTCGGTCCGGGGGTCACGTCCCGTCGCTGCGCGATCACATCTGCGCAGGCAGCCACGTCACGATGGCGGGGAACGCGACGATCAGCGCCAGCGCCAGCGCCATCAGCAGGAAGAACGGCAGCGCCGCGCGCGCCACCGCGAGGATGTCGCGCCCGGTCAGCGCCTGCAGCACGAACAGGTTGAAGCCCACGGGCGGCGTGATCTGGCTCATCTCCACCACGATCACGATGTAGATGCCGAACCACAGCGGGTCGATGCCCGCCGCCTGCACCATCGGCATGATCACCGAGGTGGTCAGCACCACCACCGAGATCCCGTCCAGAAAGCAGCCCAGCGCCACGAAGAACACCGTCAGCGCCGCGAGCAGCTCCACCTGGCTGAGGCCGAGCCCCCCGATCCACGCCGCCAGCAGCCTCGGGATGCCGGTGAACCCCATCGCGACCGTCAGGAACGCCGCGCCGGCGAGGATGAAGGCGATCATGCAGGAGGTCTGCGTCGCCCCCATCAGCCCGTCGAGAAAGGTCCGCCTGGTGAGCTGACCCGACGAGGCGGCGAGAACGAGCGCCAGCACCACCCCGACCGCCGCCGCGTCGGTCGGGGACGCGAGACCGGCGTAGATCGAGCCGATGACGCCGAGGATCAGCAGCATCACCGGGATCAGCCGCCGCGCCGCGCGCAGCCGCGCCCCCAGCGGCAGCCGCGGCTCGGCGGCGGGCAGCGCGTCGCGGTTGGCCAGCGCCCAGAGCGCGACGTAGCCGACGAACAGCGCGGTCATCAGCACGCCGGGCAGCACGCCCGCCACGAACAGCCGCGCGATCGACTGCTCGGTCGCCACGCCGTAGACGATCAGGATGATCGAGGGCGGGATCAGCAGCCCCAGCGTCGCCGAACCCGCCAGCGTGCCGATCATCATCCGTTCGGGATAGCCGCGGCGCTGCAACTCGGGGATCGTCAGCTTGCCGATGGTCGCGGCGGTGGCGGCCGAGGAGCCGGAGACGGCGGCGAAGACCGCGCAGCCGAAGACGTTGACGTGCAGCAACCGCCCCGGCAGCCGGCCGAGCCACGGCGAGAGGCCCGCGAACATGTCCTCCGACAGCCGCGAGCGGAACAGGATCTCGCCCATCCAGATGAACAGCGGCAGCGCCGCCAGCGCCCAGGAGCTGCTCGCCCCCCAAGCGGTCGTCGCCAGCACCGCGCCCATCGGGGCGCTGGAGAACGCCGCGATGGCGACGGCGCCGACGATCAGCAGCGCAAAGCCGACCCAGACGCCGGCGCCCAGCAGCGCCAGCAGCGCCGCGAACAGCCCCGCCGCGGCCCAGCCCTCGGCCATTCAGTCGGCCCGGCTGACATGGGCGGGGTCGGCGAGCATCCCCTCGCCCTTGCCGGCGTAGCTCGCCGCCCCGCCGCGCAGCACCTGCGTCAACTCGTCCGCCAGCGCGACCGTCAGCGCCGCGAGGCCCAGCGCCATCGCCGCCTGCGGCCCCCACAGCGGCACCGGGACGATGCCGGTGGAGACGTCGCCGAACCGCCAGCTCTCATGCGCCAGCAGCGCCGCGAACCACGCGAAGAACGCCGCCGCCGCGAGCGCCAGCGCCAGCGCGCCCGCCTCCATCACCCGCGCCGCCCGCGGCCCGAGTCGGCCGGTCAGCAGCGTGACGCGGATATGCGCGCCCGCCCGCAGCGTGGCGGCCAGCGCGAGAAACGACGCGGCGGCGAGGAAGAAGCCGGTGAAGTCGGAGTAGGAAGGGATCGACAGGCCGGCCCGCGCGAAGCCCAGCCCCGCAAGCGCCTTGTCGAGCGTGTTGAGCGCCACCTGCGCGGTCACCACACCGCAGATCGCCACGATGAAGCCGGCCGCGGCCCAGCCGCAGCCGGCGTAGAAGGCGTCGAGCGCCCGGCGCACCTACTGACCGAAGGCCGACAGGATCGCCTCGCCGTCGGCGCCGGCGCTGGCCTTCCACTGCTCGGTCATCGCCGCGCCGATCTCCTTCAGGGCGTCCATCAGTTCCTCGGTCGGCTGGTTGATGGTCATCCCGTTCTCGGCGAGCCTGGCGGTCATCGTTTCGGTCTCGGCGCGGCTCATCTCCCAGCCACGCGTCTCGGCGGCCTCGGCGGCGGCGAGCACGGCGGCGCGCGTCGCCTCGGGCAGCGCGTCGAACATGCGCTTGTTCACCACGATGATGTTCTTCGGCAGCCAGGCCTGGATGTCGGTGTAGACCGTCACATAATCCCACGCCGCCGAGGTGACGCCGGTGGAGGGGGAGGTGATCATCGCCTCGACCCGTCCCGTGGCGAAGGCCTGCGGGATGTCAGGCACCTCGACCTGCGTGCCCGCCATGCCGGCGCGGCGGGCGAAGTCCTCCAGCGCCGCGTTGTAGGCGCGCAGCCGGACGCCGGAGAGATCGGCCAGCTTCTCCACCGGCGCGTTGGTGAAAAGGCTCTGCGGCGGCCACGGCACCGCGTAGAGCGGCGTCAGGTTCTGCCGCTCCAGCAGCGCGGTCACCACCGGCTTCTGCGCCTGCCAAAGCTTCCAGGCGTCCTCGTAGTTGGTGGCGAGGAAGGGCTGGGCGTCGATGCCGAAGGCCGGATTCTCGTTGGCGATCAGCGACAGCAGGAACTCGCCGATGGGCGCCTGGCCGCCGCGCACGGCGTTCTTGATCTCGGGGTGGCGGTAGAGCGAGCCGGCCGGGTGGATGCGGATCTCGAGCGCGCCGTCGGTGGCGGCGGCGATCTCGTCGGCGAACAGCTTGATGTTCTGGGTATGGAACTGCGCGTCCGGATAGGGCGTCGGCATGTCCCAGGTCTCGGCCTGCGCGGACCAGGCGAAGGCGGCGGCCAGCGCCGCGGCGGTCATGCGAAACATTTGCGTCTCCCTGTCTTGGGCGTTCTGCGCCTTGAGGCTTACGCTAGCGAAGCGCGCATGAAAACCTAGCGAAATCCGCCCGCCTGCGCGTGCATCGCCCGGTCGGGGCGTGTAGGACAGCGAGGATGCCGCCCGACGCTCCAGCCCCGCGCCTGACGCCGCTAGGCGACGCCGCCTTCATGGTGGCGCTGCCCGACGCGCCCGGCCCCGCGACCACCGCGCGGCTGGCGGCGGCCGTCGCGGCGCTGCGCGACGCGCCCGGCGTGATCGACGCCGCCGCCGCCTTCCGCACGCTGACGGTCCATCTCGACCCCCTCGCCGCCGACCGCGCCGCGCTGGAGGCGCTGGCGCTGGAGGCCGCGCAGGGCCCGCCCGCGGCGCTCGAAGCCGCCGAATGGCGCGTGCCCGTCTGCTTCGATCCCGACTGCGGCCCCGACCAGCAGGAGGTCGCCGCCGAGTGCGGCCTGCCCGTCGCCGACATTGTGGATCTCATGGCGCGGGCGGAACTGACCGTGCTCATGGTCGGCTTCCTGCCCGGGTTTCCGTTCTGCGGCCCCGCCCCCGCCCCGCTCGCCCTGCCGCGCAAGGAGACGCCGCGGCTGCGCGTGCCGCCGGGCTCGGTGGCCGTCGCGATGGGCTTCGCGGGCATCTATCCGTGGGAGAGCCCCGGGGGCTGGCGCATCCTCGGCCATTGTCCGCTGCGCCTGTTCGACCCCGCGCACGCGCGCCCCGCGCTGTTCGCCGCCGGCGACCGCCTGCGACTGGAGCCGGTCAGCCGCGCCGAGCACGACCGCGCGGCCGCAGCCGACCCGAGGAGCTTCCGGGCGTGAGGGCTCTGGAGATCGTCGCGCCGGGGCCGCGCGCCCATGTCCAGGACGCCGGCCGACTCGGGCTGCGCGGCGCGGGGGTGCCGCCCTGCGGGGCCGCGGACGGCCCGCTCTGGCGGCTGGGCAACGGCGTCGCGGGCGCGCCGGAGGGGGCGGCGGCGGTTGAGTTCGCCCTGCGCGGGCCCACGGTGCGCGCGGTGGGCGGGCCGGTGCGGGTGGCGCTGGCGGGGGCTGCGGGGCGGCTCGGCGAGCGCGGCGCCCTGCCCGCCCTGCGCAGCGCCACGCTGGCCGAGGGCGAGACGCTGACGGTCGGCGCCGTCGAGGGCGGCGCGGT
This sequence comes from Rubrimonas sp., assembly GCA_036735545.1. Lineage (GTDB taxonomy): Bacteria > Pseudomonadota > Alphaproteobacteria > Rhodobacterales > Rhodobacteraceae > Rubrimonas. The sequence continues at coordinate 4,813 of DAINOD010000085.1, read as the reverse complement.
CGGCTATCTCTGCGTCGGCGGCGGACTCGACCTGCCGCCGGTGCTGGGCGCGCGGGCGACCGACCTGCGCGCAGGCTTCGGCGGCGTCGCGGGCCGGGCGCTGGCGGCGGGCGACCGGCTGCCGGTCGGCGGCCCGCCGCCCGCGGGACCGGAGCGCGCCGGGGCGCTCCCGCAGGCGACCGCTGGCCCGCTGCGCGTGGTCATGGGCCCGCAGACCGCGCATTTCACCGAGGCCGCGCTGGCCGCCTTCCTCGACGCCGAATGGCGAGTCTCGGACCAGGTCGACCGGATGGGGGCGCGGCTGCTCGGGCCGCGGCTGGTTCACTCCGACCTCGGCGCGGACATGGTGTCGGAGGGGATGCTGCGCGGCGCCATCCAGGTTCCCGGCGACGGCGCGCCGATCATCCTCGGCGTCGACGCCCACACCATCGGCGGCTATCCCAAGATCGCGGTGGTGATCTCGGCCGACCTGCCGCGCGTCGGCCAGCTTCTGCCCGGCGCCGCCGTGCGCTTCGCCGCCGTGACGGTCGAGCAGGCCGTCGGCGCGCGCCGAGCGGCCGAGAGCGCGCTGGCCGAGGCGCTGGCGGCGGTCGCGGCCCTGCGCGACGGCCCGGACCTCGCGATGCTGGCCTCGTCCAATCTCGTCAGCGGCGTGATCGACGCCCGCCGACCGAGCCTGCCCGGCGGACTGGAGGAGACGACGCCATGACCCTGCTCAACCTCAACGCCGACATGGGCGAGAGCTTCGGCCCGTGGACGATGGGCGACGACGACGGCCTGCTGGCCATCGTCGGCGCCGCCAACATCGCCTGCGGCTTCCACGCCGGCGACCCGCTGGTCATGCGCCGGTCCGTGCGCGCCGCCAAGGCCGCGGGGGTGGAGATCGGCGCCCATCCGGGCTTTCCCGACCTGCAGGGCTTCGGCCGGCGCGAGATGCGGATGTCGGCCGAGGAGGTCGCGGCGATGGTGGTCTACCAGACCGCCGCCATGCTGGGCGTCGCGGCGGCCGAGGGCGCGCGCGTCGTCCACGTCAAGCCGCACGGGGCGCTGAACAACATGGCCTGCCGCGAGCGCCCGCTGGCCGACGCCATCGCGCAGGCCGTCGCCGCGGTCGACCCGCGGCTGATCCTGCTCGCCCCGGCGACGTCGGAGCTGTTCCGCGCCGGCGCGGCGTCCGGGCTGCCCGCGGCGGCAGAGATCTTCGCCGACCGCGCCTATCAGCCTGACGGCCAGCTCGTGCCCCGCACGCAGGGCGGCGCGATGATCCACGACCCCGCCGACGGCGTGGCGCAGATCCTGCGCTTTCTCCGCGCCGGTGGGATCGTGGCGCCGTCGGGTGAGGTTCTGCCGACGCCGCTGCACTCGGTCTGCGTCCACGGCGACGGGCCGAACGCCGCCGCCATCGCGGCGCGGGTGCGCGACGGGCTGACGGCGGAGGGCGTGCGGCTGGTCGGGCTCGCCGCGACGCTGGGCTGAGTTCAGGCGGCGGGCAGCGCCGCGAGCGAGGCGTCGGCGAGCGCCGCCACCGCGCGCGCCGAGACCGGGGCCTCGGCGACGCCCTCGGCGCATTGCGCCTGCAGCCGCGAAGCGGCCGCTGCGAGCGGGCGCAGGCCGAGCTGCCCAGCCATGCCCGCGATCTCGTGCGCGAACGCGCCGAGCGTGTCGTCCGGCGCGTCCGCGAGCCGCCGGACCTCGGCGGCCCGCTCGGCGATCACCTGCCGGCTGCGGGCCAGCAGCTCTCCGGCGCGGTCGCCGAACACCAGGCGCAGCTCGTCCAGCGCCTCGGCGTCGACCAGCGGTCCGGTCGCCTCGATCTCAATCTTGGTCGCGCCCATGTCCCCCGCCCGCCTGTTCGGTGCGAAGCCTGAACCCAGGGCGTTAACAATGCGTAAGCGGTCAGGCCGCGAGGCCCGGCCCCGGCCGCATCGCGCCGACGAGGATATCGCGCCGGTTGCGCAGCTCCGGCCGCATCCGGCGCGCCACGCGGGGGTCCTCCGCGTCCAGCGCGCCGTGACGCGCCAGCAGCGCGGCGATCGCAAGCGCCGACGCCTCGCTGTCGCCGTCGTCGATCTTCAGCGCGATCCCCAGACCCGCCTCGGGCAGATAGGCGACATAGGCCCCCTCGGCGCCGCCCTTCAGCGCCGCGCGGCCGCCCGCCGCCTCCATCAGCTCGGTGCAGGCCCGACCCGCGCCCGCCACCTCGAAGGGGTGCGCCATCATCGCGTCGCGCAGCCGCGCCGCAGCCTTCGCCCGCACGCCAGGGCCGAAGCCCTCCTCGGGCCGGGCCACGCGGGCGCAGGCGGCGGCGAGGCGGCGCAGGCTCACGGCGAAGTTGGGCGCCGAGCAGCCGTCCACCGCCCAGCCCAGCGGCTGCTCCTCGCCCGTCGCCTCGGCGAAGGCGTCCGCCGCGGCGCGCTGCACCGGATGGTCTGGCTCGATGTAGCCCTCGGTCGACGCCTTCAGGTGCAGCGCCTGCGTAAGGAACCCGGTATGCTTGCCGGAGCAGTTGTTGTGAAGCTGGCAGCCCTTCTCTCCGCGCGACCGCATCGCCCGCCGCGTGGGCCCGTCCGAGGGCTCCTGCGGCCCGCACATCAGGTCGCGCTCGCCGAGCCCCATCTCGGCGAGCCACGTCGCGGCCAGCAGCGCGTGGGCCTCGGAGCCCTGGTGCGAGGCGCAGGAGAGCGCGAGGCGGCGCGCGTCGAGGCGGCGGGCGTCCGCCGCGCCGCTCTCCACCATGGGCAGCGCCTGGAACAGCTTGATCGCGCTGCGCGGCAGGAAACGCCGCGTTGTGTCGCCGGCCTCCGCCACCACCTCGCCCGACGGGGCGCAGACCGCCCAGGCGCCGCGGTGGACGCACTCCACGAAGTCGCCCCGCGCCAGTTCGGCCAGCACGGGATTGGCGGCGTCGGTCATTCCTGAAGCTCCTCGGCGAAACCGGCGCCCAGCGCGCCGCGCAGCCGCCCCATGGCCAGCCTGAGCCGCGACTTGACCGTGCCCAGCGGCAGGCCCAGCGCCTCGGCGACCTCGGCGTGGCTGAGCCCTTCGTAGAACGCGAGCCGCACCACCTCAAGCTGCTCCGGGCCGAGTTCCGCCACGGCGGCGCGCACGGCGCCGTCGCGCTCGGCGGCCGCGCGCAGGGCGAAGCCGCCGGGCTCGGGGTCGGGGCGGAACTGGGGGTCCTCGGGGTCGGGCTCGGGGCGGCGGCGGCGCGCCATGTCGACCCGGCGGTTGCGCGCGATGGCGTAGATCCACGTCGAGGCGCCTGCGCGGCAGGGGTCGAAGGTCTCGGCCCGTCGCCAGACCTGCAGCATCACCTCCTGCGCCGCCTCGTCGGCCTCCGCCTGACTGACGCCGCTGCGGGCGATGAATCCCTTCACCCGCCCGGCCCAGCGGCCGAACAGCGCCGCGAAGGCCTGCCGGTCGCGCAGCGCGACGCGGGCCAGCAGCGCCTCGTCGCTGGCGTCCCCGGAAAGGGCTGGCGCAGGCGTGTCGGTCAAGGCGGGCCCTTTTTGCGGGGATCGTCGGCTTTATCGAGGGCCCCGCCCTGCCGAGGCTGGCGTCCCCGGGCCGAATGACGATAGATTATCGGCCAATCGCTCCTGATGAAACAGGGGCGCGCGCGTGATCACGGACGCGCGAGCGGCAATCGAGGCGGAGAGTAGGCCAATGCTTGAACAGGCGATCGTAAGGCGGGCGGTCTGCGGCGCCGTGGTCGCGGCGCTGATCGGCGCGGGCGCGGCGGCGACGCAGGAAGTCGAGGCGGTGGGCGCGCACAACGCGTGGAGCGTCTACCAGGTCGGTTCGGGGGCCCAGCGCGTCTGCTGGATCCGCTCGGCGCCGACGCGCCAGGACGCGCGGCGCAGCGGCCAGCGCGTTCAGGTCAACCGCGGCGAGACCTTCCTGACCGTGGCCGCCCGACCCGGCGACGGCGTGCGCAACGAAGTCAGCACGCAGATCGGCTACACGTTCCGCCAGAACAGCGAGGTGCGCGTCGACATCGGCTCCAACCGCTTCACCATGTTCACCGATGGCGACAAGGCCTGGCCCAACGCCCCAGCCGACGACGACCGGCTGGTGGACGCCATGCGCCGCGGGGCCGAGGCGGTGCTGACCGGCGTCAGCTCGCGCGGCACCACGACCATCGACACCTATTCGCTGATCGGGTTCACCGCCGCCCTCGACCAGGCGCAGGGTCTCTGCCGTTGAACGCCGCCGCCCCCCTCGTCCCCGAAGTCGCGCCGCTGCTGCGCGCGCCGGCGACGGCGAGGCCGTCGCTGATAGGCCTGCCGCGTCCGGCGCTGCAGGCCGCGCTGGAGGGCGCGGGCGTGGCGCAGGCGAAGATGCGGGCGGGCCAGATCTCGGGCTGGCTCTACCAGCGCGGCGTGCGCGACTTCGCCGCGATGACCTCGCTGTCAAAGGACGTGCGCGCGCATCTGGCCGAGACCTTCCGCCTCGACCGCCCCGGGATCGTCACGCGCCAGATCAGCGAGGACGGCACCCGCAAGTATCTCCTGCGCCTCGACGGCGGCCATGAGGTGGAGGCGGTCTACATCCCCGAGGAGGATCGCGGGACGCTCTGCGTCTCCTCCCAGGTCGGCTGCACGCTGAACTGCACATTCTGCCACACCGGCACGCAAACGCTGGTGCGCAACCTGACCGCGGGCGAGATCGTCGGCCAGATCCTCGTCTGCCGCGACGACCTCGGCGAATGGCCGGTCGTGGGCGTGCGGCCGCCCGAGCGGCGCCTGCTCTCCAACGTCGTGCTGATGGGCATGGGCGAGCCGCTCTACAACTTCGAGGCGGTGCGCGACGC
>DAINOD010000084.1:0-14509 GCA_036735545.1 Rubrimonas sp. | reverse complement strand
CTCCGAAGGCAGAGGTCACAGGTTCGAATCCTGTCGGGTGCGCCATACAACTCAAGCACTTGGGCGGCCCCTGAAACGGCTCTGGCGGTCAAACGCCCGGAAACCGCACAGCAACTCCGGAATCGGCGCCCCCCCGGCCCGCCCCGCCGCCGCCCGCGGGGCCCGATGCTCGGCGTCATGCGCGTCGTGGACGCCGACCGCCTCATCGTCTCGGGCATCACCGCGGGCGCCGTGAAAGGCCGGCGCGGGCGGGGGCCGGTGAGGCCGCCCTACGCGGCCGCCAGCCCCAGGATCGCCCGCGCCTGCGCCGGCGTCGCCACCGGGCGCTCGTGGCGGGCGCAGATCTCCACCACCCGGCGCACCAGCGCGGCGTTGGAGGGCGCGAGCGTCTCGCGATCCAGCCGCAGGTTGTCCTCCATCCCCGTGCGCGCGTGGCCGCCCTCGGCGACGCACCACTCGTTCAGGGTGATCTGGTCGCGCCCGATGCCGGCGCCGCACCACTCGGCGTCGGGCGCCAGCCGGCTCAGCGTCGCGCGGAAGAAGTCGAAGGCGGCGCGGTCCACCGGCATCGCGTTCTTCACGCCCATGACGAACTGCACGTAGAGCGGCCCGGTCAGCCGCCCGTCCCGCGCCATCGCCGCGGCCTGGAAGATGTGGCTCAGGTCGAAGGCCTCGATCTCGGGCTTCACGCCGTGGGTCTTCATCTCCGCGGCCAGCCAGTCCACGAGGTCGGGGCTGTTCTCGTAGACGCGGGTCGGGAAGTTGTTCGAGCCCACCGCCAGCGACGCCATGTCGGGGCGCAGCGGCAGCATCCCCCCCCGCTCGCGCCCCGAGCCGGAGCGCCCGCCGGTGGAGAACTGCACGATGATGTCGGGAACGTGCCGGCGCAGCCCCTCCAGCAGGCGGGCGAAGCGCTCCGGGTCGGAGGTCGGGCTCTCGTCGTCGTTGCGCACATGGGCGTGGACGATGCTGGCGCCGGCCTCGAAGGCCTCCTGCGTGCTCTCGATCTGCTCGGCGACCGAGATCGGCACCGCCGGGTTGTGCGCCTTGCGCGGCAGGCTGCCGGTGATGGCGACGCAGATGACGCAGGGCTTGCCGGCGACGGACGGGGTCTCGGTCATCGGGTGTCTCACATGTCGAGGAATACGGTCTCGCCCTCGCCCTGCAGGCGGACGTCGAGGCGATAGGCGTCCGGCCCTTCGGCCGCGGCGATCAGCGTGGCGCGTCGGGCGGGCTCGACGCGCGACAGCACCGGGTCGCCGGCGTGGTCGTCGTCGGGGAAATAGAGGCGCGTGTGCAGCCCGATGTTGATCCCGCGCGCGAGGATCCACAGCGTCAGGTGCGGCGCCTGCCCGGCGACGCGGCCGGGCCCGATCGTCTCGAAGGCCACGTCGCCGGTCTCGGGGTCGACGGCGAAGCGGCCCCAGCCGCGGAAGTCGCCCGCCCCGGACGCCTCTCGCCCTGCGGCGTGGCGCCCCTCGGCGTCGGCCTGCCACACCTCCAGCACCGCGTCGCGGACGCGCGCGCCGAGGCCGTCCGTCACCGAGACCGCGACGCGGATGCGCCGCCCCGGCGTCGCGGGGCCGGCGATGGCCGCGCCGAGCGCGGCGACGCCCATGTCGTGGCCCGAGGCCTGCGGCGTCATGCCGATATGCACGAAGGGCCCCACGGTCTGGGACGGGGTCTCCTTGAGGTAGCTCAGCGGCTGGACCATCAGAGCCCCTCCGGGCGGTTCTCGAAGAAGGTCGCGCGACGGCCCCGCAGCACGATGTCGAAGCGCCAGGCGAGGCTGTCCATGGGTTTGGCCATGGCCATGTCCAGCGGCGCCACCAGCCGCGCCGCGGCGGCGGGGTCGGGGATGGTGGCGAGGATGGCGCAGCGGCGGATCAGCGGATCGCCCTCGAAATACATCTGCGTCACCAGCCGCTGGCCGAAGCCGGTCCCGAACACCGAGAAGTGGATATGCGCCGGCCGCCAGGCGTCGGCGGTGTTCGGCCAGGGATAGGCGCCCGGCTTGACGGTGCGGAAGGCGTAGGCGCCCTCGGCGTCGGTCAGGCAGCGCCCGCAGCCGCCGAAATTTGGGTCGAGCGGCGCCAGGTAGCCGTCGCGCACATGGCGGTAGCGCCCCGCGGCGTTGGCCTGCCACACCTCCACCAGCGTATGCGCCACGCCGCGGCCGTTCTCGTCCAGCACGCGGCCGTGCACGATGATGCGCTCGCCGATCGGCTGGCCGTCCGACCCGTTGGCTGCGGCGTAGTTGCGCAGCAGATCGTCGTCGAGCGGGCCCAGATCGCCGGGCCCGAAGCGCGGGCCGGCCTGCTCCGAGGCGGTGCTGTCGAGCGACAGCAGCGGCTGGCGCGGCGAGCGCGCCACGGAGGTCTTGTAGCAGGGCGTCAGCGCCGGCGGGTGCCAGTCGCGGTCGCGGGGGATGAGCGGGCCGGCGGTCACGGTCGGGGCTCCGCGGCTTCCATCTCCGCCAACGCCGCCTTCGCCAGCCTGAAGCCCTGGTTGGCGGCCGGCACGCCGGCGTAGACGGCGACGTGCATCAGCGCCTCGCGGATGTCGCCGGGGCTGGCCCCGGTGTTGGCGGTGGCGCGAACATGCATCGCGAACTCCTCCCAATGTCCCAGCGCCGCGAGCAGCGCGAGCGTGACCACCGAGCGCTCCCGGCGCGACAGGCCGGGCCCCGCCCAGACCGAGCCCCAGGCGCCCTCGGTGATGAAGGCCTGGAAATCGGCGTCGAAATCCGTCTTCGCAGCCTCCGCGCGCGCCACATGGGCCGCGCCCAGCACCGCGCGCCGCACGCCCATGCCCTTTTCGCGCCGGTCCTCGCTCGCGTCCATCCCCGCTCCCCCGATCAGCCCTGCGCGCTCACCCCGCCACCCGCAGCAGCGCGCGCTCCAGCAGCACCGCCGGCGGCGCCTTCGATCCGCCGCGCAGGCCCGCGTCGGTCTCGTAGAGCACGGCCATGGCGCGCTCCAGCCGCGCCGGGCCCCAGCGCCGCGCCTGGGCGGCGAGCCGGTCGCGGCGGCTGGGCGGCTGGATGCGCCCCAGCGCCGCCGGATCGACCGCCGCCGCGTGAAGCTGGCGCAGCCGGCGCTGGCAGGCGAGCGCGATCTCCACCGCGCCGGTTCCGTGCGCCGCGAGGCGGGCCAGTTCGCGCCGCACCGCCGCGGCCCCGCCTTCGAACACCGCGTCCAGCGCCGCCTCCACCGCCCCGCCGGCGCTCAGCGGGGCCAGCGCGGCGACGTCGGCCTCGGTCAGGGGCCCATCGGCGGCGGGGCTGTGCAGCGCCAGCGTCTCCACCAGCCGCAGCGCCTCGGCGCGGGTCAGATCGCGCGCCACGCTCGCCAGCGCCGCGGCGGCGTCTGGCGTGGGAGCGGCGCCGGCGGCGCGCAGCGCCTCGGCCAGCGCGCGCGGGTCCGGCGCTTCGGCGTAGCAGGGCAGGGCGGCGGCGTGGGGCGCGCCCTCGAACAGCGCGCGCAGGGCGGAGCGGCCGGTGAGCTGGTCGGCGGCGACCAGCAGAAAGGCGTCCGGCGCCGCCGCCTCGGCCAGCGCGGCCCCGACCGCCGGCGCCAGCGCGTCGGTCGCGCCCGCCAGCAGCACGGCGCGCGGGCCGGGGAAGAAGCCCCGCGCCCGCAGCGCGGTGTCGAGCGCGGCCGGGTCGGCGCGCAGCGCGGCGGCGTCGAGGCGGGTCAGCCGCATCTCCTCCGCCGCGCCGGGGCCGAGCAGGGCGCCGAGCAGGCGGTCGCGGCGTTCGGCGACCAGCCCCTGGTCCTCGCCCCAGATCAGCGCGCCCCGCGCCGTTGCGGCGGGCCGGGCGCAGAACCGGTCGATCTCGGCCCCCCGGAGCTTCATGGCCGCGGCCTCATGCCTCGGGGTCGGCCGGGAAGGGCGGCTCGGCCGGCCCCCGGACCGGCAGCGCCGCGATCCGGGCGAAGACCCGCTCGGCGAGGTCCTCCGCCACGCGCCGCTCGGCGTCGCGCTCCGCCACGCGGGTCGCGTAGGGCGAGGCGAGGGTGGAGTAGGCCGAGACCGAGCGCGCCACGCCCTCGGCCACCGTCTCGCCGTCGGCGCGGCGGCGCAGCGTGTAGCGGGCGAGGCCCTCGACGTCGAAGCGGGTGATGTCGTCGCGACGGGAGATCAGCAGCCCCTCCTGCGACAGGCTCAGCGCCACGTCGAGTCGATAGGCCGCGTCCGGCGCCGGCTCGCCAAGCCGCTGGCGCATCCGTTCGCGGAAGGCGAAGCCCAGCCGGCCCGAGACGCCCTCCAGCCCCACCTGCCCCGCGAGCGCGCCGCCGCCGCCGCCCTCGCCGTAGAGCGGCTGGAAGCCGCAGCCCGCCGCGGCGAGCCCCGCGAGCAGCGCGACCCGCCTAGACCACGACATTGACGATGCGCCCCGGCACCACGATCACCTTGCGCGGCGCGGCGCCGGCCAGCACGCGCGCCACGTCCGCGTCGGCCAGCGCCGCGGCCTCCACCGTCGCGACGTCGGCGTCCGCCGCCACCTCGATCTCGCCGCGCCGCTTGCCGTTGACCTGCACGGCCAGGCGTATCGTGTCGTCGCGCAGGAAGGCGGGGTCGGCCTCGGGCCACGGCGCGTCGGCGCACAGGCCGGCGCCGCCCAGCGCCGCCCAGATCTCCTCGGCCAGATGCGGCGTCATCGGCGCGGTCAGCCGCGCCAGCGTGGCGAAGGCCTCGCGCCGCGCCGCCGCCATGCCGGGGCCGTCCTCGGCCGCGCGCGACAGGGCGTTGACGAACTCGTAGAGCCGCGCCACCGCCTTGTTGAAGGCGAAGCCCTCGATGTCGGCGGTCACGCCGGCGACCGTCCGGTGCGTGACGCGGCGCAGCGCCAGCGCCCCGGGCGCGTCGGCGTGGGCGGCGTCGGCGCCGAGCGCGGGCGCGGCGGCCTCGACCAGACGCCAGACGCGCTGGACATGACGCGCCGCGCCCTCGACGCCGGCGGCCGTCCACTCCACGTCGCGCTCTGGCGGGCTGTCGGACAGCACGAACCACCGCGCCACGTCGGCGCCGAACTCGGCGATGATGCGGTCGGGGTCGACCACGTTCTTCTTCGACTTCGACATCTTGATCGAGGGGCCGACCTCGACGCCCGAGCCGGTCGCGCGCTCCAGGATGCCCTCCGGCCCGACCTCCACCTCCTCCGGCGCCAGCCAGCGGCCGTCGGCGGAGCGGTAGGTCTCGTGACAGACCATCCCTTGCGTGAACAGCGCCGCGAACGGCTCCTCGCAGCCGGCGGGCAGGTGGCCGGTGGCGATCATCGCGCGCGCGAAGAAGCGCGAATAGAGCAGGTGCAGGATCGCGTGCTCCACGCCCCCGATGTACTGGTCCACGGTCATCCAGTAGCCGGCCTCGACCGGGTCGGTGGGCGTCTCGGCGTGGGGCGCGGTGAAGCGGGCGAAATACCACGACGAGTCCACGAAGGTGTCCATCGTGTCGGTCTCGCGCCGCGCCGGGCCGCCGCAGGTCGGGCAGTCGGTCTTGGCCCAGGTCGGATGGCGCTCCAGCGGGTTGCCGGGGGCGGTGAAGTCCACGTCCTCGGGCAGCGTGACCGGCAGGCGGTCCTTCGGCAGCGGGACCACGCCGCAGGCCGGGCAGTGCGCGACCGGGATCGGACAGCCCCAGTAGCGCTGGCGCGACACGCCCCAGTCGCGCAGGCGCCAGTTCACCCGCGCCTCGCCCATGCCGGCGGCGGCGATTCGGGCGATGACCTCGGCCTTGGCCTGCTCGACGGTCATGCCGTTCAGGAACGCCGAGTTGATCAGCCGCCCGGGCCCCGTATAGGCCGCGTCGTCCACCGCGAAATCCTCGCCCGCTTCGGTCGGCGCGACGACCGGGATCACCGGCAGGTCGTATCTGCGCGCGAAGTCGAGATCGCGCTGGTCGTGCGCGGCGCAGCCGAAGATCGCCCCGGTCCCGTAGTCCATCAGGATGAAGTTCGCGATCCAGACCGACAGTTCGCGATCCTCGAACGGGTGCCTCGCGCGCAGGCCCGTGTCGAGGCCGCGCTTCTCGGCGGTCTCCAGATCGGCCTCGGAGGTGCCCATCCGGCGGCATTCGGCGCAGAAGGCCGCGACCTCCGCGTCCTGCGCCTCCAGCGCCTTCGCCAGCGGATGATCGGGCGAGACGGCGAGGAACCCGGCGCCGAAGATCGTGTCGGGCCGGGTGGTGTAGACCTCCAGCGACGTCGCCTCGACGCGCGGGTCGGGCGCCAGCGCGAATCGCATCTGCAGCCCCTCCGAGCGCCCGATCCAGTTGCGCTGCATCAGGCGCACCTTCTCGGGCCAGTCGGGCAGGCGGTCGAGCCCGGCCAGCAGCTCCTCGGCGAAGGCGGTGACGCGGAAGAACCACTGCGTCAGCTCGCGCCGCTCTACGGGGGCGCCGGAGCGCCAGCCGCGGCCCTCCACGACCTGCTCGTTGGCGAGCACGGTCATGTCCACGGGGTCCCAGTTCACCATCGAGGCGCGGCGGTAGACGAGGCCCGCCTGCAGGAAATCGAGGAACAGCGCCTGCTGGCGCCCGTAATAGTCCGCCTCGCAGGTGGCGACCTCGCGGGACCAGTCCAGCGACAGCCCCATGCGCTTCAGCTGCGCCTTCATCGTGGCGATGTTCTCGCGGGTCCAGGCGCCGGGATGGGCGCCGCGCTCCATGGCGGCGTTCTCGGCCGGCAGGCCGAAGGCGTCCCAGCCCATCGGGTGCAGCACGCTGAAGCCGCGGGCGCGGCGGAAGCGGGCCACCACGTCGCCCATCGCGTAGTTGCGCACATGGCCCATGTGGATGCGCCCCGAGGGATAGGGGAACATCTCCAGCACGTAGGCCTTGGGGCGCGCGGGGTCGCGCACGGCGCGGAAGCAGTCCGCCCGCTCCCAGGCGGCCTGCCATTTCGGCTCGGCGGCGGCGGCCTCGTATCGTGCCATGGCGCGGTGCTCTCCCGGGGCTTGCGGCCTTACCCCTTACGGCCCGCGCAGGCGCGTTTCAACGGCGAGCGCTCTGGCGACCGGGCTCAGCCCGCCGCCGCGCCGCCCTCGCGTTCGGCGATGCGGATCTGGCGGGCGCGGGTCAGGATCGCGTCCTCGATCTGGCGCGGCGTCTCGGCGGCGACCGGGGCGGGGGCCCAGACCTCGCCCTGCCGCACCTCGCGGAACACCGCCACCCGCAGCGACCGCGCGTCGAGCGCCGTGCCGGTGACGGTGGCGGTCACCTTGAAGCGCTCGCCCACGGCGCCCTGCGCGGCGCCCCAGTCCGTCGCGATGACGCCGGAGAACGGGTCGGTCGAGGCGAGCGGCAGGAAGGCCAGCGTGTCGAGGCTCGCCTGCCAGAGGTGGCGGTTGACCGGCGCCGCCCCCAGCGCCTCGCCCCGGCCGCCGATGATGACGTTGCCCGCCTGGGCGCCGCCGAACATGTCGCCGAGCCGGCCGACGCGCTCTTGCTGGTCCTGGGGAATCACGGCGTCGCGCGTCGGAAAGTCCGTGGGGGGGGCGGCAGTGATCTGGCCCGCGCCGCAGGCGGCGAGGGCGAGAACTGCGGCGGCGGCTGACAGCAGACGGATCACGGCGACCCTCCTCAAACCCGGCGACGCGCCCTTATGGCCCAACCGCCGCAGGGTGGAAAGCGCCGCCGCCGCTTGTGTTGCGAAAGTCACAGCGCCGCCGGGCTTGGCCTGCCCCTCTGCGCGGGCGCTTGACCCTCAAGGGCGGGTCGTGGATCACAGGACCAGTCAAGACGTCGCGTCTTCGACACGAAGATCGCCAACGTAGCGAGGGACGAACGATGAAGAAGATTATGATGGGGGCCTCCGCCCTTGCGATCGCCAGCGTGGCCGGCGCCGTCTCCGCTCAGGAGTGGTCCGTCGGTCTCAGCGGCGGCAGCGTGTCGGGCTTCAGCTATATCGACTCCGATGTGGCCGAGCACGACACGGCGGTCATCGCGCGCTTCGACACCACCGTGAACGCGCGCCTCGTCGCCGACAACGGCCTGACCTTCGCCGGCTCGCTGACGCTGCTGAACGACGGCCAGAACGACATCGTGCAGGACGGCTACTTCGGCGCCGTGTCGGGCTCCTTCGGCCGCGTCCGCGTCGGTCTGTTCAGCGGCCCGCAGCGTTCGCTGCTCGCCCGCACGCCGCGCACCACCTTCGCCGGGGCCGGCCGCAGCGCGGGCATCCTGTTCGATGGAGCCTACAACCGCGACGACACGCCTTCGAACGGCATCTTCGACGATCGTGGCGCCAACACCGGCTTCTCGCGCAAGATCGAGTACACCACGCCGCGCTTCTCGGGTTTCCAGGCTGGCGTGGCCTACGCGCCCAACAGCTCTGTGAACAACACCGCGGCGACGAGCGTCGCTGCGCCCCGCGCGAACGAGGGCATCGAGTTCGGCGCCAACTACACCGGCAACTTCGGCGACTTCTCGCTGGCGATCGGCGGCGGCTACACCGAGTTCCTGAACGACGGCCGCACCTTCGACAACGGCTACGCGATCGGCACCACGGTCGGCTTCAGCGGCTTCGAGCTGGGCGTGAGCTACAGCGCCGGCGACGGCCGCGGCAACAACGCCGACGCCGAGATGGTTGCGATCGGCGCCGCCTACCGCACCGGTCCGTGGCAGTTCGGCATCTCGTACGGCCTCAACCTCGACGGCCCGGCCAGAGGCCGCAACGCCGAGGACGACTACGGCATCTCCCTGGCCGCTGACTACGCGCTGGCTCCGGGCGTGATCGTCGGCGCCCAGTTCGAGTACAGCGAGGCGGAGAACAGCCGCACGATCGGCAACAACACCGGCACCGACGCCTTCGCGATCGGCGTGCTGATGGGTCTGAGCTTCTGATCCACGCCGTTCAGGCGAATGTCTTGCGGGGCGGCTTCGGCCGCCCCGTTCGTTTTTGCGAAGCCGGTCCTTGACGCTTCCACGCCCCCTGCGCCCGTGCTAAGCGCCCGCCGGGCCCACAGCGGCCCGCAGGACAGAAGCCCGCGCGCCGCTCCGGCGCCGCTCCCCGACAGGACCGATCCCCATGGCCGTCAGCCGCACCTTCTCGATCATCAAGCCCGACGCGACCGCGCGGAACCTCACCGGCGCGATCAACGCCAAGCTCGAGGGCGCGGGCCTGCGCATCGTCGCGCAGAAGCGGCTCCACCTGACCAAAGCGCAGGCCGGCAAGTTCTACGAGGTCCACGCCGCCCGCCCCTTCTATGACGAGCTGTGCGCGTTCATGGCCTCCGGCCCCATCGTGGCGCAGGTGCTCGAGGGCGAGGACGCGGTGGCCAAGCACCGCGAGGTGATGGGCGCGACCAACCCCAAGGACGCGGCGGAAGGCACGATCCGCAAGGAGTTCGCCCTGTCCATCGGCGAGAACAGCGTCCACGGCTCCGATTCTGCCGAGAACGCCGCCACCGAGATCGCCTTCTTCTTCTCCGGCCTCGAAATCGTCGGCTGAGGCCCTCCGCGCCGGTCCGACCCCTCTCGCGCAAGGCGCGGGCCGGCGCCATCCTGCCCCCGACCGAACAGGGGGACCACCATGACAGACCGACGGAAGCGCGCCGCATGAACGGCGCCGAGAGCCTCGTGCGCACCCTCCACGCCGCGGGCGTGGACGTGTGCTTCGCCAATCCCGGCACCTCCGAGATGCAGTTCGTCGACGCGCTCGACCGCACCGGGCTGATCCGCTGCGTGCTGGCGTTGTTCGAGGGCGTGGCCACCGGCGCCGCCGACGGCTACGCCCGCATGGCCGGCAAGCCCGCCGCCACCCTGCTGCATCTCGCGCCCGGCTTCGCCAACGGCGCCGCCAACCTGCACAACGCCCGCAAGGCGCGCAGCCCCGTGGTCAACCTCGTCGGCGACCACGCGCTGCGCCACCTCGCCTTTGACGCGCCGCTGACGGCGGACGTCGCCGCCGCGGTCGCGCCCTTCTCCGACTGGACGCGCACCGCCCTGACCGCCGCCGCCATCGCCCGCGACGGCGCCGAGGCGGTGGCGGCCTCGATGGCCTGGCCCGGCGGCGTCGCCACCCTGATCGCGCCGGGCTGCGCGGGCTGGGATGAAGGCGGCGTCCCCGTCGCGCCCATCGCCCCGGCCGGTCCCGCGCCCCTCGACCCCGGCGCCGTGGCGGCCGCGGCCGCCGCGCTGGGGCCGGACTGTCTGCTGTACGTCGGCGGCTCCACGCTGGCCGACCCGGCGGCGCTCGCGCTCGCCGCCGGGATCGCGGCGGCGACCGGGGCGACGGTGCTGGCCCCCACCTCGAACGCCCGCGTCGAGCGCGGCGCCGGCGTCGTCGCGCTGGAGCGGGTGCCCTATCCGGTGGACATGGCGCTGGCGCGGCTTGCGGGCTTTCGCCGCGCGGTGCTGGTGGAGACGCTGCCCCCGGTCGGCTTCTTCGCCTATCCCGGCAAGCCCAGCCTGATGCTGCCGCCGTCCTGCGAGACGCTGACGCTGGCCGACCGCCGTCAGGACGGCCGCGCGGCGCTGGCGGCGCTGGCGGACCGGCTCGGCGTCGCGCCCGCGCCCGGCCTGGCGGCCGAACGCGCCGCGCCGCCCGCGGCGGGGCCGCTGACGCCCGACAGCGTCGCCGCCGCCATCGCCGCGGCGACCCCCGAGGGCGCGATCTTCGTGGACGAGAGCATCACCGCCGGCCGCGCGCTCTGGGGCGCCACCCAGGCGGGGCCGCGCCACAGCTGGATCGCCCTGACCGGCGGCGCCATCGGCGACGGCCTGCCGATGGCCACCGGCGCCGCGGTCGCCTGCCCGGACCGGCCGGTGATCGGCCTGCAGGCGGACGGCTCGGCGATGTACACGATCCAGGCGCTGTGGACCCAGGCGCGCGAGAACCTGAACGTCAAGACCGTCGTCTTCGCCAACCGCGGCTACGAGATCCTGAAGCAGGAACTCTACCGCGTCGGCGCCAATCCCGGCCGCACCGCGCTCGACATGCTGGAGATGACCCGGCCCGAGGTCGATTTCGTCGACCTCGCCCGCGGCATGGGCGTGGACGGCGCGCGGGTCGATTGCGCGCGGGCGCTCGGCGAGACGCTGCGCGATTCGCTGCGCAGGCCGGGACCGTTCCTGATCGAGGCGCGCATGGGTTGAGCAGGCGGCCGACCACCCGTCGCCACGCTTTGCCGCAATTCGTGCATGGCGCCGCGAATTGAGGCGAAATGCGCGCCATCGGCGACGAATGCGTCTTGACCGCCATGACAGACGTTGATGACTTGGAGCGGGGCCGTGATGGCTAGGCCCGGCACAGGGGCGGCGGCCGCAGGTCGCCAAGACCCCGACGCGACAACGGAGGTTCTCAAGACGATGCGACGTCATATTCTCACCCTGGGCGCCGTGGCTGCGGCCGCAGCCGCCGGGCCGGTGCTGGCGCAGTCGACGCTGGATCAGGTCAAGGCGCGCGGCCACCTGAACTGCCAGGTCGGTCTGCCCACCCCCGGCTTCTACGCGCTGGCCGACGACGGCACCTGGTCCGGCATGGACGTGGACGTGTGCCGCGGCGTGTCCGCCGCGATCTTCGGCGACCCCGACAAGGTGGAGTACCAGTCGGTCACCTCGGCGGTGCGCTTCACCTCGCTCGCCAACGCCGAGAGCGACATGCTCTCGCGCACGACGACCTGGACCGCCGTGCGCGACACCCAGCTCGGCCTCGACTTCACCACGATCAACTTCTACGACGGCCAGGGCTTCCTCGTGCCGGTCGACAGCGGCATCACCTCGGCGATGGACCTCGACGGCGCCACGGTCTGCGTGCTGACCGGCACCACCACCGAGCTGAACCTCGCCGACTTCTTCCGCGGCAACGGCATGAGCTTCACGCCGGTGACCAACGAGAACGTCAACGTCCTCGTCGAGACCTATCTCGGCGGCGGCTGCGACGCCTACACCAACGACAAGTCCGGCCTCGCCTCGCGCCGGTCGGCGTTCCCGAACCCCGACGAGCACGTGATCCTGCCCGAGACCATCTCCAAGGAGCCGCTGGGCCCCGTGGTGCGGCAGGGCGACGACGCCTGGGCCAACATCGTGCGCTGGGTGCTGTTCGGCCTGATCGAGGCCGAGGAGATGGGCGTGACCCAGGCCAACGTCGAGGAGATGGCCGCCAACCCGCCGGGGCCGGGCGTGGCCCGTCTGCTGGGCGGCGAGGGCAACATCGGCGAGGGCATGGGCCTCAGCCCGACCTTCATGGTCGACGTGCTCAAGGCGCTCGGCAACTACGGCGAGGTCTACGAGCGCCATGTCGGCGAGAACACGCCGATCGGCATCCCGCGCGCGGGCACGCTGAACGCGCTGTGGAACGACGGCGGCATCCTCTACGCGATGCCGTTCCGCTGATCACGCACCCAGCGGTGTAGCGCCGCGCCGGCCTGTCGTGGCCGGCGCGGACGCCGCTCAGCAAGAGGTGACGCATGGCGATAGCCGATGACCGCGCCGCCCGCGACGGCGCTCCCGCAAGTCTCAGCACGATGATGGCGAACCCCACGATCCGGGGCGTCGTCTTCCAGGGACTGACCCTCGCGATCGTTCTTCTCGGGGGCTACTACTTCGTCAGCAACACCGTCGCCAATCTCGCGGCGCGCAGCATGTCGGCGGGTTTCGACTTCCTCGGCGTGTCGGCGGGGTTCGGCATCGGATTCACGCTGGTGCCCTACACGGAGGGCGACAGCTACCTGCGCGTGTTCCAGGTCGGCGTCGCCAACACGTTGCTGGTGGCGGTGGTCGCCATCGTCTTCTCGACCATCCTCGGCCTGATCGTCGGTCTGGCGCGGCTGTCGGACAACTGGATCATCGGCGCGCTCGCGCGCGGCTACATCGAGATCCTGCGCAACACGCCGCTGCTGCTGCAGATCATCGCCTGGTATTTCGGGGTCTTCAACCTGCTGCCCCGACCGCGCGACAGCCTGATCATGGCCGAGGTCTTCGCGCTCAACAACCGCGGCTTCTACATGCCCTCTCCTGTGCCGGAGGCCGGCTTCAACGCCGTGCTCGGGGCCTTCGCGCTCGCGGTCGTCGGCGCGATCGCGCTGCGCATCTGGGCGCGGCGGCGCTTCGAGGCGACGGGGCGGATGTTTCCCGCGCTGGGCGTGGGGCTGGCGACCATCGTCGTCGCGCCCGTCGCGGTCTATCTCGCGCTGGGCGGGCCGCTGGGCTGGGACCTGCCGCGGCTGCAGGGGTTCAACTTCGTGGGCGGCTTCTCGGTGCCGCCGGCCTTCTGCGCGCTGATCGTCGCGCTGTCGGTCTACACCTCCTGCTTCATCGCCGAGATCGTGCGCTCGGGCATCCAGTCGGTGTCGAAGGGCCAGCGCGAGGCGGCCGGCGCGCTGAACCTGTCGTCGAGCTGGACGATGCGGCTGATCATCCTGCCGCAGGCGCTGCGGGTGATCATTCCGCCGCTGATCAGCCAGTATCTGAACGTCACCAAGAACTCCTCGCTGGCGATCGCCATCGGTTTCCCCGATCTGGTCAGCGTCTGGATGAACACCTCCCTCAACCAGTCGGGCCGGGCCATTCCCATCGTGGCGATGACCATGGCGTTCTATTGCACGGTGAGCCTCACGGTGTCGCTGATCATGAACGTCTACAACCGCCGCGTTCAGTTCAAGGAGCGCTGAGCGATGACGATGGACGCCGAGCCGCTGGTCTTCCGCGCCAAGGACAGCCGCCCGCCGCCGCCCAACACGGTGGGCGTGGTCGGCTGGATCCGCGCCAACCTGTTCCAGGACGTGCCCAACGCCCTGATGACCATCATCGGCGCCTACATCCTGTTCAGCGTCGCGGCGGCGGTGCTGAACTGGGCGGTGTTCAACGCCATCTGGGACGCGAACAACCGGCGCGAGTGCCTAGACGCGGTGGGCCGCGCCGGCGCCTGCTGGCCGGGGGTGCGGGCGTGGCTGCCGAACCTGATCTACGGGCTCTATCCCAAGGATCAGGTGTGGCGCATCAACCTCGGCTTCCTCGCGCTCGTGCTGTGGATGACGCCGCTGTTCCTGCGCGGCGTGCAGTCCAAGGTGATGATCGCGGTCTCGGCGGTGGCGCTCTACCCCTTCCTCGCCAGCTACTTCTTCCTCGGCGGGCAGAAGGGGATCGTCTGGACGCTGCTGATCGCCGGCGGGGTCTGGGGCTTCGTGTGGGTCTGGGCGACGGCGCTCAGCGAGAAGTTCCTCGGCAGGCCCATCGGCGCGCTGATCGTCGGGCTCGCCGGCGTGCCGGACGAGAACGAGAAGCTGCAGACGCGTGTCATGCAGGGCGCCGGGCTGGCCCTGTTCGCGCTGTGCGTGCTGGCGGTGTGGGCGTGGTCCCTGCCCGAGGTGCGCACGCGGCTGTGGGGCGGGCTCTTTCTGACGCTGGTGATCTCTGGCATCGGCATCACCTTCTCGCTGCCCGCAGGCATCCTGCTGGCGCTGGGGCGGCGGTCGAACCTGCCGGTGGTGTCGATGCTGTCGACGGGCTTCATCGAGCTGTTCCGCTCGGTGCCGCTGATCACCATCCTGTTCATGTTCAACAC
>DAINOD010000083.1:0-14567 GCA_036735545.1 Rubrimonas sp. | reverse complement strand
AGAAGGTGTCCAACGTCTGCAACGTCGCCACGCTCTATCCGCAGTATTTCCAGATCGTCGCGCTCAAGAGCGCCGGCGTGAACGACATCGCCGACCTGCGCGGCAAGGGCATCGCCACCCAGCCCCGCGGCAACACGGCCGAGGAGATCTCGCGCGAGGTGCTCGACGCCGCCGGGTTGAACTACGACGCCATGGGACGGGTGCACTTCGTCAGCTACTCCGACGGCGTGGCGCTGATGAAGGACAACAACGCCCATGCGATGTTCCTGGGCACCACGGTGCCGTCCTCGGCGGTGATGGACCTCGCCAACTCGGCCGAGATCACGCTGGTCGGGATGTCCGACGAGATGATGGACGAGATGCGCCGGCGCAATCCGGGCTACACCGAGCTCGTGATCCCGGCCGGCTCCTATCCCGGCCAGAACGAGGACGTGCAGGCCATCGGCTACGCCACCCACGTCATCGCGCGCTGCGACCTCGACCCGGCGGTGGTCGAGGGAATGCTGAAGGCGATGACGGAGAACCTCGGCGACCTCGTGTCCATCGCCTCGGCGATGAAGGGGCTGACGCACGAGGTGATGGCCACGGACATCGGCGTGCCGATGCACGACGGCGCGAGCCGCTTCTTCCAGTGATCTGACGATCGGCGACGGCGCGCCCCGCGCGCCGTCGTCCCGGCCGCGGGGGCTTTCCGATGACCGATCCGGCGGCGCCCCTGGCGCCAAGCCTCTACCGCCGCGTCGTCCGTGGCGTCGTGCTGGTCGTCGCGGTGACGATGAGCCTCTACCATCTCGAGATAGCCTTCTTCGGCACGCCCGACGCGGTGACGTTGCGCGCCACCCATGTCGGCTTCGCGCTGGTGCTGGCCTTCCTGACGCTGCCCGCCCGCCGCGCCGATCTGGGCAAGGGCCCCATGCCATGGGACTGGGCGTTGATCGCGCTCAGCATTCTGGCCTGCGCCTATCCCATCGTCGAGCTTTCCTACATCCAGAACCGGTTCATCTACGTCGATGATCTGCGCGACATGGACATCTGGCTCGGCGTGCTGCTGGTCGCGCTTGTCATCGAGGCCTCGCGCAGGGCGCTCGGCCTCGTTCTGCCGCTGACCGTGCTGGTGTTCCTCGGCTACGCGCTGTTCCTCACCAACACCGGGTTCGAGCTGTTGGTCGAGCAGCTCTACCTGACCACCGAGGGCATCTTCGGCATTCCGATTGCGGTCTCAGCCACCTATGTCGTGCTGTTCATCCTGTTCGGCGCCTTTGTCGAGCGCTCCGGCGCCGGCAAGCTGTTCATGGACTTCGCCATCAGCCTGACCGGCCACTCGGTCGGCGGCCCTGCCAAGGTGGCCTGCATCACGTCGGGGCTGTTCGGCTCGGTCTCGGGAAGCGCGGTGGCCAACGTCATGACGACCGGCGCCTTCACCATCCCGCTGATGAAACGGCTGGGCTACCGGCCCGCCTTCTCCGGCGCGGTGGAGGCGGTCGCCTCGACGGGGGGGCAGATCATGCCGCCGATCATGGGCGCGGCCGCCTTCGTCATGGCCGAGTTCATGGGGGTCAGCTACCTGACCGTCGCGGGTTATGCGCTGATCCCGGCGCTGCTCTACTATGTCGCCGTCTTCGCCGCCGTGCATTTCGAGGCGCAGCGCACCGGCATGAAGGGCCTGCCGCGCTCGGAGCTGCCGCGCCTGCGCGAGGTGCTGCTGGAGCGGGGGCACTTGTTCCTGCCGCTGTTCATCATCGTCGGCGCGTTGCTGGCCGGCTACAGCGCACCGTTCTCGGCGCTCTGCGGCATCGTCTCGGTGGTGCCGGTGGCGATGCTGCGAAAGTCCACGCGCAAGGATGTCAGCCTGCGCATGATCATCGACGCGCTGGAGAGCGGCGCGACGGGATCCGTCGTGGTGGCGCTGGCCTGCGCGGCGGCGGGCGTCGTGATCGGCGCGATCACCCTGACCGGGGCAGGGCTCGACTTCTCGGGCTTCGTGATCTCCGCGGCGGGGCAGAACCTCTGGCCGGCGCTGCTGCTGACCATGCTGGCCGGCATCATGCTGGGCATGGGGATGCCGACGACGCCGGCCTACATCATGCAGGTGGCGCTGCTGGTGCCGGCGCTGGTGCGGCTCGGCGTGCCGGTGCCCAGCGCGCACATGTTCGTCTTCTACTTCGCGATCCTGTCGGCGATCACGCCGCCCGTGGCCATCGCCGTCTTCGCCGCCAACGGCATCTCCGGCGCGCGGCTGTGGGAAAGCTCCGTCGCGGCGGTGAAGCTCGGCGCGACCGGCTACATCATTCCCTTCATGTTCGTCTTCGGGCCGCAGCTGTTGATGCAGGGCGCGTGGTGGGACGTCGCCTTCTCCGCCGCGACCGCGACGGTGGGGGTGATCTTCCTGGCGGCGGGGCTGCACGGCTATCTGCTGACGCTGGCCACCCCGCTGCAACGGGCGCTGCTGATCGCCGCGGCGGTCGTGCTGATCATGCCGGGGGCGTTGAGCGACGCCATCGGCGTCGGGCTTGGCGTCGCGGCGCTGGGGTTGCAACGCTTCGCGCAGCGATCGTCGCTCGGCGCCTGAGCGGGGGGGACAGCGATGCGCTGGGGCGTTCTGGGGGCGGCGGACATCGCCCTGCGCAAGGTCATTCCGGGCATGCGGAAGGCGCGCGGGGCGCAGGTTCACGCCATCGCCTCGCGCGACGCCGCGCGAGCCCGGGCGGCGGCGGACGCCTGCGGCGCTCCGCAAGCTTACGGCGACTACGAGGCGCTGCTGGCGGACCCGGAGATCGAGGCGGTCTACATCCCTCTGCCAAACCATCTGCACGTTCCCTGGACCGTTCGGGCGCTGGAGGCCGGCAAGCACGTTCTGTGCGAGAAGCCGATCGCCCTGACCGCCGCCGAGGCCGCGACGCTGATCGCCGCGCGCGACCGCAGCGGGCGCGGGGCTCTGGAGGCCTTCATGGTCCGCCAGCACCCGCAATGGCTGCGCGCCCGACATCTGGTCCGCGAAGGCGCGCTGGGCGAGGCGCGGCTGGTGCAGGCCTGTTTCGCCTATGTCAACGAGGACCCCGCCAACATCCGCAACCGCGCCGACGCGGGCGGCGGGGCGCTCTACGACATCGGCTGCTACGCGCTGGTCTTCGCGCGCTTCCTCTTCGGCGCCGAGCCGCTGCGCGTCGCCGCCTTCGCGGACCGCGACCCGGCGAGCGGCGTCGACCGGCTCACGGGCGGGCTCGCCGATTTCGGCGGCGGGCGGCTGCTGAACTTCACTGTCGCCACCCGGCTCTCGGGCCACCAGCGCGTGCAGATCCTCGGCGACCGCGGTCGCATCGAGATCCCCGTGGCGCTGAACGCGCCGCCAGACGAGTCCTGCCGCCTCCTGATCGACCGCACCGGCGCCATCGACGGCGGCGGCGTGTCGGTCGAGCACACCGAGCCCTGCGACCAGTATGCGCTGCAGGCCGAGACGGCGATGCGCGTCTTCCGCGGCGAGGAGCCCGCCGAATTCCCGATCGAGGACGCGGTCGCCAACATGCGCGCCATCGATGCGCTGTTCCGCGCCGCCGCCAGCGGGGCGTGGGAGGCGGTCTGAGCCCGCTCAGCGCGGCTCCGGCACGATCAGCCGGGCGGTCAGGAGCTTCTGCAGCGTCTCCGGCGGCTCGCCCCCGATGCTGCGCAACAGGAAGTCGCAGAGCGTGCGCCCGACCTCCGACAGCGAGGCGAAGAAGGTCGGCAGCGGCGGGTGCAGATACTCCGAAAGCCGCGCGCCGTCGCGGCTGACCACGGGAACGTCGCGGCCCGGCTCCAGCCCTAGGTCGCGCAGCCCCGTCAGCGCGCCCATCGCCAGCACCGCCGTGGCGCAGACCAGCGCGTCGGCGCCGTCGGGCCGGCCGCAGAGCCGCCGCGCCGCCTCGCGCCCCCGCGCCGCGCCGAGATCGCCCGCCTCAACCAGCGCCGGATCGAAGGGCAGCCCGGCCTCGGCCAGCGCGCGCCGGTGGCCGGCGAGGCGGAGCTGGGCGAAGCTCAGCCCCGGCGGCGGGCCGATCACGCCCACGCGCCGCGCGCCGCCGGCGAGCAGCAGGGCGGTCGCCTCGAAGGCGGCGCGCTCGTTGTCCACGTCGACCCAGGGGTGGGGCGTGAACATTTCCGTCCGGCCGTAGGTGACGAAGGGAAAGCGGCGCTCGAGCAGATAGCGCACGCGCGGGTCCTGGGGCGTCGTGCCGCTCATGATGATGCCGTCGGCGAGCCCGTCCTCGACGGTGCGCCGCACGAGGGCTAGGCCCTCCTCCGGCGCGCCGAAGAGCTGCACGACCGGCAGATAGGGCAACCCGTCCAGCCGCCGGCCGACGCCGTCCAGCAGCGAGGCGATGGAGCTGTCGCCGGCGTCGTCGTCGCGCACGCGGGGGGCGTAGAACAGCACAGCCAGCGCCCCCGTGCGCCCGGTGCGCAGGTTAACCGCGCGCCAGTCGGGCCGATAGCCGGCCTCCTCGGCGGCGCGCTTGACGCGGGCCACCGTGTCGGGCCGCACTTCCGGCCCGTCCTTCAACGCGCGCGAGACCGTCGTCACCGAAAGACCCAGCCCGTCGGCGAGGCGCTTGAGCGTCGCCTTGCCGGAGCCGCGCCCCGTGGCGCCGCCGCGGGTCGGCGCGTTCATGCCTGCCGCCGGCGGGGCCGGGGACGGGGCCGAGCGGCAGGACCGGTTCCCATGTTCTTCATGCCAAACGCATATTCGCATCCTTTACGGTTGAAAAGAAAAAAGGTTGACGAGTCAGGGATTCGCACGGATCGTAACGTTACGAAAAACATGACGCCGCGCCCCGGATGGGCGACGGCGCGGACCGGAGGAGATACGCCATGCTTTCCGTCAAGCGCGCCGGCGCCAGCGTCCTGGCCCTCGTCGCCGCCCTTGCGCTCGCCGCGCCCGCGGCCGCGCAGCAGAAATCGGCCGAGGTGATCCACTGGTGGACCTCGGGCGGCGAGTCGGCGGCGCTGCGCCAGTTCGCGGAGCGCTTCGAGGCGGAGGGCTGGACCTGGGTCGACACCGCCATCGCCGGCGGCCAGAACGCGCGCACGCAGGGCATCAACCGCATCGTCGGCGGCAACCCGCCGACGGCGATGCAGTTCAACATCGGCCGGCAGTTCGAGGAGATCATCGCGGCCGGCCTGCTGAACCCGGTCGACGACGCGGACGCCGACAAGTGGCGCGCGCTGGTGCCGGAGGCGTTCGCGGACGCGGTCAGCTTCGAGGGCGCGGTCTACGCGGTGCCGATCAACATCCACGGCCAGAACTGGCTGTTCTACAACACGGAGGTGTTCGAGAAGGCCGGCGTCTCCCCGCCGACGAGCTGGCGCGAGGTGCTGGAGATCGCGCCGGCGCTCGAGGCTGCGGGGGTGATCCCCTTCGCGCAGGGCGGCGAGGCGTGGCAGGAGCGCACGCTGTTCAACTCGGTCGTGGTCGGCGTCGCCGGTCCCGACGTCTACGAGGCGCTGTGGCGCGACGGCGACGAGGCCGTGATCCGCGGCGACGCCTTCCGCGAGGCGGCCGAGACCTACGCCGCGCTCCGGGCGCTCAAGGACCCGGGCTCTGCCGGGCGCAGCTGGAACCTGACCGCGGGGCTGGTCGTCTCGGGCCAGGCCGCGATGCAGGTGATGGGCGACTGGGCCAAGGGCGAGTTCATCAACGCCGGCATGACCGCGGGCGAGGACTACGGCTGCGCGATCCTCGGCGACAGCGGCACGCTGATCATGGGCGGCGACGTGTTCGTCTTTCCGCGCACGACCGACGCCGTGCAGCTGGAGGGTCAGCACGCGCTGGCCGCGATCATGATGAGCCCGGAGGCGCAACTCGCCTTCAACGCGCTGAAGGGCTCGATGCCGATCCGCTCCGACGTCGACGTGTCGGGCATGGACGCCTGCGCGCAGAAGGGCGCGGAGCGTATCCGGGCGGGGGCGCGCAAGCCCTCGATCGACATTCTCGCCTCCTCGGACCGGGTCGGCGCGCTGACGGACGTCATCACCGAGTTCTGGAACGATCCGGGCAAGGACGTGGACGTCTTCCTCGACGACATCCTCGACGCCATCGCCGCCAGCTATTGAGCGGCGGGGCGGAGGCTCGGAGATGACCATCCTCACCGAGACCGGGCGGCGCGCCGCCGCCCGGAGCGGGGCAGGGGCGGGGACCGCGCGGCGCCGGGGCCTGCGCAGCGCGCGCATCCCCGCAGCCCTCGCCCTGGTCCCGATGGCCGTGACGGCGCTGGTCGTCTACGTCGGCTGCATGGTGTGGACGGTGCGGCTGTCCTTCACCAGTTCGCGCCTGCTGCCGACCATGGACTGGGTCGGACTGGACCAGTATGCGCGCCTGTTCGCCAATACGCGCTTCATCACCTCGATGCACAACATGGCGATCTTCGGCGTGCTGTTCATCGCCGGTTGTCTCGTTCTGGGCTTCGCGCTCGCCGTCTTCATCGACCAGCGGGTGAAGGCCGAGGGCGTCTTCCGCACCATCTTCCTCTATCCGCATGCGATGTCGTTCATCGTCACCGGGCTGGCGTGGCAGTGGTTCCTGAACCCGCAGCTCGGGCTGCAGAAGGTGGTGCGCGACGCGGGCTTCGACGCCTTCGAGTTCGCGTGGCTCGCCGACCGCGACACGGCCATCTACGCGCTCGTGCTGGCGGGGGTCTGGCACTCCGCCGGCCTCGTCATGGTCATCCTGCTGGCCGGTCTGCGGGGGGTGGACGCAGAGCTGTGGAAAGCCGCGCGCATCGACGGCGTTCCCGCCTGGCGCTACTACGTCTCGATCGTGCTGCCGCTGCTGGGGCCGATGATCCTGACGGCGACGGTGCTGCTCGCGCTGTCGGTCGTGAAGCTCTACGACCTCGTCGTCGCCATGACGCGGGGCGGGCCCGGCACGGCCACCGAGGTCCCGGCCAAGTTCGTCATGGACCACCTGTTCGAGCGCTCCAATGTCGGTCTGGCGACGGCCGCGGCGGTCGTGATGCTGGTGACGGTGCTGGCGGTGCTGGCGCCGTGGCTCTATGCGCGCAACCGCGCCGGGAGGACCGCGTGAGCGCCGCCGCAAATCCCTCTGGCCGTCGCCCCCGGCGGCTCGGGCCGGGGACGATCGGGCTCTACGCCTTCCTGATCGTGGCGGCGCTATTCTTCCTGCTGCCCGCCATCATCATGGTGCTGACCTCGCTCAAGACGATGGACGAGATCCGGTCCGGCAACATCTTCGCGCTGCCCACCGCGCCGTCTCTCGACGCCTGGGTCGCCGCGTGGTCGAGCGCCTGCACCGGGCTGCGCTGCGACGGCATCCAGGTCGGCTTCGCCAACTCGATGCGCATCCTGATCCCGTCGCTGGCGCTGTCGATCGGGCTGGGGGCGCTGAACGGCTACGCGCTGTCGTTCTGGCGGGTGAAGGGGGCGAACCTGCTGTTCGGGGTGCTGCTGCTGGGGGCCTTCATTCCCTATCAGGTTTTTCTCTATCCGCTGGTGCGCCTTTTCGCGACGGTGGGGCTCTACGACTCGCTGCCGGGCATCGTGCTCGTGCACACGATCTTCGGCATGCCGCTGATGACGCTGCTGTTTCGCAACTTCTACGTCGGCCTGCCGCGGGAGCTGTTCAACGCCGCGCGCGTGGACGGCGGCGGATTCTGGACGATCTTCCTGCGCGTGATGCTGCCGATGTCGACGCCCATCGTCATCGTCGCCGTCATCCTGCAGGTGACGGGCATCTGGAACGACTTCATCCTCGGCCTGACCTTCGCCGGGCGCGAGAACCTGCCGATGACGGTTCAGCTGAACAACATCGTCAACTCGGCGCAGGGCGAGCGCCTCTACAACGTCGACATGGCGGCGACGATCCTGACCGGGCTCGTGCCGCTGCTCGTCTACTTCGTGTCCGGCAGATACTTCGTTCGCGGGATCGCCGCGGGCGCAGTCAAAGGCTGAGGGGAGGGCGCCGATGTCCCGCGTATCGATCCGCAACGTCAGCATCGCCTTCGGGTCGCTCACTGTCCTCGACGAGCTGAGCGTGGAGGTGGAGCCGGGGGAGTTCCTCGTGCTGCTCGGCCCCTCCGGCTGCGGCAAGTCCACCCTGCTGAACGCCATGGCGGGCCTGCTGGAGGTCGAGACCGGCGAGATCTGGATGGGCGAGCGCAACGTGACGTGGGAGGAGCCGAAGGACCGCGGCATCGCCATGGTGTTCCAGTCCTACGCCCTCTATCCGCGGATGTCGGTGCGCCAGAACATGTCCTTCGGCCTGCGCATGGCGCGCGCGCCGCGGGCCGACATCGAGCGCCGCGTCGCCGAGGCCGCGCGGATGCTGCAGATCGAGCCGCTGCTCGACCGCCGGCCCGACCAGCTGTCGGGCGGCCAGCGCCAGCGCGTGGCCATCGGCCGAGCGCTGGTGCGCGACGCGCAGGTGTTCCTGTTCGACGAGCCGCTGTCCAACCTCGACGCCCAGTTGCGCAACGAGCTGCGGGTGGAGATCAAGCGCCTGCACCACCGTCTCGCCTCCACGACGATGATCTACGTCACCCACGACCAGATCGAGGCCCTGACGCTGGCCGACCGGGTCGCGGTGATGAAGGACCGCCGCATCCAGCAGCTCGCGCCGCCGGAGGAAATCTACAACCGCCCCGCCAACCTGTTCGTCGCGGGTTTCGTCGGCTCGCCGCGCATGAACTTCGTCGAGGGCCGCGTGGAGGCGGGCGGGGAGGGGCCGGTCTTCGCCGCCGGCCCGTTGCGCCAGCCGCTGGGCCGCTATCCCTTCGTCGTCCGCCCCGCGGCGGGGACGCCGGTCACGCTGGGCGTGCGGCCGGAGCACCTGAGCTTCGGCGACGGCGGCTGGGAGGGCTTCCGCGTCGAGCTGGTCGAGCCCATGGGCGCCGACGCGCTGGTCTGGTGCGCGCGCGACGGCGTCAGCGTCTCGGTGCGCCTTTCCGGCGAGCGCCCGCCCGCCGTCGGCGAGCCCGTCTCCCTGACGCCCGACCCCAACCGTCTGTCGCTGTTCGCCGCCGAGAGCGGCGCGCGGCTCTGAACCCACCCGATCCCGAAAGGCGCGTCCAATGCCCGTCCTGTCGCTTCAGCTCTACTCCCTGCGCGAGGAGGGACCGCTGCCGGTCCAGCTCGATCTCGCGCGCGACGCGGGCTACCGCGCCGTCGAGACCATCGGCTCGATGCTCGACGACGCCGCGGGAACCCGCGCGCTGCTCGCCGAGCGCGGCCTGACCGCCCCCAGCGCGCATGTGCCGATGCCCGCCCTGCGCGAGCGCTTCGACTGGGTCCTCGCGGCGGCGCAGACGCTGGGCGCAGAGACCCTGGTGATGCCCGCCCTGCACCCGCCGCTGCGCCCGACCGACGCCGCCGGCTGGCAGGCCGTGGGAGCGGAGCTTGGCGGGATGGCGTCGCGGCTCGGCGAGCACGGCCTCGGCCTCGCCTTCCACAACCACCACTGGGAGGTCGAGAAGCTGCCGGACGGCTCGCTGCCGCTCGACCATCTGCTCGACGCGGGCGCGGCGGGAGGGCTGCGCTGGCAGGCCGACCTCGCCTGGCTGGTGCGCGGCGGCGACGATCCGATGCGCCGGTTGCAGCGCCACGGCGCGATGCTGCACAGCGTCCATGTCAAGGACCTCGCCCCGGCCGGGGAGAAGGGCGACGAGGACGGGTGGGCCGATCCCGGCGCCGGGGTCATGGACTGGAAGGCGCTGTGGGCCGCATCGATGGCCTTCGGGCCGAAACTGATGATCGCCGAGCACGACAAGCCCAACGACCGCGCCCGCTTCGCCCGCGCGGGCCTCGCGGCGATGAAGGCGCTCTCGGTCGAGGAGGCGCGCGCGTGAACCTTTCTCCCTTGCGGGTGGGCGTGCTGGGCTGCGGCAACATCTCGGACGCCTATCTTTCCCGCGCCCCCGAGTTCGCGGCGCTGCAGGTTCTGGCCTGCGCCGACCTCGACGCCGACCGGGCCGCGGCGCAGGCGAAAAAGCACGGCGTGCGCGCCATGACGCCCGCGCAGATGCTGGCCGACCCCGACATCGATCTCGTGGCCAACCTCACCCCGCCGCTCGCCCACCACGCCATCGGGCGCGCGGTGCTGGAGGCGGACAAGCACCTCTACGCCGAGAAACCCCTCGGCGTGACGCTGGAGGAGGGCCGCGCGCTGGTCGAGGCGGCGGCGGCGGCGGGCCGGCGCATCGGCTCGGCGCCCGACACCTTTCTCGGCGGCGGCCACCAGAACGCGCGGCGGCTGGTGGACGAGGGCGCCATCGGGCGGCCGGTCGGCGGGCTGATCTGGTTCGCCAACCACGGCATGGAGCACTGGCACCCCGACCCGAGCTTCTTCTATTCCCGCGGCGGCGGCCCGGTGCTCGACATGGGCGCCTACTACGTCGGCGCGTTGGTCAACCTGATCGGCCCGGTCGTCCGCGTCACCGCGATGACCGGCCGCGCCTACGCCGAGCGGCTCGTGGTCAGCGAGGGGCCGCGCAAGGGACAGAGCCTGAAGGTGGCGGTCGACACCCACTTCTGCGGCTCCCTGGAGTTCGCCTGCGGCGCGATCGTCTCGCTGGTGATGAGCTGGGACATGTGGACCGAGACGCCGTTCCGTCTCGAACTCTACGGCGACGCCGGGACGTTGGTGCTGCCCGACCCCAACTTCTTCGGCGGCGTCACCCGCTTGTCGCGCGCCGGCGCGCCCTTCGAGGACGTGGCGCCCGAGGGGCTGCCCTATGCGACGCCGAACCGCCGCACGAACCGCGGGACGGAAGTCGCCGACTACCGCATCATCGGCGTCGCCGACATGGCGCAGGCGATTCGCGACGGGCGGCCGCACCGCTGCTCGGGCGAATTCGCGTTGCACGTGCTGGAGGTGCTGACGGCGCTGGAGCAGTCGGCCGCGGAGCGGTCGCATGTCGAGATCGTCTCGACCTGCGTGCGCCCCGAACCGCTGCGGGCGCCCCTCTGAAGGGGGGCGCGACCGGACGAGGGGAAACGACATGAAGACGATGAAGGGGCCGGGCCTGTTCCTGGCCCAGTTCGCGGGCGACGCCGCCCCGTTCAACGACTGGCGCGCGATCACCGCCTGGGCCGCCGATTGCGGCTACGCCGGCGTGCAGCTTCCCAGTTGGGACGGCCGCCTGTTCGATCTCGACCGCGCCGCCGAGAGCCGCGACTACTGCGACGAGGTGAAGGGGGGCGCGGCCGAGAGCGGCGTCGAGATCACGGAGCTGTCCACGCACCTGCAGGGCCAGCTCGTCGCGGTGCATCCCGCCTACGACGCGATGTTCGACGGCTTCGCCGCGCCGGCCGTGCGCGGAAACCCCGCCGCGCGGCAGGCCTGGGCGGTGGATCAGGTGAAGAAGGCCTGCCGCGCCTCGGCCAATCTCGGGCTGACGGCGATGGCGACCTTCTCCGGCGCGCTGGCCTGGCCATACATCTACCCGTGGCCGCAACGGCCGGCGGGGCTGATCGAGGAGGCCTTCGACGAGCTTGCCCGGCGCTGGCTGCCGATCCTCGCCGTCGCCGAGGATCATGGCGTGGATCTCTGCTACGAGATTCATCCCGGCGAAGACCTGCACGATGGCGTGACCTACGAGATGTTCCTTGATCGGGTCAAGAATCACCGGCGCGCGCGGATGCTCTACGACCCCTCCCACTACGTGCTGCAGGGGCTGGACTATCTCGACCACATCGACATCTACGCCGCCGCCATCGGCATGTTCCACGTCAAGGACGCCGAGTTGAACCCGACCGGGCGGCAGGGCGTCTACGGCGGCTACCAGTCCTGGGTGAACCGGGCGGGGCGCTTCCGCAGCCCCGGCGACGGGCAGGTGGATTTCGGCGCGGTGTTCTCGAAGCTCGCCGCGGCCGATTTCGACGGCTGGGCCGTGGTCGAATGGGAATGCGCGCTCAAGCACCCCGAGGACGGCGCGCGCGAGGGGGCGGACTTCGTGAAGGCGCACATCATCCGCGTCACCGAGCGCGCCTTCGACGACTTCGCCGGCGGGGGGACCGACCGGGCGGC
Source organism: Rubrimonas sp. (assembly GCA_036735545.1). Taxonomy (GTDB): domain Bacteria; phylum Pseudomonadota; class Alphaproteobacteria; order Rhodobacterales; family Rhodobacteraceae; genus Rubrimonas. Next base: position 2,557 of record DAINOD010000083.1, on the reverse strand, counting down.
GAACCGGCGAATCCTCGGGCTGGGGGACTGAGCCCATGGCCATCAAGGGTTCCTCCGCGGGCGCGGCGCCGCGCATCCGCCTCGGCATGGTCGGTGGCGGGCGCGACGCCTTCATCGGGGCCGTGCACCGCATCGCCGCCCGGCTCGACGACCGGTTCGCGCTGGTGGCGGGCTGCTTCAGCGCCGACCCGGAGAAGTCGCGCGCCTCGGGCGCCGATCTCGGGCTCGACCCGGGCCGCGTCTACGACGACTTCGAGGCCATGGCCCGGCGCGAATCGCGCCTGAAGGACGGGATCGAGGCCGTCGCCATCGTCACCCCCAACCACATGCACCTCGCCCCCGCCGCGGCCTTCCTGAAGCGCGGCGTGCACGTGATCTGCGACAAGCCGCTGACGGCGACGCTGGCCGAGGCGAGGAAGCTGGTCGCTCTGGCGGAGAAGTCCGAGGCGCTGTTCGTGCTGACGCACAACTACACCGGCTATCCCCTCGTCCGGCAGGCGCGCGCCATGGTCGCGGCGGGCGAGATCGGGGCCGTGCGCGTCGTGCAGGTGGAGTATGCGCAGGACTGGCTGACCGAACCCGTCGAGGCCACCGGCCAGAAGCAGGCCGCATGGCGCACCGATCCCGCCCGCAGCGGGGCGGGCGGCGCCACGGGCGACATCGGCACCCACGCCGCCAACCTCGCCTGCTTCGTGACCGGCCAGAGCGTCGCGGCGCTCGCGGCCGACCTGCAGGCATGGGTTCCGGGGCGGCGCGTGGACGACAACGCCCATGTGATGTTGCGATTCTCCGGCGGCGCGCGGGGGATGCTGTGGTGCAGCCAGGTGGCGCCCGGCTGCGAGAACGGCCTGCGGCTGCGGGTCTACGGCGAGAAGGGCGGGCTCGAATGGGCCCAGGAGAACCCCAACGAACTCTGGCACGCCCCCTTCGGCGCCCCGCGGCGGCTGATCACGCGCGGCGGCCACGGCGCCGGTCCCGACGCGGCGCGGCTGACGCGCACGCCCCCGGGCCACCCGGAGGGCTACCTCGAGGGATTCGCCAACATCTATGCGGAGGCCGCCCGCGCCATCCTCGCCCGTCGCGAGGGACGGACCGACCCCGAGGCATCGTTCCCCTCGGTCCGCGACGGACTGGCGGGCGTCGCCTTCGTCGACGCCTGCGTGCGCTCCGCCGCCCGCGACGGCGCCTGGGTGAAACCTGCCGCCTGAGGGCGGGCCAAGCCCCCTTCTCCCCCGCAAACGCCCGTAGAACAGACGCTCCGGCCATCGGCCGGAGCGTTCGCGCGCGCGCCCGCCGGCGCGCCTGTCGCCGCCGAGGAGGTCGCCCGCGTGTCCTCCGCGACCGGCCTCCGCCTATCCCGCCACCAACATATGTAAACTCAGCTTGACATACCCGGTGGTCAATTTACGATGACAGACACCGAGAGCGGCAGGGGCGACAGCCACCCGCCGCCCTGACGCGGGAGGACGCCGATGGACACGTCAGCAGTGGTGATGGAGAGGCCGGAAAGCCTTTCGCTCCAGAGCGTTGCGCTCGACGACCCGACCGCCGCGGACGTCGTCGTCGACATCGATTTCTCCGGAGTCTCCACCGGCACGGAGCGCCTGCTCTGGTCCGGCCGCATGCCGCAGTTTCCCGGCATGGGCTATCCCTTGGTTCCCGGCTACGAATCGGTCGGCCATGTTGTGGAGGCTGGCCGCGAGTCCGGACTGCGCGTCGGCGACGCGGTGTTCGTGCCCGGCGCGCGCTGCTTCGGCCCGGTGCGCGGCCTGTTCGGCGGCGCCGCCGCGCGGGTCGTGCTGCCCGGCGCCCGGGCCATCCCTCTCGGCGCCGGATGGGGCGAGGAGGGCGTGCTGATGGCCCTTTGCGCCACCGCACGCCACGCCATCGCCGCGGGCGACAGCCCCGACCTGATCGTCGGCCACGGCGTGCTGGGCCGACTGCTGGCCCGGCTGACCATCGCCTCCGGCGCGCCGGCCCCCACGGTCTGGGAGACCAATCCGGCCCGGCGCGAGGGCGCCTACGACTACGCCGTCATCGACCCCGAGACCGACCAGCGCCGCGACTATCGCGCCATCTACGACGCCTCGGGCGCCGAGGGCGTGCTGGACATGCTCATCGGCCGCCTCGGCCGCGGCGGCGAGGTCGTGCTCGCCGGCTTCTACGACCGGCTCAGCTTCGCCTTCCCGCAGGCCTTCATGCGCGAGGCGCGCCTGCGCATCGCCGCCGAGTTCAAGCCCGCCGACCTCACCGCGACCCGCGCGCTGATCGACGAGGGCTTCCTCGACCTGGGCGGGCTGATCACGCACCACGCCGCGCCCGCGACGGCCGACGCCGCCTACCGCACCGCTTTCGGCGACGCCGATTGCCTCAAGATGATCCTCGACTGGAGAGCCGCCGCATGAGCCCCGCCGACGGAAACCCTGTCCCGAACCTCGCCGACATGGTCGACGCGCTGCGCAACGAAGCGGCGCAGGAGCCCGACGCCGTCGTGACGACGGCGCCGACCAAGAAGACGCAGATCATCGCGATCTACGGCAAGGGCGGCATCGGCAAG
>DAINOD010000082.1:0-14636 GCA_036735545.1 Rubrimonas sp. | reverse complement strand
CGGCGCCGCGCATCTCGATGAACTTCTTCAGCCGCGCCTCGGGGAAGATCGTGGTGAGGTGGTCCGCCCAGTCGCTGAGCGTGGGGACCTCGCCCGGCAGGGCCGGCAATCGCCCGTTGAGGAAGTCGCGGAAGCTCTGGCCCGTGGCGTCGATGTAGCGGCCGTCGCGGTAGACGAAATACATCGGAACATCGAGGGCGTAGTCGACGTAACGCTCGAAGCCGAAGCCGTCCTCGAAGACGAAGGGCAGCATCCCCGCGCGGGCGTTGTCCACGTCGCGCCAGATGCGCGCGCGCCAGCTCAGATGCCCGTTCGGCTTGCCCTCCCAGAACGGCGAGGAGGCGAACAGCGCGGTGGCGACCGGCTGCAGCGCCAGCGCCACGCGCAGCTTCTTCACCATGTCGGGCTCGGAGGCGAAGTCGAGGTTCACCTGCACGGTGCAGGTGCGGAACATCATGTCGAGGCCCTGCGTGCCGACCTTGGGCATGTAGGCGCGCATCAGGCCGTAGCGGCCCTTGGGCATGACGTCCATCTCGTCGAGCCGCCAGTCCGGCGCGGCGCCGAGGCCGATGAAGCCGGCGCCGATCTCCTGCGCCACCGAGCGCACTTCGGCGAGATGCTGGTTCACCTCCTCACAGGTGCCGTGGATGGTGCGCAGCGGCGCGCCGGACAACTCCAGCTGGCCGCCGGGCTCGAGGCTGACGTTCGCCCCGCCCTTGGTCAGCCCGATGATGTGGGCGCCCTCGAAGACCGGTTTCCAGCCGAAGCGGTCGCGCAGGCCCTCCAGCATGGCGCGGACGCCGCAGGGGCCCTCGTAGGCCAGCGGCTTCAGGTCCGACAGGCGGTAGCCGAACTTCTCGTGCTCGGTGCCGATGCGCCACGCGTCTTTGGGCTTGCAGCCCGCGGCGAGATAGGCCGCCAGTTGCGCGCGGTCCTCGACGGGCCCGCCGCCCTGCTGTGGTATGGACATCGCGGTCAGCCCCTCGCCCTTGTTGCGGCGCAGGATTAAGCGCCGCCATCGGGCAGGGCAAGGCGGGGCTGCGGGGCCGGTCCGCGGCGGCGCCAGACGATCGCGTGAACGCCGCGGCGCGCCAGCGCCCGGTCCAGCGCGGCGCGGTCGAAGCCCGGCAGGGCGGCGAAGGCGTCCAGCAGCGCCTCCGCTCCCTCGGCGGCCGTGGGCGCGGTCAGCACGGCCCCGTCGGCGCCGCGCAGCACCCAGTCGCCAGCGGCCGATATCTCGATGGCCACAAGGCCGTCGAGATCGGCCACGCCCCCCTGCTCGGGGCCGAAGTAGACGATGCGCCCCTCGCGCACCGCGGCGATCCCGGGGCCGGGTCGGGCGGCCAGCCGCGCGCGGGTCAGCCCGTCGCGCACCAGCCACACCCCCGCCGCGGCGAGCGTCAGCGCCGCGACGGCCGCGACCGGCGCGCCGGTCGCGGCCGCCGGCGCCAACGCCGCCGCGGCGACGACGCAGCCGACGCCCGCCAGCGCCCCCCGCCGCCGGCGCAGCCAGTCCAGCGCCGGGCGCCTCATCGCCAGTCGCCCAGCGTCGCCTGCCACAGCGCCAGCGCCGCGACGGCGGCCGTGTCGGCGCGCAGGATGCGCGGGCCCAGCGACACCGCCAGCGCGCCGGGATGGGCGCGCAGCCGCTCGGCCTCCTCCGGGGCGAAGCCGCCCTCCGGCCCCACCAGCGCCGCCCAGGGGCCGGGACCGGCGGCCCGCAACGCCTCGGCCGCGGGGGCGCCGGCGCCGCTCTCGTCGCAGAACATCAGCCGCCGCCCCGCCTGCCAGCCGTCGAGCGCCGCCGCCAGCGTCGCGGGTTCGGCCACTTCGGGCACGGACAGGATGCCGCACTGCTCGGCCGCCTCGACGGCGTGGGCGCGCAGGCGGGCGACGTTGACGCGCTCGGCGTTGGTGAAGCGGGTCAGGACCGGGCGCAGGCGGCGCACCCCCATCTCGGTCGCCTTCTCCGCCACGAAGTCGGTGCGCGCCTTCTTCAATGGCGCGAACAGCAGCTCCACGTCCGGGCTGGAGCCCTGCGGGCGCAGCGCCGCGGCGCAACGCAGCGCGCCGCCGCGGCGGCCGGCGTCGGCGACCTCGGCGCGCCACTCGCCGTCGCGCCCGTTGAACACCGCCACCGCGTCGCCGGGCGCGAGGCGCATCACGACGAACAGGTAATGCGCCTGCTCGCGCGCCAGCGCGATCTCGGCGTCGGCGCCGAGCGGCGCGTCGACGTAGAGCCTGACTTTCGGCGAAGTCTGGGGCATTGGTTCTCTCCATGAGCGCAGACACCGATACCCCCCGCCCCGCCCGCGACGGAAGGGTCGCCGACGCCACCGATCGCAACTGGGTGGACCGCTTCGCGCCCCCGCGCTGGCGGCCCTTTCTCCGGCTGGCCCGCGCCGACCGGCCGGCGGGCACATGGCTCCTGCTGCTGCCCTGCTGGCAGAGCCTCGCGCTGGCCACGGCCGCCGACCGCTGGACGCCGGGCGACCTGTGGCTGGTGGCGGCCTTCGCCATCGGCGCCTTCCTGATGCGGGGAGCGGGCTGCACGTGGAATGACTTCACCGACCGCGACATCGACGGCCGTGTGGCGCGAACCCGGTCGCGCCCGATCCCGTCGGGGCAGGTCACGCCGCGGCAGGCGCTGGTCCTGTGCGCGGCGCAGGCGCTGGCGGCCTTCGCGGTGCTGCTGACGTTCAACGCCTTCGCCGTTTGGGTGGGCGTCGCGTCGCTGGTCGTCGTGGCGATCTATCCGTTCATGAAGCGGGTGACGTGGTGGCCGCAGATCTTCCTCGGACTGGCCTTCAACTGGGGCGCGTGGATGGGCTGGGCCGGGCATTTCGGCGCGATCGGCGCGGCGGCGGCGCTGCTCTACGTCGGCGGGATCGCGTGGACGCTGCACTACGACACGATCTACGCCCATCAGGACCGCGAGGACGACGCGCTGATCGGCGTGCGCTCCACCGCGCGGCTGTTCGGCGCGCGCACCCATGCGCGGCTGGCTCAGTTCTCGGCCCTGTCGGTCGCCTGCTACGGGGCGGCGGCGGCGCTGGCGCTGTGGGGGCAGTGGACGGCGCTGGCGCTCGCGCTGGTTGGCGTGGCGCTGTTCGGGGCGCATCTGTTCCGCCAGATCGCCGCGCTGGACATCGACGACCCGGAGAACTGCCTGCGCCTGTTCCGCGCCAACCGCGACGCCGGTCTGATCGTCGCGGCGGGCTTTCTGGTCGCGGGGCTCGCGTGAGCGCGAACAGGACGGCAACCATGCGTTCAGGTTTCTGCCGCCATGTCCGACGGGACTGACGGAGGCGCGGGCGTGGCGCTGACGTCGCTGGCGGCGCGGACAGGCGATTTATCGGGCGGCGGCGCTGCGGCGACCGACGAGGCGACCCTGCGCGCCGTGGCGGAGGCCGCCGGTCTCGGCGTCTGGGAGTTCTGGCCGGGCGAGCGGCGACTGTCGTGGGACGCCGCGATGCGGCGCATCTTCGAGGCCGATCCCGCGAGCCTGGGCGAGGGCGACACGGCCTTCTTCGCGCACACGGACCCGCGCGACGCCGAGCGGGTGGACGCCTTTCTGTCCCAGCCGCCGGGCGAGCGGGAAGTCGGCTTCGAGTATCGCCTCCTGCAGCCCGGCGGGCGATTGCGCTGGCTGAGGCTGTCGCGCGTCGGCGTGGACCGGAACGCGGCGGGAGCGCCGCTTCGCGTCTTCGGCTGGTGTCTCGACGTCACGGACCTGCGCGCGGCTCAGGAGCGGGCGGAGAGCGTCGAGGCGCGGCTGCGGCAGGCGGTGGACGCCCTGCCCTTCGGCTTCGTGATCTACGACGCCGACGACCGGCTGGTGCTGTGCAATCAGCCCTATATGGAGCTCGGCCCGCGCAGCATTCCCGCGATCCGCCCCGGGGCGCGGTTCGAGGAGATCCTCCGTTGCGGCCTCGACGCGGGCGAATACCCCGAAGCCGCGGGTCGCGAGGCCGACTGGCTCGCCGAGCGCCTTGCGCTGCATGCGGCTGGCGACAACGACTTCGAGCAGCTGCGCGAGGGCGGCCGCTGGATCCGCTCCATCGCCCGGCGCACCGCGAACGGCGACCATGTGGGGCTGCGCATCGACATCACCGAGCAGAAGCGCCTGATGGAGACGCTAAACCAGAGCCGCGCCACGGCCGAGGCCGCCAACGCGGCGAAGTCGCAGTTCCTCGCGCGCATGAGCCACGAGATCCGCACGCCGATGAACGGCGTGCTGGGGATGACGGAGCTGCTGTCGCGCCGGCTGACGGAGCCGGATCACAAGGGCATGATAGAGATCGTGCGCGAAAGCGGGCGGCTGCTGATGACCGTCATCGACGACATCCTCGACGTCTCCAAGATCGAGGCCGGGCGACTCAGCTTCGAGCACGCCCCCTTCGACCCGCTGGCGGTGGCCGAACAGGTGGCGCTGGCGCACGCGCCGCAGGCGGAGACGAAGGGGCTGAGCCTGCGCGTCGACGTCGGGCCGGGCGCGTCGGCGGCGCGGCTCGGCGACCGGCACCGCATCGCGCAGATTCTGCACAACCTGCTGGGCAACGCCCTGAAATTCACCGAGCGCGGGTCGGTGGCCGTCGCGGTCGACGGCGACGCCGCCGGACTGCGCTACGCCGTGAGCGACGAGGGTATCGGCATGTCGCCCGAACAGGCGGCGTCCGTCTTCAAGGCGTTCGAGCAGGGCGACGACTCCATCACCCGGCGCTTCGGCGGCACCGGGCTTGGCCTGACGATCGTCAAGGGACTGGTCGACGCCATGGGCGGGCGGATCGGGATCGACACCACCGAGGGCCGCGGCTCCACCTTCACCGTCACGCTGCCGCTGCCGGCCGCTCCGGCTCAGTAGCCCAGCGCGATCCCGTCCTTGCGCGGGTCGGAGCCGCCGATCAGCACGCCGCGCTCGTGGTCGATCAGGATGGCCTGCGCCCCGCCCAGCGGCTCTGGCCGGCGGCGCACGGCGTGGCCCTTCGCCTCCAGCTGGGCGATCACCGCCTCGTCGTAGCCCCGCTCCAGCATCAGCGCGCCGTCCTCGGCGAAGCTGCGCGGGGCGTCGATGGCCTGCTGGGGCTCCATGCCGAAATCGACGATGTTGGAGACCAGCCGCGCATGGCCCGTCGCCTGATACTGGCCGCCCATGACGCCGAAGGGCATGGCCACGCGGCCCTCGCGCAGCAGCATGGCCGGAATGATCGTGTGCATCGGCCGCTTGCGGGGGCCCAGCTCGTTGGGGTGGCCGCGCTCCAGCGAGAAGCCGGCCCCGCGGTTGTTGAAGTTGATCCCGTAGCGCGTCGAGGCGATGCCCGAGCCGAAGCTGTGGAAGATCGAATAGATCATCGACACCGCCATGCGGTCGCGGTCGACGACGCACAGATAAACCGTCTCGCGGTGGATCGCCCCGGTGGCGCGCCGGACGTCGGACATGGCCTTCTGCGGGTCGATCAGTCGGGCCATCGCGGCCACGCGCGCGTCGTCGAGCAGGGGCGACAGCCCGCGGGGCATGTGGTCGGGGTCGGCGAGGAAGCGGTTGCGCGCGTCGTAGGCGAGCTTGGTCGCCTCCGCCTCCAAGTGCACCCGCATCGGGCCGAGAGGGTCGAGGCGACCGATCTCGAAGCCCTCGAGCAGCCGGGCGATCAGCAGCGCGACCGCGCCCTGCCCGTTCGGCGGCAGCTCCGCGATGGTCGCGCCGCGATAGGGGCCCGTGACCGGCTCGACATAGTCGGCCTTCACCGCCGCGAAATCCTCCAGAGTGTGCATGCCGCCCAGCGCGCGCAGCGAAGCGACCATGTCCTCGGCGACCGGCCCCTCGTAGAAGCCCTTGGCCCCCTCGCGGGCGATCAGGCGCAGCGCCTCGGCCTGCCCCGGCGCGGCGAAGCGGTCGCCGGGGGCCGGCGCCTTGCCGTCGCGCAGGAAGAACCGCCGCGCCTCGCCCTGAAGCGCGTCGGCCGCGGCGGCCCAGTCCACGGAGACCCTCGGGGCCACGGGCACGCCCGCCTCGGCGTAGGCGATGGCGGGCGCGAGCGCCTCGGCCAGCCCGAGTTCGCCATGATCGGCCAGCAGACGGTCGAAGGCCGCCACCGCGCCGGGTACGACGACGGCATGGGGGTGATGCAACGGCATGGCGGTCATGCCCTGCGCGCGCACCGCCTCCCCCGTCAACGCCGAAGGGGAGCGGCCCGAGCCGTTCAGGCCCACCAGCCGCTCCTCGCCGGCGGGCTTCAGCAGCACGAAGGCGTCGCCGCCGAGGCCGGTCATCTGCGGCTCGCACAGCCCCAGCAGCACGGCCGCGGCGACGGCGGCGTCGGCGGCGTTGCCGCCCCGGCGCAGCATGTCGACCGCGACGCCGGCCGCCAGCGGGTGAGAGCTGGCGACCATGCCGTTGTCGGCGAAGACGGTCGAGCGACCGGGGCGGTGAAAATCGCGCATGGGGGAAGGGCTCCGTCGCGGCGGGCCCGGGGTCGGACGGCCCGGCGGGACGATTATGTCAATCGGAGGGCACGCGCCAGACGACGACGCGCCGGCTGTCGCGATCCTCCAGCGCCCGTAGCACGGGCGCCTCACAGACCGCTTCCTCGAAAAGTCCCGCCGTCGGCAGGAAACCCCGGCCGGCGTCGGCGACCAGAACCAGCGCCCCCGCCCGCGCCCGGCCGCGGAACCAGTCCAGCAGGCGCAGCGCCCCCTCCCGCTCGTAGAAGACGTCCGCCCCCAGCACGACGTCCGCCGCGGGCGTCGGCGCGGACAGGACGTCACCCGGCGCGGCGCGCACCGCCTGCCCGTTCAGCGCCGCGTTCATGCCGGCCGCCACCAGCGCGACCGGATCCATGTCGTTCGCCCAGACCGCCGCGGCGCCGGCGCGGGCCGCCGCGACCGCCTCGATTCCGCCGCCGCAGCCCACCGCCAGCACGCGCCGCCCCGCGACCAGCCCGGGGCGATCCAGCACATGGCGCGCCAGCGCCTGACCGCCGGGCCAGGCGAAGGCCCAGAACGGCGGCGGCAGCCCCTCAGCCTCCAGCGCCGCCTCGGTCATCGCCCAGATCGGCGCGATCTCGGCGGCCAGATGGGCGCGCAGTTCGGGCGCCAGCGGCACGGGCGCGACGACGGTCGCCCGGGCGATGAAGGCGCGCAGGCGGTCGGCGTCGACGGGGTGCTCCATCCCGCGCCCCCTAGCGCATCGCGGCGCGCCGCCCCTTGCGCCTTCGCGTCGCAGCCCACAAAGTCGCTGCATGGAGCTGATCCACCTCGCCCCGCCCGCGCCCGAGCAGGTGTCCTTCGACAGGCGCGAACTGTCGGCGATCCTGGCGGTCTACGGACGCATGGTCGCGGCGGGCGAGTGGCGCGACTACGCCATCGACGCCACGCGCGATGCGGCCGTTTTCTCGATCTTCCGCCGCACCGCCGAACACCCGATCTACCGCGTCGAGAAGCGCCCGCGGCTGGCGCAGAAGCAGGGGGCCTACGCCGTGATCGCCATGGACGGGCGGGTGCTCAAGCGCGGGCGCGAGCTTGGGCCGGTGCTGCGCGCCTTCGACGCGAAACTGCTCAAGGTGATCGCCGGAGACGGCTGAGCCCGCTTCCTGCCCCGGACGGTTGTGCTATCGTCCGCCCCCATGAACGACCAGAGCCCCGGCGCCGTCTGCAACCTCTCCTGGCGCACCCCGCGTCACGAGAAGGTCGTGAACGTCGCGCTGCAGGGCGGCGGCGCGCACGGGGCCTTCACCTGGGGCGTGCTGGACCGGCTTTTCGAGGACGGGCGCATCTGGGTCGCGGCGATCAGCGGGGCCTCGGCCGGCGCGATGAACGCCGTGGTCGCCGCCAGCGGCTTTCAGGAGGGCGGCGCCGACGGGGCGCGGGCGAAGCTGCGGGAGTTCTGGCGCGCCGTCTCCCGCGCCGGGGCGTCGAGCCCGATCCAGCGCAGCCCGCTGGCGGTGCTGATGGGCGACTGGTCGCTGGCGGCCTCCCCCACCTATGTCGCCTTCGACCTGATGAGCCGGCTGGCCTCGCCCTACGACCTCAACCCCTACAACCTCAACCCGCTGCGCGACGTGCTGGCGGGGGTGGTGGACTTCGACGTGCTGGCGTCGTGCTCGCAGATGCACGTCCACGTCTCGGCCACCAACGTCGAGACCGGCCGCGTCAAGGTGTTCTCCGACGGCCAGATCACGCTGGACGCGGTGATGGCCTCGGCCTGCCTGCCCTTCCTGTTCCAGGCGGTGGAGATCGACGGCGAGTGGTACTGGGACGGCGGCTACATGGGCAACCCGCCGCTGTTTCCCGCCTTCAACAACAGCGGGGCGGACGACATCATGATCGTCCAGATCAACCCCGTGCTGCGCGAGGGGCCGCCGAAGCGGGCGCAGGACATCCTGAACCGCGTCAACGAGATCACCTTCAACAGCGCGCTGATCCACGAGCTGCGCTCGATCGAGATGGTCAACGGCCTCTTGCGCACCGGCCGGCTGAACGGCGGGCGGCGCTACCGCGAGAAGTTCATCCACATCATCGAGGCCCGCAAGCGGATGCGCCCGCTCGACGCGTCCTCCAAGCTGAACGCCGAATGGGCCTTCCTGCGCCACCTGTTCGCCATCGGCCGCGAGGCCGCCGACCGCTGGATCGCGGCGCATTACGACTGCCTCGGCGAGCGGTCGTCGGTGGACTTGCGCGAACTGGTGACGGGGGAGCGGGTGGCGCGGGAGCATGCGCAGAAGGCGGCGGAGTAGGGGTATTCCCGGCTCTGGTTGCGGCCGGGTTGCGCACGAGGCGGACGGTCGCTGCTGGGCGCCGCGACGCGCGAAAGCGACTTGCCGGTGGCAAGTCGCGCGCGTCGCATCGGCGCAGGCGCGAGCCGGAGCCGATTTCGGCGGTAGGGTCTTGGTGAGACGGAGGGCGGCGGCGACCGCCCGGGCGGCGCTGAAGGCGACGCCCGCGGGGGGCGGGCGTCGCCGCCCGGCGGGCTTTGGCCCACCGGGCGGCGCCAGGCGCAACCCGCGGCGCTGGCCGCCGGGCGATGGCCCGGCGGCGTGAAGCGTCGCCATCAGCTGGCGGCGAACGACCGCCTTCTGCGCGAGCCGGCCGGTCGCCTCCCGCCCCTACACCGCCCCCAACGCCCCCGTCACGTCCGCAAGCAGGTCCTCCGGGTCCTCCAGCCCCACCGACAGGCGCACCAGACCGGGGCCGATGCCGAGCGCCGTGCGGGCCTCCTCGCTCAGGCGCTGGTGGGTGGTGGTGGCGGGGTGGGTGATCAGGCTCTTGGCGTCGCCCAGGTTGTTCGAGATCGCCACCAGCCGCAGCGCGTTCAGGAACCGGAACGCCCCCGCCTTGCCGCCCGCAACGTCGAGCGCGAGGATCGCCCCGCCCGTCTCCATCTGCCGCATCGCCAGCGCGTGCTGGGGGTGGTCGGCGCGGCCGGGATAGATCAGGCGCGACAGCTTCGGGTGGCCGGCCAGCGCGTCCGCCAGCGTGGCGGCGGAGGCGCACTGCGCGGCGCAGCGCAGCGGCAGCGTCTCGAGGCCCTTGAGCATGATCCAGGCGGTGAAGGGGCTCATCGCGGCGCCGGTGTGCTTGAGGTAGGGCTCAAGCTCGTCGCGGATGAAGGCGCGCGAGCCCAGCACCACGCCGCCCAGCGCCCTGCCCTGCCCGTCGATGTATTTCGTCGCCGAATAGATCACCACGTCCGCCCCCAGCGCGAGCGGGCGCTGGTACATCGGCGTCGCGAACACGTTGTCCACCAACACCCGCGCCCCGGCCGCGCGGGCCAGCGCGCAGACGGCGGGGATGTCGATGATCTCCAGCGTCGGGTTGGAGGGGCTCTCGAAGAACACGACCTTCGCGCCGTCCTTCAGCGCGTCGCGCCATTGGTCGAGGTCGGTGCCGTCCACCAACGTCGTGCGCACGCCGAACTTCGGCAGCAGGTTCTCCACGATCCACAGGCACGAGCCGAACAGCGCCCGCGCCGCCACCACATGGTCGCCCGCGCGCACCATCGCGAACATCGCCGCGTTGACCGCGGCCATGCCGGAGGCGGTGGCGAAGGCGTCCTCGGCCCCTTCGAGGGCGGCGATGCGCTCCTCGAACATCGCCACCGTGGGGTTGCCGTAGCGGGCGTAGATGAAGCCGGGGTCGTCGCCCGTGAAGCGCGCCTCGGCGGCCTCGGCGTCGGGGTAGACGAAGCCCTGGGTGAGAAAGATCGCCTCCGAGGTCTCGGCGAACTGCGAGCGGCGCGTGCCCGCATGCACCATCCGCGTGCGCGCCCGCATCCCCGGCGCGAAGTCCCGACCGCCGTCGTCCGCCATGGCGCGCTCCCGTCCCGTCGCCGCGCGACACGGACCCCCGCGGCTGGTCGCAGCTAGCCGGGCCGAGCCGGGCGGTCAAGCGCCGCGAATGCGCCGCTTTCGTCGCAGGAATTTCACCGCCCCGTCGCCGCGCCGTCGCCGAGTTGCGGCAACCCCTGTCCCAGGCGGGCTGCAGACCCGCGGGCGAGGCGTTTCGGGCGGGTCCGGGTCATGGCGATCCTGCGCATCGACTGCGAGGCGGACGGGCGCGTCGACCTGCGCGCCTTCCGCGCGCTTGAGCCGCCGGCGCCGGGGCCCACCGTGCTGCTTGCGCACGGCTTCAAGTATGACCCCGCCCACCCCTGCGCCACGCCGGCGCGCACCCTCTACGCGGCCGAGGACCCGCCCGAGACGCGCGGCGGCCGTCTCGCCTCCTGGCCCCGGGCGCTGGGGCTGGACGGCGCCGCGGGGCTCGCGGTCGGCTTCGGCTGGCCCGCCCGCGCGCCGCTGTTGCCGCCTCTGCTGCGCGAGGGACGCAACGGTTTCGCCGCCGCCTACGCCGCCGCCGCCGCCGCGGGCGCGGGGCTCGCCGCGACCGTCGAGGCGGCGGCGCGGGCGCGGCCCCAGCCGGTGGACGTGCTCGCCCATTCCCTCGGCGCGCGGGTGGCGCTGAGCGCCGTCCGTGCGCTCGCCGCCGAGGGGCGGGTGGACGTGCTCGCCCGTCTCGGCCGGCTGATCCTGCTCGGGCCGGCGGAGTTCGCCGCCGAGGCGCGGGCCGCGCTGGCAGCCTGCGCGCGACTGGGGGTCCAGGGGCCGGAGGTCTACGCCTTCACCGCGCGCGGCAACGCGCCCTTCGACCGGCTGTTCGAGGCGCTGGGGCCCTGGGGGATGGGGCCGTCGCTCGGCCGGGCCGGTCTCGGCGAACGCCGGCCGCGCTGGATCGACCTCGCCTTCGACGATCCCGGCTTCGCCCCCTGGGCCGCCGCGCAGGGGCTGCCGCTGGCGCCGGCCGGGGCGGGGCCCTGCCACTGGAGCTTCTACGCCCGCCCCGGCGCCATGGCGCTGCACCGCGCGATCCTCGACCGCCGCCCGGGCCTCGACGTGGCGCAGATGCGGGCCTCGGGGGCGCCGGCGCTGACGCCGCGCGCCCGGCGCTCCCTCTTCGGCGGCCGCCTGCCCCCCGCCCCGCTGTCGGCCGAGCCGGCCTGAAGATCTCAGGCCCGCGCCTGCGGGTCGGTCAGCACCCGGTGCTCCTGCAACGCATAGCGGTCGGTCATGCCGGCGATGTAGTCGCAGACCACCCGCGCCCGGTGCTGCGCGTCGCCGGCGCGCGCCTCGCGGCCCCAGTCCGGCGGCATGAGGGCGGGCTCGGCGTGCAGGATGTCGAACAGTTCGCGCACCACCCGCGCCGCCTTCACGCGCATCCGCGCCACGCGCCAGTGGCGATACATGCGGGTCATCAGGAAGGCGCGGATCTCGGCCACCGCCGCCGTCATCGCGTCGGAGAAGGCGACGACGGGGCGGCCCAGCGCCTGCAGCGCCGCCATCGAGGCCGGATCGGCCTCGTCGAGCCGCCGGCGCGTCTCGGCGATCACGTCCTCCACCATCATGCCGAAAACCCGGCGCAACGTCTCGCCTTGGGCGCGCGCGGGGTCGAGGCCGGGCCAGACCGCGTCCACCGCCGCCCAGGCCTCGCCCACCAGCGGCAGGGCGCGCGCCTCCTCCACGGTGAACAGGCCCGCGCGCAGGCCGTCGTCGAGGTCGTGGTTGTTGTAGGCCACGTCGTCCGACAGAGCCGCCACCTGCGCCTCCGCCGAGGCCCAGCCGTGCAGCTCCAGATCGTGGCGCGCGTCGTACTCGGCGATGGCGGCCGGCAGCGTGTCGCGCGGGGCGCCGGGCTCGGGCGAGAGAGGGCCGTTGTGCTTGGCGATGCCCTCCAGCGTCTCCCAGGTCAGGTTCAGGCCGTCGAAGGCGGCGTAGCGGGCCTCGAGCTTCGTGACGATCCGCAGCGCCTGCGCGTTGTGGTCGAAGCCGCCCCACGGCGTCATGGCGTCCGCCAGCGCGTCCTCGCCGGTGTGGCCGAAGGGCGTGTGGCCGAGGTCGTGGGCGAGCGCCACCGCCTCGGCCAGCTCCTCGTTCAGGCGCAGGGTGCGGGCGAGGCTTCGGGCGACCTGCGCCACCTCCAGACTGTGGGTCAGGCGGGTGCGATAGTAGTCGCCCTCATGCTCCACGAAGACCTGCGTCTTGTGCTTGAGGCGGCGGAAGGCGGAGGAGTGGATGATCCGGTCGCGGTCGCGCTGGAAGGCGCTGCGGTGCAGACTGTCGGGCTCGACGTGCAAACGGCCCCGGCTGGCGGCGGGGTTGGCGGCGTAGGGCGCGTAGTCGGGGCGGCGCATGGGCTTGGCGCTGGTTCCGGCGGGACCTATCTTGACGGTGTTAGCACCGGAAGGGGTCGCGCGCGATGAACTTGACGATGCCGATCGAGGTGACCGCCGCGGCGCAGGCGCGCATCGACGCCATCGCCGCAGACGCCGGGGCGCGCAAGATGCTGCGCGTGGCGGTGCTGGGCGGCGGCTGCTCGGGTTTCCAGTACGAATTCGGCCTCGAGGACGCGGCCCGCCCCGAGGACGTGGTGCTGGCCGAGCGGGTGCTGATCGACCCGGAGAGCCTGCCGTTCCTGTCGGGCTCGGTGATCGACTTCAAGGACGAGTTGATCGGCGCGCGCTTCGCGATCCAGAACCCCAACGCGACGTCGAGCTGCGGCTGCGGAACCAGCTTTTCGGTATGAGGATCGGAGCCCCCGACGGGACCGAGGGCGAGCGTCAGGCCCCGCCGCGCTCGGACCCCACGGTTTAGGCCGACCTCGCCGACTCTCACGCGATCAGCGCCGCGCCATTCTCGCGCCGGCCGCCACGTCGACGTCCGCGGCGCCGCCGATCCGCCATCGCTCGTCGGCGTCAGAGACGGGACCGCAAGCGCTTCGACGACACCGCTCGATGCCCGGAATGTGTCTCCCCGGCGACCCGGCGGCCCACGCCAGCTACAACACGCACCCATCCCGCCGCGCCACCCGCAACGTCTCCGCCCCGTCCGCGATCGCCCGGGCGCGCTGGGCGACGAAGGCGCTGGGGCGGGCGGGGTCGCGGGTGCGGGGGCTCGGCAGGATCGCGGCGAGGCGGGCGGCCTGTTGCAGGGTGAGCCGGTTGGCCGGCACGCCGAACCAGCGCTGGGCGGCGGCCTCGGCGCCGAAGACGCCCTCGCCGAACTCGGCGACGTTGAGGTAGACCTCCATGATCCGGCGCTTGGACCAGAACGCCTCGATCAGCACGGTGAAGCCCGCCTCCAGCCCCTTGCGCAGCCAGTTCTGCGCCGGCCACAGAAACACGTTCTTGGCCACCTGCTGGCTGATGGTCGAGGCGCCCCGGGGCCGGCCCCGGCCGCGGTCCGCCAGCGCGCGCTCGATCTCCACCAGATCGAAGCCGCGATGGGCGCAGAAGCGCGCGTCCTCGGCCGCCATGGCCGCGCGCACCAGCGCCGGCGCGATGGCGTCGAGGTCGCGCCACTCGCGGCTGATCGCGCCCAGCCGCCAGCGCTCGCGCTCGATCAGGTAGGTCGTGGGCGGGTTCAGCACGGTCCCCAGCGCCGCCCAGCCCACCGCCAGCGCGGCCGCGGCCAGCAGCGCCGAGACCATCCCGCGCAGCAGGCGAGAGACAAGACCGCGACGCGCGCTCACGCGGGGCGGATGGGTGTCGGGGCGGTCGCGCACATGGTCTGGCCTTCTGCCGGGGCGCTCTACCTAGCGCCAGTGGAGGACGGGCGAAACCGTCACGCGCTTGCGAGGTCCACGGGCTCGCCATATATCCCGCCCCAACGCCGTCGGGCTCGCGACCCACTCAGGGCCGGACCTCGGGATGGGCGTTCGGGGCCGCATGGACCGGGCGCCGGAATCGCCATTATGAGAGGACCCTCATGTCGAAGATCATCGGGATCGACCTCGGCACCACGAACAGCTGCGTCGCCATCATGGACGGGTCGCAGCCGCGGGTGATCGAGAACGCCGAAGGCGCCCGCACCACCCCCTCGATCGTGGCCTTCACCGAGGGCGGCGAACGCCTCGTCGGCCAGCCCGCCAAGCGCCAGGCCGTCACCAACGCCGAGCACACCCTCTTCGCGGTCAAGCGCCTGATCGGCCGTCGCCATGCCGACCCGACCGTGGCGAAGGACAAGGGCATGGTGCCCTACGAGATCGTCGAGGGCGCCAACGGCGACGCCTGGGTCAAGGCCCGCGGCGAGAAGTATTCCCCCAGCCAGATCAGCGCCTTCATCCTGCAGAAGATGAAGGAGACCGCCGAG
>DAINOD010000081.1:0-15222 GCA_036735545.1 Rubrimonas sp. | reverse complement strand
ACGGAGGTCTTCGATGGCTGACGCGAGTCTCTCCCGCCGGGGCGCGCCCTCCCGCGGCGCGGGGCTTTCCGCCGGCTCGTTCGCCGCGCTGGTGGCGGTGGGAGCGCTGGTGATCGTCTCCGCCGGCGACGTCGCCCCGTCGCTGGAGCGGCTGGCCAACGGCCTGCCGCGCATGGCCGACCTGATCGGCCGCATGATGCCGCCGAACACCGACCCGGGCTTTCTGACGCGCATGTTCTGGCGGATCGTCGAGACCTTCCAGATCGCGCTGGTCGGCACGGTGATCGGCGTGATCCTGAGCCTGCCCGTCGCCTGGGCCTCGGCGCGGGGCGTCACGCCGCTGGGGCCGTTCCGCTATCTGTTCAAGGGCCTGGTGTCGTTGTTCCGCACCGTGCCCGATCTGGTCTGGGCGCTGCTGTTCGTCTCGGCCATCGGGCTGGGCGCGGTGGCGGGCACCATGACCATCGTGGTCGACACGATCGGCTTCTGCGGCCGCTTCTTCGCCGAGGCCTTCGAGGACGCCGACAAGCAGCCGCAGGAGGCGCTGGAGGCCCACGGCGCCAACCGCCTGTCGATCCTGACCGGCGCCATCCTGCCCGACGCCATGCCCTCGCTGATCAACACCGCGCTGTTCGCGCTGGAGAAGGCCGTGCGCTCCTCGGTGGTGCTGGGGCTCGTGGGGGCCGGCGGCATAGGGCAGGAGCTGAAAACCGCCTTCGACCTGTTCCAGTATCGCAACGCCTCGGCGATCATCCTGTCCATCTTCCTGATCGTCGTCGTGATGGAGTGGGCGACGGACCGGCTGCGCGCGCGCATCCAGTAGGGCGACGCAAGGCGACATCTCTGGAACGCGCCGGCCGGGCGGGCCGGCCCCGGTCGCGAAATAGTCGCTGCACTGCAGCGCGGAGCGCGCTAGCGTGCGCGTCACGGCTATCCCGAGAGGTCCTTCCGATGACGCGTTTCAACAAGATCCTGGTGGCCAACCGGGGCGAGATCGCCATCCGCGTCATGCGCGCCGCCAACGAACTCGGCAAGCGCACGGTGGCCATCTACGCCGAGGAGGACAAGCTCGCGCTTCATCGCTTCAAGGCCGACGAGGCCTACAAGGTCGGCGAGGGGCTGGGGCCGGTCGCAGCCTATCTGGCCATCGACGAGGTGATCCGCGTAGCCCGCCAGACCGGCGCCGACGCCATCCACCCGGGCTACGGCCTGCTCTCGGAGAACCCCGATTTCGTCGACGCCTGCACGAAGGCCGGCATCGCCTTCATCGGACCCAAGGCCGAGACGATGCGGATGCTGGGCGACAAGGCGAGCGCGCGGAAAGCCGCCATCGCCGCCGGCGTGCCGGTCGTGCCGGCCACAGAGGTGCTGGGCGAGGACATGGCCGAGGTCAGGCGCATGGCCGACGAGATCGGTTATCCGCTGATGCTCAAGGCCAGCTGGGGCGGCGGCGGGCGGGGGATGCGGCCGATCAACGGGCCGGAGGAGCTGGAGGCGAAGGTGCGCGAGGGCCGGCGCGAGGCCGAGGCCGCCTTCGGCAACGGCGAGGGCTATCTGGAGAAGATGGTCCAGCGCGCCCGCCATGTGGAGGTCCAGATCCTCGGCGACAGCCACGGCAACATCGTGCATCTCTTCGAGCGCGACTGCACCGTACAGCGCCGCAATCAGAAAGTCGTGGAGCGCGCGCCGGCCCCGTATCTGGACGAGGCGCGCCGGGCGGAGCTGTGCGAATACGGCCTGCGGATCGCGCGCCACGCCAACTATCAGTGTGCGGGCACGGTCGAATTCCTGATGGACGCCGATGACGGCAAGTTCTACTTCATCGAGGTCAATCCGCGCGTGCAGGTCGAGCACACCGTCACCGAGGAAGTGACGGGCATCGACATCGTGAAGGCGCAGATCCGCATCACCGAGGGCGCCACGATCGGCGACGTCGCCGATTCGGGCGTGCCCCCGCAGCATCTGATCACGCTCGACGGCCACGCCGTGCAGTGCCGCATCACCACCGAGGACCCGCTCAACAACTTCGTGCCCGACTACGGCAGGATCACCGCCTATCGCGGGGCGACGGGCTTCGGCATCCGCCTCGACGGCGGCACGGCCTATTCGGGCGCCGTCATCACGCGCTTCTACGATTCGCTGCTGGAGAAGGTCACCGCCTGGGCGCCCGACCCGCACGAAGCCGTGGCCCGGCTCGACCGCGCGCTGCGCGAGTTCCGCATCCGCGGCGTCGCCACCAATCTCGCCTTCGTCGAGAACCTGATCGCGCATCCGAAGTTTCGCGACGCGAGCTACACCACCCGCTTCATCGACGAGACGCCGGAGCTCTATCAGTTCAAGGCGCGGCGCGACCGGGCGACCAAGCTGTTGCGCTACATCGCCGACGTCACCGTGAACGGCCACCCCGAGACCGCAGGCCGGGCGCGCCCGCCCGCCAACGCGCGCCAGCCGAAGCCCCCCGCCTGGGCCGTCGAGACGCCGCCGCCCGGCGCCAAGGGCCTTCTCGACGAGAAGGGGCCGAAGGCGGTCGCAGACTGGATGCTGGCCGAGAAGCGCCTGCTGCTGACCGACACCACCATGCGCGACGGTCACCAGTCGCTGCTGGCGACCCGGATGCGCAGCCTCGACATGGTGCGCGTCGCAGACGCCTACGCGCGCAACCTGCACGGGCTGTTCAGCGTCGAGTGCTGGGGCGGCGCCACGTTCGACGTGGCCTATCGCTTCCTGCAGGAATGTCCCTGGCAGCGGCTGCGCGACCTGCGGCGGCGGATGCCGAACATGCTGCTGCAGATGCTGCTGCGCGCCTCCAACGGCGTCGGCTACACCAACTATCCCGACAACGTGGTGCGGCTGTTCACGCTGCAGGCGGCCGAGACCGGGGTGGACGTGTTCCGCGTCTTCGACAGCCTGAACTGGGTCGAGAACATGCGCGTCGCGATGGATGCGGTGCTGGAGTCGGGAAAGATCCTCGAAGCCTCGATCTGCTACACCGGCGACATCGACGACCCCGACCGCGCCAAGTATTCGCTGGAATACTATGTGGACATGGCGCAGGAGCTGGAGGCGGCCGGCGCCCATGTGCTCGGCCTGAAGGACATGGCCGGTCTGCTGAAGCCCGCAGCCGCGCGCAGGCTGGTGGCGGCTCTGAAGGATGCGGTGGCGATCCCGATCCACTTCCACACCCACGACACCTCGGGCATAGCCGCGGCCAGCGTGCTGGCGGCGGCCGAGGCGGGGGTGGACGCGGCGGACGCGGCGATGGACGCCTTGTCCGGCCTCACGTCCCAGCCCCCCCTCGGCTCCATCGTCGAGGCGCTGCGGGGGCAGGAGCGCGACACGGGATTCGACCCGGCGACGATCCGCGCCTTCTCGACCTACTGGGAGCAGGTGCGCGCGCTCTATGTCGGCTTCGAGTCCGACATGCGGGCGCCGGCGGCGGAGGTCTACCTGCACGGGATGCCGGGCGGCCAGTTCACCAATCTCAAGGCCCAGGCGCGCAGCCTGGGGCTGGAGGAGAAGTGGCCCGAGGTCGCCCGCGCCTACGCCGCGGCCAACGACATGTTCGGCGACATCGTCAAGGTCACGCCGTCGTCGAAGGTCGTGGGCGACATGGCGCTGATGATGGTCTCGCAGGGCCTGAGCCGCGCCGACGTCGAGGACCCCGCCCGCGACATCGCCTTCCCGGACTCGGTGGTCGGCATGATGAAGGGCGAACTCGGCCTGCCGCCGGGCGGCTGGCCCGAAGGCATCCAGCGCAAGGTGCTCAAGGGCGAGAAGCCCATCGAGGGCCGCCCCGGCGCCGCCATGAAGCCCGTGGACCTGGAGGCGGTGCGCGCCAAGGTGTCGGAAGAGCTTGAAGGGAAGCCGATCGACGACGAGGACCTCTGCAGCCACCTGATGTATCCCAAGGTCTATCTCGACTACATGGGCCGTCGCCGCGACTTCGGGCCGGTGCGCCAGTTGCCGACGCCGGTGTTCTTCTACGGCATGGAGCCCGGACAGGAACTGTCCGTCGACCTCGAGGCCGGCAAGACTCTGATCATCCGCCTGTCGGCCGTCGGCGAGAGCCACGAGGGCGAGGTGCGCGTCTTCTTCGAACTGAACGGCCAGCCGCGGACCATCCGCGTGCCGGACCGCAAGGCCGCCAAGGGGTTGGCCGCGCGCCCCAAGGCCGAGCCTGGCAATCCCGCCCATGTCGGCGCGCCGCTTCCGGGCGTGATCGCGGGCGTCTCGGTGGAGGCGGGGCGCAAGGTGAAGCCGGGCGACCTGCTGCTGTCCATCGAGGCGATGAAGATGGAGACGGCCCTGCACGCCGACCGCGACGGCGTCGTGAAGGCGGTGCACGCGACGGTCGGCGCGGCCATCGACGCCAAGGACCTGCTGGTGGAGTTCGAGGACTGAGCCGGGCTCAGTCGAGCCCCGCCCAGAGCGCGGCGACCGTGGCGGCGCCCAGCGCGGCGCCCCACAGCCCGGCGCGACGGGCGCGGGCGCGCGACTCGGCCTCCGCCGCCTCCCGCGCCTCGGCGTCGTCGCCGTCGCCGCCCGCGCGCACCAGCCGCTCGGCCAGGCCCGGCAGGCGCGGCGCGTAGCGGGCCAGCGTGATCGCCGCGTCGCGCAGATCGCGCGCCACCGCGCGGGGGCCGAGGTTCTCGCGGATGTAGGTCTCCACGACGGGTTTCGCGGCGGTCCAGATGTTCACCTGCGGGTCGAGGCTGCGGGCGACGCCCTCGACCACGATCATGGTGCGTTGCAGCAGGATCAGCTCGGTGCGGGTGCGCATCCCGAAACGCTCGGTCACCTCGAACAGATGCGCCAGCAGCCGCGCCATGGAGATGCGGCTGACGTCCTGGCCGAAGATCGGCTCGCCGATCGAGCGCAGCGCCTGCGAGAACAGCTCCACGTCGCGGTCGGCCGGGACATAGCCGGCCTCGAAGTGCACCTCGGCGATGCGGCGGTAGTCGCGCTGGAGAAAGCCGTAGAGGATCTCGGCGTAGGTGCGCCGGGTCAGCGGGTCGATGCGGCCCATGATGCCGAAGTCCAGCGCCAGGATCGCTCCGTCGGCGCGCACCTTCAGGTTGCCCTGGTGCATGTCGGCGTGGAAGAATCCGTCTCGGAGCGCGTGGTCGAGGAAGGTCTGGATGATCTTCTCGGCCAGCCGCGGCAGGCTGAGGCCCATGGCCTGCAGCGTCTCGGGCTCGCCCATGGGCGCGCCCTCGACCCACTCCATCGTCATGACGCGGCGCGCCGAGAGGTCCCAGTAGATCGCGGGCACGACGAACATCGGGTCGTCGGAGGTGTTGTCGCGGAACTGCGAGGAGGAGGACGCCTCGAGCCGCAGGTCCATCTCGGCGCTGACCACGCCGTTGAAGTGGTCCACCACGGCCTTGGGCCGCAGCCGGCGGGCGGCGGGCAGCAGCAACTCGACGGTGCGGGCGATGAGATAGAAGGTCTCGATGTCGGCGCGGAACTGCCGCTCGACCCCGGGTCGCAGCACCTTGACCGCCACCTTGCGGCCCGTGGCGCGCTCGAAGGCGGGGTGCACCTGGGCGATGGAGGCGGCGGCGACCGGCGGCTCGAAATCCGCATACAGCTCGTCGACCGGGCGGCCCAGTTCGGCCGCGATGGTGGCGCGCGCCTCCTCGGTGGTGAAGGGCGGCAGGCGGTCCTGCAGCACGCGCAACTCGCGCGCGATGTCGCGGCCGACGATGTCGGGCCGCGTGCTCATGAGCTGGCCGAACTTGATGTAGGCCGGACCGAGCGCGCCGATGGCGCGCGGCAGCGCCGACAGGCCGGGGTCGCCGCGCAGGCCGAAAGGCGCGATCGGGTAGGTGGCGATCCGCAGCGCGAGGTGGGCGTAGGGCGGGGCTTCGACGGCCCGCAGCACGCGCGCCAGCGCCCCGGTGCGGGCGAATGTCGCGCCGACGCGGGCGAGCCGCCAGAGGTTCGCCGCGGTCTGGATCATGGGCTCAGAGCCGCCAGCCCGAGTGCAGCGCCGCCACCCCGAGCGTGAGATTGCGATAGGCGACGCGGCTGAAGCCCGCCTCGCGGATCATGCCGGCGAAGCGCTCCTGATCGGGGAAGCGGCGGATCGATTCGACCAGATACTGGTAGCTGTCGCGGTCGCCCGTCACCGCCTGCCCGAGCGCCGGGATGACGTTGAAGGAATAGAGGTCGTAGGCATTCGCCAGCAGCGGCGGGTTCACGGCCGAGAACTCGAGGCACAGGAACCGCCCGCCGGGCCGCAGCACCCGCCGCGCCTCGGACAGCGCGCGCTCGATGCGGGTGACGTTGCGGATGCCGAAGGCGATGGTGTAGGCGTCGAAGGTGCGGTCGGGAAAGGGCAGCGCCATGGCGTCGCCGCAAACCCACGAAACGCCGTGAACATGCGCCTTTTCGGCGCGGGCGCGACCTTCCTCCAGCATCGCGGCGGTCATGTCGCAGACAGTGATGTCGGCGTCGCCCTTCACGCGCTCCATGACGCGAAAGGCGATGTCGCCGGTCCCGCCGGCCACGTCGAGCAGCCGCAGACCGGGGCGCGGGGCCATCCAGTCGATCAGCGCCTCTTTCCAGAGCCGGTGGACGCGCCCCGACATCAGGTCGTTCATCAGGTCGTATCGCGCGGCGACCGACGAGAAAACGCCGTGGACGCGCCCGGCCTTCTCGGCCTCGGGCACGGTCTGGAAGCCGAAGTGGGTCGTCGCGGGATCGGTCTGATCGCTCATGCAGGGTTAACTAGCGCAGCCGCGTGCAAAGGGCCATGTTCGCTGCGCGGGATAAAGGGATTGCGGCGCGCGAACCCCGACGGCCCATCGGTGACGAAGCGGCGCAGAGAGAGACCATGAACCTTTCGCGCCATATCGGGCGAGATCTCGCCTGATGCCCGAGCTTCCCGAGGTCGAGACCGTCCGCCGAGGCCTGGCGCCCGTGCTGGAGGGCCGCACGCTCGCGCGCGTCACGCAGAACCGGCCCGACCTGCGCTGGCCCCTGCCGGAGCGCTTCGCTGAACGGCTGACCGGCCGCAGGGTCGGGCGGCTGGGGCGGCGGTCGAAATACCTGCTGGCGGAGCTTGACGGTGGCGAGACGCTGATCGTGCACCTCGGCATGTCCGGCCGGATGCTGGTGCGCGGCGATCCGCTGGGCGAGTTCGTGCATGTCGCCGGCCACATCCCCGCCCACGACCATGTGGTGTTCGAGACCGACGCGGGCGCGACGGTCACCTTCAACGACGCGCGCCGCTTCGGGGCGATGGACCTTTGGCCCACCGACACGCTCGGCGACCACCGACTGCTGGCCGGACTGGGGCCGGAGCCGCTGGGCAACGCCTTTTCTGCGGCGGGCCTCGCGGAGCGGCTGGAGGGGCGCCGCACGCCGATCAAGGCGGCGCTGCTGGACCAGCGCACGGTCGCTGGGCTGGGCAACATCTATGTCTGCGAGGCGCTGCACCGGGCGGGGATCGCGCCGGCGCGGCTCGCCGGTTCGCTCAATCGCGCGCGCGTCGCCCGACTGGCCGGCGCCATCCGCGACACGCTGGAGGAGGCGATCGCCGCCGGCGGCTCCTCGCTGCGCGACCACCGGCAGGCGAACGGCGAGCTTGGCTACTTCCAGCACGCCTTCCGCGTATACGGCCGCGAGGGCCTGCCATGCGCCTGCGGCGGCGTGGTGACGCGGCTGGTGCAGTCGGCGCGGTCGAGCTTCTTCTGTCCCGCCTGCCAGCGCTGACGTGGGCGCAGAGCTGTCCGTCAAGTCTTGATCGTGGAGGCAGGGCGGCGATAGTGCCGCCCGACCGCAACCCCGGGAGCCCGCCTCGCATGGCCTACGAGATGATCATCGTCGAGACCCGCGACCACGTCGGCCTGATCCGGCTCAACCGGCCCGAGGCGCTGAACGCGCTCTGCGCCAAGCTGGTGGAGGAGCTGACCGAGGCGCTGATCCGATTCGACGCCGACGACCAGATCGGCGCCATCGTGCTGACCGGCTCGGAGAAGGCCTTCGCCGCCGGCGCCGACATCAAGGAGATGCAGGGCAAGAGCTTCGTCGAGGCCTTCCGCGAGGACTTCATCACCCGCAACTGGGAGCAGGCGTCGCGCACCCGCAAGCCGGTGATCGCCGCCGTCGCCGGCTACGCGCTCGGCGGGGGCTGCGAGCTCGCCATGATGTGCGACTTCATCCTGGCGGCGGACAACGCCAAGTTCGGCCAGCCCGAGATCAACCTCGGCGTCATGCCCGGGGCCGGCGGCACCCAGCGGCTGACGCGGTTCGTCGGCAAGTCCAAGGCCATGGAGATGAACCTCACGGGCCGCTTCATGGACGCCGCCGAGGCGGAGCGGTCGGGGCTGGTCAGCCGCGTGATCCCGGCCGACAAGCTGCTCGACGAGGCGCTGGCGACCGCAGCCAAGATCGCCGAGAAGTCCGCCATCGCGGTGATGGCCACCAAGGAGGCGGTGAACCGCGCCTACGAGACCTCGCTGGCCGAAGGCGTGCGATTCGAGCGCCGCCTGTTCCACGCCCTGTTCGCGACCGAGGACCAGAAGGAGGGCATGGAGGCCTTCGTCGACAAGCGCCAGCCCCAGTTCAAGGATCGCTGACCCGGGACCGTCGCCGCCTGACGTTGACATCGCGCGCAGGGCGCGTGTAAGAGCGCGCTCCGCCGCAGTCGACCCGAGACCGTACGCACCATGGCCAACACGCCGTCCGCAGAAAAGCGCATTCGCCAGATCGCCAAGCGCACGGCGGTCAACGCCTCGCGCAAGTCGAGAATCCGCACGTTCCTCCGCAAGGTGGAGGAGGCGATCAAGAGTGGCGACGCCGCGGCGGCGCGCGACGCGCTCAAGGCTGCGCAACCCGAGATCATGCGCGGGGCTTCGAAAGGCGTGCTGCACGCCAACACGGCGAGCCGCAAGGTGTCGCGCCTCGCCCAGCGCGTGCGGGTGATGCAACCCCTCTGATCGGCGACATCGATGGCGTGACAGCCGACCTCGCGGGTCTCCGCGCGGCCCTTCAGCGTGGGTTGTCGCCGGCTTGTCAGATTTTCGCCATGTTCGCACTTCCTTCCGATTGCGCATGTCCGACTTGGCGCCCTAGGCTGCAAGGGTGGTTAATCGAGATGCGCGATGGCGTCTCATTCAATCAGAGCATTGTCAGAAAGTAATCATCCTTAATTTCGCCGTCACCTCGCCATGAAATTGTTGCTACTTTCGGATGGCTTGTCGGTTTTTATTGCGGTCACTAGGTCGTGCGGACTACCTTGCTTCCGGCAGGTGAATCAGTTCAGGGCAAGGATCCTTCCGCTATGGCGAATAGTGCTGTCGAAACGGTCGGCGTCGTGTCTCCGACGGAAGCGTGGGCGGAATTGCGACGCTCTGGCGACACCTTGCTGGTCGATGTTCGCACGCGGGCCGAATGGGCTTTCGTCGGCGCCGCCGACCTTTCCGACGCCGCCGCGCGGCAGGTGTTCATCGAATGGCAGGGTTTCCCCGCGGCGGGGCCGAATCCGGGATTCGTCGCCGCGCTGGAGGAGGCCGTGGCCGAGACCGGGGCGAAGACAGTGTTCTTCATATGCCGCTCCGGCGGCCGGTCCATGGCCGCGGCGACCGCCGCCGCCGAGCGCTTCGCCGCGACAGGCCGTGCCGCGCGGTGCGTAAACGTGGCGGAAGGATTCGAGGGCGACCTCGACGCGGCGGGCCATCGGGGCCGCGTCGCCGGCTGGAAGGCGCACGGCCTGCCCTGGCGGCAGAATTGAGCGTGCAGGCGGCGCGCGGCGGGTCCGCGCGCCGTGCGGGAGAACGGGCCGCGACCAACGCGGCGGGGACGACGGGGGGCGCGCCGACCATGGACCACACCGGACCCACGCCGGGCGACACGCCGACCCCGCAATGGCGCGCCGTGGCCGAAGGGCTGCGCAGCACGTTGGGCCCGGCGGCCTATGCGCGATGGATCGCGCCCCTGTCGCTCTGCGGCGTCGAGAACGGCGTGGGCCGGATCGCCGCGCCCAGCGGCTTCGTGGCGGACTACGTCTCCCGCACCTACGCCAGCGACATCGTCGCGGTGATGCGCGCGGCGCGCCTGCCGGTCGAGCGCGTCGTCCTGTCGGTGGGGGCTCCCGCGGCTTCGAGCGCGCGGCCCGAGGACGCGCCCGAGCCCGAGCCGGCGCGTCCGGCGGAGCCCGAGGAGGCGGCCTCGGCGCCGCTCGACGCGCGCTTCACCTTCGAGAGCTTCGTCGTCGGCAAGCCGAACGAACTCGCCCACGCCGCCGCGCGGCGCGTCGCCGAGGGCGAGACGGTCTCCTACAACCCGGTCTTCCTTCATGGCGGCGTCGGCCTCGGCAAGACCCACCTGATGCACGCCATCAGCTGGCGTCTGCGCGAAACCCAGCCGAAGAAGAAGGTGCTCTACCTCTCCGCCGAGCAGTTCATGTACCGCTTCGTCAGCGCCCTGCGCTCGAAGGACATCATGAGCTTCAAGCAGGCTTTCCGCTCGGTCGACGTGCTGATGGTGGACGACGTGCAGTTCATTGCGCACAAGGACGGCACGCAGGAGGAGTTCTTCCACACCTTCAACTTCCTCATCGACGCGGGGCGGCAGATCGTCATCTCCGCCGACCGCAGCCCCGGCGACATCGAAGGGCTGGAGGAGCGCATCAAGTCGCGCCTGCAATGGGGCCTCGTCGCCGACATCCACCCCACCACCTACGAGCTGCGGCTGGGCATCCTGCACGCCAAGGCCGAGGCCGCGATGGCGAGCCATCCGGGTCTCGTGATCGAGGACAAGGTGCTGGCTTTCCTCGCCCACCGGATCGTGTCGAACGTGCGGGTTCTGGAGGGGGCGCTGACG
The DNA here is from genome assembly GCA_036735545.1 of Rubrimonas sp. GTDB lineage: Bacteria > Pseudomonadota > Alphaproteobacteria > Rhodobacterales > Rhodobacteraceae > Rubrimonas. Next base: position 4,392 of record DAINOD010000081.1, on the reverse strand, counting down.
CGCCTCGTGGCCTTCTCGACGCTGGTGGGCCGGCCGATCACGCTGGAGGTGGCGCACGAGTGTCTCGCCGACCTGCTTAAGCAGCACGACCGCAAGGTCACCATCGACGAGATCATGCGCAAGGTGGCCGAGCACTACTGCCTGCGGCTCGGCGAGATGACCTCGGCGCGGCGCGCCCGCGCCGTCGCCCGGCCGCGGCAGGTGGCGATGTATCTGTCCAAGAGCCTGACCACCAAGAGCCTGCCGGAGATCGGCCGGCGCTTCGGGGGACGCGACCACACCACGGTCATGCACGCGGTGCGCAAGATCGAGCAGCTGATCGAGGTCGACGCCCAGATCGCCGAGGACGTCGAGTTGCTGCGCCGGATGCTGGAGGCCTGAAGCGGCATTTGACGCGGGCCGCGCAGCGTCTAATCTGCGCGACCCTGCACCGCCGCGCGGCACGCCGCGCCCGAGCCCCGAGGCCTTCGCCATGAAGATCAGCGTCGAGCGCAGCGCGCTTCTCAAGGCGACGAGCCGGGCGCAGGGAGTGGTGGAGCGGCGCACGACGATCCCGATCCTGTCCAATGTGCTGCTTGAGGGCGCCGACGGCGCGCTGAGCCTGCGGGCGACCGATCTGGACATCGAGATCGCCGAGGCCGTGCCCGCCATGGTCGAGCGCGCCGGCGCCTGCACCGTGCCGGCCCACACGCTGAACGACATCGTGCGCAAGCTGCCCGACGGGGCGATGGTCTCGCTGAGTTTCGACGCCGCGGCCGCGCGCCTCGACGTCGCCGCGGGCCGCTCGCGCTTCACCCTGCCGACCCTGCCGCGCGAGGACTTCCCCGTGATGGCCGACAGCGCCTACGACGCGACCTACGTCGCCAGGGCGGCGACGCTGCGCCGGCTGTTCGACAAGGCGAGTTTCGCCATCTCCACCGAGGAGACGCGCTACTACCTCAACGGCGTCTATCTGCACTGCCCGGCCGGCGAGGGGCCGCGCACCCTGCGCGCCGTCGCGACCGACGGCCACCGCCTCGCCTGCATCGACGCGCCGGCGCCAGAGGGCGCGGTGGGCGCGCCCGACGTGATCGTGCCGCGCAAGACCGTGGGCGAGCTGCGCAAGCTGCTGGAGGACGGGGAGGCGGAGGTGACGGTGTCGGTCTCGCCGGCCAAGATCCGCTTCGCCGCCGGCGGGCTGGTGCTTACCTCCAAGGTCATCGACGGGGCCTTTCCGGATTACTCGCGCGTCATCCCCCAGAACAACGACCGGCGCATGGAGGTGGACGCGGCGGCCTTCTCCACCGCCGTCGACCGGGTGGCCACCGTCTCGGCGGAGCGCTCGCGCGCGGTGAAGCTCAGCCTCGACGACGGGCGGCTGGTGCTGACGGTGCAGAGCCCCGATTCGGGTTCGGCGACGGATGAGATCGAGATCGCCTACACCGACCAGCCGATGGAGATCGGCTTCAACGCCAAGTACCTGCTGGAGATCGCGGGCCAGATCGACAACGGGCCGGCGGTGTTCATGTTCGCCGACCCCGGCGCGCCGACGCTGGTGCGCGAGGGCGACGACGACTCGGCGATCTACGTCGTCATGCCGATGCGGGTGTGACGGGAACCCATGTCGAAACGCTGCGCGTCGCCCAGTTCCGCAGCCATGCGCTGACCGACCTCTCCCTCGACGCGCGCCCCGTCGCGCTGTTTGGCCCCAACGGCGCCGGCAAGACCAACCTGCTGGAGGCGGTGTCGCTGCTCGCCCCCGGGCGCGGCCTCCGCCGGGCGCGGATCGAGGAGTTCGCCCGGGCGCCGGGCGCGCTCGGCTGGCGGGTCCGCGCCGGGTTGCCCGGGCCTCTGGAGATCGTCCTCACCGGCGCGCCGGAGGGCGGGCGGCGCGTCGAGATCGACGGCCGCGCGGCACCCCAGACGGCGCTCGGCGCGCTGGTTCCCATGCTGTGGCTGACGCCCGCCATGGACCGGCTGTTCATCGAGGGGGCGGAGGGCCGGCGGCGCTGGATCGACCGCGCGGCGCTCGGCTTCGAGCCGGGCCATGCCGAAGCCGCCCAGACCTATGACCGCGCGATGCGCGAGCGCAGCCGCCTCCTGCGCGACGGGCCGTGGGACGGACGCTGGCTCGACGCGCTGGAGGCGCGGATGGCCGAGGCGGGAACGGCGCTGGCGCGGGCGCGGGCGGCGACCGTCGCGCGGTTGAACGCGGCGCAGGGACAGGGCTCGGCGTTGTTCCCGGTCGCGCGGGCGGCTATGGTGGGAGAGATGGAGGCGCGGTTTTCCGCCGCGGGGCCCTCCGGCGCGGAGGCGTCTGACATCATGGAGGAATTCCGCAGCGAGCTGGCCCGCGGGCGGCGCGACGACGCCGCCGCCGGCCGTGCTCTGGCCGGGACCCACCGCAGCGACCTCTCCGTCGTCTACGCGGCGAAGGAGATGGACGCGCGCCTTTGCTCAACCGGCGAGCAGAAGGCGCTGCTGATCGGCCTTACGCTGGCGGCCGCCCGCGCGCAGGCGGCCGAGCGCGGCGCGCCGCCGATCCTGCTGCTCGACGAGGTGGCGGCGCATCTCGACGCCGACCGCCGCGCGGCGCTCTACGTGGCGCTGATCGACCTCGGCGCTCAGGCGTGGATGACGGGGACGGAGGCGAGGCTGTTCGACGGGCTCGGAGACCGCGCGCAGGGTTTTTCGGTGGCCGACGGGCCTGACGGCTCGACCGTGCGCCCGGCGGCGGTCGCATGACGCTGACGCTGGCGCAACTCGGTCTGTTCGCGGCGGCCTTCGCCATGGCGATCGCCTCGCCGGGCCCGGTCGCGACCGCCATCGTGGCGCGGTCGATGGCCTTCGGCTTCGCGCCCGGCGCGGCGATGGCGACGGGCGCGGTGATCGGCGACATCGCCTTCGCGCTGGCGGCCATGTTCGGCCTCGCCGCCCTGTCTGCATGGTTCGAGGCCGGCGTCGTCGTGCTGAAATATGTCGGCGCGGCGTGGCTGATCTGGCTGGGCTGGAAGCTGCTGACCGCCCCGGCCGCCGCCCTGCGCGACCCCGGCGCGCGGCCCAGCCGGGCCGATCTGGCGCGCGGCTTCACGCAAGGGGCGGTGCTGAACCTCGGCAACGCCAAGGCGATGCTGTTCTATCTCGCGGTGTTCCCGGGCTTTTTCGACGTCGCGCGCCTCGGCGCCGCCGACGTGGCGGCGATCCTCGCCGTCATCGTCGTCATCTGCGTGGGCGGCGGGCTGATCTGGGCCGGGCTCGCCGCGCGGGCCGGGCGCGCCTTCACCTCGGCCCGCGCGGTGCGCACGGTCAACCGTTTGTCCGGCGGCGCCCTCGGCGCCGCTGGCGTCGCCATCGCGGCGAGCTGAACCAGGGAAACGCCATCCATGACCGAAACGCCGAACGAGCCGGAATACGGCGCCGACAGCATCAAGGTGCTGCGGGGCCTTGAAGCCGTGCGCAAGCGGCCGGGCATGTATATCGGCGACACCGACGACGGCTCGGGCCTGCACCACATGGTCTACGAGGTGGTCGACAACGCCATCGACGAGGCGCTGGCCGGCCACGCCGACAGCGTGCGGGTGACGCTGCACGCCGACGGCTCGGTCTCGGTGGTCGACAACGGCCGCGGCATCCCCACCGCCATCCACGATGAGGAGGGGGTCTCGGCGGCCGAGGTCGTGATGACCCAGCTCCACGCGGGCGGCAAGTTCAACCAGAACAGCTACAAGGTCTCGGGCGGCCTGCACGGCGTCGGCGTCTCTGTGGTGAACGCCCTGTCGGACTGGCTTGAGCTGCGCATCTGGCGCGAGGGGCGCGAGCATCACGCCCGCTTCGAGGGCGGCGAGACGGTCAAGTCCGTCTCCGTCACCGGCCCGTCGGAGGGGCGCAAGGGCACCGAGGTGCGCTTCCTCGCCTCGCTGCAGACCTTCAGCCACATCGACTACGACTTCCGCACGCTGGAGCATCGGCTGCGCGAGCTCGCCTTCCTGAACTCCGGCGTGCGGATCGTGCTGCGCGACGAGCGCGGGGCCGAGCACCGCGAGGAGGTCATGCGCTACGAAGGCGGGGTGCGCGCCTTCGTCCGCCACCTCGACACGCTGAAAAAGCCGATCTTCGAGCAGCCGATCTACGCCGTGGGCGAGCGCGACGGCGTGACCGTCGAGGTCGCGCTGTGGTGGAACGACAGCTACTACGAGAACACGCTCGTCTTCACCAACAACATTCCGCAGAAGGACGGCGGCACCCACCTCGCGGGCTTTCGCGGCGCGCTGACGCGGGCGGTGAACGGCTACGCCCAAAGTTCGGGCGCGCTGAAGAAGGAGAAGGTCGCGCTGTCGGGCGACGACGCGCGCGAGGGCCTGACCTGCGTGCTGTCGGTCAAGGTGCCCGATCCGAAATTCTCCAGCCAGACCA
>DAINOD010000080.1:0-15482 GCA_036735545.1 Rubrimonas sp. | reverse complement strand
CAACGCCTGCGCCGCCAACGCGCCCGACGCGCAGGCGGCGTGGGAGAGCGCGTTCAGCCTGTGGGCCTGCCTGAGTTCGGGGACCAATCTGGTCTATCACGCCGCCGGCTGGCTGGAGGGCGGGCTCTGCGCCTCCTACGAGAAGTTCGTGATGGACTGCGAGACGCTGCAGCAGATGATCCGCTACATGGCCCCGGTCGGCGCGACGGCGGCGGACGTGGCGGTCGACGCCATCGCCGAGGTGGGGCCGAGCGGGCACTTCTTCGGCGTCCAGCACACCCAGGACCGCTACGAGACCGCCTTCTACAGCCCGTTCCTGTCGGACTGGCGCAACTACGAGAGCTGGGTGGAGGGCGGCGCGGTCGAGACCCCGGCGCGCGCCGGCAGGCTCGCGGCGCAGGCGCTGGCCGACTTCGAGGCGCCGCCGATGGACCCCGCCGTGCGCGAGGCGCTGGAGGACTTCGTGGCGCGGCGCAGGCGCGAGGGCGGCGCGCCGACCGATTTCTGAGCCCGCCGCCCCCCGCTTCAGCCGCCCTTGCGGATGAGGTAGGCGCGCGCGCCGCCCTCGGCGGGGCCCTGCGCCAGCAGCGCGTGGCCGGCCTCGGCGCAGAAATGCGGCACATCCACCGCCGCCGCCGGATCGTCGGCCAGCATCCGCAGGGTCGCGCCGGCCGCAAGCCCCTGCAGCCGCTTGCGCGCGCGCAGCACCGGCAGCGGGCACAGCAGCCCGCGGGCGTCGAGTTCGGCGTCGGCGTCGTCCATGATCTGTCGATAGGGCCGGCGCGCCCGCCCGGCAAGCGGGTTGCTCAGCAGGCGCGCGCGGGGCTAGACCCAAGGGCATGATCCGCGCCCTCGCCACCCTCGCGCTGCTCGCCGCGCCCGCGCTCGCAGGCGACGCGCAGCCGCGCGCCTACACCGTGGTCGACGGCGCGCGCATTCCAGCACCGCTGACCGGGGGCACGCCGGCCGACGGGCTCGCCACCCCGCCCGGCGACGCGGCGCGCGGCGCGCGCGTCGCGGAGCGGCTCTGCGCCCAGTGCCACGCCCTGCCCGGCGCCCCCCCTCCCCCGCGCGACGCCGAGGCGGTCGGCCCCGCGCTGAGCGGCGTCGGCGGACGGCTGGACGTGGGCGCGCTGCGGCTGGCGGTGGTCAATCTGGCCATCGCCGCGCCCGCCGCGCTGGGGCACGCCTTCTACGACCTGCCCCCCTACGACCCCGACGCCGCCGCCCGGCCCGAGACCGTGCTGACCGCCGCGGAGGTGGAGGACGTCGTGGCCTGGCTCGCCGCCCAGACCCGGTGACGGCCGCACGCGATGACGTGAAGACGCATCGCCTCGACGCATGGACCGGGCAGGCGTAAGTCCGGGGCAGCGAGGGAGGGCGGGCGATGGGCGGCGATCTTGGAATAATGCTGGCCTTCGCCGGGGGCGTGCTGAGCTTCCTGTCGCCCTGCGTGCTGCCGCTGGCCCCGCCCTACCTCGCCTACATCTCCGGCCAGTCGCTCGAGCACATGACCGATCCCGGGCGCGAGGAGCGGATGGTGACCCGCCTCGCCGGGGTCGCGGTGGCGCTGATGGCGGTCGCCTTCGGCGCGCTGATCCTGTCGGGCGGGCGGCCGGGCGTGGTCTCGTTCGGCGCGCTGGCCGGCAGCGTCGGCGTGCTCGCGCTGGCCTTGTCGCGCGACGCGGTCACGCGCGCCGTCTTCGCCTCGGCGCTGGCCTTCGTGGCTGGGCTTGCGACGGTGTTCGTGGCGCTCGGGGCGACCGCTTCGGTCGTCGGGCAGGTGCTGCTGGCCAACAAGCATCTGTTCGGGATCATCGCCGGCCTCGTGATCTACGTCCTCGGCCAGCACTTCATCGGTCTGAAGCGGTCGCTGGTCACGGTCGCGATCATGGCGGCCCTGTGGGCGCTGGCGGTCGCGCTGCAGGGCGCCGACTTCGCGCTGGCGCTCGAGGACGCGGCCGTGCCGCTGGCGCTGCTGGTCGCGGTTGCGGGCGCGCTGCAGTTCTCGGGCTACGACCACATTCCGTTCCTCTACCGCGAGGCGCGCTTCCAGGCGGGGCGCGGCGCGGGCGGGCTGGCGGGCGCCTACGTGATCGGCCTCGCCTTCGCCTTCGGCTGGACGCCCTGCATCGGGCCGATCCTCGGCACGATCCTGGCGCTGGCCGGCGCGCGCGAGACCATCGGTGCCGGCGTGGCGATGCTGGCCGTCTACGCCGCCGGGCTCGGCCTGCCGTTCCTGATCGCGGCGCTGTTCGTGCGGCCCTTCATGCGCTTCATGCGCGGCTTCCGGCGGCACATGGGGACCGTGGAGACCGCCATGGGCGGGCTGCTGGTCGGCGTCGGGCTGCTGATGGCCACGGGACGTTTCGAAACCCTGGCCTTCTGGCTGCTCGAAGCCTTCCCGGCGCTCGGGACCATCGGCTGAAGCAGGTCGTCATAATTCTGTAATACTTCCGCAGTCGACAAGACTATTCGGCGTCGTTACCACCCGCGCATCGCAGGGGAGGGCCGATGTTCGACGTCGCGGGCGCGCAGGGACGGACCGTGACGCTGGAGGCCGTCGGCCAGCGCTTCGGCGAGACCGTGGTCCTGCGCGGCGTCGACCTCTCCGTCGCAGCCGGCGAGACCGTCGCGTTGCTCGGCCCCTCAGGTTGCGGCAAGACGACACTGCTGCGCCTGCTCGCGGGCCTCGCCGCGCCGACCGAGGGACGCGTCTCGCTGGGCGACACGGTTGTCGCCTGCGCGGCGACAGGGCGCTTTCTGCCGCCCGAGGCGCGCGGCGTCGGCATGGTCTTTCAGGACTACGCGCTGTGGCCGCACATGAGCGTGGCCGGCAACGTCGCCTTTCCGCTGGAGATGCGCGGCGTCGCGCGGTCCGAACGCGCCGGCCGGGTCGCCGAGGCGCTGGCGCTGGTCGGCCTCGACCACCTCGCCGACCGCCAGCCCGGCACGCTGTCGGGCGGCCAGCAGCAGCGGGTTGCGCTGGCGCGAGCCGTCGTCGGGCGCCCCTCGGTGCTGCTGTTCGACGAGCCGCTGTCCAACCTCGACCGCGAACTGCGCGAGACGCTGGTGGTGGACATCGCGGCGCTGGTGCGCCGGCTGGGGTTGACCGCGGTCTACGTCACCCACGACCACGCCGAGGCCTTCGCCATGGCCGACAGGGTCGCGGTGCTGCGGGGCGGCGAGGTGCTGCAGCTCGACGCGCCAGAGGCGCTGGTCGCAGAGCCCGCCTCCGCCGCCGTCGCGGGCTTTCTCAAGCTCGGTCTGGTCGCCGAGGGCGCGTCCGGGGGCGGCCGCCTCATCCTCGACGGAGGCGCGCTGGCCCTGACCCCGCCGCCGGGCTTCGCCCCCGACGGACCGGGCGCGCTGTTCGTGCCGCGCCGCGCCATGGCGCCCGGCGGCACGGCGGCGCGCGCCGCCGTGCTGCGCTGTCAGTTCCGCGGCGACGGCTACGCCGCCCACCTGCGCCTCTCGCCCGGCCTGACCGTCGAACTGCCCGCCCCCGCCCGCCTGACCGACGGGGCCGAGACCGGCCTCGCCGTCGACTGGGCGCAGGCGCGCTGGTTCCCCGCTCCGCATCCGACATCCTAGGAGACAACCCATGTCGCTGAAACCGCTCGCCATTCTGGCGGCCTTCGCCCTGCCGGGCGCGGCCCTCGCCCAGAACGTCACCGTCTACACCGCCGGGCCGGCCAACCTGATCGAGAACCTCGCCGCCGGCTTCCAGGCCGCGACGGGCACCCGGGTCGACGTCTTCCAGGCCACCACCGGTCAGGTGATGGCCCGCCTCGAGGCTGAATCCGGCAGCCCGGTGGCCGACATCGTGATCTCGGCCTCGGTCGACACCGCGCTCGACTTCGACGCCCGCGACATGCTCCAGCCGCACGGCGCGGCCAACGCGGCCGCGGTGCCGGACTTCCTCAAGGGCGACAACTGGGTCGCGCAGGGCATCGCGGCGCTGGCCATCGCGTGGAACCCGACCAGCGGCACGCCGCGGCCGACCGACTGGGCCGATCTGGCCGGCGAGGCCTTCAAGGATCTCGTGACCATGCCCGACCCGGCAAGCTCCGGCTCGGCCTATGAGCTGGTCGCTGCGCTGTCGGCCAGCCCCGACTACGGGTGGGCGCTGTTCGAGGGCCTCGGCGCCAACGGCATGATCGTGCCGGGCGCCAACGCGCAGGCGATGAACCCGGTGCTGCAGGGCGCCAAGGCGGTCGTGTTCGGCGCGGTCGACTACATCGCCTTCAACCAGGCCGCCGCCGGCGAGAGCCTCGAGGTCATCGTGCCCGACAGCGGCACCGTGATCGCGCCGCGGCCGATGATGATCCTGTCCACCGCCCCGAACCCGGAGGGCGCGCGCGCCTTCATCGACTACGTGCTGTCCGACGAGGGTCAGGCGATGGTCGCCGCGGTGAACCTGATGCCCGCCCGCGCCGACGTGCCCGCGGACCGGCCGCTGATCGCGGATCTGAAGGTCATGGAGGTCGACCCCGCCACCGACCGCGCCGCCACGCTGGCGCGCTTCGCGACCGCGGTCGGCAAGCCCTGACGCTCCGGGCCCAGACGCCCCGCGCGACGGGAACGGGGCGATGAAGACAGGCGGCGGCGCCATCGCCGCCGTCGTCGTGCCGGTGCTGCTGGTCCTGGTGGCGGCGCCGCTCGCCTTCGTCGTCCTGCAGGCGATCTTCCCCCACATCGCGCGCGGCAGCCTCGCCGAGCCCTTCGCGCGCGCCCTGCCCGCGCTGGCGGACCCGCAGCTTGTCGGCTGGGCGCGCAACACGGTGCTGGTGGGTGTGGGGGTGGTCGCGCTGTCGGCGGCGCTGGCCGTGCCGCTGGGCGTGCTGCGGGGGCTGTTCCGCGTGCCGGGGGCGGGGTTCTGGGACGTGGTGTTCCTGATCCCCTTCGCCATCCCGCCCTACATCGCGGCGCTGGGCTGGATCATGACGCTGCAGCCGCGGGGCTATCTGCAGCAGCTTGTCGGCGTGAACCTCGGGCCGTTCCTGTTCTCCTACTGGGGCGTCGTGTTCGTCATGACGCTGAACGTCTTTCCCGTGGTCTATCTCGCGGTGTCGCGCACCGTGGGCGCGGTCGGCGGTCGCTACCGCGACGCCGCGCGCGTCTCCGGCGCCGGGCCCTGGGCCGCGTTCTGGCGCATCACGCTGCCGCTCTCCACGCCGGCGCTGGCCGCGAGCCTGCTGCTGGTCTTCGCCATGGCGATCGAGGAGTTCGGCACGCCCTACGCGCTCGCCTCCCGCTCGGGGTTCCTCGTGCTGGTGACCGGGATCGAGCGCAAGCTGTCGGACTTTCCCATCGACCTGCCCGGCGCGGCGACGCTCGCGATGATGCTGGTGGCGTTGGCCGCGGCGGCCTTTCTGATCCAGCAATGGGTGGTGAACCGCCGCGACTTCCGCACGCTGGCCGGCAAGCCCAGATCCGCCGACCTCCTGCCGCTGGGCGCCTCGACGCTGCCGGCGCTCGCCGCCTTCGCCGCGGTCGGCTTCGTCGGCGCCGTCGTGCCCATCGCTGCGGTGCTGGCGACGGCGGGCACGCGCACGATCTCGGGCGGGCTGGCGGCGTCCAACTTCTCCACCGTTCATTTCGAGGCCCTGCTGGCCGACCGCGGCGGGGCGCTGGAGGCCCTGCGCACCTCGCTGGCGCTGGGGGCCGGCGCGGCGCTGGTCACGGGGCTGATCGGGGCGCTGGCGGCCTGGGTGGTGGTGCGCAGCCCATCGCGGGCGGCGCGGGCGCTGGACTTCCTCACCCTGACGCCGAACGCGGTGCCGGGCATCGTGCTGGCGGTGGGGCTGATCCTGTTCTGGACCCAGCCCTGGCTGCCTGCGACGCCCTACAACACCGTCTGGGTGCTGATGCTGGCCTATTGCTGCCTGCTGCTGCCCTATCCGGTGCGCTACGCCAACGCCGCGCTGCGCCAGATATCGCCGACGCTGGAGGACGCCGCGCGCGTCTCGGGCGCCTCGGCGGCGCGCGTGTTCCTGCGCGTGGTGCTGCCGCTGATCGCGCCGGCGCTGCTGGCGGCGATGCTGCTGGTCTTCGCCGTCGCGGCGCGGGAGCTGGTGGCGACCGTGCTGCTCGCGCCCGTGGGGGTGCGCACCGTGGCGCTGTTCGTCTGGCGGCAGTTCGAGCAGGGCTCGGTGGGCCTCGGCATGGCCATGGCGAGCGTGGCCATCGCGATCACCATGACCATCCCCATCGCCGTGACGGTCTGGGCGCGTCGGCGGGGCGGCCTCGACTGAGGCGGCGATGGACGAGGCGCGCGCAACGGTTACCTTTCTGTGCGCGCGATTCGCGCCCATGAAAAAAGGGAGGTTTCCATGACCAGCTTGCGCGCCCTCGCGCTCGGTCTCGCCGCCTCGGCGGCCCTGGCCGCCCAGGCCGCGGCGCAGGACGTGACCCTGCGGCTGCACCAGATGCTCTCCATGCAGGCCCCGGTGCCCGCCAGGGCCATCGAGCCGTGGATCGCCCGGGTGCAGGAGCAATCCAACGGCCGCATCCGCATCGAGCACTATCCCTCGATGCAGCTCGGCGGCGCCCCGCCCTCGCTCTACGATCAGGCCCGCGACGGCGTCGTCGACATCGTGTGGACCGTGCTGGGCTACACCCCCGGCCGCTTCCCGCGCTCGGAGGCCTTCGAGCTTCCCTTCATGGTGACGACCGGCGAGGCCACCAGCCGCGCCTTCGACGCCTATGCGCGCGAATACGCGATGGCCGAGTTCGAGGAGGTCCACCCGATCCTGTTCCACACCCACGGCGCGGGTCTGCTGCACGTCAAGGGCGGCGCGGTCGAGAAGCTGGAGGACATGCAGGGGCGCACCTTCCGCGGCCCGACGCGGATCGTCACCGGCATGCTGACCGACCTCGGCGCGACGGCGGTGGGGATGCCGGTGCCGGCGGTGCCCGAGTCGCTGTCGCGGGGCGTCATCAACGGCGTGGTGATCCCGTGGGAGGTCACCGCGCCCCTGCGCGTCGCGGAACTGGTCGACAGCCACACCGAGCTGTCTGGCGACCGCGGCCTCTACACGGCGACCTTCGTTCTGGCGATGAACAAGGACAGCTACGCCGCCCTGCCCGAGGATCTGCGCGCGGTGATCGACAGCAACTCCGGCGCCGACGCCGCCGCGCTGTTCGGCCGGGCGATGGACGAGGGCGACGTCGTGGGCCGCGAGATCGCCCAGCGCCAGGGCAACCCCATCATCGTGCTGGACGAAGCCGAGACGGCGCGCTGGCGCGAGGCGGCCTCGGGCGTGGTCGACAAGTGGGTCGCCGAGATGAGCGGCCGCGGCATCGACGGCGCCGCGCTGGTCGAGGCTGCCAGGCGGCTCGTGGCCGAGCAGGCGACGAACTGACCCTCTCGGGCGCGGCCCCGGCCGCGCCCGACCAACTTCGGGAGCGCCCATGGTCCGTCTGATCGACCGTCTCGTCGGAAGCCTCGCCTACGCCATGGCGATGGCGGGCGGGCTGGCGCTGCTGGCGATCATGCTGACCACGGTCGCCAGCGTGACCGGGCGGGCGCTGATCCCGCTCGGCCTAGGACCGGTGCCCGGCGACTACGAACTGACCCAACTCGGCGTCGCCTTCGCCGTGGCCGCCTTCCTGCCGCTCTGCCAGTGGCGGCGCGGCCACATCACCGTGGACATCGCGCTGAAGCCGCTCGGCCCGCGCGTGAACGCCTGGGTCGAGGTTCTCGGCGCCCTTTTGATGACCGCCGGCGCGGCGCTGCTGGCGTGGCGGATGGCGCTGGGGCTCATCGACAAGATGGGCGACGGCTTCTACGTCGAGACGACCTTCATCCTGCGCCTGCCGGTCTGGTGGGGCCACGCCGCCGCGCTGGCGGGCGTCGCGGTCTTCGCGCTGGTCAGCGCATGGACGGTGGTGCGGGCGATCCGCGAGGCGCGACCTTGAGCCCGATGGCGTGGCTGATGGCGGCGCCGGTCAGGCTCTACCGCGCCACCTTCTCGCCCATCGTCGGAATGCACTGCCGCTTCCAGCCCACCTGCTCGGCCTATGCGCTCGAGGCGCTGGAGAAGCACGGCGCGTTGCGGGGCGGCCTCCTGACGGCGTGGCGCATCCTGCGCTGCAACCCGTGGGGCGGCGCCGGCTACGACCCGCCGCCCGAACCGCGCCGCCGCCGTCCCCGCCCCTGACAGGGCGCCCACAGGAGCCAGAATGCCCGCGCCGCTCACGGCGATCCTGCTGCTGGTCGCCTCCAACGTCTTCATGACCTTCGCCTGGTACGGGCATCTCAAGTTCAAGGCGGCCCCTCTCTATGCGGTGATCCTCGTCAGCTGGGGCATCGCCTTCTTCGAGTACTGCCTGCAGGTTCCGGCCAACCGCATCGGTCACGGCCATTTTTCCGCTGCGGAACTGAAGACGATACAGGAGGTGATCACGCTGGCCGTATTCGCGGCGTTCTCGGTGTATTATCTCGGCGAGCCGATCCGCTGGAACCATCTGGTCGGCTTTTCGCTTGTCGCAGGCGGCGCTTTCCTTGTTTTTCTGAAGTAGACGCGACGCTCGCGAGCGCCGCGGCCGGCTCGCGCCCGGCGCCGGTCGGCGGGAAAAGCTGCGGGCGCCTTGCGGAGCCTGCAGCCCGGACGACAGGGTCAGGCGCGCAGGCGCGAGCCCATGATGTGGCCGACGATGTCCTGCCGGCTGACCGTGTCCTTGCGAACCTGCGTCGCGACCTTGCCGCCATGCATGACGGCGATGGAGTCGGCGCAGCGGAACACGTGTTCGAGGTTGTGGCTGACGACGAGCACCGTAAGTCCCTGATCGCGCAGACGTTCGATGATCGTCAGCACCCGCTCCGTCTCCTCGACCCCCAGCGCCGCCGTCGGCTCGTCCATGATGATGAGCCGGGCCTCGGAGTGGATCGCCCGGCCGATCGCCACCGCCTGCCGCTGGCCGCCGGACATGACGAAGGCGCTGGCGTAGGGGTTGCCGATGCGGATGCCGACGCGCTCGGTCAGCACCCTCATCGCCTCGGCGCGCATCGCGGGCTTGTCGAGCACCGAGATCAGGCCGCCGAGATAGGACTTCACGCGCTCGCGCCCGAGAAAAAAGTTCTGGACGAGATCGAACGTGCCGACCAGCGCGAGGTCCTGGTAGATCGCCTCGATCCCCAGGCGGCGCGCCGCCTCGGGGTCGGCGACGCGGATCTCCTGACCCTCCAGGACTATCGTCCCGGAGGTCGGCTGGTGCACGCCCATGATCGTCTTGATCAGGGTGGACTTGCCGGCGCCGTTGTCGCCGACCAGCGCCGTCACCTCGCCGCGCCGCACCTCCATGGTCGCGCCGCGCAGCGCCTCCACCCCGCCGAAGGTCTTCCTGATGTCGCGCAGCGACAGCAGGATCTCCCCTCCGGCGACCGGGGCGGGACGCCCGCGCGTCTCAGTTGCGAGCATCCGGCAACTCCTTCTCGACCTCGGGCCAGTTGTCCATCAGCCGCAGGGCGCCCTCGGGCACCTTGGTAAGGATGTCCTCGCGCGACGACACCATGACCATGTCGAGCGGATACTGCCTCTCGATGGCCTCGCCGGCCGCGTGCCGGATGATCGCGTCGGCGACGTAGCGGCCGCTCGACAGGCTGTCGCGGAAGATCGAACCGGCGATGAGGCCTTCCCATATCATGTCGAGTTCCGGCGACACCGCGCCGTAGCCGAACACCGCGACGTCGTTGCGGCCCATGCCGTTGAGCGCCCCCGCGACCCCCATCGCCATCCCGCTGTTGGCGGCATAGATCGCCCTGACGTCGGGGTTGGCGAGCATCAGCCGCTCGGTGGCGTCGAAGGCCCGCGCCTGCTCCCAGTAGGCGTAGTGCTCGAAGGCGATCTCGACGCCCGCCTCGCGCCAGATGTCGCGCGCGGTGCCCACGCGCTGCTCGGAGATCTGGTTGCCGGGCTCCGCGAACATCAGCCCGACCTTGTCGCCCGCGCGGAGCATGTTCTCCAGCGCCCAGTCGGCCGTGATCTTGCCGCCCTCGGCGTGGGAGTAGCCGCTGTAGGCCAGCACATCGACGCCCGCGTCCTCCGGGTGCACGTCGAGGTGGTTGATGACGATGATCGGGATGCCGGCCTCGTTCGCCTCCTGGATCGCGGGCACGATGCCGAAATAGTCGATCGGTCCGACGATGATATAGTCCATGCCCAGGGTGACGAGGTCGTCCACGATGTCGAGCTGCTGCTGGACGTTCGCCTCGGCCGTGGATGCGCGGGCCGTGAACTCGATCGCGACGCCGCGGCGCTCCATCTCCTCGCGGAAGCCGGCGGCGAACTGGCCGAAATAGTCGAGGGTGTCGTAGACCGGCGGCGCGTAGCCGATCCTCAGCGGCGCCTGGGCCGCGGCGGCGTTCGCCGACAGCGCCAGAGCGGCGCCGAGGGCGAGGCGGGATAGGGTGTTTCTCATCGTGTCTCCTCCCGGGTGTTTGACGGCGCTCCGATTGCGGATGCGCCGGGTGGTTCAGCCGCCCGTCATGCCCTGACGACGGAAGCGGTAGAGCTGGATGGCCACGGCGACGACGAGCGTCATGCCGATGACGATCTGCTGCCAGTAGAACGGCACGTTCATCAGCAGCAGCCCGTTCTCCGCGACGCCGAGGAAGATCGCGCCGAACAGGGTGCCGAGCAGCGTGACGTAGCCGCCGAACAGATAGGTGCCGCCCAGCACCACGACGGCGATGGCGTGCAGCTCCATGGTCGCGCCGAGCACCGCCTGCGCCGCGTTCAGCCGCGCCGCCAGCATGGCCCCGGCGAGCCCGGCGAGCGCGCCGCAGATCATGTAGGCGCCCCACTCGTAGTATCTCACGCGGATGCCGGCGCGGATCGCGGCGCTGCGGTCTCCGCCGACCGCCAGCACATAGGCGCCGAAGCGGGTGCGGTTCATCAGGAAGGCGCCGCCGAGCACGACCAGCAGGGCGATCAGCCCCGCCGCCGGGATGCCGAGGAGGCGTCCCTGGCCGATCCAGAGGAATTCCGAGGGGAAGTTGCGCACCTGATCGGAGCCCATCACGAGATAGGCGAGGCCCCGGACCGCCGTGAGCGTGCCCAGCGTGACGATGAGCGGCGGCACTTTCAGGACCGTCACCGCAAAGCCGTTCACGAAGCCCACCGCCGCGCCGACCGCCATCGCGACGACCACCGCCAGCGCCGAGATGAGGCCGTCGGGCAGGACGCCGCTCTTGAGCACGAGCCCCGCGACGCAGCCCGCAAGCGCCACGGTGGAGCCGACCGACAGGTCGATGCCGCGCGCCGCCATGACGATCGTCATGCCGGTTCCCAGGATCAGGAACACCGCGATCTGGCGGAAGACGTTGAAGACGTTCCTGCCGTCGAGGAACACGGGGTTGATGACGCTGATGGCGACGATCAGCAACACCAGCGGCACCAGCAGACCGAGCGGCGGCACCAGCCCCGGGTTTCGTTGCAGGAACCCGAACCGCCGCTCGGACCGGACCGATGTGGGATCGGTGATCGCCGTCATGACTGCATGCCTCCCGTCAGCGTGACGTCCGAACCGCCGACGGGTCGCCACAGAGCCAGCTTCACAACTTTGCTTTCTTGCGTCAACCACATTCGTGAAGTTTGCGGTTGCAGCCCGCTGAGCGCCCGCGGGGCGCGCACGGGGTTTTCATTATCCTACTGTTTTGTATTGGCGTTTGATCTGGATGGCTCCCGCGCCCGTCCTTCCCCGACGATGCAACTTTACGGAATAGGCCGAGACAGTGTATCACTGCCTGCGGCAAGTCCATTCAGGCAAGCGGAACAGACGGATGACCTCACCGACGTCGAAAGGCCCATTCCGCGCGCGGTACGCCTCGCGTCTCAACTCCTTCGCGTCGGCGCCGGAGCTGTTCTGGGGAAAGGGCTCGGCGAAGCCGTCCGTGACCGAGATGGCGCGGCGCGCGGCCACGGTGCCCGGCCTCACCCATCTCGACCTCAACTACCCCGACCATGTCGCAGGCGACGGGAGCACGATCCGGGCCGCGCGCGATCACGGGCTCGAGATCAACGGCTTCGCGATGCGCTACTACACCGATCCCGGCTTCAAGCTTGGCGCGTTCAGCAATCCCGACGCCGGCCTGCGCCGCAAGGCGATCGACCTGACCAGGGCGGGCATGGACGCCGCCGCCGCCGCGGGCGTCAACCTGATGACGATCTGGCTGGGCCAGGACGGCTTCGACACGCCGTTCCAGGCGGACTACGCGCAACTCTGGGAATGGGAGGTCGAGGGACTGCGGGCGGTCGCCGACCACATCCCCGCCATGGACGTGAGCATCGAATACAAGCCCAACGAGCCCCGCGCCTTCGCCTTGCTGCCCGACGCCGCGACCACCCTGCTCGCCATCGCCGAGGCCGACCGGCCCAATCTGGGCGTCACGCTCGACTTCGCGCACATGCTCTACGCCGACGAGCAGCCCGCCTACGCGGCGATGATCGTCGCGCGGAAGAGCCGCGTGCTCGGCGTCCACCTGAACGACGGCTACGCAAAGCGCGACGATGGGCTGATGGTGGGCGCCGTCCACACCCAGCAGACGATCGAGTTGCTGCGCCAGATCAGGCATGACGGCTACGCCGGCGTCATATACTTCGATACGTTTCCGGACTTCACGGGTCTGGACCCCGTGGCGGAGTGCGAGGCCAACATCATGATCGTGGAGACCATGCTGGAGACCATCGACCGGCTTGACGCAGACAATGCGCTGGCGGCGGCGATTGCGGCGCAGAACGCCACCGCCGCGCAGCGTATAGTCCAGCAGCGCATCCTTCGGCGGTGAAGCACCTCGGCGATCCGGCGGGCTCCGGGCCGCGCGCGGTCGGCCCGCGCATCCGGATGATGCTGCCGCAGCTGACCGCGCTGGAGGCGCGCGTCGTGGACATGGTCATGGGAAGCCGCGACTTCACCGACCAGACGCCGCTGCAGCACGTCGCCGACGCGGTCGGCGTGTCGCAGGCGATGGTGGTCAAGGTGGCCAAGAAGCTCGGCTTCGAGGGCTACCGCGACTTTCGCGCCAGTCTCGCCGCCTACAACCGCTTGCCGACGGCCGAACTGCACGAGGAGCTTTCGCCCGACGACGGCGTCGCGACGATCATGCAGAAGGTTTTCAGGACCTCGATCCAGGCGCTGGAGGAGACGCTGGCGATCCTCGATCCGGCCGATCTGCAGCGGGCGGCGGACGTGGTCTATGCGGCGGGATCGCGCGACTTCTACGGCCTCGGCGGATCGGCGCAGATCGCGCGCGACGCCGCGCACAAGTTCCTGCGTATCGGGGTGCGGGTCAGCGTGCAGGACGACGCGCACATGATGGCGATGTCGGCGTCGCTGCTGGGACCGGGCGACGTGGTCGTGGCCTTCTCGCATTCGGGCGAGACCGACGCGGTCATCGATGCGGCAGGGATCGCGAAGGCGGCCGGCGCGTCGCTCGTCGTCATCACCAATCACAAGGGCTCCACGCTGGGCGTGATGGGCGACGTCACGCTCTGTTCGACGGCGCAGGGCTCCCCTCTGACCGGCGAGAACGCCGCGGCGCGGGTGGCGCAGCTCAACATCGTCGACGTGGTGTTCGTCGCCGTCGCGCAGCGCGACCCCGCCTCCGCGCAGCGCAACCTCGAGAAGACGATCCAGTCGGTTCGAAGCCGGCGGAAGGCGACGCGGCGATGAGGCCGGGCGAGGGGCGCGTCACCGTGGTGGGCAGCCTGCACTACGACATCCTCGTCACCGGCGCCGACCGGCCGCGCAGGGGCGAGACGCTGTTCGGCGAGGCGTGGGGCTGGAAGTGCGGCGGCAAGGGCGGCAACCAGGCCGTCGAGGCGGCGCGCCACGGGGCCGCGACCAGCTTCGTCGGCGCGGTCGGGCGCGACGGCTTCGGCGACGCCCTGCTCGCGAGCCTGCGCGCGGCGCGGGTGGAGACGGCGGATGTCGCGCGGCTCGACGGCTGCGGCTCCGGGATGTCCGTGGCGATCTTCGACGCCGGGGGCGACTACGGCGCCGTCATCGTTCCCGGCAGCAACTGGGAGATCTCGTCGGCCATGCTCGGGCGCAGCGCAGCGCTGGCGGCCTGCGACGTGCTGCTGCTCCAGAACGAGGTGCGCGCGGAGATCAACATCGCCGCGGCGACGATCGCGAAGGCGGCCGGCGCCCGCGTGGCGCTGAACGCCGCGCCCGCCCGGGAACTGCCGGCGGCGCTGGCGTCCCGGCTCGATCTGCTGGTCGTGAACGAGATCGAGGCCGAGATGCTCGCCGGATGCGGGTCGGTCGAGACGCCGGAAGCCGCCGGCGCAGCCGCGGCGGTCCTTCTCGGCATGGCGCCGCAGGTGATGGTGACGCTGGGCGCGGCCGGGCTCCTCGTCGCCCGGCGAGACGCCGAGCCGGCCTTCATCGCAGGACACGCCGTGACCGTGGCCAGCACCCATGGCGCGGGCGACGCCCTTATCGGCGCCCTGGCCGCGCGGCTCGCCGGGGGCGCGCCGCTCGAAGCCGCCGCCCGCTACGCCAACGCCGCCGCGGCCGCGCTGGTCGCGACGCCCGAGCAGGACCGACCCGCGCTCACGCCGCGAGACACGAAGCTCCTGCTGGAGGGCTAACCCGGAGAGCCCCTCCGCCGGGCGCGCGCGTCCGGACCCTGGGCCGCGCCCGACGCCGCGGCGGGCGGGCCGCCCGGGGCTCGGCTTCCCTCAACGCCTCTCACTTCCAGCGCGCCTTGACCCGCGACCACCGCGTCAGAACAGGAAGTAGCGCTGCGCCATCGGCAGAACGGTCGCCGGCTCGCAGGTCAGCAGCGCCCCGTCCGCCCGCACCTCGTAGGTCTCCGGATGCACCTCGATGGCGGGGCAATGGTCGTTCAGCTTCATCGCCGCCTTGCCGATCCCGCCGCGGGTGTTCTTCACCGTCACGACGTCCTTGGCCAGCCCCAGTCGCCCCCGCACCCCGGCCGCCTCGGCTGCGGCGGAGACGAAGGTGACCGCCCCGCGCTCCACCGACCGCCCGAAAGCGCCGAACATCGGCCGGGTGTATACCGGCTGCGGCGTGGGGATCGAGGCGTTGGGGTCGCCCATCTGGGCGCAGGCGATGGTCCCGCCGACCAGCACCATCTCGGGCTTCACGCCGAAGAAGGCCGGGCTCCACAGGCACAGGTCGGCCCGCTTGCCGACCTCGACCGAGCCGATCTCGTGGCCGATCCCGTGCGCGATGGCGGGGTTGACGGTGTATTTGGCGACGTAGCGGCGGACGCGGAAGTTGTCGTTGTCGCCCTGCTCCTCGGGCAGGCGGCCGCGCTGGACGCGCATCTTGTGGGCGGTCTGCCATGTGCGGATGATCACCTCGCCGACACGACCCATCGCCTGGCTGTCCGAGGCGATGATCGAGAAGGCGCCCATGTCGTGCAGGATGTCCTCCGCCGCGATGGTCTCGCGGCGGATGCGGCTCTCGGCGAAGGCCACGTCCTCGGGAATGCTCTTGTCGAGGTG
>DAINOD010000079.1:0-15538 GCA_036735545.1 Rubrimonas sp. | reverse complement strand
ACGCCGATCGGCGACGAGGAGGACAGCCAGCTCGGCGACTTCATCGAGGACAAGAACGCGATCCTGCCGCTCGACAGCGCGATCCAGTCCAACCTCAAGGAGACGACGACGCGGGTGCTGGCCTCGCTGACTCCGCGCGAGGAGCGGGTGCTGCGCATGCGCTTCGGCATCGGCATGAACACCGACCACACGCTGGAGGAGGTCGGCCAGCAGTTCAGCGTCACCCGCGAGCGCATCCGCCAGATCGAGGCGAAGGCGCTGCGCAAACTCAAGCACCCGAGCCGGTCGCGCAAGCTCCGCAGCTTCCTCGACGAGTGACGCCGGCGACGCGCGGCAGGCGCAACTTCTGCGACCGGGCGCGCGGGAGCGGCGGCCCTCGCTGGCTCTGTGAAGGCCATCGACCGGGCTCCTGATCCGCGCGGCCGCATCTGGCCGACGGCGGGCGCTACGCTGCGCGCGCCCGCGCCGCCGCCAGTCCCGCCGCCAGCGCCTCCTCGGGCCGCTTTCCGCGCAGATGGGCGGCGAGGTGCGCCGCGATTAGCGCGTCGCCGGCGCCGGTGACGGAGCGGATCGGCGACTGATCCGGGCGCAACGTCACGACGCCGTGGCAGCCGGCGTCGGCCGCGGGCAGCGGGCCGTTGGTCACCACCGCGCGGCCGACGCCGCGGGCGACCAGCGCCTCGGCCGCGGCGCGGGCGGCGTTGAGCCCGGTGGCGCAGATCGCCTCCGCCTCCGCCCTGTTGCAGTAGAGCGCCGCGAGCCGGGTCAGGGCGGGCCGCAACCGCGCGGCCTTGCTCTCCGACACCGCGTCGGCGACCAGCGGCGGGCGATCGACGAGGGCGGCCAGCGCGCGGATCACGGGCGCGGGCAGGTTGGCGTCGATCAGCCACGCGTCCGCCCCGTCGAGCCGGTCCAGCCGCATGTGCTCCGGCGTCATGGAATCGGTCGCGGCGACGTCGGCGACCGCGGCGAGCAGTTCCCCGTCGGCCCGCTCGACGGCGACATATCGCCCGGTGGAGGCGCCCGGATAGACCAGCGCGTTGTCCACCTCGACGCCCGCAGCCTCCACCGCGCCCAGCAGCGCGCGCCCTTCCGCGTCGTCGCCGACCGCGCAGACCAGCGAAACCCGCAGCCCCGCGAGAGCCAGCGCGGTCGCCACGTTCAGCGCCACGCCTCCCGGGCGGGTCGCCACGACGCCGGGCGCGTCCGCCCCGCGCGCGCCTGGCCGGGCCCGCGCGATCACGTCCCAATGGGCGGCTCCGAAGCATATGACGTGCGGCGCTATGGTCATGACGCAGGACGCTGAAGCCGAATCGTTTGGCAGGCAAGGGCTTGCAGTCACGCCCTGCCACATGGGCTTAGCTGCGTGACCTCAGGGCCGCCCCGGCTTGCATCGTGGGGCGTCGCGGGGTAATAGCGCCCCAATCAGACATCCCTCACGCGGGGATCGGGCCGGACGGGGAGACATCCCGAGCCGGTCCTCCGGTCGGGTCGAGGCCATGACGGCTTCGTCCCGTAGCCCCGCGGCGGTGAAACCGGAAAAGGAACGACCATGGCGCTGCCCGAATTCTCCTTGCGTCAGCTTCTGGAAGCTGGCGTGCACTTCGGCCATCAGACGCATCGCTGGAACCCGCGGATGGGGCCTTTCATCTACGGCGAGCGGAACGGCATCCACATTCTCGACCTGACGCAGACCGTGCCGATGCTGGACGCGGCGCTGGTCGCGATCCGCGACACGGTCGCGCGCGGCGGCCGCCTGCTGTTCGTCGGCACCAAGCGCCAGGCGCAGCAGTCGCTGGCCGAGGCCGCCGAGATGTGCGCGCAGTACTACATGAACCACCGCTGGCTCGGCGGCACGCTGACCAACTGGAAGACCGTGTCGGGCTCGATCTCGCGGCTGAAGAAGCTCGACGAGCAGCTGGCCGGCGAGGCCTCGGGCTTCACCAAGAAGGAGCGGCTGAACCTCGAGCGCGAGCGCGCCAAGCTCGACGCCTCTCTGGGCGGCATCCGCGAGATGGGCGGGCTGCCGGACATGCTGTTCGTCATCGACACGAACAAGGAGGATCTCGCGATCCTCGAGGCGCGCAAGCTGAACATCCCCGTGGTGGCCGTGCTCGACAGCAACTCCGACCCCGTCGGCGTCGACTATCCGATCCCCGGCAACGACGACGCGGCCCGCGCCATCGCACTCTACTGCGACCTCGCGGCCCGCGCGGCGCTCGACGGCATGGCCGCCCAGCTCGGCACCCAGATCGACATCGGCGAGATGGAGAACCCGCTGGAGGACTCCGCCCTCGAGGACGCCCCCCTCGATCCGTCGGCCGAGGAAGTCTTCGCCGAGACCCCGGCCGAGTTCACCGAGGAGGCCGCCCGGACCTGACCGGGCGCTGCATGACGCATCCATGACGGTCGCGGCCCTTGAGGCCGCGGCTATCCATTTCGTAAGACGCGCAACGCGACGCCCGCCCGGCGGCGCGGCCCACGAGGAGAGACCGACATGGCGATCACCGCGGCCCAGGTTAAGGAACTGCGCGAGGCGACCGGCGCCGGAATGATGGACGCCAAGAAAGCGCTGACCGAGACGGACGGCGACATGGAGGCCGCGGTCGACTGGCTGCGCGCCAAGGGCCTCGCCAAGGCCGCCAAGAAGGCCGGCCGCACCGCCGCCGAGGGCCTCGTCGCCGTCGCGGTGAAGGGCGGCGTCGGCGTGGCGGTGGAAGTGAACTCCGAAACCGACTTCGTCGCGCGCAACGCCGACTTCCAGAGCATGGTCGCCGAGATCGCGCAGGTCGCCCTCGGCGTGACCGGCGACGCCGCGGCGCTGAACGCGGCGCCGATGGGCGGCAAGACCGTGGCCGAGATCGTGACCGACAAGGTCGCCACCATCGGCGAGAACATGACCGTGCGCCGCTTCGCCCGCCTCGAGGCCGACGTGGTGGCGAGCTACATCCACAACGCCGTCGCGCCCGGCATGGGCCGCATCGGCGTGCTCGTCGCGCTGAAGACCGACAAGCCGGAGGCCGCGGCGGACATCGGCCGCCAGATCGCCATGCACGTGGCGGCCACCTCGCCGGCGTCGCTGTCGGAGGCCGATCTCGACCCGGCGCTGGTGGAGCGCGAGAAGGCCGTGCTCACCGAGCAGGCGCGCGAATCGGGCAAGCCCGACGCCGTCATCGAGAAGATGATCCAGGGCCGCATCAACAAGTTCTTCCAGGAGGTCTGCCTTCTGAAGCAGACCTTCGTGATCAACCCCGACCTGACCGTTGAGAAGGCGGTCGCCGAGGCCGCCAAGGCCGCGGGCGGCGCCATGGAGGTCGTGGCCTTCGTCCGCATGGCGGTGGGCGAGGGGATCGAGAAGGAGGAGGAGGACTTCGCCGCCGAGGTGGCGAAGACCCTCGGGCGCTGAGCCGGCCGGCTCGGTCCCCGCGCCTGGCGCGGCGCGGGGACCGGGATGTCCTGCATGCCTGCGTCCTCGCAGCGCCATATGCGCTTGCGCCGATCGACGGCTCGATGGCGCAGCCCGTAGGCGTCGCAGATCGCGCCGCCGGGCCCGCCTCCCCAACCGGCCGCAGTGCCGAAGGCCCGTGCCGCCGAGGCGAAAAGCGATTGCGTCGCCCGCCTTGTCCGTTATGAGGACGCAGCCCGCCCGCTCCCCGGGGAGACCATCCGCCATGGCCGCCGACGCCGACCCAGAGACCGCCGCCGCGCCGCTCTACCCGCGGGTGCTGCTGAAGATCTCCGGCGAGGCGCTGATGGGCGACCAGGGCTTCGGTCTGCACCCCCCGACGGTCCAACGCATCGCGGAGGAGGTGAAGCAGGTCCACGACATGGGCGTGCAGATCTGTCTGGTGATCGGCGGCGGCAACATCTTCCGCGGCCTTTCGGGCGCGGCCCACGGCATGGAGCGGGCGACGGCCGACTACATGGGGATGCTGGCCACGGTCATGAACGCGCTGGGGATGCAGGGTGCGCTGGAGGCGCTCGGCATCTACACCCGCGTCATCTCGGCGATCCCGATGGATCAGGTCTGCGAGCCCTATATCCGCCGTCGCGCGATCCGCCACCTGGAGAAGAACCGCGTCTGCATCTTCGCCGCAGGCACCGGCAATCCCTATTTCACCACCGACACCGCCGCCACGCTGCGCGCGATGGAGATGGGCTGCGGGGCGATCTTCAAGGGCACGCAGGTGGACGGCATCTACGACAGCGACCCCAAGACGAACCCGCAGGCGCAGCGTTTCGACCGCATCAGCTACGATCAGGTGCTGCAGCGCAATCTCAAGGTCATGGACGCCTCCGCCATCGCGATGGCGCGCGACAACAAGCTGCCCATCGTGGTGTTCTCCCTCCGCGCGCCGCGCGCCTTCGCCCATGTCTTGAGGGGCGAGGGAAAATTCACCATTGTCCACCCATAGAGGCGCCGACGCGACCTCGACCGAAGGCCAGACCCCAGAAGGCCCGCGCATGTCCGAAGACTTCGACCCCGACCTCGACTCCATCGAACGGCGCATGAGCGGCGCGCTGACCGCCCTGCGTCAGGAGTTCGCCTCGCTGCGCACCGGTCGTGCGTCGGCCTCGATGCTCGACCCGATCCAGGTGGACGCCTACGGCCAGATGACGCCCATCAACCAGCTCGGCACCATCAACGTGCCGGAGCCGCGGATGGTCTCGATCAACGTCTGGGACAAGGCCATGGTCTCCAAGGTGGAGAAGGCGATCCGCGCCTCCGGCCTCGGCATCAACCCGGTCGTGGACGGTCCTATCCTGCGCCTTCCGATCCCGGAGCTGAACGAGGAGCGGCGCCGCGAACTCGCCAAAGTCGCCGGTCAATACGCCGAGCAGGCCAAGATCGCCGTGCGCAACGTGCGGCGGGACGCGCTCGACTCGGTCAAGAAGGCCGACATTCCGGACGACGACCGCAAGATGTGGAGCGACGAGATCCAGACGCTGACCGACGCCGCCATCAAGCGGGTCGACGAGGCGCTGGAGGCCAAGCAGCACGAGATCATGCAGGTCTGACGGCCGCAGGCCTCTGGAGGCGGAGCATTCATGGCTGACGGCCTACCGCAACTTTCGCCCGCGCTCGCCGGCCCCTGTCCGGCTGCGAGGCACGTCGCCGTGATCATGGACGGCAACGGCCGCTGGGCCGCCCGGCGCGGGCTTCCGCGGCTCGAGGGGCACCGGCGCGGCGTCGAGGCGCTGCGGGGCGTCGTCGAAGGCTGCGCCGACCATGGCGTGCGCACCCTGACGCTCTTCGCCTTCTCGACCGAGAACTGGCGCCGCCCGGCCGACGAGGTCGAGGGCCTGATGACGCTGTTCCGCCGCTATCTGCGGCGCGAGGCGGCGGAGCTGGCCGAGAAGGGCGTGCGCGTGCGCTTCATCGGGGACCGCGCGCCGCTGCCCGACGACATCCGCGCGATGATGGCCGGCGTCGAGGCGCAGACCGCGCACTGCCAGAAGCTGACCGTCGTCATGGCGATCAACTACGGCGGCCGGGCCGAGATCGCAGCCGCCGCGCGCCGTCTCGCCGGCGAGGTGGCGCGCGGCGAGCGGCGGCTGGAGGAGATCGACGAGGCGGCTCTGGCGGGCTGCCTGCAGACCGCCGACCTGCCAGACCCCGATCTGGTGATCCGCACTTCCGGCGAACAGCGCATCTCGAATTTCCTGCTGTGGCAGTGCGCCTACGCCGAGTTCGTCTTCGCCGGCGAGCTGTGGCCCGACTTCGACCGCGCGGCGCTCGACCGGGCCCTCGGCGCCTATTCGGCCCGCGAACGGCGCTTCGGCGCCGTGGCCGGTTGAGTCTGTCCCCGGACGCCCGCCCGCGCCCGTCGCGGCTGGCCGACCTGCGCACGCGGACGCTCTCCGCCCTCGCCCTCGTCGCGGTCGCGGGCTTGCCCGTCGCGGCCGGGGGCGTCTTGTCGGCGTTGTTCGTCGGCGGGGTCGGGGCGCTGATGGCCTGGGAGTTCCGCCGCATCACCGCCGCCTCCGCCGGGGCCGAGACGGCCGCCTATGCCGCCGGCGTCGCCGCGGCCGCGGTCGCGGCCGGGCTCGGGCAGGGGCTGGCGGCGATCGCGCTTCTGGCGGCGACCGGCGCCGGCTTCGCCCTGCGCGACGCGACGGCGGGGCGACCAGCGTTCTGGGCGCCGGCGGGCGTCGCCACCTTCGGCCTCGCCGCGGCGGCTTTCGCCAACCTGCGCGCGCTGGAGCCCGACGGCTTCGAGATCGTGCTCTGGATCGCGCTGGTGGTGGTCGCGACCGATGTCGGCGCCTTCTTCGCCGGGCGGCTGATCGGCGGGCCGAAGCTCTGGCCCGCGGTCAGCCCCAAGAAGACCTGGGCGGGGCTGGGCGGCGGCGTCGCGCTGGCGGCGCTTTGCGGCGGGCTGTTCTCGTGGGCCACCACCGGCGCTCACGCCGAGTGGGTCTCGACCGTCTCGGCGCTGGCGGCGGTGGTGGCGCAGGGCGGCGATCTGGCGGAGTCGGCGCTGAAGCGGCGCTTCGGGGTGAAGGACAGCGGCGCGCTGATCCCGGGCCACGGCGGCGTCCTCGACCGGCTGGACGGCTTCGCCGCAGCGACGCTGGTCACGGCGGCGGTTACGCTCTGGCGCGGAAAGCCCGTGTTCGTCTGGTGAGGGAGCGGCAGTGCGGCGCGTCACGATCCTGGGCTCCACCGGCTCCATCGGCCGCAGCACCGTCGAGGTGCTGGGCTGGCAGCCGCCGGGCGCCGTCGCCGTCGAGGCGCTGACGGGCGCGGCCAACGTGGCGCTGCTCGCGGAGCAAGCCCGCGCGCTCGGGGCCCGGCTCGCCGTGACCGCCGACCCCGCGCGCTACGCCGAGTTGAAGGCGGCGCTGGCGGGCTCTGGCGTCGAGGCGGCGGCGGGACCGGAGGCGGTGCTGGAGGCCGCGGCGCGGCCCGCCGACTGGGTGATGGCGGCCATCGTCGGCGCGGCGGGCCTCGCGCCCACGCTGGTCGCGGCGGGCCGCGGCGCGACGGTCGCGCTGGCCAACAAGGAGTGCCTCGTGTGCGCCGGCCCGCTGTTCCTGCGCGCCGTCTCGGACGGCGGCGCCACGCTGATCCCGGTGGACAGCGAGCACAGCGCGATCTTCCAGGCGCTGGACCGCAACGCGCGGCCGGAGCGGATCATCCTCACCGCCTCGGGCGGGCCCTTCCGCGACTGGCCGCTGGAGCGGATGGCGCGGGCGACGGTGCGCGAGGCGGTGGCGCATCCGAACTGGGACATGGGGGCCAAGATCTCCATCGACAGCGCGTCGATGTTCAACAAGGCGCTGGAGATGATCGAGGCGCGCTGGCTGTTCGACGTCGCGCCGCATCAGGTCGAGGTGATCGTCCACCCCCAGTCCATCGTGCACTCGATGGTGGGCTACGCCGACGGCTCGGTGCTGGCGCAGCTTGGCCCGCCGGACATGCGCGGGGCCATCGGCTATGCGCTCAGCTGGCCGGGGCGGTCGACCAACCCGTTGCAACGGCTGGACTTCGCGGCGCTGGGCCGGCTCGATTTCCACGCGCCCGACACGGCGCGCTTTCCGGCGCTGCGGCTGGCGCGCGCGGCGCTGGTCGCGGGCGGGGCGGCGGGTTGCGTGCTGAACGCGGCCAAGGAGGTCGCGCTGGAGGCCTTCATGGCCGAGAAGATCGGCTTTCTCGACATGGCCGCGGTTGTGGAAGCCACGATGGACGGACTACATGCCCTGGCGGACCCGGCGTCGCTGGAGGCGGTCTTCGCCGCCGACGCCGAGGCGCGCCGCGCGGCGCAACGCCTGAGCGCGGCGCGCGCGGCCTGAGACATCCGGCAGGGGAGACGCATGGACCTGATCGCCCAGATTCCGCTCATCGGCCCGACCATCGCAGTCGCCGTCCCGTTCCTTCTGGTGCTGGCGATCGTGGTGTTCGTGCACGAGTTCGGCCACTACATCGTCGGCCGCTGGTGCGGCATCGGGGCGGACGTGTTCTCGGTAGGCTTCGGCCGCGAGCTCTACGGATGGACCGACAGCCGAGGCACCCGCTGGCGCATCGGCGCGCTGCCCCTGGGCGGCTACGTCAAGTTCTCCGGCGACGGCGACGTCAGCTCCAGCGCGCCGGACGAGGCGCGCATGCGCGCCATGAGCGCGGAAGAGCGTTCCCGCAGCTTTCACGCCGCCAGCGTCGAGCGTCGCGCGCTGACCGTGCTGGCCGGCCCCGTCGCCAATTTCCTGCTGTCCATCGCCGTCTTCGCGATGATGGCGCTGGGCCAGGGCCGCCCCGCCGAGGCGCCGGTGATCGGGGCCATCGCGGCCGACGCCGACCCGGACTTCGCCGGCGTCATCGCCGAGGGCGACCGCATCCTCGCCGTCGATGGCGCGGCGGTGGCCGACTTCGCGACGATGCAGCAGGCGCTGATGGCCTCCGACGGCGCGCCCGTGACGCTGCGCGTGGCCCGCGAGGGCGCCGAGCGCACCGTGCGGACGCGTTTCCGCCCCCCGGCCCGGGTCGACGGCGTGGTTCCGGGCGGGGCGGCGGAGGCGGCGGGCGTGCAGGCGGGCGACGTGGTGCTGGCGGTCGACGGGCGCGCCGTGGGCGGCTTCTCCGACCTGCAGCGCGAGACGCTGGCCTCGGGCGGCGCGCCCATGGCGCTGACGCTGTCGCGCGCTGGCGAGACGGTGACGACGACGCTGACGCCGCGGCTCGTCGAGCAGACCGACCCGGTCAGCGGGCAGGCCGTGACGCGGCCGGTCATGGGAATCCAGAAATTCGCCCGCGAGATCGCGCCGGTGATCGAGCCGGTGGGCCCGCTCGGGGCGCTGACGGTCGGACTCGAGCGCACCTGGGCCGTGATCGCGCTTTCGGGCTCAGGGGTCTCCGACATCTTCGCCGGGCGCCAGGACGCGCGCGAGGTGCTGGGCGGGCCGATCCGCATCGCCGAGATCTCGGGCGAGGCGGCCGCGACCGGCTTCGCCACCTTCATCGGGCTGATCGCCGTCCTGTCCACGTCGATCGGCCTGATCAACCTTCTGCCCATCCCGGTCCTCGACGGCGGCCATCTGATGTTCTACGCCATCGAGAAGGCGCGTGGCCGGCCCCTGCGGGAGCGTTGGCAGGAGATCGGCAACGGCTTGGGGCTGGCGTTGGTGTTGCTGCTGATGGCATATGCCACGTTCAACGATCTGTCGCGCCTGTGACGCCGCCGCGCGTTCTGCGACGACCGACGGGGGGACGATGATGCCGTTTTCCGCTATCGCCAGGCTGCTGGTCTTCATGGCGGCGCTCGCCGCCGCCGGTCTCGCCGACGCCCGGCTGTCGCCGGCGGCGGCGCAGAGCGCGGGGGTGATCCGCGAGGTCGTGGTCATCGGCAACCGTCGCATCGAACCGGCGACCGTCGCGTCCTATCTGGCCGTCGGCGTCGGCGACCAGGCCGATGACGCGGCGCTGAACGCCTCGGTCCGGCGCCTGTTCGACACGGGCCTGTTCAGCGACGCGTCCGTGGCCTTCGAGGGCGGACAGCTGATCGTGCGGGTCGCGGAGAACCCGACGATCAACCGCGTCGCGGTGGAGGGCAACCGCTCGATCGACGACGAGGCGATCCTCGGCAACGTCGCCAGCCAGTCGCGCCGCGCCTTCACCCGCTCCCGCGCCGAGGCGGACGCGCAGGTCATCACCGAGCTCTATCGTCGGTCGGGCCGCTACGGCACGCGGGTCGAGCCGGTGATCATCAACCTGCCGGACAACCGTGTCGATCTGGTCTTCGAGGTCACCGAGAGCCGCGTCACCGGCGTCAACGCCATCAACTTCGTCGGCAACGAGGTCTTCTCCGACCGCCGGCTGCGCCGCACCATCGAGACCAGCGAGAGCAACCTCCTCTCGTTCGCGCTGACCTCCGACATCTACGACCCGGACCGTCTGGAGTTCGACCGCGAACTGCTGCGTCGGTTCTATCTCGAACGCGGCTACGCCGACTTCACCGTGCTGTCGGCGGTCGCCGAACTGGCGCCGGACGGGCGAGGCTTCTTCATCACCTTCACCGTCTCGGAAGGTCCCCAATACCGCTTCGGCGAGCAGACCGTGAACGTCACCGCCCCGGGCCTCGAGGCGGAGGACTTCGAGGCGCTGATCGTCGGCCGCCCCGGCGAGGTCTACGACGCCACCCAGATCGAGCGCAGCATCGAGCGCATGATCTTCGCGGCCGGCCTGCAGGGCTTCGCCTTCGTCGACGTGCGCCCGCGGGCGATTCGCGACGTCGAGAACCAGACCATCGACATCGTGTTCGACGTGGTGGAAGGGCAACGCATCTACGTCGAGCGGATCGACATCGAGGGCAACACCCGCACGCTCGACCGCGTGATCCGCCGCCAGTTCGACATCGTCGAGGGCGACGCCTTCAACAGCCGCGAGATCGACAACGCCCGCCGGCGCATCCGCGCGCTGGGCTATTTCTCCGAGGTCCAGGTCGCCACCGAGCGCGGCACGACCGACGACCGCGCAAACGTGCGCGTGACGGTGGAGGAGACCTCCACGGGCTCGCTGACCTTCGGCCTCGGCTTCTCGTCCGCCGACGGTCCGGTCGGCGAGGTCGCGGTGACGGAGCGCAACTTCCTCGGCCGCGGCCAGTTCCTGCGCGCGCGCGTCGTGGTCGCGGGCGAGCGGCAGGTCGCCGATTTCACCTTCCGTGAACCCGCCTTTCTCGACCGGAATCTCGAGGCGGGGTTCAACATCTACTACATTCAGGACGACCGCTCGGATTCCAGCTCCTTCGAGGAGACCAACATCGGCTTCGTGCCGTCCTTCGGCTTTCCGCTGTCGGAGTTCGGCCGGCTGACCCTCTCCTATCGCGTCAGTTCCGACGAGATCCGCGACGTGCGCAACGACGCCTCGCCGCTGATCGCGCGCGACGCCGGCACGGCGGTCACGTCCAGCCTGGGCTACAACTACGTCTACGACCAGCGAAACGACCCGCTGGAGCCGACAGGGGGCTTCGTGGGCGAGTTCGGGCAGGAGATCGCCGGGCTCGGCGGCGACACCCGCTACATCCGCACCACGGCGCGGGCGCGGGCCTATCGCTCGCTCTTCGCCGAGGATGTCATCGGCAGCGTCACGCTGGAGGCGGGCAACATCACGACCCTCGACGAGGACATCCGCATCACCGATCGCTTCTTCCTCGGCGGCGATCGGTTCCGCGGCTTCGAATTCGGTGGGCTGGGTCCGCGCGACCGCAACACCGACGACTCTCTCGGCGGCAACAACTACGCGGTGGTCAGGACCGAGGTCAGCTTCCCCCTCGGCCTGCCCGATTCCTTCGGAGTCAGCGGCGGGATCTTTGCGGATGCGGGGACGGTATGGGGCCTCGACACCGCGTCCTTCGGGGGCACGACGGTGGACGACAAGGCGAAGCTGCGCGCCTCGGTCGGCGTGAGCGTGTTCATCGACAGCGCCTTCGGGCCGCTGCGCATCAATCTCGCCGTGCCCGTTGTGGAGGAGGACGGCGATGAGCGGGAGTACTTCCGCCTCACGGCCGGCACGCGCTTCTAGCCTGCTGCTGGCGGCGCTGCTCGCCCTCGCGGCTGCGCCCGCTGCGGCCCAGTGGGCCGGCTCCCCGGCGCAAGGCGTGATCGTCGTGGACTTGGACCGCGCCTTGCGCGAGAGCGCCGCCGCCGCTGCGTTGCGGGAGATCGAATTGCAGGAGCGCCGCGCCCTGCGCGCGAGGCTGGACGCGCTCCAGGCCTCGCTGGAGGCCGAGGAAGCCGAGTTGGTCCGCCTGCGGGAGGAACTGGACAGGCCGGTCTTCGACGAAAGGGTGCAGCGCTTCGACCAGCGCGTGCGCGAGGCGCGTCGGTCCTCGCAGGAGGAGGCGGCGGCCCTGCAGGCCCGCTTCGCCGAGGCCGAGGCGTCGTTGCGCGCCGCGATCCCGCCCATCGTCGAGGCGCTCAGGCGCGAGAACGGCGCCGCGATGGTGATCGACCGCCGGCTGGTTCTGGCGCTTCGGGCGGACATGGACGCGACCGACGCCCTGATCGAGCGGCTGAACACGGCGCTGCCGGGGCCGGCGTCGATCATCGGCGAGCCCTGACGTCGCGCCTGCCGCCTTGACCCCGCCGCCCCCCTTTGCTTGTAACTGGTGAGCGATGCTGGAGGGAGCATGACCGGGGCCGGATCGGAAACGGAGACGCTGGGGGAGGCCGATCTGGCGCGGATCATGCGGATGATCCCGCACCGCGATCCGATCCTGCTGATCGAGCGCGTGCGCGCCATCCGGCGCGGCGAGTCGGCCATCGGCGTCAAGCACCTGACCGGCGAGGAGCCGTTCTTCCGCGGCCATTTCCCGGGCGAGCCGATCATGCCGGGCGTGCTGATGATCGAGGCGATGGCCCAGACGGCGGGCGTGCTGGTGGTCGACACGATCGACAAGATCGACGAGAACCTGCTCGTCTACTTCATGGGCGTGGACAAGGCGCGTTTCCGCAGGCTGGTGACGCCCGGCGACACGCTGGAGTTCCATGTGCGCGTGGTCCGCGGTCGCGGCAAGGTGTGGAAGTTCTACGGCGAGGCGCGGGTCGGCGACGACGTGGCGGCCGAGGCGGAGTACGCCGCGATGATCATCACCCCCGACGACCCCCGTCGCCTCGGCAACCGCCCGTGACCGCCGCCATTCACCCCACCGCCATCGTCGATCCCGCGGCGACGTTGGGTCAGGGCGTGCGCATCGGCCCCTTTTGCGTCGTCGGCCCCGACGTCGCCCTCGGCGCCGGCGTGACCCTGGAGAGCCATGTCGTGGTTGCGGGCGTGACGCGGATCGGCCCACGGACGCGGATCTGGCCCTTCGCCTCGCTGGGCCACCAGCCGCAGGACCTGAAGTTCCGCGGCGAGCGCAGCGAACTGGTCATCGGCGCCGATTGCATGATCCGCGAGCACGTCACGATGAACCCCGGCACCGAGGGCGGCGGCGGCCTTACCCGCGTCGGCGACGGCGGGCTCTTCATGGTCGGCGTGCATGTCGGCCACGACTGCCGCGTCGGCGACAACGTCATCATGGCCAACAACGCCACCCTGGGCGGCCATGTGGAGGTCGGCGACTTCGCCGTGCTGGGCGGCATCTGCGCGGTCCACCAGAAAGTGCGCATCGGGGTCGGGGCCATGGTCGGCGGCATGACCGGCGTGGAGCGCGACGTGATCCCCTACGGCTCGGTGGTGGGCGACCGGGCGCGGCTGGCGGGCCTCAACCTCGTCGGCCTCAAGCGCCGCGGCGTGCCGCACGAGGACATCCACGGCGTCCGCGCCGCCTATCGCGCGATCTTCTACGGCGAAGGCTCGCTGGTGGACCGCGCGGCGGCCGCGCTGGAGAGCTTCGCCGACAATCCCCGGGCGCGCGAGATCGCCGAGTTCATCGCCGGCCACAGCGCCCGCAGCTTCTGCACACCCGAAGACGCCTGAGGCCGGCCATGAACGAGGGATTGGGCGTCGTCGCCGGCGCGGGCGATCTGCCGCGGCTGATCGCGGAGGACCGCCGCGCCGACGGCGCGCTATGCCATGTCGTCGCCTTCGAGGGGCTGGTCCCTGACTGGATCGCGGCGCATCCCCACACGGTCACGCCCTTCGAGAAGCCCGGGCGGCTGTTCGCGGCGTTGCGCGGGGCGGGGTGCGGCGCGGTCGTCTTCGCCGGCGCCATGGTCCGGCCGCGGCTGCATCCGCTGCGCTTCGACCTGACCGCCCTGAGGCTGGCGCCCACGATCCTGCCGCTGCTGCGCCTGGGCGACGACGCGCTGCTGCGCGGCCTCGTGGCGGTCTTCGAGCGCGAGGGCTTCCGCATGGTCGCTCCCCAGGAGGTCGTGGCCGGTCTGCTGGCGGGCGTGGGCGACCTGGCCGCGCGCCGGGCCGACGCGCAGGACCATCAGGACGCGGCGCGCGCGCAGGCGCTCGTGGCGGCGCTGGGCGCGCTCGACGTCGGTCAGGCGGCCGTGGTCGCCGGTGGGCTCTGTCTCGGGCTGGAGACGATCCAGGGCACCGACGCGCTGCTCGACTTCGTGGCGCGCACCGACCCCGCGCTGCGACCGCGGGGCGGGGTGCTCTACAAGGGGCCGAAGCCCGGGCAGGACTGGCGCGTCGATCTGCCCGCGATCGGGCCGCAGACCATCCGCAGCGCCGCGGCGGCCGGTCTCGACGGCGTGGCGATCCGCGCGGGCGGCGTCCTGGTGCTGGGCCGGGAGGCGACGCAGACGGAGGCGGACCGGCTGGGGCTGTTCCTGCTCGGCCTGCCCGAGGCGGGGTGAGCCTGCGCCTGTTCCTCGTCGCCGGCGAGCCGTCCGGCGACGCGCTGGGCGCCGCGCTGATGCGGGCGCTGCGGGCCGAGGGGCCGGTCGACTTCGCCGGTGTCGGCGGCCCGCTGATGGCGGCGGAGGGGCTGGCGAGCCTCTTTCCCCAGCGCGACCTGGCCGTCATGGGGCTGGTGGAGGTGCTGCCGCGCCTGCCCACGATCCTGCGCCGCCTGCGCGAGACGGTCGACGCCTGCGTCGCGGCGCGCCCCGACGCGCTGGTGACCATCGACAGCCCCAGCTTCGGCCTGCGCGTGGCCGCCCGTGTGCGCGCCGCGGCGCCGGCGATCCGCACTGTCCACTACGTCGCGCCCTCGGTCTGGGCCTGGCGGCCCGGCCGGGCGCGGAAAATGGCGCGCCACGTAGACCACCTGCTCGCGCTGCTCCCCTTCGAGCCTCCCTGGTTCACGCCGCATGGGATGACCTGCGATTTCGTCGGCCACCCCGCGGTCGCCGCGCCTAAGGCGGGACCCGCCGAGGCGCATGCGCTGCGCGCGCGCCTCGGCGTCGCGCCTGACGCGCCGTTGCTGCTGGCCCTGCCTGGCAGTCGCATGGGCGAGGTGCGCCGCCACATGGCCGCTTTCGGCGCGGTCGTCGGGCTGCTCAAGGAGCGCCTCCCCGGCTTGCGCGTCGTCCTGCCGACGGTGGAGGGGGTCGCCGAGGCCGCGGCGGCGCTGAGCGGCGACTGGCCGGCCGCGCCCCTGATCCTCGACCCGCGCGGCCGCGCGCCGGAGGCGGCGGCGGACAAGCGCGCGGCCTTCGCTGCGGCCGACGCGGCGCTCGCCGCCTCGGGGACGGTGACGCTGGAGCTGGCGGCGGCCGGCGTGCCGATGGCGGCGGTCTATCTCAGCCATCCGCTGACCGCGGCCATCGTGCGGCGGCTGGTGCGGGTGGAGACGGCCAATCTCGTGAACCTGGTCGCCGGCGAGAAGGTCGTGCCCGAGTTCCTGCAGGAGTTCTTCACCCCCGCCGCGGCGGCGGATGCGCTGGCGCCGCTGTTCGCGCCCGGCCCCGAGCGCGCGCGCCAGACGGCGGCTTTCGCGCGCGTGACGGCCGCGCTCGGCCGGGGCGGCCAGCCCCCGGAGCTGCGCGCGGCGCGCTCGCTCCGCGCGGCTTTGGCCCGATAGCCGCGCGACTGTGCTGTAGGCCACAGCCCCGCCCAGGCGAATCGGGCATTCACGATGCAGTGGCGTCGTCGGGGTTTGACGTCGCGTTCGCGGCGGATTGCGCGAGCCCGGTCCTGTTT
>DAINOD010000078.1:3887-15588 GCA_036735545.1 Rubrimonas sp. | reverse complement strand
CTGCCCCCCTGGGCCTGGGCGCTGGGCGGCGCGCGGGAGGGCGGCTGGCCGTTCACCGGGCTCGCCGACCGCGGCGCCGGGCTGGCGCGGCCCTGGCCGGACCTCGCCGTGGGCTGCGGCCGGCGCGCGGCGCCCATCGTGGCCGCGATGCGCCGGGTGGGGGGCGTGCGGGCGGTGCAGGTGCTGGCCCCCCAGATGCGCCTGACGGCCTTCGACGCCGTGGTGGCGCCGCGCCACGACGGCCTGCGCGGCCCGAACGTGATCGACACGCTGGGCGCGCTGAACGACCTCGACCCCGCCGCCATCGCCGCCGAGGCGGCCCGCTGGCGCGCGCGGCTGGGCCACCTGCCCGAGCCGCGGGTGGCGGTGATGCTGGGCGGGCCCAGCCGCTCCGCCGCCTTCGGGGCGCGCACGCTGGAGCGGCTGACCGAGGCGCTGGTGCGGCTGGCGGTGGACGGGGCCGGGCTGATGATCGTGCCCTCCCGCCGCACGCCGCGGGCGGTGGCGGACCGGCTGGCCGACGCGCTGGGCGGCGTGGGCGGCTGGATCTGGGGCGGGGTCGGCGACAATCCCTATCCGGGCGTGCTGGGGCTGGCCGACGCCATCGTGGTGACGCAGGACAGCGTGAACATGGCCAGCGAGGCCGCCGCCACCGGCAAGCCGGTGCTGATCGCGCCCGTCGAACGTGTCGCGCCCAAGATCGCCCGCTTCCACGCGGCGCTGACGGCGGCGGGGGTGTCGCGGCCGATCTCGGCGGGCCTGTCACAGTGGCGCTATCCGCCGCTTGCCGAGGCCGAGCGCGCCGCCGACCGGGTGGCGTCGCTGCTCGCGCCCGCCTAGATAGGCGCGACCCTGACGCGGGAGGACGCGATGGCCGGCGAACGACGCATGAAGCTCCTGATCATCGGCTCCGGCCCCGCCGGCTACACCGCCGGCGTCTACGCCGCGCGCGCGATGCTGGAGCCCGTGCTGGTGCAGGGCATCCAGCCGGGCGGCCAGCTCACCATCACCACCGAGGTCGAGAACTGGCCCGGCGACACGATGGTGATGGGGCCGGACCTGATGGTGCGGATGGAGGCCCACGCGAAGGCCATGGGCGTGCAGATCGTGCAGGACCACATCCGGTCGCTCGACCTCTCGCGCCGCCCGTTCCGCGCCGAGGGCGACGATGGCGGCGTCTATCTCGCCGACGCGGTGATCCTGGCCACCGGCGCGCAGGCGAAGTGGCTCGGGCTGCCGTCTGAGGAGAAGTTCAAGGGCTTCGGCGTCTCGGCCTGCGCCACCTGCGACGGCTTCTTCTACCGCGGCAAGCGGGTGGTGGTGATCGGCGGCGGCAACACGGCGGTGGAGGAGGCGCTCTACCTCACCCACCACGCCGCGAAGGTGACGGTGGTGCACCGCCGCGACGCCTTCCGCGCCGAGAAGATCCTGCAGAACCGCCTGTTCGCCCACCCCAAGGTCGAGGTGATCTGGAACCATGCGCTCGACGCGGTGCTGGGCGACGAGAACCCGCTCGGCGTGACGGGCGTGCGCCTGCGCGACGTGACCAGCGGCGCGACGCGCGAGGTCGCGACGGACGGCGTCTTCATCGCCATCGGCCACGCGCCGGCGTCGGAACTGGTGCGCGACCAGATCGAGACGCAGCATGGCGGCTATGTCGTCACGCAGGGCGGCTTCACCACGGCGACCGCCGTGCCGGGCCTGTTCGCGGCCGGCGACGTCACCGACCATGTGTTCCGCCAGGCGGTCACGTCGGCCGGGATGGGCTGCATGGCCGCGCTGGAGGCGGAGAAGTATCTCTCGGCGCTGGAGAGCGACGCCCACGCCCGGGCCGCGGAGTAGGCGCGGCGCCTGTCGCGGCCCATACGGGATGCGTCTCGACCAGCGCCTCGTCGCCCTCGGCCTCGCGCCCTCCCGCGCGCGGGCGCAGACGCTGATCGCCGCCGGGGCCGTGACGGTGGACGGCGTCGTCGCCAGCCGCCCGGCCCAACCCGCTGCGGAAGGCGCGGCGGTGGCGCTGGTCGCGGACCCCTCGCCATGGGTGGGCCGCGGGGCGCTGAAGCTGCTGCGCGCGCTCGACGTCTTCGGCCTGTCGCCGCAGGGCGCGATCGCGCTCGACGTGGGCGCCTCCACCGGCGGCTTCACCGAGGTGCTGCTGGCGCGGGGCGCGGCCCATGTCCACGCGCTCGACGTCGGCCGCGACCAGCTTCATGCGCGGCTGCGCGCGGACCCCAGGGTGAGCGTGCACGAAGGGGTGAACGCGCGCACGATCCCCGCCGGGCTCGTTCCGCCGGTCGACTGGATGGTCGCCGACGTCTCCTTCGTCTCGCTGACGCTCGCGCTGCCGCTGCATCTGGCGCAGCCGGGCGCGACGCTGGTGGCGCTGGTGAAGCCGCAGTTCGAGGCGGGCCCCGCGGCGGTCGGCAAGGGCGGGATCGTGCGCGACCCCGGGGCCCGCGCAGGGGCCGTGGCGCGGGTGCGCGACTGGCTGGGCGCGCAGGGCTGGGCCGTGACCGGCGAGACCGAAAGCCCTGTCACCGGCGGCGACGGCAACGTGGAGTTCCTGCTGGCTGCGCGCGCGCCCGCTTGAGCCGCGCCCTGCGCCGGCCTATGGCGCGTCATGGACAGCGAGACGCACATCGTCGAGAGCCTCGGCCACCGCGGCGACGGGGTCTGCGCGGGCCCCGTCTACGCCGCCTTCGCCCTGCCCGGCGAGACGGTGCGGGGCCGGCGCGACGGCGAGCGGTTGCGCGATGTCGCCGTGCTCGCCCCCTCCCCCGACCGCGTGGCGCCGGTCTGCCCCCATGTCGGCCTCTGCGGCGGCTGCGCCCTGCAGCACGCCGGCGACGCTTTCCTCGCCCGCTGGAAGACCGCGCTGGTCGCCGACGCGCTGGCCGCGCGCGGGCTTTCCGCCCCGTTGCGGCCCATCGCCGTATCGCCGCCGGGGTCGCGGCGGCGGGTGACGTTCTCGGGGCGGCGCACGCGCAAGGGCGCGCTGGTCGGCTTTCACGGTCGCGCCGAGGCGACGCTGGTTCCGGTCGAGACCTGCGCCGTCGCCGAGCCCGCCATCGTGGCGGCGCTGCCGGCGCTGCGCGCACTGACCGGCCTCGTCGCCTCCCGCTCGGGCGAGGCGCGGCTGACCGTGGCGACCTCGGACGCAGGCCTCGACGTGGCGCTGGAGGGCCAGCGCCCGCTGGACGGACCGCTGCGGGCGGCGCTGGCGGCCGTCGCCGAGGCGGCCGATCTCGCGCGGCTGAGTTATGGCGGCGAGATGGTCGCCGCCCGCCGCCCGCCCGCGCAGGCCTTCGGCCGCGCGCGGGTCGTCCCGCCGCCGGGGGGCTTCCTGCAGGCGACGCGACAGGGCGAGGCGGCCCTGACGGCGGCGGTGCGCGAGGCGGTGGGCGCGGCGCGCGGGGTCGCCGACCTGTTCGCGGGCTCGGGAACCTTCGCCCTGCCGCTGGCTGAAGCCTCGGCCGTCCACGCGGTGGAGGCGGAGGCGGCGGCGCTGGCCGCGCTCGACGCCGGCTGGCGCGGCGCGACCGGCCTGCGCGCCGTCACGACCGAAGCGCGCGACCTGTTCCGCCGCCCCCTGCGCCCCGACGAGCTGGCGCGCTTCGACGCGGCGGTGCTCGACCCGCCCCGCGCGGGCGCCGCCGCGCAGGCCGCGGCGCTGGCAGCCTCGGGCGTGAGGCGCGTCGCGGCCGTCAGCTGCAACCCGGCCACCTTCGCCCGCGACGCCCGCACGCTGGCGGACGGCGGCTTCCGCCTGCTCTGGGTCCAGCCCGTCGACCAGTTCCGCTGGTCGCCCCATGTCGAGCTGGCGGCGGCCTTCGCCCGGTAGCGCTCAGAGGCGCCGCCCCTGCGCGTCGAAAACGTGCAGCGCCGCGCGGTCGAAGCCGAAGCGCGCCACGTCGCCGCGCTGGAGGTGCGGCTGGCCGGGCACGACGGCCAGCAGGCGCGCGCCCTCCTCCAGCGTCGCATGCACCACGGTCTCCGACCCCAGCGCCTCGGTCAGCGCGACCCGCACGGCCAGCGGCCCCTCCGCCTCCAGCCGCAGGTGCTGCGGGCGCAGGCCGAGCGTCAGGCGGCCCTGCGGCAGGCCCTCCAGCGGCAGCGGCGGGCCGGCGTCCAGCCGCGCGACGCCGCCCGAGGCCTCCGCCCCCAGCAGGTTCATGCCCGGCGCGCCGATGAAGCCCGCGACGAACAGGTTGGCGGGGCGGTTGTAGAGGTCGAGCGGCCGGTCGACCTGCTCCACGAGGCCGGCC
This sequence comes from Rubrimonas sp., assembly GCA_036735545.1. Classification (GTDB taxonomy): domain Bacteria; phylum Pseudomonadota; class Alphaproteobacteria; order Rhodobacterales; family Rhodobacteraceae; genus Rubrimonas. Next base: position 11,323 of record DAINOD010000078.1, on the reverse strand, counting down.
CGCAGCACCACGATGCGGTCGGCCATGGTCATGGCCTCCACCTGGTCGTGGGTGACATGGATCATCGTCGCGCCGAGGCGGGCGTGCAGGGCGGAAAGCTCGGCGCGCATGGACACGCGCAACTCGGCGTCGAGGTTGGACAGCGGCTCGTCCAGCAGAAAGGCGGTCGGGCGCCGCACGATGGCCCGCCCGATGGCGACGCGCTGGCGCTGGCCGCCCGAGAGCTGGCCGGGCCGGCGCTCCAGCAGGGGCTCGATCTCCAGCAGCCGCGCGGCCTCGGCGATGCGCGCGTCGACCTCGGCGCGGGCCATGCGGGTGTTCTCCAGCCCGAAGGACATGTTCTTGCGCACGCTCATGTGCGGATAGAGCGCGTAGGACTGGAACACCATCGCCAGTCCCCGGTCGGCGGCGCCGACCTGCGTGACGTCGCGGCCGTCGATCTCGATGCGCCCCGCCGTGGGCCGGTCGAGCCCCGCGATCAGGCGCAGGAGCGTGGACTTGCCGCAGCCCGAGGGGCCGACGAAGACGACCAGCTCGCCGTTCTCGACCTCCAGGTCCACGCCCTTGATGACGCTGACGGCCCCGAAGCCCTTGGTGACGCCGCGCAGGGCGATGCGGCCCATCACTTCAACCCCGCGCCGGCGATGCCGGTGGTGATGAAGCGCTGCAGGAACACGAAGACCAGCACCACCGGGATCATCGTCACCACCGTCATCGCCAGAATGAAATGCCATTGCACGTTCAGCTCCCCCGCATAGGAGTTGAGCCCGACCTGCAGCGTGTAGACCTCCTTGCGCGACAGGACGACCAGCGGCCAGAGGAAGTCGTTCCAGCGCCAGACAACGGAAAAGATCGCCAGAACCGCCAGCGCCGGCGCCGTCAGCGGCATGACGATGCGCCAGTAGATCTGCCACTCCGAGGCGTGATCCATGCGCGCCGCCTCCAGCAGTTCGTCCGGAATGGTCAGCATGTACTGCCGCAGCAGGAATACGCCGGTGGGCGTGGCGACCGTCGGCAGGATCACGCCCCACAGCGAATTGAACAGCCCCGCCGCCGAAATGATCGAGTACAGCGGCACCAGGATCACCGACAGCGGGATCATCAGCGTCGCCAGCACCAGCAGCATGACGGCGGAGCGGCCGCGGAACTGGTATTTCGACAGCGCGAAGGCCGCCATCGAGTTCGAGACCAGCGTGATGACCGTCGCCATGACGGTCACGAACACCGAGTTCTGGAAATAGAGCAGGAAGTCGAAGTGCAGGAAGGGCTGGGTGTAGTTCTCCCAGGCGAAGCCGACGTCGCGCTCTGGCCTGCGGTCGCGGATCGGCACGCGCACGACCTCGCCCGGATTCTCGGGGTCCACCATCTGCGCCACGGCGCCGATGCGGCGGACCTCGGCCAGCACGCGCTCGGCGCCGTCCTCGCCCGTGACGCGGAAGAGCGGCAGGGCGCGGTCGTGGCCCTCCACCTCGGCGGTGGCGGCGACATAGGGCAGCGCGGTGGGCGGAAACTCGGCGAGCTGGGCCGGCGACTTGAAGGACGACAGCACCAGCCACACCGCGGGGCCGAACATCACCAGCACGCCGGCGACCAGCCAGACCCAGGTCACGACGTCGGTCCAGTGCCATCCGGCGCCGCCGCGCCGCCGCGTCAGGAAGGCGACCACGCCGCTCATTTAAGCTTCGCCCGCTGTTCGTTGCGCCGCGCGATGGCGAGCTGGATCAGGGTCAGCACGATCAGCACTCCCCCCATCATGATCGAGGCCGCCGCGGCGAGGCCGGGATTGCGCAGCAGCGAGGCGAAGCCGACCTCGTAGATGTATTGCGTCATGAACAGCGTCGCCGTGCCCGGGCCGCCGCCGGTCAGCACGTAGGCCTCGTCGAACACCTGCACCGCGCGGATCAACGCCAGCACGATCACCACCAGCAGGTTGGGCATGAGCAGCGGCAGCGTGATGCGCCAGAACACCCGTCCCGGCGGCGTGCCGTCCATCTCGGCGGCCTCGTAGAGGTCCTTCGGGATGGCCTGCAGCCCGGCCAGCAGGATGAGCGCGTAGAAGCCCAGATGCGCCCAGGTCGTGACGCCGATGGCGGCGGCGAAGGCCCAGTTGCGCTCGATCAGCCATGTGACCGGGTCGAGCCCGACCTGCACGATCAGCGCGTTCAGCAGCCCGTCGCGCTGCAGGATCCAGCGCCAGATCAGCCCCACCACCACCGGCGACAGCAGCACGGGAAAGAAGAACACCGCCCGCCAGAAGCCGCGCGCGCGCAGCTCGCGGTTCAGGATCAGCGCGGTGACGGTCGCGCAGACCACGAGCAGGCCGACCTGCAGCACGGTGAACAGCGCGGTGTTGCGCGCGGCGGTCCAGAACTGGTCCTCGGCGCAGGTCGCGGGGCGGCCGTAGTCGGCGCAGTCGAGCAGGCGGGCGTATTGCGCCCCGCCGACGAAGGTCCGGTCGGCGAGAAACAGCGCCGAACCCGAGGTCATCGAATAGGCGATGTTGATGACCAGCGGCAGCAGCACGAAGACGCCGAACACCGCCATGTTCGGCAACAGGAAGAAGGCGGCCATGCCGCCCGTGCCGGTCCAGCGCTGCCAGACGCGCAGCGGGCGGTCGATCAGACCGCCCGCCGCGCCCGCGACGGCCGCCCCCGCGGCCGCCGCGCCCTCGCGGATGGCGCCCGAGAGTGCCGAGACGGCCACTAGTTCGCCTGCGCGACCTGTTCGGCGATGTCGCTGTCGATGCGCGCCCACGCCTCGTCCAGCGTCAGCTCGCCCGCCATCACCTGGCTGATGCGGTTGACCAGCGCGCCGTAATAGGCGGTGCCCCACTTCCACGCCGGCAGGGCGTTGGCGTTCGGATGCACGTCGGACATGGCCGAGACGAACTTGTCGAGCGCGGCCTTCACGTTGGGGTCCTCGGTCACGAAGTTCAGACCGCCCTTCTCGACCACGCCCTTGTGGGCGGGGATGAACAGGGTGCGCTCGGAGAATTCGCGCACGATGTCCTCCTGCGCGAGGAACTCCATCACCTTGGCGACTTCCTCGGGGTTGCTGGTGTACTTGATCGCCACCAGCGCCGCGCCGCCGGCGAGGCCGGAGCAGGCCACCGGGCCGCAGGGGCTTCCCGTGGCCACCCAGTCGAAGGCGTCGCCGATCTTGGTGGAGAGGTTGGCCACCTGCCAGCTGCCTGAATAGAAGAACGGGATCTGGGCGTTGATGAAGTCGTCCGCCGCCGAGCGGTAGGTCGAGCCGGCCGCGCTGACCCAGACGTCGCGCAGGTGCTTGCCCTCGGCGGTCCAGTTCACCAGCCGCTCGACAAAGGCCTTCGTGCCCTCGTCCACCGGCGCAGGCAGGCCGTCGGGCCCGATGTAGTTGGCGCCGAACGACACGTTGGGCCCGGAGATGCGGTGGCCGGTGCGGTCGATGGCGAAGGCCGCCGCCGTGCCCTGGCTCTCCTGGACCCTCGCCGAGGCCTCGACCCACTCGTCCCAGGTCGCGCCCGGGCCGGGGATCTCGACCTCGGCCTGCTCGAACAGCGTCGCGTTGGCGAAGCCGCCGACCAGCGTGATCTGCGTCATGAAGCCGGTGATGGCCTCCGAGCCGTCCGGGCGCATCCAGTCGGCCTGGGCGCCGAAGTTCTCGCGCCAGTAGTCGGGGTCGGAGAGGTGGGGCGTCAGGTCGAGCCAGTGCTCGGCCAGCGCCTTGATGTTGGTCACGCGCGCGATGTCGGGGCCGTCCCCGGCCTCGAGCTGGATCTGGAGCTGCTCCTGCACCACGCGATAGGCGACGTTGTCGAGGATGACGTTGATCCCCGGGTTCTCGGCCATGAAGCGGTTGAGCAGGTCCTGGATGACCTCGCCCTCCACCCCGTCCGAATACCACATCACCCGCACGTCGCCGGCCTGCGCGCCGAACGCGGAAAGCCCAAGCGTGAGCGCCGCGACCGCTGTCGTCGTCCGCATCATGGTCGTCTCCTCCCTGCCGCGCCGGTCGCGCCGGCGCTGTCTGATGTCATGCCGGCGCCGGTTCCGGCGTCAGCCGCTCTCCCCGCACGGTGAAGGCGGCGGGGTCGACCCGCCGGCCCTCGGCCTCCACCGATCCGTCGGCGCGGAAGTGGACCGCGCCGTATTCGGGATCATCCACGCGCAGGTCGTCGCGTGGCCCGCCCGCGACGGTCAGGCCTGCGAAACGGCCGGCGAAGTCGGCCAGCCGCTCTGCTGCGCCCGCGCGCACGAGCCACCACGTCCGCCGCCCCGGCGCGCGCAGTTCGCAACCCGCGGTGGGGCCGCTCGCCACCGCCTCCAGCGCGGCGCCGGCGCGGATCAGGGCGCAGCCGCGGCCGGAGCGCGCCGCGGCCGTGTCGCCGGCGACCTGCGCCTCGTCGAAGGCGGGCGTCGGAAACCATGCGTGGGTGAAGCCGGGCTGCTCGGGCGCGCCGTCGAACCACAGCACGGCAAGGCCGCGATACTGCTGCGCGCGCGGGATCGAGGCGCTGCCGCCCCAGTAGGATGGGCGGCCATAGCCCGAATGGATCACCTCGCCGGGGTGATTGATCCAGACCTGCGCGTCCGGGTTGGTCCCGAGGCGCAGGTGCAGCAGCGTCTCCTGATAGCCCCACTCGAACCAGCGATAGGCCGCGGCCGTGCCCAGCGCGAAATCGGCGCTCTTGCAGTGCTCCAGCCGGGCGAAGCGATCCTGCCCCTGGGCGAAGCGCCAGACCTGCTCGCCGGGGCCTCGCCACGACGCGCGGTCGGCCAGCGCCAGATCGGCGCTCAGCCCGTGGTCGCGCAGGCATAGCGCCAGCTGCGGCAGGCAGTGGAAACGCGCGCCGAGGTTGCCCGCGCCCCACAGCAGACGCGCCACCGCCGACAACTCCAGCGAACGCGCAGCCCGCAACGTGTGCTCATAGCTGCGCCCCTGCGCCCCGGTGACGACGCCGTGATGGGCGGAATTGGCGACCACCTCCATCAGCCGCCCGATCGCGGCGCGGGCGCGCTCGCGGACGTCCGCATCCGGGGCGAGCGCGTAGAGCGCGCAGAGTCCCTTCAGATCGATGGGAAAATACGGCGCGGAGTTGAACTCCGCCATCTCCCACGCCTCGAAATGGTCGAGCCACGCGCGCACGCGGCCGAGGCCCACCGCCGACTGCTCGACCCCGCCGCGCCCCGAGCGGACGAAGCGCGCGCCGGGGTGCAGCGCGCCGGCGAGATAGGCGGCGGTGTGGAACAGCAGCGCGTGGTTCTCGGAGAAATACCACTGCACGTCGTCGCCGGGCTCGTCCATCCAGTAGCGGTAGCCGAGGATCGCGGCGTCGACGCGCTCCCGCAGCGCATCGTCCATGCGACCGCCGTAGCGGATGCGGCTCCACAGCAGGGGCACGAGCGCGAAGTCGGCGCAGTCCCAGCAATCGACGATCGTGGGCAGCACGGCCTCGATCATGGCGGCCGCCCTGGCGGGGTCGCCGCCCGAGCCGTAGACGGCCAGCGCCGCCACCGTGTCGGGCTCGCCGCGCGTGGCGACCCAGCCCAGCGCCTGGGCGATGCGGTCCGGGAGCGCGGCGGGCGCGGGCCCCTGCGCCTCGGCGTGGCACAGCTCGACGCCGAAGACGCGGGAGGCGGAGAAGCCGGCGGCCTCCAGCGTCACGGTGAAATGGCGAAAATCGCCGGGCAGGTCCGCCACGTCCGCCACCGAGAGCCGGCCGGCGCCGGCGGGCAGCGCCCGCGCCAGCGTCAGCGACTGGTGGGACATGAAGTCGCCCTCGACGCGGATGCGCGCCTCGGCGTCCACGGGCAGCGGCGGCAGGCGCAGGGCGACCGCGCCGGCGGTGTAGGCGGGGCGCTCGAAGTGCGCGCCCTCCAGCGCCGCCGCGACCGCGCGCGCCGCCGGCAGATCGGGGACCGGCACGCCCGCCTCGCCCTCCGGACCGTCGAGCCAGTCGAGTTGGGCGTAGTAGCGGGCGTCGCGCTCGGCGAGGTCGTCGAAGAACAGCTCGATCACGCTGTCGCCGTCGTCCAGCGCCGCCTCGAAGGTCGCGGCGGTCTCGAAGTTGCGCCGATAGGCGGCGGACCAGCCGATCTCGCGGCCGTTCACGAACAGCACGGCGCCGCCGCAAGTGGCCAGCCGGAACCGCGCCGGCCCGCCGCGCGCCAGCCGCACGACGGTCTGCGCCCAGGTGGCCAGAACGGTGGGGCGGAACCAGAAGCCCGACAGATCGAGCCGCGGCGCGCCGAAGGGCAGCCAGACGCGGTCCGGCGCGAAACCGCCGCGCACGTCGGGGCGGCGGTCGCGGCGCTCGGCGGCGAAGGCGGTGCGGCAGGGATATTCGTGGGGGATGAAGTTCTTGTCCTTGGTCAGGAAGAAGAACGGGTCCATCTCGCCCAGCATCGGCTGCGGCGCCACGTCGAAGCGCGCCTGAGCCGTTTCGCCCACCCGCCACAGCGCGAGAGGAGCGCCGGCCACCAGCGGTTGCGACAGCAGCGCCGTCACGGGCGCAGCGCCCACATGCGCGCGCAGCGCATGCGCTGTGCCTGCCGCTCGCGCGACGATGCGGGCGCGACGCCCATCCGCCATCTCCTCCCCATGGCCGCGGTTGCCCCGCGATCCTGTCGCTCAACCATTACCGCGCGCGGCGGCGGGCGCAACCGGGGCGGCGGTCAGGCCAGCATGCGCGTGTCGCCGCAGACCGAGAGGCACTGGCCCGAGATCGTGCGGCCGCGAGGGCTGGCGAGGAACACGCACTGGTCGGCGATCTGGCGCGGCGTGACGTAGTCCTTGATCGACGTGTAGGAGAAGGCGCGCGCCTCGACCTCGCCGAAGCTCAGGCCCAGCCGCTGGGCCTTGGCCTCCAGCACGCGGCGCTGGCGGTCGCCGGCGACGATGCCGGGCAGGATCGCGTTCACCCGCACCCCCGCGGGTCCGAGCTCGATGGACAGGCTCTTGGTCAGCCCGATCACGCCCCACTTGGCGGCGGCGTAGGGCGTGCGGAGCGCGAAGCCGTGGCGGCCGGCCTGGGAGGACAGGTTGATCATCGAGCCGTTGGCGCTGTCGCGCAGCAGCGGCGCGGCCAGTTTCGCAAACGTGAACTGCGCCGTCAGGCAGACCGCGAGCGTGCGGTCCCAGTCCTCGTCCGCGACGTCCTCCACCGGCGCGGTGGGCCCGGCTACGCCGGCGTTGTTCACCAGCACGTCGAGCCCGCCCAGCGCCGCGACGGCCCCGGCGAAGAAGGCGGCGGCCTGCGCCCGGTCGGCGACGTCGCAGGGCGCGCCCGCCACGCCGGGCGGCAGGTCGGCCAGCGCGGCGGCGTCCACGTCGCAGACCTGCACGCGCGCGCCTTCCCCGGCGAAGGCCGCGGCGATCTCGCGGCCGATGCCGGCGGCGCCCGCGGTGACGATCACCCGCGCGCCCTGAAGCCCCATGTCCATCGGTTTCCCCCC
>DAINOD010000078.1:0-3787 GCA_036735545.1 Rubrimonas sp. | reverse complement strand
AGGCGCGCTCCCAGCGCGCGCGGGCGGCCTCGTCGCTTTCGCGCGCGTCCACCCAGACCTCGCCGGCGGCGTTGCGCTCCTTCTTCCAGAACGGCGCGCGGGTCTTGAGGTAGTCCATGAGGAACGCGGCGGCCTCGAAGGCGGCGTGGCGGTGGCGGCTGGCGGCGGCGACCAGCACGATGCGCTCGCCCGGCGCCAGCGCGCCGACGCGGTGGACGATGGTGACGCCGGACAGGGGCCAGCGGGCGCGCGCCTGCGCCTCGATCTCCGCCAGCGCGGCCTCGGTCATGCCCGGATAGTGTTCGAGCGTCATGGTCTGGGGGCCGCGGTCGTCGCCGATCCGACGCACCAGCCCGGTGAAGGTGACGACGGCGCCCACATCCTCGTCGCCCGCGCTGATCGCCGCGATCTCGGCGGCGACGTCGAAATCGGCCTCCTGCACGCGCACGGCCATGTCAGCCGCCGGTGACGGGGGGGAAGAACGCCACCTCGCGCGCGCCGGCCAGCGGCGCGGAGAAATCCGCCATCGTCTGGTCTACCGCCACCCGCACCGCCGAGACGTCGGCGAAGGCCGCGGCGTAGCGCGGCTCGCGGGCGCGCAACTCGTCCACCAGCTCGGCCACGGTGGCGGCGGCGGTGGCTACCTCCTCGCGGCCGAGGCCGATCCGCTCGCGCAGCCAGGCGAAATAGAGCACCGTCATCGCCGTTCCTCCCGCGTCAGCCAGCCGACGCCCCGGGAGAAATAGTCCCACCCGGTGACCAGCGTCAAAGCCGCCGCCGCCCACAACAGCGCGAGGCCCGCCGTCACGGCCCAGCCGCCGAGCGCGCCAGCCGCCAGGAGCAGCGCGACCGCCAGCATCTGCGCCGTGGTCTTCAGCTTGGCCAGCCGCGTCACGGGCAGCGCCAGCCGCCCCGCCAGCGCCTCGCGCAGGCCCGCCACGGCCGTCTCGCGCAGGATGATCGCGGCGACCGGGACGGCGACGCTCCAGTGCAGCCCGTGGGCGCCGCAGATCGCGGCGAGCGCGATCATGACGATGGCCTTGTCGGCGATGGGGTCGAGCAGACGGCCGATGGCGCTCTCCTGCCCCCAGGCGCGGGCGAGCCTGCCGTCGAGCCAGTCGGTCGCCGCCGCCAGCGCGAAGACGGCGAAGGCGGCGAGGTCTGCGGTCGGCCGGTCAAAGACGGCGAAGGCCAGCGCCACGAAGGGCGCCGCGGCCAGACGGGCGGCGGTCAGGATGTTGGGCACGGTCCACATCGCATCCCCCTCGCCAGGCGCGCGACGTCGGGGCGCCGCACCGCGGGAGCCATAGCGCCATAGGTCGGGCGCGACCAGCAGACGCGGCGTCCGGCCCGTCGCACGGTCGCGCGGCGCCCTGTCTCGGCATAGCGTGACGGGGAACCGACGGAGGGCTCCCGCGATGCCGGTCAGAGAATACGACGTCGACAACGACGAGGCCCTGGAGGCGGGCGTGTACGTCTGGTTCCGCAGCGCCGCGGCCAACAGTCCCTGGAGACCCGGGCAGATACTCGGCACGACGCAGGGATTGCAGGACCCCGACGCGCAGGCGGCGGTGAGCAGCTATCTCGCCTCGCATCCAACGAGCGGCAGCATCGATATGCGCCAGATGGTGCTCGACCAGATGGAGAGCGGCGGGCTCAGGCAGCGGTTCTGGAGCTATCGCATCCAGGCCGAGGACTATCCCTACGAGGTGGTGTCGATCAGCCAGCGCGACCTCCGCCCCGGCGACAACGCGCCGGCGGCCTATCGGCTGGCGGTCGAGCAGCATGGCACGCTGGTCAAGTTCGGGACGGGCTCGCTGACGACCGGGATCGTGGACACCTTCTCGTTCATCACCGGCCTGCAGATCGTCATCGACGCGCTGGCCTCCCAGTCGGGAGCGGCGAAGGGCAAGTTGGCGCTCAACATCATCGCCGCGATCTGGGCCCTGCCGGTCGCCGCCGTGGGCGGGCGGCAGATGGCCATCGCCGTGAACGACTGGAGCTATCGCAGCAAGTACCAGTCCGTGACGATGACGGCGACGGGGGCGCTTAACCTGCTCAGCGCCGCCGCCGGCTTCATGGGCAGCGTCGCGACGCTGAAGGACACGGGCGACACGGCCAAGCTCGTCGCCGCGATCGGCGGCCGCACATCGGTGGCGCTGTGGAGCGTGACGCAGGCCATCGACCTCTTCACCGCGCTGAAGAACATCTACGCCTGGTACAATGACCCGCTCCGGGACACCAAGCCGGTGAGCCCCGACGTCGCGCTGGCCGTCAAGACGCTGTTCACGCTGCCTCTCGGCGTGTCCGTCGCGTCGACCTCGGCGCTGCCGCAGGCCATTCTGATCGCGGCGACCGCGACGGCCTCGCTGGGCGGCAGCGTCGCGGTGCATGTCGCCAAAAGAAAAGTGAAGCAGGACTGACCGAAGGCGCGGGGCCGTGACAGCCGGGCGCCGCCGCGCTATCAGCGCGCATGACAGCGATCGTGGACGGGAACGCCGCCTGGGCGCGGCTGGGGCTGACGATGGCGGCCGGGGTCGTGGCCAGCGTCGGCATGTGGTCGGTCGTGCTGATCCTGCCCGCCGCGCAAGCGGAGTTCGCGGTGGACCGCGCCTCGGCCTCGCTGCCCTACACCTTCACCATGCTGGGCTTCGCGCTGGGCAATCTGGTTCTGGGCCGCACGATGGACCGCTACGGGGCCGCGGCGGTGCTGATCGGCGCGGCGGCGGCGCTGGGGCTGGGCTATCTCGGCGCCGCGCTCGCGCCCTCTCTGTGGGCGCTGACCGCGGCGCAGGCGGTGATCGGCTTCGCCTCGGCCGCGGGCTTCGGGCCGATCATCGCGGACGTGTCGCACTGGTTCCTGCGCCGGCGCGGCGTGGCGGTCGCGATGGCCGCCAACGGCAACTACCTCGCGGGCGTGATCTGGCCGCTGGCGCTGGCGCCGATCCTGGCGGCCGAGGGCTGGCGCGAGACCTATCTCACCGTCGCCGTCGCCTGCGCGCTGCTGCTGCCGCCGCTGGCCCTGACGCTGCGTCGCCGCCTGCCGGTCGAGGCGCGGGCGGCCGCAGGGGCCCGGGCCGCTGCGGCGGCGGCGGCCTCGGGCATGTCGCCGCGGGCGCTGCAGGTGATGCTGGCGCTGTCGGGGCTGGGCTGCTGCGTGGCGATGGCGATGCCGCAGGTCCACATCGTCGCGCTCTGCGTCGATCTCGGCTACGGCGTGACGGCGGGGGCGGAGATGCTGGCGCTGATGCTGGCCGGGGGCGTGCTGAGCCGGCTGGCCTCGGGCTTTCTCGCCGACTGGCTGGGGGGGCTGCGCACGCTGCTGATCGGGGCGACGGCGCAGGCGGTGGCGCTGATGCTCTACATCCCCTTCGACGGGCTGACCTCGCTCTATGTCGTCAGCCTGATCTTCGGGCTCAGCCAGGGCGGCATCGTGCCCTCCTACGCCATGATCGTGCGCGAGTTCCTGCCGCCGGCCGAGGCGGGCAAGCGCGTCGGCGTGGTCATCATGGCGACCGTGCTGGGCATGGCGCTGGGCGGCTGGCTGTCGGGGCTGCTCTATGACCTGACCGGCGGCTACACGGCGGCCTTCGTGAACGGGGTGGCGTGGAACCTGGTGCCGATCGGCGTGACGCTGTTCCTGATCGGCCGCTCCGGGCCCCGCCCCCAGCCGGTCGCCGCCTGAGACGGCCCCTTCCCCCCCGACGCCGCGGGCGGTATCTCCCGCCGCCATGAGCAAGCCCGCCACGAGCAACCCAGCCGCCACGCGCCCCGACCGCGCCGCCCC
>DAINOD010000077.1:0-15682 GCA_036735545.1 Rubrimonas sp. | reverse complement strand
CCTCGATCCAGGAATACATCCTGCGCTCGTGGAGCCTCGTGAAGCTCGGCACCACCGCGGCGCAGAAGAAGCTGTTCTTCAACCTGCGCAAGGCCAAGAACAAGATCGGCGCGCTGGAGGAGGGCGACCTGCGCCCCGAGAACGTCGCCAAGATCGCGGTGGACCTTGGCGTGACCGAGGAGGAGGTGGTCTCGATGAACCGCCGCCTCGGCGGCGGCGGCGACGCCTCGCTGAACGCGCAGGTGGGCTCCGACGGCGAGGGGACCACCGAGTGGCAGGACTGGCTGGCCGACGACGACGCCGACCAGGCGGCCGCCTTCGCCGAACGGCAGGAGATGGACCAGCGCCGCGACCTGCTGGTGGCCGCCATGTCCGACCTGAACGAACGCGAGCGCCATATCCTGACCGAGCGCAAGCTCAAGGACGAGCCCGTGACGCTGGAGCAGCTCTCGGAGGTCTACGGCGTCAGCCGCGAGCGCATCCGCCAGATCGAGGCGCGCGCCTTCGAGAAGCTCCAACGCCGGATGCGCGAACTGGCCTCCGAGCGCGGGCTGGCCCGGCCGGCGGCTTAGCGCAGCGGCGCGGCGTCGGGAGCAAGCTCCGGCGCTGGGTCGGCCGAGGCGGTGCGGTCGTCGATGTCGGGCCACGCCGCATGGCCGCGGGAGACGAAGCCCGGAATGTCTCGCTCCCAGCGCCGCGCGATGCGGCGGTCGTAGTTGAGGTAGAGCCGGTCGTCGACGATGCGCCACTGCTGCGGATCGGCCGGCGCCTTGTAGCCGCGGGCGGCGGCCCAGGCGCAATGCCCGTCGAATTGCGGCGCATAGCGGGCAGGATCGGCGAGAAAGCGCGCCCGGTTGGCCTCGCTCGCGAAGGCGAAGGGCGCGCCGTTGTGCGTGGCGGTGATCGCGGCGCGGCCCGGCGTCGGCGCGGGCTGAGCGGCCCCGACCGGAGCCTGCGGCGTGTCGAAGAAGGCGACCACGTCGTAGCCGCTGGCCGCGAAGCCGCTCGGATCGACATATTGCGGCCCGGCGAGGGCGGCCCCGGCGCAGGCGAGCGCGGCGACGGCGGCGAGGAGGTTTCTGCGCATGGCTGATCGCTCCGGTCTGTCGGCGAAGCCACGTCGCCCGCGCCGGGGCCGCCGCGCCAGCCGGGGGCGCGGCAAGGTGAACGGCCGTGGGCGCGTCGTGATCAGCGCGGGGGCGGGTCGAGCGCCAGCAGCCGCGTGCCGATCCGGTTGAGCCGCTGCTCGCCGCGCAGCGCGTAGCCCTTCTCGAGGAAGGCCTCCACGGGATCCTGCGCGATCTGGTCGCCGAAGATCGGCAGGCCGGCCCCGAAGCGGATCGGCTCGATGGTCAGCGCGACCGAATCGACCCGACCGTGGCCGTGGAACCAGTCGTGGACCAGGGCGCCGCCGAGGATCAGCGCCTCGCGCATCGGCCGCCGCTCCGCCACCAGCGCCGCGAGGTCGGCAGGGTTCAGCGTCTCGGGATTGACCCAGAGATGCATCTGCTCGCGCCAGACCGGGGTCTCGACGGCGCGGCTGAAGACGATGCGCCGGCGGTTGGGACGAAAGGCCGCCTCGTGCGTGGTGCGCCCGAGAACGCCCCAGTCCGCGGCGTCCACGGCGTCCATGAACAGCGTCTGCTCCTCCCCGCTCGCCCAGCCGGCAGGGGTATGGCCGGGCGCGCGCGCGATGAACCCGTCGGCGGTGGCGACGACCAGCAGGGTGAAGCGGGTGCGCGCGGCGCTTTCGTTCACGTGACGCGCGCCCGGGCGTGGTGCTCGGGGCGATCCCAGCGGCCGCTGGCGAGAATGTCGGCCAGAACCGCGGCCGCCCGCGCCACGTCGGCGAAGCGCAGGTAGAGCGGCGCGAAGCCGAAGCGGATCAGGTCGGGCGCGCGGAAGTCGCCGATCACGCCCTCGGCGATCAGCGCCTGCATCACCGCATAGCCCTCGGCGCAGCGGAACGAGATCTGGCTGCCCCGCGTGGCCCCGTCGCGCGGGCTGGCCAGCGTCAGCGCGCCGGCGGGCGCCAGCCGCTCCACCTCCTGCACGAACAGGTCCGCCAACGCCTGAGACTTCGCCCAGACCGCTGCGAGGTCCACGCCCTCCCAGACGTCCAGCGCCGCGTCGAGCGCGACCATGGCCAGCACCGGCGGCGTGCCCACCCGTAGGCGGCCGACGCCGGGGGCGGGGCGGTAGCCCGGCTCGAAGGCGAAGGGCGCGTCGTGGCCGAGCCAGCCCGCCAGCGCCGGGCGCACCGTGTCTGCGAGGTTGGGGCGGACGTATAGGAAGGCCGGCGCGCCGGGCCCGCCGTTGAGATACTTGTAGCCGCAGCCGACCGCGAACTCGGCGCCCGAGCCCGCGAGGTCCACCGGAAAGGCCCCGGCCGAATGGGCGAGGTCCCAGAGCATGACCGCGCCGGCGGCGTGGGCGCGGGCGGTGACGTCGGCCATGGGCAGCCGGTGGCCGGTCCGGTAGTCCACCTCGGTCAGCATCACCACGGCGGTGTCGGCGTCGATGGCGTCGGCGACCTGCGCGCGCGGCACGGTGCGCAGCGCGCCGCGGCCGACCAGCTCCACCAGCCCTTCGGCCATGTAGAGGTCGGTCGGGAAGTTGCCCTCGTCGGACAGGATCACGCCGCGGCCGGGGCGCAGGCGCAGCGCTGCGGCGAGCAGCTTGTAGAGGTTCACGGAGGTCGAATCGCAGGCGACGACCGAGCCCGGCGCCGCGCCGACCAGCCGCGCGATGCGGTCGCCGACGCGGTCTGGCAGGTCGATCCAGCCATGGGCGTTCCAGCCGCGTATCAGGCTCTCGCCCCATTCCCGCCTCACGGCGTCGGCGACGCGCGGCGCCACCGTGCGGGGCAGGGCGCCGAGCGAGTTGCCGTCGAGATAGATGACGTCCTCGGGGACGTGGAAGCGGTCGCGCAGGACGGCGAGCGTATCGGCGGCGTCGCGCGCGGCGGGGTCAATCATCGGCGTCCTCCAATGGCGCGAGCTATCCCGCCGCTGAGCCCGTCGCGCAAGGGGGTGCCCCGCGGTCAGGCGTCGCGCAACTGGAGGTTGCGCGCGCAATCGTGAAGGAGTTCTTCCGCGAAGTCGCCGTAGGAGCGCATGGCGAACAGCGTCCAGGCGCCGGGGGTCCGTCGCCAGAGCTTCACCATCAGGTGATGGCCCCCGGTCGCGGCGAAGGCGCCCGGCGGAAAGGCGCGGTCGCGCAGGTCCACCGCCACGATGCGCGCCAGCAGCCCGGCCGCGCCGGGGCCTTCGAGGTCGAACGCCGTCTGCTCGCAGGACAGGTCCAGCGTGACGCCGAGCGCGGGGTCCAGCGCCGGCTCGCCGCCGTCGATCACCCACCATTTCAACGGTCCCGTGCGCGCCAGCGCCCCGCCCGGCCCCGCGGAGACGCGGCCCCGATCGGGCGGCGCAACCCCGACCGCCGCGCCCAGCGCCTGCGCGGCCTGCGCCGCGGTCCCGGGCCAGACGGCGGCCTGCCACAGCGAGAGGCTTTTGCGGCGCGCGATGGTCGGCTCAGTCATCGGCGCCCTCCAGCCGTCGGTTGTCGGGGTCGAAGAAGTGGGGTGAGACCACCTCCAGCTCGGTCTCTGCGCCGCGCACCGGGTCGGCGGCGATGACGCGCTTTCCGGCCAACGCCGACAGCCCGCCGGCGACGAAGCCGAGCCCGATCCGGCAGCCGATGTGCGGGCTGTCGGCGACGGAGCTGACCCAGCCGATCCCGTGCCCGCCGACCGCCCCCGGCGCGCACAGCACGGCGCCTGCGGCGAAGCGCTCCCCCGGCGCGACCGGGCGCAGGCCGACCAGCGCAGGGCGGTCGGGGTCGGTCAGCCCCGGCCGGGAGCGCAGGGCGGCGCCGACGAAGGGCTTGGTCTTCGAGGCCATCCGCCCGAAGCCGAGGTCGTCGAGCGTCGCCCGCCCGTCGATCTCGCGCCCCGTCACATGGCCCTTCTCGACGCGCAGCGTGTCGAGGGCTTCGAGCCCGTAGGGCCCGCCGCCCTCGGCCCTGACCCGCGACAGCACGGCGCGCCACAGGGCCGCGCCGCGGTCGGCGGGGACGAAGACCTCGTAGGCGCGCTCGCCCGAGAAGGAGAGCCGCGCCACCAGCGCGCGGCCGCCCTCGAAGCGCGCCTCGCGCACGCCCATCGGCGGCAGGTCGGCGAGGCCGGGGAACAGCGGCTCCAGCGCCGCCACCGAGCGCGGCCCCGCAACCGCGACCGCCGCCCACTGGTCGGAGACCGACGAGGCGTGGACCCCCAGCTCGGGCCAGCGGGTCTGCAGCAGCCGCTCCATGTGCTTCATCACCGCGCCCGCCTGGGCGGTGGTGGTGGTGACGAGGTAGTGATCCTCCGCCAGCCGCCACGCCGTGCCGTCGTCCAGCACGACGCCGTCCTCGCGCAGCATCACCCCCCAGCGCGCGCGCCCCACGGGCAGCCTCGCGAAGCCGTTGACGTAGAGGCGGTCGAGAAAGGCCGCGGCGTCCGGCCCCTGGACGGCGATCTTGCCCAGCGTCGAGACGTCCACGACGCCGACCGTGCGGCGCACCATGGCGGCCTCGCGCGCCGCGGCCTCGGCCATCCCCTCGTCGCCTTGCGGGAAGTACCACGCCCGTCTCCATAGCCCCGCGTCGGTGAAGACGGCGCCCTCCGCTTCGGCCTCGGCGTGCATCGGGGTGCGGCGCGCCGGGCGCCAGCGGGCGCCGTGGCCGTCGCCGGCCAGCGCGCCGATGGCGACGGGGGTGTAGGGCGGGCGGAAGGTGGTGGTCCCGGTCTCGGGGATCGTCCGGCCCAGCGCCTCGGCGAGAATGGCCAGCCCCACGACATTGCCGAGCTTGCCCTGGTCGGTCGCCATGCCGAGCGTGGTGTAGCGCTTGAGGTGCTCGACCGAGACGAAGCCCTCGTCGCGCGCCTGGCGGATGTCGTCGGCGGTCACGTCATGCTGGGGATCCACGTAGCTCTTGAGCCGCTTCCCCTCCACCCGCACCTCCCACAGGGGCTCGATGGGCGTGGCCCAGCCATCCGGCGCCGGCGCGTTGGGGATGGCGCCGCCCCACGCGCCGAGCGCCCGCGCCGCGGCGAGCCCTGCCGCGCGGCCCGAGGCGGCGCAGGCGGCGGCGTCCCACAGCCCGGCGGCGGCGCCGCAGACATGCAGCGGCTCGGCGGTCTCGCCGGGCAGGAAGCAGGCGAGCGCCTCCGACCATCGGGGTCGCATCTTGCGGTGGGCGGCGAGGTGCAGCGCCGGCGACCAGCCGCCCGACACCGCCACGACGTCGGCCGGCAGATCGCGCTCCGGCCGCGCCCAGCCGCCGCCGAGATGCC
This sequence comes from Rubrimonas sp., assembly GCA_036735545.1. Lineage (GTDB taxonomy): Bacteria > Pseudomonadota > Alphaproteobacteria > Rhodobacterales > Rhodobacteraceae > Rubrimonas. The sequence continues at coordinate 10,347 of DAINOD010000077.1, read as the reverse complement.
GGCCCAGCCAGACGCCGCGCACGCCGCCGTCGCCCGTGGTCTCGACCGGCACGTAGCCGGGCAGGACCTCGACGCCGTCGGCCAGCGCGGCGGCGCGCAGGGCGGGGTCGGGCTCGCGGCGGGCGTCGGCCAGCGTCACCTGCGCCCCGCCGCGCGACAGCGCCGCCGCGTCGGCGTAGGCGCCGTCGTTGGTGGTCGCGACGACGATGCGCCGGCCCGCCAGCACGCCGAAGCGGGCGGCGTAGGTGCGCGCGGCGGCGGCGCCCATCACGCCGGGGCGGTCGTTGGCCCCGAAGGCGAGGGGCCGCTCAAGCGCGCCGGTGGCCAGCACGACGCGGCCCGCGCGCACGATGCGCAATCGCTCGCGCGGCAGGGGTGATGGGGTCTGGCCGTCGTGGACCCGCTCCACCACTCCCGCGACGCCGTGATCGTAGAGGCCGAAGACGGTGGACCGCAGCCAGACCCGCGCGCCCTCGGGCAGGGCGGCGCGGCGCCAGACCTCGGCGTCCTCCTCGCCCACGGGACCGGCGGCGCCCAGCAGGTCGCCGCCCAAGGCGAAGTCCTGCTCGGCCACCACGACGTCGAGGCCCGCGTCCACAGCCGCCCGCGCCGCCGACAGCCCCGCGGGTCCGGCGCCCACCACCAGCACGTCGCAGTGGTCGTTGACGATCTCGTAGCAGTCGGGGTCGGCCTCGCGCGCGGCGGTCCCCATGCCGGCGGCGCGGCGGATCAGTCTCTCGAACTGCATCCACTCCCACGTCCCGCCGCCGGTCAGCCCGAAGAAGGTCTTGTAGTAGAAGCCCGCGCCGATGAAGCGCGACAGCAGGTCGTTCACGCGGCCGAGGTCGAACCGCACCGAGGGCCAGGCGTTCTGGCCGAAGGCCGCCAGCCCCGGGCGCAGCTCCACAGTGGTCGCGCGGACATTGGCGAGCCGCCGCGCGCCCGCGCCCAGCGAGACGATGGCGCCGCCCTCCTCGACGCCGGCCGACATGATCCCGCGCGGGCGGTGGTGCTTGAAGCCGCGGCCGACCACGCGCACGCCCGCCGCCATCAGCGCCGAGGCCAGCGTGTCGCCCGCCAGCCCCTCCAGCCGCCGCCCGTCCCACGCGAAGGGCACGGGGCGCGCGCGGTCCACGTGGCCGCCATGGGAGAGCCGGCGCGCGGTCACAGCGCCGCGTCCATGCCGGGATGGGCGAGGCGGGCGGAGAACACGTCGTGGGTCGCGGTGTCGCGTTCGACCACCAGCCACGCGCCGCAGCCCTGGACATGCCGCCAGAACTCGGCGTGCCGCCCGCGCGGGTTCTCGCGCAGATGGACCGGGGCAGTCCACGCCTCGGCGGGCGCGTCCAGCGCCGGCCAGGCGACCTTGGCGTCGCCCTCGTAGTCGAATTCGGCGTGGTCGCGCAGGCCGCAGAACGGACAGGGAATACGCAGCATCAGGGTCTCGCGATACGGTTGCGAGCCATCAGGCTCTCGTGCAGTGGGCGCGGCCGGCGTCGGGCCGGGTGCTGCGGATCGGGGCCTCGGCGACGGCGAGCCCGCGGTCGAGCGGCGAGACCAGGAACACCGCCACGCCGTAGTTGGAGCGCGTCAGCCCCCAGCAGGCCGCGTTGCGCTCGCCCTCGCGCAGCACGCAGACGGCGCCGTCGGGCGTGATCGACCAGCGCGCGCCCTCCGGCGCGCCGGGCAGGAACCGCACTGCGCCGTCTGGTTCGAACCGGGCGCCGAAGGGGGTCGGCTCGGGGCCGGAGCACTGGTGCGGCGTCGCCTCGACCCAGGCCAACGCCTCGGCGGGGCTCATGCGGGCCCAGTTGCGCTCCTCGGCCGGGGCGCAGGCCAGCAGGAGCGCCACCACGGGCAGCCCCCGGATCAGGAGCGCGCGCGGCGGCATTCGAAGCTCTCGCCGCTCTCGCGGGTCAGGATCAGACTGCGGCCCTGCCGTGTCTGCGCGAAGCACTGCTCGCCGAACGAGCCGTCGTCGATCGTGCAGATCCGCCCCTCGCTGTCGAAGCGCCAGCGGCCGACATAGGTCTCGTTCTGGTACTGGTAGCCGTAACCGCCGTCGGCCTGAAACATCGCCGCCCAGCGTTCATCGTCCTGCCGGCAGGCGAAGGGCTGCTCGGTCAGGAAGCTCAGGGCCGCCTCGCCCGACAACGGCTCGGGGGGCGTCGCGGTGTTGTCGGCGCAGGCGGCAAGCGCGACGGCGGAAAGGATCAGAAGCAGGCGCATCGCATCCTCGGGCTCAGTGATGGTTGGGGACCGGCCCGCCGCCGGTCTCGTCGATGGGGCGGCCCTCGGCGAAGCGCCCCAGGCCGAACGCCGCGTTGATCTCGTGGGGCGCATCGTGGGCGATCGTGTGGGCGAAGCACCAGCCCGAGGCCGGCGTCGCCTTGAAGCCGCCATAGCACCAGCCGGCGTTCAGGTAGAGCCCGGGGACGGACGTGGGCGTGATGAAGGGCGAGCCGTCCATCGACATGTCCGCCACCCCGGACCAATGACGCAGCAGCTTGATGCGCCCCATGGCGGGCAGCAGGGTCATGGCGCAGCCCATCACGTCGGAGGTCCGCGCCAGCGCGCCGGTCTGGGCGTAGGAGTTGTACATGTCGAGACTGCCCCCCAGCACCAGCCCGCCCTTGTCGGACTGCGAGACGTAGAAGATCGTCTCGCCCAGCCCGAACACCAGCACGCAGTCGAGGAAAGGTTTCAGCGGCTCCGAGACATAGGCCTGCAGCTTGTGGCTCTCGATCGGCAGCGGCCCCAGCCCCGCCGCCCCGGCGAGCGTCGAGGTGGAGCCGGCCAGCGCCAGCCCGACCTTCTCGGCGAGGATCTCGCCGCGCGTGGTCTCGACCCCGATCACCGCGCCGCCGGAGCGCACGAAACCCGTGACCTCGCAGTTCTGCACGATGTCCACCCCCAGCGCCGAGGCGGCCCGGGCGTAGCCCCACACCACCGCGTCGTGGCGGGCCGTGCCGGCGCGCGGCTGCACGAAGGCGCCCTCCACCGGGAACCGACCCTCTAGCGCGAGGTGGGGGATGGCGCGGCGCAGGCGGTCGCGGTCCCACCACTCGCCGTCCGAGCCGGTAAGGCGCATGACGTTGTAGCGCCGCGCCAGCGCGTCGGTCTGGGCCGGGGAGAAGCTGAGGTTCACATGGGCGCGCTGGCTGAACATCACGTTGTAGTTCAGCTCGTGGCTCAAGTTCTCCCACAACTTCAGCGAGTGCTCGTAGAACTCCCGGTTGCCGGGCAGCATGTAGTTCGAGCGCACGATGGTGGTGTTGCGCCCGGCGTTGCCGCCGCCGATCCAGCCGCGCTCCACCACGGCGATCCGGCGCACCTTGTGGCGTCTCGCGAGGTAATAGGCCGTCGCAAGCCCGTGCCCGCCGCCGCCGACGATGACAACGTCATAGGCCGCCGCCGGTTCGGCGTCGCGCCATGCCCGCGGCCAGCGGATGTCGCGGCGCAGGCCGTGTTTCAGCAGGGATAGTGCGGAATATCGCATCGCGGCCTCGCTGCCCCCGTCATCATAGCGGGGGCGTCGGCCGGGGGCGAGGCGCGACGCGTCGCAGCGCGGGCCGTTGCCGTCTCGACGCGCGCGGGCGATGAAGGCGACGGAATGGGGAGTGAGACATGACGCCGGTCTTCGACGGACACAACGACGCGCTGCTGCGGCTCTGGCGCAAGGGCGACCTGCGGGGCGAGACGTTCCTGGCGGGCGGCGCGGGCGGGCACCTCGACTTGCCGCGGGCGCGGGCGGGGGGCATGACCGGCGGCTTCTTCGCCGTGTTCACCCCGGATGTGACCGGCCAGCGGCTGGTCGCCGAGGCCGAGGACGGCGCCGTGGTGCACGAGGCGCCGCTGCCGCCGGTGGACGCTCTGCCGGCGACCCGCGTCGCGCTCGACATGGCGGCGATCCTGATCCGGATGCACCGCGACCGCCCCGACGCCATCCGCCTCTGTCGCACCGTCGCCGAGATCGAGGCGGCCGAGGCGGCCGGCGCGCTGGCCGCGATCTTCCATCTTGAGGGCGCCGAGGCGGTGGGCCCCGACCTCGGCGCGCTGGAGGTGCTGCATGCGGCGGGCCTGCGCTCGCTGGGGCCGGTGTGGTCGCGCGCCAACGCCTTCGGCTTCGGCGTGCCGTTCCGCTTCCCCTCCAGCCCGGACACCGGGCCCGGCCTGACCGAGGCCGGCCACGCGCTGGTGCGGGAGTGCAACCGGCTCGGCGTGCTGGTCGACCTCAGCCACATGAACGAAAAGGGCTTCTGGGAGATCGCCGAGATCAGCGACGCGCCGCTGGTGGCGACGCATTCCAACGTCCATGCGCTGTCGGCCTCGGCGCGCAACCTCACCGATCGCCAGCTCGACGCCATCGCCGAGCGCGGCGGCGTCGTCGGTCTCAACTATGCCGTAGGGTTTCTGCGCGAGGACGGACGCAAGGTGGCGGACACGCCGCTGTCGGTCGCCGTGGCGCATCTGTCGCGGATGGTCGAGCGGCTGGGCGAGGGTGGGGTGGCGCTGGGCTCTGACTTCGACGGCGCGCTGATCCCGGCCGCCATCAACGACGCGGCGGGCGTGCCCGCGCTGGCGGCGGCGATGCGCGAGGCGGGCTTCGGCGAGGCTCTGGTGCGGCGCATCTGCCGCGACAACTGGATCGACGTGCTGCGCCGGACGTGGAAGCAGGGTTGAAACGACATGGACGTGTCACGCGAAAGCGGTTGCCCGACGGTGGGGGGCTTGTAGGCTGGACGCTGGGGTGAGGACGGGCAGGACAACAATGGCGGCGGCCCCGCTCTTGTCGGTGCAAGGCCTGAGCGTCGCCTTCGGCGCGCATCCGGTCGTGGACGGCGTATCCTTCGCGGTGCGGCCGGGCGAGACGCTCGCCGTGGTCGGCGAGAGCGGCTCGGGCAAGACGCTGACCGGCAAGGCGCTGTTGGGCATCCTGCCCCGCGGCGCTCGGGTCACCGCCGGCGCGGCGCTGCTGTCCGACCGCCACGGCGAGGTGGACCTGCTCGGCGCCGCGGAGTCCGAGCTGCGCCACGTTCGCGGCGCCCGGGTCGCCATGATCTTCCAGGAGCCGATGAGCGCCCTGTCGCCGCTGCACACCGTGGGCGACCAGGTGATGGAGGCGCTGCGCCTGCACGAGCGCATGGACGCCGACGCGGCCGTCGACCGCTGCCTGACCACCTTCGCGCAGGTCGGCTTTCCCGACCCGCCCCGCGCCTTCGCCGCCTATCCCTTCGAGCTGTCGGGCGGGCTGCGCCAGCGGGCCATGATCGCCATGGCGATGGTCTGCCGCCCATCGCTGATGATCGCCGACGAACCGACCACGGCGCTCGACGTCACGACCCAGGCCACCGTGCTCGACCTGATCCGCACGCTGCAGGGCGAGACCGGCATGAGCGTCGTCATGATCACGCACGATCTCGGCGTCGTCGCCAATGTCGCCGACAGCGTGGCGGTGCTGCGCAAGGGCCGGCTGGTGGAGGGCGGCCCGGTCGCCGCGGTGCTGGGCAGGCCGGGACACGCCTACACCCGCCGCCTGCTCGCCGCGGCGCCGCTGGTGGGCGAGCATGTGACCTGCGCGCGGCGCGAGGTGACCGACCCGATCGTCACCATCCGCGACCTGTGCAAGACCTATCCCGGCCGGCAGCTCGGGCTCGGCCGCACCGCGCCGCCGGTCAGGGCGGTGTCGGACGTCTCGCTGCAGGTGGAGCGGGGCGGGACGCTGGCCGTGGTCGGCGAGAGCGGTTCGGGCAAGTCGACCGTCGCGCGCCTGCTGCTGCGCGCCGAGACGCCGGACCCCGGCGCGACGATCCTGTTCCGCGGCCGCGACGGCGTGGAGATCGACGTCGCCAAGCTCGACGCGGCGGGGCTGAAGGCCTTTCGCCGCCGCGCGCAGATGGTGTTCCAGGACCCGTTCTCCTCGCTGAGCCCGCGCATGACCGTGCGCGAGATACTCACCGAGCCGCTGGACGTGCACGACGTCTGCGGCCTGAGCGAGCAGCGCGACCGCGCCGCGTCGCTGATGGAGCGGGTCGGGCTGTCGGCCGACCACCTGCAGCGCTATCCGCACGCCTTCTCGGGCGGCCAGCGCCAGCGCATCTCCATCGCCCGCGCGCTCGCGCTGGAGCCCGAACTGCTGGTCTGCGACGAGCCCACCTCGGCGCTGGACGTCAGCGTGCAGGCGCAGGTGCTGGCGCTGCTGAAGGAGGTGCAGGCGGATCTCGGCCTGTCCAACCTCTTCATCTCGCACAACCTCGCCGTCGTGGCCGACCTCGCCGACCGGGTGGCGGTCATGCGGCGCGGCCGCATCGTCGAGGCGGGGCCCGTGGACGTGCTGTTCCACGGTCCCGTGCATCCCTACACCCGGGCGTTGCTCGCGGCCTCGCCCGAGCCCGACCTGAACCGCAAGCTCGACCTGCGGCTCGTGGCGCTCGGCGCCGGCGAGCCGGAGACCTGGCCTGACCCCTACGGCTACCGCGGCGACGTGGCGCCCTCGCTTCGCGAGGTGGCGCCCGGCCATTTCGTGAGGTGCGCAGCATGATCCTGAGACCGCTCCTGTTCCTGCTCGCGACGGCAGCGCCCGGCTGGGCGCTGGACCTCGTCGAGACGCCGTCGCTTGAGGCGCAGGTGGCCTCGGGCGCCCTGCCGCCGGCGGCGCAACGCCTGCCCGCCGAGCCGCTGGTGGTCGACCTGAAGGGACGCGGCCGGCAGGAGGGCGTGCATGGCGGCGAGATCCGCACGCTGATCGGCGGCGCCCGCGACGTGCGGCTGGCGGTGGTCTACGGCTACGCCCGGCTCGTCGGCTACGACGAGAAGTATCAGATCGTCCCCGACATCCTGCGCGACGTGGAGGTCGAGGAGGGGCGCATCTTCACGCTGCGCCTGCGCGAGGGACACCGTTGGTCGGACGGCGCGCCCTTCACTTCGGAGGATCTGCGGTATTTCTGGGAGGACGTGGCGCTCAACACGGACCTCTATCCTTCGGGTCCGCCCGAACTGATGCTGGTGGACGGCCAGCAACCCGTCTTCACCGTGCTGGACGAGACCGCGGTGCGCTACGAGTGGCCCGCGCCGAACCCGCGCTTCCTGCCTGCGCTGGCCGCCGCCCGGCCCCCCTTCGTCTATCGCCCCGCCCACTACCTGAAGCAGTTCCACGCATCCCACGCCGACGAGGCCGCGCTGGCGGCGGCCGTGGCGGCGGAGGGGGCGCGCAACTGGGCCGCGCTCCACAACCGGCGCGACGACATGTACAACTTCGACGACCCCAACCTGCCCACCCTTCAGCCGTGGATGAACACCACGGCCCGCAACGCGCAGCGCTATGTTCTGGTGCGCAACCCGTTCTATCACCGCGTCGACGCCAACGGCCGCCAGCTGCCCTATGTCGACACCATCGACATGACGGTCGCGGCGGGCGGGCTGATCCCCGCCAAGACCAACCGCGGCGAAGTGGATCTGCAGCAGCGCGGCCTCAGCCTGACCGACGCGCCGGTGCTGCGTCGCGGCGAGTCCTCCGGGGGCTACGTCACCCATCTGTGGACGTCCGGCTACGGCTCGGAGATCGCGCTCTACCCCAACCTCAACTACAACGACCCCGTCTGGCGCGAGGTTCTGCGCGACGTGCGTTTCCGCCGCGCGCTGAGCCTCGCGATCAACCGCGACACCATCAACAAGTCGCTCTTTTTCGGCCTCGCCAAGCCCGGGGCCATGGCCGCCCTGCCGGCGAGCCCGCTCTACGACGCGTCGCTCTCGCAGTCCTGGGCCGAGCTCGACCGCGACCGGGCCAACGCGCTGCTCGACGACATGGGCCTGACCCGCGGCCCCGACCGGGTGCGCCGCCTGTCGGACGGCCGGCGGCTGGAGGTGATCGCCGAGACCGCCGGCGAGCGGCAGCAGGAGATCGACGCGCTGGAGCTGATCGCCGAGATGTGGCGCGAGGTCGGCGTGGGGCTGATCTTCCGCCCGCTCGACCGCGACATCCTGCGCAACAAGGTCTATGCGGGCGAGTCGATGATGCCGGTCTGGTTCGGCTGGAACCTCGGCGTGCCGACCGCGGAAGCCGCCCCGAGCGAACTCGCGCCCGTCGATCAGGCGGTGTTCTCGTGGCCCAAGTGGGGGCAGTACGTGCAGACCGGCGGCGGCGTCGGCGAGCCGGTGGACATGCCCGAGGCCGAGCGCCTGATGGGACTTTTCCGCGCCTGGAACGCCGCCGCGAGCGAGGACGAGAAGGCCGACGTCTGGCGCGAGATGCTGGCCATCCACGCCGATCAGGTCTTCGCCATCGGCCTCGTCTCCGCGGCGCCGCAGCCGGTGGTGGTGTCCGCCCGCCTTCGCAACCTGCCCGAGCAGGCGGTGTTCGCCTGGGAGCCGGGCGCCCATTTCGGCGTCCACCGCATCGACGAACTGTTCTACGCGCCGTGACGGCCTCGACGGACGCCTCGACTGCGATGGGCGCGATGCGCCTCTCCCGCGCCCTCGGCGCGGGGGGGCTCCTGGCTGTGACGGCGGGGGTCACGGTCATCGCGTTGCCCGGGCCGTCGCCCTGGTGGTCCTTCGCGCTGCTGCTGGGCGGCGCGGCGGCCGTGCAGCGCGCCAATCCGACGCTGTTCCGCTACATCCTGCGGCGCACGGGGGCGATGATCTCGACGCTGTTCGTCGTGGCGGCGCTGGTCTTCGTCATCATCAACCTGCCCCCCGGCAACTACCTGTCCAACCAGATCGCCGAACTGCGCGCCACCGGCCAGGCCGCCGGCGTGGCGCGGGCCGAGTTCCTGATGCGCCAGTATGCGCTGGACCGGCCGCTCATCGAGCAGTTCGCCATCTGGGTCGGCGTCTGGCCCGGCATCGACGGCTTCTCGGGGCTCCTGCAGGGCCGGTTCGGCCACAGCTTCGAATACGACCGCCCCGTCGCCGAGGTGGTGCAGGAGGGGATGGCCTTCACCATCGGCCTCAACCTCGCCGTGGTGCTGTTCATCTACCTGACGGCCATCCCGCTCGGCGCCATCTCCGCGGTGAAGGCCAACACGTGGATCGACTATATGGCGGCCTTCGTCGGCTACATCGGGCTCGCGACGCCGAACTTTCTGCTGGCGCTGGTGCTCATGTATTACGGCAATCAGGCGATCGGCCTGCCGATCGGCGGCGGCATGGCGCGCGAGTTTATCGACCAGCCGATGAGCTGGGCGAAGTTCCAGTCGATCCTGCTGCACCTCGTGGCGCCGGTGATCGTGATCGGCACCGCCGGCATGGCGGGGATGTCGCGCCGGCTGCGGGCGAACCTGATGGACGAACTCGGCAAGCCCTATGTCGAGACGGCCCGCGCCAAGGGCGTGCCGAAGGCGCGGGCGGTGATCAAGTATCCGCTGCGCATGGCGCTCAACCCCTTCATCGCCGACATCGGCAACCTGCTGCCGCAACTCGTCTCGGGCTCGGTGCTGGTGTCGGTGGTGATGAGCCTGCCGACCATCGGACCCGTGCTGCTCGCGGCGCTAAAGAGCCAGGACATCTTCCTGTCGGGCTTCATCCTTCTGTTCGTCTCCGCGCTGACGCTGGTGGGCATGCTGGTGTCCGACCTCCTGCTCGCCGTGGCCGACCCCCGCATCCGGCTCGCCCGATGATCCGGCCCGACCCCGACGCGCATTACGTCTCGACCGAGCCGGACGACCCGGAGGGCGATCTCCGCAAGCTCGACCGGACCGATCTCGACGCCCCGACCTGGGTGCTGATCTGGCGGCGCTTCCTGCGCCACCGGCTGGCGGTGTGGTCGGGGGCCTATCTGCTGGCGATCTATCTCGCGCTGCCCTTCATCGGCTTCCTCGCGCCCTACACCGCCACCGAGCGCAACGAGAACCGCATCTACGCCCGCCCCCAGGAAGTGCGGCTGTTCCACGAGGGGCGCTTCGTCGGCCCGCACGTCTACGTCACGGCCGAGACCTTCGACATGCAGACCTTCCAGATGGTCTCGCAGACGGACTATTCGACGCCGCACCCCATCCGTTTCCTGACCTCCTGCGGGTCGCCGCACCGCTTCCTCGGGCTGTTCGAGACGAATTTCCGGGTGATCTGCCCGCCTCGGGAGACCGACCTGTTCCTGCTGGGCACCGACCGTCTGGGCCGCGACGTCCACAGCCGCATCATGTGGGCGGCGCAGTTGTCGCTGACCGTCGGCCTGATCGGCGTGGCGGTCAGCTTCGGCATCGGTCTCGTACTGGGGGGGATGGCGGGCTATTTCCGCGGGTGGATGGATGCGGCGGTCAGCCGCGCCATCGAGATCGTGCGCTCGCTGCCGGAGTTGCCGATCTGGCTGGCGCTGTCGGCGGCGATCCCGCCCAACTGGTCGTCGGTGTC
>DAINOD010000076.1:0-15801 GCA_036735545.1 Rubrimonas sp. | reverse complement strand
GCCACGTCGCCGCCGCCGTCGAAGGGGATGTAGGTGAACTTGATGTCGAACTTCTTCTCCAGCATCCCGGTGATCAGGCTGTCTTCCTGACCCGTGCCGGTGCCGGCCATGCGGAACGATCCGTTCGCCGCGCGCACCGCATCGACGAACTGCTCGACCGAGGTGATCCCGCTCTCGGGCCGCACCCACAGCGCGAAGGTGTCCTGCGCCATCCGGGCCAGCGGCGTGAAGTCGGCGATGTCGACGCCGATGTCGGTCTGCAGCGGCGTCGTGTAGTAGCTGTTCAGCGTCGCCATGATGACATGGGGGTCGCCCGCCTTGTCCTTCAGATAGCGCAGCGCCTCGGCGCCCGAGCCGCCGCCCTTGTTGACCGGGATGATCGGCATCGGCGAGAGGCGGTTCTGCTGGATGATCGACTGGAACAGGCGCGCCAGCCGGTCGGCGCCGCCGCCCTGGCCGCCCATGATAACCATTTCGATCGGCTTGATCGGCCGAAAGGCCGAGGCCGCCGCCGGCCCGGCGGCAAGCCCCAGCGCCGCGGCGCCGGTCATCTGCAGCATAGCGCGCCGCGAGATCGTCTGCGTCATCGTCGGTCCTCCCCATCCGGCGGCGCGTCGCTTCATGGCGTCGCGCCTTTTCCGTGCTACCGAATGTCGCAACTAGCGGACCGTCACGCAACTTTCAATCGAAGCCGCGCGAGCGCAGGGAAGAATGTTACGGACCGGTTCAGGCGCCCTCGACTGCCTCGAAGGCCTCGAACGCGGGCGGCCCGAGATAGAGCGGCTTGCTGTCGCCCGCGTCGCGATGGGCGTGTCGGAACGCCTCGGATCGCGTCCATGCCGTGAAGGCGTCGCGGTCGCGCCACACGCTGTGCGAGCAGTAGAGCGTATGGTCCGCCGCCTCCGGCCCGCGCAGCAGGTGGAAGGACACGAAGCCATCCATGCCGGACAGCTTGCTGTCGCGGTTGCGCCAGACCGCCTCGAACTCGGCCTCCGCCCCCTTGCTCACCCGAAACCGGTTCATCGCCACGAACATCCGCGCCTCCCGCACCCTGATGGCGCAAGACTATTGCGCCGCGTTGCGCTATGGAACCGTTCCGCGCGCTCGCTATCTGGCGGCGCCGGAGGGCAGGATGAACCAGATCGCGCTAGACATCGCACCCGCCTGGACCGCGACGCGCGCCGAAGGGCTGGCGCGGCTTGAGGCTTTCGCGCCGTCGATGGGCCGCGCCTACGCCGGCCGACGCAACTACGACTGGGGGCCGGCGCGGCGCGAGAACGTCTCGGTCCTCTCGCCGTGGGTCCGACGTCGCCTCGTCACGGAGCAGGAACTGGTGCGAGCGGCGCTCGCCGCGCATCCCTTCGCCGCCTGCGAGAAGTTCGTGCAGGAAGTGTTCTGGCGCAGCTACTGGAAGGGCTGGCTGGAGGTGCGCCCCTCGGTCTGGGCCGGCTACCGGGCGGGGCTCGCCCGGGTCCGCGCTGACGCCGCCGAAGACCGCAAGCTGGCCAAGGCGCTGGCGACGGCGGAGGCTGGCGAGACCGGGCTCGACTGCTTCGACGCCTGGGCGCGGGAGCTGGTCGAGACCGGCTATCTGCACAACCACACGCGCATGTGGTTCGCCTCGATCTGGATCTTCACCCTGCGCCTGCCCTGGCAGGCGGGCGCCGACTTCTTCCTGCGCCACCTGCTCGACGGCGACCCCGCCTCCAACACGCTGGGCTGGCGCTGGGTGGCCGGTCTTCACACTCAGGGCAAGCACTATCTCGCACAGGCTTGGAACATCGAAAAGTTCACGGGCGGTCGCTTCGCTCCCTCGTCGCGCGACCTCGACGAGACCGCCCCGCCGCTCTCCGCCGACGCGCCGCCCCCGGCCGCGCCGGTTCCGCCCGCCGACCGCTTCGACCCGTCGCGCCCTGCCGCGCTGCTGACGACGGAGGAGGATCTGACGCCGGAGACGCTGCACGCAGAGGGGCTGGGCTGCGCGCCCGCCGCCTTCCGCGCCGCGGCCACGCTCGAGATGAGCGAGGCGCGCTCCGACCTGCCCGTGGCCCCGGGGGTGCGCGACTTCGACCGCGCGGGTCTCGCCGACGCCGCCGAGCGCCTGCGCGCGGCCGGCGCGCCGGCGGCGGAGCGGCTGGTGGACGTGGAGCCTGCCGACCTCGCCCGCTGGGCGCGCCGGTCCGGGGCGGCGCAGGTGGTGACGGCCTGGGCGCCCGTGGGTCCCGTGCGCGACTGGCTCGAGCGGGCGCGCCCGCTGCTGGCCGCCGAGGGCGCGCCGCTGGTGATGCTGCGCCGGCGCTGGGACGACGCGGTGTGGCCCCACGCCACGGCCGGGTTCTTCAAGGTCAAGGACCGGATTCCGAAACTGCTGGCCGCTCTGGCCTGAGACGGCCGTCCGGCGTATCCCCCGCCCATGGACAAGATCGACGAGCGCGCCCTGGCGCGCGCCTACAACGAGGGGCTGCGGCGCGAGAAGGCGGGCGACCTCGACGGCGCCGCCGACGCTTTCGCCCGCGCGCTGGCGCTGGACCCCGCCGACCGGGGCGGCCTTGCGGTGCGGCTCGCCGCCATGGGTCGCGGGCCCGTGCCCGAGCGCGCGACGCCGGCCTATGTCGCGACGCTGTTCGACCAGCACGCCGAGGCCTTCGACGACATCCTCGTCGGCAAGCTCGGCTACCGCACACCCCAGGACCTCGCCGCGGCGCTGGCGCCCCATGGCCCCTTCGCAAGGCTGCTCGACCTCGGCTGCGGCACCGGCCTCGCCGCGGCGGCGCTGGCGGGGATCGCCACGCACCGCACCGGGGTCGATCTCGCCGAGGCGATGCTGCCGCTGGCCGACGCGCGCGGCGTCTACGACGACCTCTATCACGCCGACGCGGAGGGCTTTCTCGAAGCCGCCGCCGAGGAGGGCGAGACCTGGGACCTGATCGTCGCCGCCGACGTCGCGCCCTATCTCGGCGACCTGCGCCCGCTGCTGGCGCGCGTCGCCGATCGACTGACCGCCGGCGGCCTGCTCGCCTTCTCCACCGAGCGCGCGCCGGACGAGGGGCCGGGCTGGGTCGTCGTCCCCGGCCGCCGCTTCGCCCACGCCGAGCCATGGCTGCGGAGCGCGCTGGCCGAGGCTGGTCTGGCCCCGCTCGCCTTCGACCCCGTGGTGATCCGCTGGGAGGAGGCGGCGCCCGTCCACGGCCAGCTCGTGCTCGCGCGACGCTGAGGGCGCCGCGCGCCGCCGGGCGACCGGGCGCCCGACGCTTGAAAGAACGGCCCGGTCGCGCAGGCTAGTCTTGCGGCGCTGCGGCCGAATGGGCGGCCGACGCGTCAGGAAGGTCGCCGCATGACGCGCCCACGTTCCAAAGCGAGCGCCGCCCGCGCTCCGCTCGCCGTCGCTCCGCTCGCCGTCGCTCTGCTCGCCGCCGCGCTGGCGACGTCGCTCGCGGCCGGGCCGCCGGACTTCGGCGCTCTGGACTGTCGCCTTGCCCCCGAGCCGGGCGACGACCGCTGGCGCTGCCGCTTCGTCGGCGCGGACGGGGCGGCGCGGCCCCTGTTCGGGCGACCCCGCCTCGCCGACGACGCGACCGTCGCCGACACTCTGCGCTGGCGCGTCACGGCGAGAGGTCCGGTCGCGACCGACGCCATCGAGGGCGTCTTCAACGGAACTCTCCCATGGCTGCTGACCGGGCGGGGCGGGCTCGCGCTGGTCCCGATGCCGGGCGCCGACGCCGTGTCGGCGCTGGCGCTGAGCGCCGACTGACCTCAGGCGAAGGCGTCGGGCTCTCGCGCCTTGCGCCGCGCCACGAAGTCGCGCAGCGCCTCGGCCACGCCTTCGTCCAGCGGCGGGGCCTCGGACGCCGCCAGCATCCGCCGCGCCCGTTCGCCCGCGAGCGCCGCGGTGTCGCGCGCGCCTTCCTCGGCCCAGGTCTCGAAGGGCTTGTAGTCGAGGACGCCGGAGCGCCAGAACGCGCTCTCGAAATTGGCCTGCGTATGGGCGCAGCCGAGAAAATGCGCCCCCGGCCCGACCTCGCGCAGCGCGTCCATCGCCTGGCCGTTCTCGCTCATGTCCACGCCGCCGGCCAGCGCGTGCAGGGCGCCGAGCTGGTCGGCGTCCATCACCAGCTTGGCGAGGCTCGCCGTCAGCCCGCCCTCCAGCCAGCCCGCGGCGTGCAGGCAGAAGTTCACCCCGCCCAGCAGCGTCGCGTTCAGCGTGTTGGCGCTCTCGTAGGCCGCCTGCGCGTCCGCCAGCTTCGCCCCGCACAGCGCGCCGCCCGAGCGGAACGGCAGCCCGAGCCGCCGCGCGAGCTGTCCCGCGCCGTAGAGCACCTTGCTCGCCTCGGGCGTGCCGAAGGTCGGCGCGCCGGAGTTCATGTCGATGGATGCGACGAAGGCCCCGAAGATCACCGGCGCCCCGGGTCGCACGAGCTGCGCATAGGCCGCGCCCGCCAGCACCTCGGCCAGCACCTGCGTCAGCGTGCCCGCGACCGTGACCGGGGCCATCGCGCCGCCGACGATGAAGGGCGACAGGGCCACCGCCTGTCCCGCTGCGGCGTAGACCTCGAGCGCGCCCATCATCGTCGCGTCGAACACCAGCGGCGAGTTCACGTTTATCAGCGACGTCAGCACGCAGTTCCGCGCCACGAAATCCGCGCCGAACAGCACCTGCGCCATCGCCACGCTGTCGGCGGCGCGCTCGGGGGCGGTGACCGAGCCCATGAAGGGCTTGTCGCTCAGCGTCATGTGCGCGAGCAGCATGTCGAGGTGGCGCTTGTTCACCGCCACGTCGGTGGGCTCCACGACCGTCCCGCCCGAGTGGTGCAGGGCGGGGGAGGCGTAGGTCAGCCGCACGAAGTCGTGGAAGTCGGCCAGCGTGGCGTAGCGCCGCGCGCCGTCGAGGTCGCGCACGAAGGGCGGTCCGTAGACCGGCGCGAAGACCAGATCGCGCCCGCCGATCATCACGCTGCGCTCCGGGTTGCGCGCGTGCTGGACGAAGCTGCGCGGCGCCGCGGCGATCAGCGTCCGCGCGAGGCCGCGCGGGATGCGCACGCGCCCCTCGCGCACCTCGGCGCCCGCGTCGCGCCAACGGGCCTGCGCGGCGGGGTTCTCGGGGAAGACGACGCCGATCTCCTGCAGGACGGTCTCGGCGTTGGCCTCGATGGTCGCCAGCGCGTCCTCGTCCATCAGGCCGTAGTCCGGCACGGCGCGCGTCAGCCGACGCGGCGCCGCCAGACCCTGCGTCGCGCGCGCCGCCCGCCGCGCCGCGCCGCCGCCGCCGCGCCGTCCCCTGACCTCGACGTCCGCCATCGCATCCTCCCCAGCCCCAGCCAGCGATAGCGCCGGCGCGCGGGCGGGGCAGGGCGGTTTGCGTCGCCCGGGCCTGCGCCGGCGACATCAGAGCCGGATCACGCGCCCTCCGGCGGCTGCGGCGTCGGCGGCGTCGTGGGTCACCATCACCACCGGCAGGCCGCGCGCCCGCGCCTCGGCGAAGACGTGCGCGCGAAAGCTCGCGCGCAGCTCGGCGTCCAGCCGCGAGAACGGCTCGTCCAGCAGCAGCGCCCGCGGCTCGGCCAGCAACGCGCGCATCAGCGCGACCCTGGCGCGCTGGCCGCCCGAAAGCGTGGCTGGGTCGCGGTCGGCGAGGCCGGGCAGGCCGGCCGCCGCCAGCGCCGCCTCGACCCGCGCGCGCCGGGCGGCGCGGCCGCGGATCGCGGCGGGCAGGGCGAAGGCGAGGTTGCCGCCGACGGACAGGTGCGGAAACAGCAGGTCGTCCTGGAACATCAGTCCGATGCGGCGCTCCTCGGGCGGCAGGCCGGCGAGGTCACGCCCGTCCAGCAGCACCCTGCCGGTCACGGCGAAGCCCGGCGGCGCTGCGCCGACCACGGCCGACAGCAGCACCGACTTGCCCGCGCCGGAGGGCCCCATCAGCGTCAGCGGCGCGTCTGCCGTCGCCGCGGCGTCCACCGCGATCAGCGGTCGCCCGCCCTGCGCCACCGCCAGCCGTTCCAGTCGCAGCGTCACGGCGCGGCGCCGTGGGACAAGGCCTCAGGGCTTCTGCGCCATCCGGTCGTTGAACTGGCCGCCCGGGCGGTAGGCGTAGAGGTAGCTCTCGAGCACCGACTCCATCGCCGTCGGCGCGATCCCCAGATCCGCGAAGCCCTTCGACCCCTCGGCCACGACGTTGTCGCGCGCCAGCAGCAGCACCTGGTCCAGCGTGATCGGCGGCGCGATCCCGACGCGGGCGAGTTGTTGCAGCACGAGGCCCTGCGCCCGCGCCAGCGGCCCGGGGATCTCGGCGATCACCCGCTTGCGGCGGATGACCCGCAGCATCAGCTCCATCAGCTCGCGGAAGGCGGCGACACGGGGCCCGCCCAGCTCGTAGATCGCGCCGGCCTCGGCCTCGCCCGCGCAGGCCTTGGCCACGGCCTGCGCCACGTCGTCGACGTAGACCGGCTGGAACCGCGTCGCGCCGCCCACCAGCGGCAGCACCGGCGACAGCCGCGCCATGGCGGCGAAGCGATTGAAGAACTGGTCCTCGGGTCCGAAGACGATGGAGGGGCGCAGAATCACCGCGCCGGGAAAGGCGGCGCGCACCGCAGCCTCGCCGGCGGCCTTGGTGCGCCCGTAGGCGGCGGGCGAGGCCGGGTCGGCCCCGATGGCGGAGACCAGCACGAGCCGCTCGGCTCCGGCTTCGGCCGCGAGCCGCGCCACCATGCCGGGCGCCTGCGCCTGCACCGCCTCGAAGGTGTTCCGGCCGCTCTCGTAGAGCACGCCGACGGAGTAGACGACCGCCGACGCGCCCTCGATGGCGGCGCGGCACGACGCCTCGTCGCGGATGTTGGCCTGCACGGGCGCCACCTGGCCGACGACGCCGTAGGTCTTGACGAACAGCGCCTCGTTCGGGCGGCGCACCGCCACGCGCACGCGCCAGCCGCGCTTGGCGAGCGCCTGGGCGGCGTAACGGCCAACGAAACCGGAACCGCCGAAGATCACGGCGAGCGGCGCGGCGTCGAGCGGTTCGGTCATGGCTTGGCCCTCCATTGCGCTGCGGTAGATAGCCCCATCGCGCGCACTCTCCAAACGCTGATCCGTCGCGGGCGAGGGCGCGGAGGCCTGTCGCCGGGGACCTCGTTGACAACCCCCGCGCCGGGGCATACACGCACCCCCCGCGGGCCGCGCAGGCCTCAGCGCCCAGATGGCGGAATTGGTAGACGCGCCAGTTTCAGGTACTGGTTCCCGAAAGGGAGTGGAAGTTCGAGTCTTCTTCTGGGCACCACCTGCGCGCCCGCGGCGCGCCCCTTCAGGCGGCGGACGCATGATCCATGTGCATGAGGGCGACCTGCCGGCGGGCCTCGTTCTCGGCCCCGTGGTCGCCATAGACACCGAGGCGATGGGGCTGATCCCGCACCGGGACCGGCTTTGCCTCGTGCAGCTCTCGGCCGGCGACGGCGACGCCCATCTCGTGCGCATCGGCAAGGACCAGACCGCGGCGCCGCGGCTCTGCGCCATGCTCGCCGACCCGGCCGTGCTGAAGCTGTTCCACTACGGCCGTTTCGACATCGCGGTGCTGGCCAACCGCTTCGGCGTGCTGGCGCGGCCCGTCTGGTGCACGAAGATCGCCTCGAAGCTGACGCGCACCTTCACCGACCGCCACGGCCTGAAGAACCTCACGCAGGACCTGATCGGGGTGGACATCTCCAAGACCCAGCAGACCTCGGACTGGGGCGCCGAGACGCTGACCGACGCGCAGGCCGCCTACGCCGCGTCCGACGTGCTGTATCTGCACCGGCTGCGCGAGGCGCTGGCGGCGATGCTGGAGCGCGAAGGGCGCACACAGCTCGCGCAGGCCTGTTTCGATTTCCTCCCCGATCGGGCGGCGCTCGACCTCGCCGGCTGGCCGGAGATCGACATCTTCGCCCACTGACATGGCGGACGGCGCGCAGCCCCGGGACGACGCCGCGACGCTGGCCATCGGCCGGCGCGTGCTGCGCATGGAGGGCGAGGCGCTGGTCGCCTTCGCCGAGAGCCTCGGCGAGAGCTTCTGCGCCGCGGTGGAGACCATGCTTGCCGTGCGCGGCCGGGTGATCACGTCCGGGATGGGCAAATCGGGCCACGTGGCGCGCAAGATCGCCGCCACCTTCGCCTCCACCGGCACGCCGGCCCAGTTCGTCCACCCCGCCGAGGCCAGCCACGGCGACCTCGGGATGCTGACGCCGGCCGATGCGGCGCTGGTGCTGTCGAATTCCGGCGAGACGCCCGAGCTGCGCGACATCGTCGCCCACACCCGCCGTTTCGGCATTCCGCTGATCGGCGTCGCGAGCCGGCCGGGCAGCGCGCTGCTGCAGGCCGCCGACGTCGCCATCGCGCTGCCCCAGGCGCCCGAGGCCTGCCCGGTGGGGCTGGCGCCGACGACCTCCACCACGCTGACGCTCGCGCTGGGCGACGCGCTCGCGGTGGCGCTGATGGAGCGGCGCGCCTTCAGCGTCGAGCAGTTCCGCCAGTTCCACCCCGGCGGCAAGCTGGGCGCCATGCTGGTGAAGGTGCGCGACCTCATGCATGGCGGCGAGGCGATGCCGCTGGTCGCCGCCGACGCGCCGATGCGCGAGGTGATCCTGACGATGACCGCCCGCGGTTTCGGCATAGCGGGCGTGGTGGACGCGCAGGGCCGGCTGGCCGGCGTGATCTCCGACGGCGATCTGCGGCGCAACATGGACGGCCTGCTGGATCGTCGCGCCGGCGAGGTCGCCACGCGCGACCCTCTGACCATCGCCCCCGAGGCGCTCGCCTCCGAGGCGCTGGCGGTCATGAACGGGTCGCGCCGCGCGACGTGCCTTTTCGTCGTGCGGGACGACCGGCGGCCGATGGGCGTGATCCACGTTCACGACATCCTGCGCGCCGGGGTGGCGTAGCGCCGTGGCGGGCGACGGCCGCAGCCGGGTGGTCCGCGCGCTCAAGCTCGCCCTGCCGCTGGCGGCGCTGGGCCTGGCGGCGGCGATCTTCCTCGTGCCGCGGCCAGACCTGCGCTCGGGCTTCGACTTCTCCGGCGTGAGATACGACGGCTCCGACGGGCTGCGACTGCTGAACCCGCGCTTCACCGGCCGCGCGCCCGGAGGCCAGCCCTTCGTGCTGCGCGCCGACTGGGCCCTGCCGGACTCGCCGGATCCGACATCGATCGGGCTGGGTCCGCTCACGGGAGAGTTCGGCGTGCGCGAGGGCAGTCGCCTGACGCTCGCCGCCGACGGGGGCGAGATGCGGCCCAAGGACGAGCGCCTGCGCCTCGACGGTCGGGTGCGCCTCGGGCTCGACGCGCTCTACAGCCTCGAGAGCGGCGAGGTGAACGTGGACATGGCCGCCCAGACCCTGCGCGCCGCGGGCCCGGTGGCGGGGCAGGGACCGCAGGGCGACATCGCCGCCGGCAGCATGCGGGCTGCGCGACGCGGCGAAAGCCACTATGTCTGGTTCGAGGATCGCGTGCGGGTGCGGATAGACCCCACGCGCATGGAGCAGGGGCGCGCGACGGATGGCGACTGATTTCCGCACGGCACTCGCGGCCGGGCTCGTGGCGACGATGGCGGCGGGGGCGGCGCTGGCGCAGACCGCGGGCAGCCCCTTCGGCGGCTTCAAGCACGATTCCAGTCAGCCCATCGAGATCGTCGCCGACGCGCTGGAGGTGCGCCAGGCGGAGGGCGTCGCGATCTTCAGCGGCGCCGTGGTCGCCGGGCAGGGGACCCTGCGGCTGACCGCCGACCTGCTGAACGTCTGGTACGTCGACAACGAGGGCAGCGGCGACATCGACCGTCTGCGCGCCGAGGGCGACGTGTTCATGAGTTCGGGCGAGGAGAACGCCCGCGGCGAGTGGGCCGAATACAACGTGCGCACCGGGCTCGTGACCATGGGCGGCGGCGTCGTGCTGTCGCAGGGCGCCAACGCGATCCGCGGCGAGCGCCTGACCGTGGACCTGACGGCCGGGCAGGGGCGCATCGAGGGCGGCCGCGTGCAGTCGGTGTTCCGCCCCGCGAGCCCCGGCCAGTGACGGATCGCCCCGCCGAGCCGACCGCCGACCGCGCCCGGCCCGTCCTGACGGTCGCCAGCGGCGAGGGCGGGCTGGTGGCCCGGCGGCTGAGCAAGTCCTACAAGCGCCGGCCCGTTGTGCGCGACGTCGATCTAGACCTGCGCCGGGGCGAGGTCGTCGGGCTACTGGGTCCCAACGGCGCCGGCAAGACAACCTGCTTCTACATGCTGACCGGTCTCGTGCCGGCGGACGCCGGGACGATCCGCATCGACGGCCGCGACGTCACAGCCCTGCCGATGTATCGCAGGGCGCGTCTGGGCCTGGGCTATCTGCCGCAGGAGGCCTCGATCTTCCGCGGCCTGACCGTGGAGCAGAACATCCGCGCCGCGCTGGAGATCGCCGAGTCCGACCGCGACGCCCGCGAGCACCGGTTGGAGGCGCTGCTGGCGGAGTTCTCCATCAGCCACCTGCGCCGCACCCCGGCCGTGGCCCTGTCGGGCGGCGAGCGGCGGCGCGTGGAGATCGCGCGCTGCCTCGCCGGCGATCCCGGCTACGTCCTGCTCGACGAGCCCTTCGCCGGCGTCGATCCGATCGCGGTGGGCGACATTCGCGATCTGGTCGCGCACCTGAAGGATCGCGGCATCGGCGTGCTGATCACCGACCACAACGTAAGGGAGACGTTGCTCATCATCGATCGCGCGTTCATCCTGCACGAAGGCCGCGTGCTGATGAGCGGCGCGCCGGAGGCGGTGGTCGAGGACGCCAACGTTCGGCGCGTCTATCTGGGCGAGCGGTTCAGGGTCTGAAGGCAGGTTCGGAAGGCGGGACGTCGGTATGAGCATCCGTCAGCGGCTGGAGCTGCGGCAGTCGCAGCAGCTGGTGATGACGCCGCAGCTGCGGCAGGCGATCCAGATGCTGCAGATGTCGTCGCTGGAGCTCGGCGCCTTCCTCGCCGAGGAGGTCGAGCGCAACCCGCTGATCGAGATCGCCGACGGCTCCGCGGTCGAGGCGCGCGCCGAACCGGCCGCCGGCGAGCGCGCCGCGGTGGACGCCGACATCCGCAAGGCCGACCTCGCCGCGGGCGAGGCGCAGTTCGAGGCGGCGGCCGAGAACCTCTACGAGGCGCCGGAGGGCGCGCCGCGCAGCCTGCGCGGCGCGGCGCCGGCAGGGCCGCTGGACGCCGACAGCCTGCTTCCCGCCCCGGTCAGCCTGTCCGCCCATGTCGCCGCCCAGGTCGCGCTGGCGCGGCTGACGCCCGAGGCGCGGCTCGCGGCGGAGGCGCTGGCGGGCGAGCTGGACGAGGCGGGCTATCTGCGCCTCGACCCCGACGACGCCGCCGCCCGCCTCGGCGCGCCGCGCGCGGTCGTCGACGCCGCCATCTCCGCAATCCGCGCCTGCGAGCCGACCGGCGTCGGAGCGCGCGACCTCGCCGACTGCCTGGCGCTCCAGCTCGCCGAGCGCGACCGGCTGGACCCCGCGATGCGCGCGCTGCTGGCCGATCTGGCGAGCCTGCCGACAACGCCGCGCGCCATCGTCGCCGCCCGCTGCGGCGTCGACCTCGAGGACCTCGCCGACATGCTGGCCGAGCTGCGCAGGCTGGACCCCAGGCCGGGCCTGCGCATCGGCGGCGGCGTCGCCGAGCCCGTGACGCCGGACGTCATCGTCTCGCCCGACGGCGCGGGCGGCTGGCGGGTCGAGGCCAACCCGGACGCGACGCCGCGGCTGCTGGTCGACCGCGCCTACGCCGCCAGGGTCGGCGCGGGCTGCGCGCAGGCGCGGCTGTTCCTGAGCGAGTGCGCCCAGTCCGCCAGCTGGCTGGAGCGCAGCCTGGACCAGCGGGCGCGCACCATCGTGACCGTCGCCGCGGAGATCGTGCGCGTTCAGGAGGGATTCTTCCGCAGCGGCATGGCGGGTATGCGCCCCATGACGCTGCGCGCGGTCGCCGAGGCGGTCGGGGTCCACGAATCGACCGTCAGCCGGGTGACCGCCAACAAGTTCATGGCGACCCCCAGGGGTTTGTTCGAGATGAAGTTCTTCTTCACGACGGCCATCGCCGCGGTTGACGGGGGCGAGGCCCACTCGGCGGAGTCGGTGCGCGCGCGCATCCGGGCTCTTGTCGCCGCCGAGCCCCCCGAAAGACCTCTTTCCGATGACGTCATAGTTGGGCTGCTGAAGTCCGACGGCATGGAGGTGGCGCGGCGCACGGTGGCCAAGTATAGGGAATCCCTGAGCATTCCGTCGTCTGTAGACCGTCGGCGCCGCGCGGCGGCCGCGGTCTGAGCACAGGACTGAGCGTTCGTTGACTCGAAAACGAGACAAAACTACGGTCCGCATTCGGCGACGGTCGGGCCCGGTTCGCAGGGCCGGACGCCGAACGCCCCAGGGCATCAAGGTGAACGATGCAAATCCAGATCAACGGCAAGCAGATCGACGTCGGCGACGCGCTCCGAAGCCATGTCGAGACGCGGCTGACCGCGGCGGTCGGAAAGTACGCCGAGCGCGCGACGACGGGTCAGACGACCTTCTCGCGCGACGGCCACGGCTTCCGCTGCGACGCCCAGGTGCACCTGCCGACCGGCCTCGTGGCGCAGGCCTCCGGGGCGGCGACGGAGATCTACGCCGCCTTCGAAGGCTGCATCGAGCGGCTTGAGAAGCAGCTTCGCCGCTACAAGCGCCGGCTCAAGGACCACCACGCCGACCGCGCCGACCCCATCGAGGCCTCCCTCGCGCGCGCCTACGTCATCGCGGGCGCCGAAGACGAGGCGGTGGAGGAACCCGCGACGCTCGATCCCGTTATCGTCGCGGAGACCACCATGGACATCCAGAAGATCTCCGTAGGGGAGGCCGTGATGCAGATGGAGCTCGCCCACGCTCCCTTCCTGATGTTCCTCAACCGTCGCCACGGCGGGCTGAACGTCGTGTTCCGCCGCGACGACGGCAACATCGGGTGGGTCGACCCCGAAAATCTCTCGCTGACCGCGAAATAGGGCGGAGCCGATCATGGAGATCCGCGAAATCCTCTCCGGCGAGGCCTCGGTCTGCCGGCTGCGCGCGACGTCGAAGAAGCAGCTGTTCCAGGAGATCGCCGCCCGCGCCGCCAACGTCTACGGGCTGGACCCGCGGGCGGTGTTCGAGGCGCTGCTGGAGCGCGAGCGGCTCGGCGGCACCGGCATGGGCCGCGGCGTCGCCGCCCCCCATGCGCGCCTCCACGAGCTGGAGGGCATCCGCGCCGTCTTCGCGCAACTCGAGAAGCCGATCGACTTCGACGCGGTGGACGACCTGCCGGTCGACCTTGTCTTCGTGCTGCTCGCGCCCGAGGACGCAGGGGCGGACCACCTGCGCGCGCTCGCCCGCGTCTCGCGCATCCTGCGCGATCCCGGCGTCTGCGCGAAGCTGCGCTCCTGCGCCGACGAGTCGGCGCTTTATGCGGTGCTGACCGAGAACCTCTCCAGCCGGGCCGCCTAGAGCCCGGGCGGCGCGAAGCCCATCCGCGCCGCCAGCGCCGCCAGCGCCGCGCGGGCCGCGCAGTCCCACATGGCCGTGCGGGAGACGCAGAGCAGCGCCTCCGAGCGCAGGACAAGCCCGTCCTCGAGCACCCGCAGGTGGTTGGCGCGCAGCGTCTCGCCGCTGGAGGTGATGTCCACCAGCAGTTCGGCGGTTCCGTTCTTGGGGGCGGCCTCGGTCGCGCCCTGGCTGTCGACCAGCCGGTAGTCGGCCACGCCCGCGGCGGCGAAGAAGCGCCGCGCCAGCGCGTGATACTTGGTCGCCACCCGCATCGGCCGGCCGTGGGCGGCGCGGAAGGCCGCGGCGGCCTCGTCGAGGTCGTGCATCGTCTCCACGTCCACCCAGGCCGCCGGGACCGCGACGATGAGATCGGCGCGTCCGAAGCCCAGCCGCAGCGCCACGGCGACGCGCGCCTCGACGTCGGGGATGGTCTCGCGGATCAGGTCCTCGCCGGTGACGCCGAGATGGGCGGCGCCGCTCGCCAGCGCCGCCGGGATCTCGCCCGCCGACAGCATCAGGGCGCGCACGCCCTCCAGCCCCTCGACCCGCGCGGCGTATTCGCGCGCCTCGCCCGCTCGGGCGATGGCGACGCCGGCGGCGGCGAAGGTGGCGATGGCCTGCTCCTGGAGCCGGCCCTTCGAGGGCAGCGCCAGCGTCAGCATGGACCCGCCGCCGCCATCAGCGCCTCGGGGCGCAGGATCGCGCCTACCGCGCCCTCGCCGCCGAGGCCCCGCGCGACCGCGTCGTAGCGGCCTCCGCCGGCCAGCGGCGGCAGGTCGGGCCGGTCGGGGGCGGACAGCTCGAAGACGAAGCCGTCGTAGTATTCCAGCGACCGCGCTGTCGCCGCGCGGAATCGCAGGGCGCCCGCGTCGATCCCGCGCCCGCCCAGCGCCTCGGCGCGCGCGGCGAGGCGGTCGAGCGCCACCCCGATGCGCGCGCCTGCGGCGCGGGCGAGATCGGCGAGGCGCGATCGCGCCTCGGCCATCGGCGCGTCGACGGCCAGCACGGCGTCGATGAGCGCCGCGCGCTCGGCCGGGATCGGATCGGCCGCCGCATCTTCGGCCAGCGTCCGGGCGCGCGCCAGAACCTCGGCCGGCGCGCGCGCGCCCACCCACGGGCCGGCGGCGGCCACCGTCGCCGCGGCGTCGGCCAGCAGGGCCCGGCGCGCATCGGACGGGGCCGGCGAGGGGGCTGCGTAACGGTCGAGCAGCGCATGGAACCGCGCCGGCCGCCACAGGTGGCGCTTGAGCGCCGCGCGCCGGTGCGCGGGCATGGGCGTGTCGTCGAGCACGGCGAGGACCACGCCCAGATCGCCCGTCACCGCCACGGGCGCGATCCCGGCGTCGACGAGCGCCCCATGGACCAGCGCGAAACTCTCGGCGTCGGCCTCGGCCGGGGTCTCGCCGTAGATCTCCACGCCCGCCTGCAGATACTCCACCGGCCGGTCCGAGCCCGGCGCCTGCCGGCGCCACACGGGGCCGAGGTAGCAGTAGCGCGCGGGCTCGGCGCGGGCGGCGAGGTGGAGCTGCATCACCGGCACGGTGAAGTCCGGACGCAGGCACAGCTCCGCCCCGCCCGGTTCGGTGAGGGTGAAGGCGCGCGCGCGCAGATCCTCGCCGTAGACGTCGAGCAGCGTGTCGGCGGGGTGCAGGGCGGCGGCGTCGACGCGGGCGCAGCCTGCGTCCTCGAAGCGCGCCATGACGCGGGCGCAGAGCGCGCCCAGCGCGGCGCGGGCGGGCCCGACGCGGCCGCCGGCCAGATAGGCGCGGTCGGTCGCCAAGCCCTCAGCCCCGCGCCAGCATCTTGGCGACCTCTGCGACGAGATCGGCGCGGGCGACCTCCACCTGCGCCGGCTGGGCCTTCCACGCCTCGTTGGTCTCGATCTGCGCGGCGAGCCGCGCGCCGAGCGCGAGGTCCTTCAGCTGCACCACCCCGCGGGCGAACTCGTCCTCGCCGGCGATCACCGCGACCCGGGCGCCGCGCTTGTCGGCGTAGGCGAGCTGCTTCTGCATCCGACCGCCGCCGAGGAAGGCCTCGGCGCGGATGCCCGCCCGCCGCAGCTCGCCCGCCATGGCGGCGTAGTCGGGCATGCGGGTGCGGTCCATGGCGCAGACCACCACCGGCCCCTCAAGCGCGTCCGACAGCCGCCCCGTCGCCTGCAGCGCCGCGAGCAGCCGGTCCACGCCGATCGAGACGCCGGTGGCGGGGGTCGACTGGCCGGTGAAGCGCTTCACGAGGTCGTCGTAGCGCCCGCCGCCGGCGACGGAGCCGAACTGCCGCGGCTTGCCGTCGTCGCC
>DAINOD010000075.1:0-15904 GCA_036735545.1 Rubrimonas sp. | reverse complement strand
CCGGAGGTGGTGGACGCCTTCGAGAAGGAGGCGTTCCGCTACACCGGCATCGGCACGCTGGAGCGCTGAACATCCGCGCCGCCGCCCCGCGACGGGCGGCGGCGCCTCACCCCAGCGGCGGCGTCGTCGCCTCGACGCGGCGGGCGGCGGCGGTGACGGCGGCGATGCTGCGGAAGCCTTCCGTGTTCACCATCAGGTCGCGCGCCAGCGTCAGCGCCCGCGCCTCCGCCGTCGCGCGCACGGTCGGGTCGGCGATCCACTCCAGATCGATGTTGTGCGCCAGCCCGAGGATGCGGCGGATCATCTTCGCCGCAGCGAAGCCCAGCGTGTCGGCCAGCAGCCGGTCCATGTAGGCCTCGCGCTCGATCTCCAGCCGCAACCGGCCGGCCTCGTCGGCGAACAGCGCGGGCGGCCAGGCGTCCCCGGTCGGCCGCTCGCGCCACAGCGCGAGAAAGCTTGCGCGGAAGCCCGTCCAGAAATCCTCCACCGCGCCCAGCACCCAGTCGCGGTAGGCGTCGCGCTCGCCGGGCCGGGCTTCGTGGCCGGACTGCGAGAAGAAGCTGATCAGCAGGTTCGCGATCACGGCGCCGAGGTCGAAGCCCATCGGGCCGACGAAGGCGAATTCCGGGTCGATCACCCGCGTCTCGCTCTCGGTCACCATGATCGAGCCGGTGTGCAGATCGCCGTGCAGCAGCGCCTCGGCGGAAGCGAGGAACTTCGCCTTCAGCCGGGAGACCGCGACCTTGAGGTCGGCGTCGGCGCGGATGGCCGCCGCCCACGGGTCGAGCTGGGGACTGGTCCAGCGGTTGCCCTCGGCGATGCGATAGGGGTCGGTGAAGATCAGGTCCTCGGTGATCCGGCACAGCGCCGTGTTGCCGGCGAAGTCCGCGATCAGCGCCTTCTTCTGCGCCGCCGGCAGGGCGAGGTCCGAGGTCAGGAACAGCGTCCGCGCGCAGAAGCTGGCGAGCGCGTTCGCGAAGCCGGGATAGACCACGCCGCCGATCATGCCGCGGCGCATGATGAGGTGCGGCTCCAGCAGCTCCATGGCGATCAGCGCCAGCCCGGCGTCGTAGTGCAGCACCTGCGGCGGCGCGCCAGGGGCGCATTCGGCCTCGCGCACCAGCGCCATGTGCTCGTAGTGGGCCCGCGATAGCGGCAGCGGCCAGCTCTCGCCGACCAGCCGCACATAGGGCAGCGCCTGCTTGATCGCGACGCCGCCCGCCGGGCCGCGCAGCTTGAAGACGAGGTTGAGGTTGCCGTCGCCGACTTCCTCGATGGTCCAGCCGGCAGGCTCGCCGCCGACGCGGTCGCGGATGGCGGGCGTTTCGGCGGCGTAGGCGCGCAGGCTCTCGGGGTCGTGGGCGCGGTAGCCCGGCGGGGTCTCTAGGGTCATGGTTCTTCCCGGGATAGGGGCGTTCAGGCCCAGCGCAGGCCGGCGACTTCGCCCGCCGCGCGCAGGAACGGCAGGCCGACCGCCAGCGGCGCGTCGCGGTCCTCCGCAACGGGGCGCCAGATCGCGAGGCCGCCGGCGAGGTCGTCGTCGACGTAGACGAAGCTCTCGATCGTCAGCGCGCCGTCGTAGCCCAGCGCCGCCAGCGCGGCGAAGGCGCCGGCCCAGTCCACCGTCCCGCGCCCGGGCACGCCGCGGTTGCTCTCGGACAGGTGGACATAGCCGAGGAAGGGGCCGGCGTCGGCGAAGCCCTGGGCGAGGCTGCGTTCCTCGATGTTCATGTGATAGGTGTCGAGGTGGATGAAGACGTTGTCCGCCCCGGCGCGCTCGATCAGCGCGCGCGCCTGCGCGGCGGTGTTGAGCACATGGGTCTCGTAGCGGTTGCAGGGCTCGATGCCGAGGCGCAGGCCATGGGCCCGGGCCCCGGCGGCGGCGCGCGCGACGAAGGCGGTGGTCCCGTCGATCTCGCGGGTTGTCGGCGCGGCCCCCGTCGTGCGCCCGATGGTGCCGTAGGTCACGCCGCCCAGCGCCGTCGCGCCGCAGGAGGCCGCCGCCGCGAAGGCGCCGCGCAGGAAATCCAGCGCCTCGTCAGGCCGCTCCACCACGTCCAGCCGCGCGGGCAGCCCGAGCGAGCAGAGCAGCTCCACGCCGTGTTTTTCCGCCAGCCGGCGCGAGGCGGGCCCGTCCAGCTCCTCTGGCCGCAGCAGCGGGACCTCGACCAGCTTGGCCCCCAGCGCCGTGATCCGCGGCAGGATCGCCGCCCACGGACCCGGGTCCCAGGCCGGCGCGGCGGCGAAGGCGTGGACGCCGAGTTTGGCCATGGCGATGTCCCCCGTTTATGGTTGGCGCACCCTCGCCGAAACGCGGACGCGGGAAAACCCCGGACAACGGCTGACCGATGACCGACGCGCCCCTATCCCCCGAAGCCTTCGCCGACGAGATCCTCCGCCGCGCGCAGGCGGGGCGCCTCGTCGTCGCGCTCGCCGGCCCGCCCGGAGCGGGCAAGTCGACGCTGGCGGAGGCCGTGGCGGCGCGGCTGAACGCGGGCCGGCCGGGCTTCTGCGCCATCCTGCCCATGGACGGCTTTCACTATGACGACCTGCTGCTGGAGCCGCTGGGCTGGCGCCCGCGCAAGGGGGCGCCGCACACCTTCGACGTCGGCGGCCTCGCCGCCACGCTGCGCCGCCTGCGCGACAACGGGGAGGACGCGGTGGCCGTGCCCGTCTTCGACCGCGCCATCGAGATCGCGCGCGCCGGCGCGCGGCTGATCCCGCGCGGGACCGCCGTCGTGCTGGTCGAGGGCAACTACCTCCTGCTCGACGCCGCGCCCTGGCGCGACCTGCGCCCGCTGTTCGACCTCGCCGCGATGGTGGCGGTGCGGCGCGAGACGCTGGCGCAGCGGCTGTCGGCGCGCTGGCGCGGCTTCGGGCTGTCGGAGGCTGAGATCGCCGCGAAGGTCGAGGACAACGACCTGCCCAACGCCGATCTCGTGCGCACGGGCGGCGCGGTCCCGGACCTCTGGGTGCAGGGCGAGCCGGCATGAGCGCCGAGGAGGAGCGCGCCCTTTCCGCCCGCTGGCGCGCGCGCATCGAGGCCGTGATCGCCGAACTGACCGCAGCGAGCGCGGCGACGAAGGACGACCGCGCGCCGGTGACGCTGGATCAGCAGAGCGTGGGCCGGCTCGCGCTCAGGGACGCGACGCACGCGCAGGCGATGGCCGCGGCGACCCAGCGGCGGGGGAGCGAATTCGGCTGGCGCGAGGACTGCGGCGGGCGGATCGCCGAGGGGCGGCTGGAGATCGACGCGGCCGCGTCGCGCTGCGTGTCCCGCGCCCGGGGCGGCGATCAGCGCCGCGGCGGTTGACTGCGCGGCGTAAAACCGCAGGTTGCCCTCGAACCTAATCGAGGGGACTGCATGGAACGCATCCGGCGTATCGACTGGGCGCGGCTGCGCGACGAGTGGATAGGTCAGCCCCGCGCCGACCTGATCGCGGGCCTCGTCGTCGCGCTGGCGCTGATCCCCGAGGCCATCGCCTTCTCCATCATCGCCGGCGTCGACCCGAAGGTGGGCCTCTACGCCTCGTTCTGCATCGCCGTCGTCACCGCCATCGCCGGTGGCAGGCCCGGCATGATCTCGGCGGCCACCGCCGCGACGGCCGTGCTGTTCGTCACGCTGGTGCGCGACCACGGGCTGCAATACCTGCTGGCCGCCTCGATCCTCGCCGGCGTGCTGCAGATCGCCGCCGGGGCGGCGGGGCTGGGTCGGCTGATGCGCTTCGTGTCGCGCTCGGTGATGACGGGCTTCGTCAACGCGCTGGCGATCCTGATCTTCATGGCGCAGATACCCGAACTGGTCGACGTGCCGCTGCTGACCTACGCGCTGGTCGCCGGCGGGCTCGCGATCCTCTACCTGCTGCCGCTCGCGACCAAGGCGATCCCGGCGCCGCTGGTGTGCATTCTCGCCCTGACCGGCGCGGTCATGTATTTCGGCTGGGACGTGCGCACGGTGGGCGACATGGGCGAACTGCCCGACACGCTGCCGATCTTCCTGCTGCCCGATCTGCCGCTGACGCTCGAGACGCTCCGGATCATCCTCCCCGTCTCGATCGCGGTGGCCATCGTCGGGCTGCTGGAATCTTTGATGACCCAGAGCATCGTCGACGAGTTGACCGACACCGACAGCGACCGCAACCGCGAATGCGTCGGGCAGGGTCTGGCCAATGTCGGTTCGGGTTTTCTGGGCGGCATGGCGGGCTGCGCGATGATCGGCCAGTCGATCATCAACGTCCAGTCTGGCGGACGGGGGCGGCTGTCCTGCCTGGCGGCGGGCGTCATCCTGCTGCTGATGGTGGTGTTCCTCGGCGAGTGGGTCGCCATCATCCCCATGGCGGCGCTGGTCGCGGTGATGATCATGGTCTCGATCGGCACGTTCAGCTGGTCGTCGCTGCGCAAGATGCGCGAGCATCCCGCCAGCTCCTCGGTGGTGATGGTCGCGACGGTGATCGGCGTGGTGGCCACGCACAACCTCGCCATCGGGGTGCTGATCGGCGTGCTGCTGTCGGGGCTGTTCTTCGCCGCCAAGATCGCGCAGATCTTCCGCGTGCGTTCGTTGGCCTCGGCGGACGGCAGGGCGCGCGACTATGTCGTGGAGGGGCAGTTGTTCTTCGCCTCGTCGGACGCCTTCGTGCGGTCCTTCGATTTCCGCGAGGCGCTGGAGCGCGTGAGCATCGACCTGAGCCGCGCGCATATCTGGGACGTCTCCAGCGTCGCGGCGCTCGACATGGTGGTGCTGAAGTTCCGTCGCGAGGGCGCGGAGGTGGAGCTGCTGGGGCTCAACGACGCCAGCCGCACGCTCGTCGACCGGCTGGGCGCGCACGACAAGCCCGGCGCCCTCGACGATCTGCTGGCGCACTGAGGGGGACGGGGCGATGGCGCATCTGCTGGTCTGCATCGACGGCTCGGTCTACACGCAAAGCGTGACCGAACACGCCGCCTGGGCCGCGACGCGGCTCGGCGCCACTGTGGAGCTGATGCAGGTGCTGGGGCGGCGCGAGAGCGCCTCGCAGGACCGCTCGGGCCGCATCGTCGCCGGGGCGCGGCGCCAGCTGCTGGAGCAGCTCGCCACTCTCGACGCCGAGCGCGCCAAGCTGACCCAGGCCAAGGCGCGGCTGGATCTCGAGGAGGCGCGCGAGCGACTGGCCGCCGCCGGGCTCGCCGGCGCGACGCTGACCTTGCGCAACGGCGACCTGCTGGAGAACCTGACCGAGCGCGAGGCCGGCGCCGACATGGTGGTGATCGGCAAGCGCGGCGCTTCGGCAGACTTCGCGACCCTGCATCTCGGATCGAACCTCGAGCGCATCCTGCGCTCGGCGACCCGCCCGGTCCTCATCGCGGCGCGGGCCTTCAAGCCGGTCGAGCGCGCGCTCATCGCCTTCGACGGGCGCAGCAAGGCGCTGAAGCTCGTGGACTTCGCCTCGCGCTCTCCGTTGTTCCGCGGCCTGGAGGTCACGCTGCTGACCGTGGGCGAGCCGGACGATACGTTGCGCGGGGCCATCGAGGCGGCGCTGGCGCAGTTGCGCGCGGGCGGTCTCTCGGTGCGGTCGCTCGTCGAGTCCGGCCGCGCCGACGCCGCGATCCCGGCGGCCGTGGAGCGCGACCGGATCGATCTGGTGGCGATGGGCGCCTACGGGCACTCGCGCCTGCGCACCCTCGTCATCGGATCCACGACCGCCGAGGTCATCCGCGGCTGCAAGACGCCGCTGCTCGTCTTCCACTGACCCGTCAGCGGCACACGGGGCCGCTGCGGTAGTCGGCGACGTCGAGGTGGAAGTGGTTGGCGTGGAAGCGGTCCGCATTCGGCCCCAGCACCGTGCCGAAAGGCCCGCAGGCGCCCCGCCACGCGGCGCGCAGGAAGGCGGAGCCCGTCCCGCGCCAGCCGTCCAGCACGGCGATCTCGCGGCCGTCGGCGAAGCGGAAGGTTCCGATGTCGATGGCCAGCCCCCGCCCGTGCAGCGACATCCGCGCCATGCGCTGGTTGTTGCGACCGCGGCAGGCGTAGCCGGCGAAGACCCGCATGCCCGTCACCGTCGAGCCGGCCTCGGCGCGGGCTGCGGGCTGGACCACGCCGTCGATCCAGTCGGCCAGCCGAGAGGCGACCGCGCAATCCACAAGCGGCGGCGGATCGAGCGCGACGCCCGAAGCCGCCGCCAACCGCACCGGCCGCTCGATCCCGCAGCCGCCGGAAGCCCCCGGCGCGGCCGCTTCGGCGCCCCGCAGGCGCGCGTCGGCGCAGAGCGCCCCCGGGTCGATCCGGGGGCGCGGATCGAGCGCCGCCAAGCGTTCCGGGGCGGGACGCCGGTCGGGCCGCGGCGTGGGAGGCGCGGCGCGGTCTTCGGCCGAGGGCGCGAGGCGGAAGGGGCGCGGCGCCGGCGGCTCCGCCGCGCCGACCGCCGTCGCCGCCGCGACGACTGCGAGGGCGAGGCGCGACCTCACGGCCGTCGCGGCCCCACGCGGCCGAAGTCGGGCGCCGCCACATCCTGCCCCGCCTCGAGGATGCCGCGGCGGATGGCGCGGGTGCGGGTGAAGTAGTCGTGCAGATGCTGCCCGTCGCCGGTGCGGATGGCGCGCTGCAGGGCGAACAGCTCCTCGGTGAAGCGGCCGAGGATCTCCAGCGTGGCCTCGCGGTTGGTCAGGAACACGTCGCGCCACATGGTGGGGTCCGAAGCGGCGATGCGGGTGAAGTCGCGGAAACCCGCGGCCGAGTACTTTATGACCTCGGAGTGGGTGACGCGCTTCATGTCGTCGGCGACGCCAACCATCGTGTAGGCGATCAGGTGCGGCGTGTGGCTGGTGACGGCCAGCACGAGATCGTGGCGCTCGGGGGTCATCTCGTCGACCTGCGCGCCGCAGCGCTCCCACAACGCGCGCACCTTGTCCACCGCGCGGCGCGGGGCGCCGTGCGTGGGCGTCACGATGCACCAGCGGCCGTCGAACAGGCTGGCGAAGCCGGCCTCGGGACCCGAGTGCTCGGTGCCGGCGAGGGGGTGGGCGGGCACGAAGGCCGCGCCCTCGGGCAGATGGGGTGAGACGTCGCGCACCACGGCGCCCTTCACCGAGCCCACGTCGGTCACGATGGCGCCGGGGCTGAGGCCGGGCGCGACGGCCTCGGCGACCGCGCCCATGGCGCCCATGGGCACGCAGAGAATGACGAGATCGGCCCCGCGGGCCGCTTCGGCCGCCGCGTCCTCCGCCGCGTCGACGAAGCCCAGCCGCAGCGCCGTGGCGCGCACCGACGGGTCGCGGTCCCAGCCGACGATCTCGCGCGCCACGCCGCCGCGCTTCATCGCCCAGCCGAGCGAGGAGCCGATCAGCCCGAGCCCGACCAGCGTCACGCGCTCGAACAGGGGCTCGTCCGTCACGCGCGGGCGGCCCGGAAGGCGTCGATCGCCTCGGCGACGGCGCGACAGGCCGCCTCGTCGCCCACGGTGATGCGCAGATGGTCGGGCAGGCCGTAGCCCTCCATCCGACGCACGATCAGCCCGCGCGCCTTCAGCCAGGCGTCGGCCTCGGGCGCGCTCGCCGGTCCCTCGGCGCCGAAGCGGGCCAGCAGGAAGTTGCCCTGCGACGGCGCGCAGGGCACGCCGGCCGCCGCCAGCCGCTTGGCCAGCCAGTCGCGCCAGACCTCGTTCAGCACGGCGCAGCGGGCGACGTAGTCCCGGTCGGCCACGGCGGCGGCGCCGGCCGCCAGCGCCGGGGCGCTCACGTTGAAGGGCCCGCGGATGCGGTTCAGCACGTCGATCACATGCGCCGGTCCGAAGCACCAGCCCAGCCGCAGCGCGGCCAGCCCGTGGATCTTGGAGAAGGTGCGCAGCATCGCCACGTTGTCGCGCTCGGCCGCCAGCCGCTCGCCGGCGTCGTAGCCCGGCGCGCTGACATACTCGGCGTAAGCCGCGTCGAGGACCAGCAGCGCCCGCGGCGGCAGCCCGTCGGCGAGCCGCGCGACCTCCGAAGCCGGGATCAGCGTGCCGGTGGGGTTGTTGGGGTTGGCGAGGAACACGAGCCGCGTGGCGGGCGTGCAGGCGGCCAGCAGCGCGTCCACGTCGGCGTGCAGGTCGCGCTCCGGTGCGGCCACGGGCGTCGCGCCGGCGGCCATCGCCGCAAGCGGATACATCATGAAGCCGTGGCGGCTGTGCAGCACCTCGTCGTCCGGCCCGGCATAGGCCTTGCAGAGAAGCCCTATCAACTCGTCCGACCCCGCCCCGCAGACGATGCGCGCGGGGTCCAGCCCGTGGGCGCGCCCGATGGCCTCGCGCAGCGCGACCGCGCCGCCGTCGGGATAGTCGGCCAGCCGGCGCCCCTCGGCGGCGAAGGCCTCGACGGCGGCGGGAGCCGGGCCGAAGGGGTTCTCGTTGGCCGAGAGCTTGATCACCCGGTTGGCGCCCGGGGCTGCGCTCTCGCCGCCGACATAGGGCTTGATGCCCAGGATGCCGGGACGGGGAATGATCGAGGGATGAGCGTTCATGGGCGCAACGCGTCAGACGGCGGCGGGATGCGGCCGGGAGCCCGCGTTCTAGCGGCGCGGAAGGCGCGGCGCCAGCGGCGCGACCCTACCGGCCTCGCGCGCGGCCCTGCCCGTCGCCGGCCGCGGCGCCGGGGCGGCCAGCCCGCCCAGCACCTCGATGGGGCTGCGGGCGGACACGCGCGAGCCCGAGCGCGGCGCGGCGAAGGCGAGCTTGGTGGTCTCCACGATCACCACGCCCGCGAAGCGGCGCGCGTCGAGGCGGCGGCCGGTGCGCTCGGCGAGCCCGGCGAACTTGAGCCAGAACGCGCGGTGCGACGGCAGCGCGTAGAGCGCGGCGGTGGTGCGCTCCGGCTCGAAGCCGTGCTCCTGCAACTGCCGCTCCAGCTGGCCTGCGGTGTAGGGCCGGCCGAAGCCGAAAGGCGTGCCGTCGCGCCGCGCCCAGAGCCCGGCGCGGTTGGGCGCGATGAAGATCGCGCGGCCCCCCGGCGCGAGGCATCGCGACACCTCCTGCAGCAGCGAACCCGGCCGCTCCGACGTCTCCAGCCCGTGCGCGACGATGATGCGGTCGAAGAAGCCGGCCTGCACCGGCCAGTTGCGCTCCTCGACCAGCACGGTGAGATTCGGCGCCTCGGGCGGCCAGTGGAAGGCGCCCTGCTGCGCGGGCATCAGACACAGCGTGCGCGCCGTCTCGGCCATGAAGGGCCGCAGCAAGGGCGCGGCGAAGCCGTAGCCGGCCAGCGAGCAGCCGCGCACGTCGGGCCACAGCTTGCGCAGGGCGTCGCGCAAGGCTGCTTGCGCCACCCGGCCCAGCCGGGTGCGGTAGTAGAAGCTGCGCAGATCCACGGCGTCGATGTGCATGGGCGACAGTCTCGGCTATGGTCCGCCCTCGTTCAACACCGGGAGGCCCGCCTTGTCCACGCTCGAAATCGTCACCGTCCCCTGTCTGTCCGACAACTA
Organism: Rubrimonas sp.; assembly: GCA_036735545.1. Taxonomy (GTDB): domain Bacteria; phylum Pseudomonadota; class Alphaproteobacteria; order Rhodobacterales; family Rhodobacteraceae; genus Rubrimonas. The sequence goes on along the minus strand of DAINOD010000075.1, from coordinate 6,477 downwards.
CGCGTATCTGCTGCGCGACGGCGCCGGGGCGGTGGGCGTGATCGACGCGCCCGAGGCGGGGCCGATCGTCGAGGCGCTGGAGGCGCGGGGCTGGGGGCTGGACTGGATCTGGCTGACCCACCACCACGCCGACCACATCGACGGCGTGCCCGCGCTGGTCGAACGCTACGGGGCGAAGATCGCCGGCTGCGCGGCGGACGCGGCCCGGCTGCCCAGGCTCGACCTGGCGCTGCGCGAAGGCGAGACGGTGACGCTGGGCGACAGCCGCGCGGTCGTGATCGACGTCTCGGGCCATACGATCAATCACATCGCCTTCCACTTCCCCGAGGCGAAGGCGCTTTTCTCCGCCGACAGCCTGTTCACGCTGGGCTGCGGGCGGGTGTTCGAGGGCACGCACGCGATGATGTGGTCCTCGCTCTCCAAGCTGGCGCGGCTGGACCCGGCGACCACGGTCTGGTGCGGACACGAATACACCCTGTCGAACCTGAAGTTCGCCCGCACCATCGAGCCCGACAACGCCGCGCTGGCCGAACAGGGCGCCGAGCACGAGCGCGCCCGCGCCGAGGGGCGGCCCACCGTGCCCACCACCATAGGCCGAGAACTGGCCGCCAATCCGTTCCTGCGCGCCAAGGAAGCCCCTTTGCAGGCCGCGCTGGGCATGGAGGGCGCCGACGCGGCCTCGGTCTTCGCCGAGGTGCGCCGGCGCAAGGACGCCTTCTGAGCTACCAGAGCAGGCGCACCAGCCCCAGCGTGATCGCCGGAAAGGCGACGAGGATCACCACGCGCACGAGGTCCGTCGCCACGAAGGGGGCCGCCCCGCGGAAGGTGGCGCCCATCGGCGCCCCCTGAGCCATCGCGTTGATGATGAACAGGTTCATACCGACGGGCGGGGTGATGAGCCCCACCTCCACCACCACGAGCACCAGCACGCCGAACCACAGCGCCGTCTCCTCGGCCGGCAGCCCGAAGTCGAGCAGCATGACCACGGGAAAGAAGATCGGCACGGTCAGCAGGATCATGGACAGCGAATCCATCACGCAGCCGAACACCAGATAGGCCAGCAGGATCGCCGCGAGAATCGCCCAGGGGCTCCAGCCAAGCGCGGCGATCCACGCGGCCAGCGTCTGCGGCGCCTGCGTGGAGGCCAGGAAGGCGTTGTAGACCGCCGCGCCCAGCACGATGAGAAAGATCATGCCCGTCGAGACCGCGGTTCCGGCGAGGCTGTCGGCCAGCCCCTTCGCGCCCAGCCCCCCGTTCGCCAGCGCCACCGCCCCGGCGAGGAAGGCGCCGACGGCGGCGCCCTCGGTGGGGGTGAAGACGCCGGCGTAGATGCCCCCGATCACCAGCCCGAAGATCGCCGCCACCGGCCACACCGCCACCATCGCCGCGAACCGCTCCGCCCGGTCGGCGCGCGGGGCGGCGCCGGCCGATTCCGGCGCGAGGCGGACATAGACCGCGATCGCCGCCATGTAGCCCGCGGCCGCCAGCAGACCGGGCGCCATCGCCGCGGCGAACAGCTTGGCGATGTTCTGCTCGGTGATGATGGCGTAGATCACCAGCACCACCGAGGGCGGGATCAGGATGCCCAGCGTCCCTCCCGCCGCCAGAGCCCCCGTCGCCAGCGCGTCGGAATAGCCGCGCCGCTTGAGCTCGGGCAACGCTACCTGCCCCATCGTGGCGGCGGTCGCGAGCGAGGAGCCGCAGATGGCGCCGAAGCCCGCGCAGGCGCCGATGGCGGCCATGCCCATGCCGCCGCGCCGGTGCCCGATCAGCGCCGCCGCCGCGCGGAACAGCGCCGCCGACATGCCGCCGCGGCTGGCGAACTGGCCCATCAGCAAGAACAGCGGAATGATCGACAGCGAATAGCTGGAGAAGGTGTCGAAGGGGATGCTTTTCAGCTGCGCGAGAATCGGCGTCCAGCGTCCGGTCACCAGCCACGAGCCGACCACCCCGACGCCCAGCATCGCCAGCCCGATGGGCGCGCGCAGGAAGATCAGCCCCAGCAGGACCGGAAAGGACCAGACGCCGATCTCGAGGTTGCTCACCGGTGCACCCGCGCGACCGCGGCGGCGACGTCGGCCACCAGTTCGGCGAAGGGGCGCGCGGCGGTGACCCCGGGACGGCCGATCAGCACATAGTCCCAGCCCGGCCGCGCCGCCGGCGTGAGGGAAGCGGCGACCGCGGAGCGCAGCCTTCGCTTCGCGCGGTTGCGCGCCACGGCGTTGCCGAGTTTCTTGGAGCAGGTGTAGCCCACGCGCGCCGGCATCGCGTCATCACGCTTGCGCGCCTGCAGCGTAAGCCCGGGAGCGCTGGCGCGCAGCGCGCGCGCCGCCGCGAGGAAGTCCGCGCGGCGTCTGATCGTCTGCAGCCGCGCAGCCGCGGCCATGCCGGCTCAGGCCGAAAGCTTCTTCCGGCCCATGCGGCGGCGATTGTTGATGATGGTGCGGCCGCTCTTCGTCGCCATCCGCGCACGGAAGCCGTGGCGGCGCTTGCGGACGAGCCGGCTCGGCTGATACGTGCGCTTCATCTGTCCTGCTCTCTGCTGGCGTCGGCGATCGCGACGGCGGCGAAGTCGAGCGCGGTGGATAGCCGCGCGCCCCGCCCCTGTCAACGCGCGGCCGGTCTGCAGACACGGCGTCAAGCCTGCGTGAGAGGGGGCGCGCGACGCGCGGGCGTGGACTATGTTCCGCGCTGAACAGGGGAGCCCCATGACCATGTCCGAACCGCTGGAGCGCCCCGCAAGGCCTGGCCTGCGTCGCGCCGCGCCGCTGATCCTCATCGTCGTCGGCGCGGCGGCGGCGGCGCTGGCGCTGGGCGATCTCCTGAGCTTCGAGGCGCTCGCGCGCAACCGCGACGCGCTGACCGCATGGACCGAGGGCAACTTCGCGCTGGCCGCGGCCGCCTTTGTGGCGGCCTACGCCGTCGCGGTGGCGTTCTCGGCGCCGGGCGCGGTCTGGTTCACGCTGGCCGGCGGGCTGATGTTCGGCACGATCGTCGGCGGGATGCTTGTGGTGGTCGCGGCGACGGCGGGGGCCTTCGCGATCTTCCTCGCCGCGAAGACCGCCCTCGGCGACGCGCTGCGCGCGCGCGCCGGCGGCTGGCTCGACCGGGCGCGCGCGCAGTTCCGCGAGGACGCGGTCAGCTTCATGCTCGCGATGCGGCTGACGCCGGTGGTGCCGTTCTTCGTGGCCAATCTCGCGCCGGCCTTCCTCGGCGTGCCGCCCCTCACCTATCTCTGGACCACGTTCCTCGGCATCATGCCCGCGACCTTCGTCTACGCCTCCATCGGCGCGGGGCTCGGCGCGGTGATCGACCGCGGCGAGCGGCCGGATCTGGGCGTGATCTTCGCGTGGCCGGTGCTCGGGCCGCTGCTGGGCCTCGCGGCCCTGTCGCTGTTGCCCGTGGCGCTGAAGCGCCTGCGGCGGCGCTGAGCATGGCGCGGGACGGGATGGCGGAGCCGACCGAGAGGATGTCTGTCGATCTGTGCGTCATCGGCGCCGGCTCGGGGGGGCTGTCGGTCGCGTCCGGCGCCGCGCAGATGGGCGCGCGCGTCGCGCTCGTCGAGGGCCATCTGATGGGCGGCGACTGCCTGAACTTCGGCTGCGTGCCGTCGAAGGCGTTGCTCGCCGCCGCGAAACAGGCGCACGCGCTCGGCAAGGGCGCGCCCTTCGGCGTGGGGCCGGCCGAGGCGGCGGTGGACTGGGCCGGCGTGCGCGCCCATGTGCGCCGCACCATCGAGGCGATCGCGCCGCACGATTCACAGGAGCGTTTCGAGGGCCTCGGCGTGCGCGTCATCCGCGCGTGGGGCGCCTTCGTCAGCCCGACCGAACTGCGCGCGGGCCCCGCGCTGATCCGCGCCCGGCGGTTCGTGATCGCCACCGGCAGCCGGCCGGCGGCGCCGCCCATCCCCGGCCTCGACGGCGCGCCCTATCTGACCAACGAGACCATCTTCGATCTTGCCGAACGCCCGGCGCATCTGCTGGTTCTGGGCGGCGGGCCCATCGGCATGGAGATGGCGCAGGCCCACCGCCGCCTCGGCGCAGCCGTCACCGTCATCGAGGCCGACCGCGCGCTGGGCCGCGAGGACGCCGAGGCGGCGGCGGTCGTGCTGGCGCGCCTGCGCGCCGAGGGGGTGGACGTCCGAGAGGGCGCCCGCGCCGCCCGCGTCGCGCCCGCGACCGCCGGCCTGCGCGTGACGCTGGAGGACGGGACGGCGGTCGAGGGCTCGCACCTGCTGCTGGCGGTAGGACGCGTTCCCAACCTCGAGCGGCTGAACCTCGCCGCGGCGGAGGTCGAGGCGGGGCCGCAGGGCGTGATGGTGGACGCGGGCTTGCGCGCCCGGGGAAACCGACGCGTCTATGCGGTCGGCGACGCGGCGGGGCTCGGCCAGTTCACCCATCTGGCGGGCTGGCATGCGGGGCTCGTGATCCGCTCGGCGCTGTTCCGACTGCCGATCCGCGCCGACCGCGCGGCCGTCCCGCGCGTGACCTTCACCGACCCCGAACTCGCCCAGATCGGGCCGACCGAGGCCGAGGCCCGCGCGCGGCATGGCGAGCGCCTGCGCGTGCTGCGGGTCGACTACGCCGACAGCGACCGCGCCCGTGCCGAGGGGCTGACGGAGGGCTTCGTGAAGGTGCTCGCCGACCCGCGCGGCCGCGTGGTGGGCTGCACGGTCGTCGGCGCGCAGGCGGGCGAGCTGATCGGGCTCTGGGCGCTGGCCATGGCGCAGGGGCTCAAGCTGGGGGCCGTCGCCGGCATGATCGCGCCCTACCCGACGCTGGGCGAGCTGAACAAGCGCGCCGCCGGCGCCTTCTTCACGCCGCGCCTGTTCGGCAGCCCGTGGGTGAAGCGCGCCGTGCGGCTGCTTGCGAAACTTGGCTGACGCCCCTTAGGCTCGCGCGGGCGTCGGTCGGGCGTCGGGGGCCGGATCGGGCGCATGGCCAGAGACCTGGGGGGCGGGGCCGCAGGGGGCGAAGCGCGAACGTCGCGCAGCGGCAGCCTGTCGGGCCGTCTGCTGACCGTCACCATCGCCACGGTGATGGTGCTGGAGGTGCTGATCTTCGCGCCCTCGGTCGCCCGGTTCCGCGAGAACCTGCTCATGGAGCGGTTGCGCATGGCCGAGCTCGCCTCGCTCGCCATCCTCGCCACGCCGGAGGGGATGCTCGATCCGGCGCTGGAGGCCGAACTGCTGGCGCGCGCCGGCGCCACCTCGATCGCGCTGCGCCGCGACGGGGCGCGCGGCCTCGTGCTGACCGCGGAGATGCCGCCCCCCGTGGCCGAGACCTTCGACCTGCGCGACCCGTCCTTCGTCCGCCTCGTCGTGGACGCCTTCCTCTGTCTCGGACCCGGACCCGAGCGCCATGTCCGGGTGGTCGGCCGCCCTGACCCCGCCTCGCCCGACGAGGTGGAGATCACGATGGACGAGGGGCCGCTGAAGGCGGCGGTGCGCGCCTTCGGTCTGCGCATTCTGGTCTTGTCGCTGGCGATCTCGCTGGTCACCGCGGCGCTGATCTACTGGCTGGTGCGTCGGCTCCTCGTGCGGCCCATGGCGCGGCTGGTCGGCAACATGGCGGCCTTCCGCGAGGACCCCGAGGACGCCGGGCGCGTGATCAGACCCGCCAGCCGCATCGCCGAACTGGCCGGGGCCGAGCGGACGCTCGCGGCGATGCAGACCGACCTTCGGGAGGCGCTGCGCAGCCGGGCGCGGCTCGCCGCGCTGGGCGAGGCGGTCGCCAAGATCAGCCACGACCTGCGCAACATGCTGGGCGCCGCGCAGCTGCTGGCGGACCGGCTGGAGAGCAGCCGCGACCCGGCCATGGGGCGCATCGGGCCGAAGCTGGTCAACTCGCTGAACCGCGCCGTCGCCCTGTGCGAGAGCACGCTGCGCTACGGCGCGGCGAAGGAGGCCCCGCCCGAGCCGCGCCGGGTGATGCTCGCCCAGCTCGTGGACGAAGTGGCGGACGCGGTGTTTCCCGACGCCGAGCGCGGCCCGGTGGCCCACGAGAACCGGGTCCCCGGCGACCTCGTGGTCATCGCCGATCCCGACCATCTCTACCGCATCCTGAGCAACCTGACGCGCAACGCCCGTCAGGCCATCGAGGCGACCGGCCGCGGCGGACTGGTGGCCGTGGAGGCCCGCGTCGCCGAGGGTCGCGCCGAGATCGACGTGATCGACGACGGCCCGGGCCTGCCGACCAAGGCGCTGGACAACCTGTTCCAGCCCTTCCGCGGCGGCGTGCGGCGCGAGGGCGCGGGACTGGGCCTTGCGATCGCGCAGGAGCTGGCGCGGCTGCAGGGGGGGCGGGTGACGCTGGTGTCCTCGACGACGATGGGCACGGTCTTCCGCGTGACGGCGCCGCTTTAGCCCCGGATCCGCCGCCGGACTTGCGCAGCGCCGCCCGGGGCGCCATCAGAGGGCCGTCGGAGGGGTGGCCGAGTGGTCGAAGGCGCACGCCTGGAAAGTGTGTATACGGGAGA
>DAINOD010000074.1:0-16043 GCA_036735545.1 Rubrimonas sp. | reverse complement strand
GCGATCGTAGTGAAAACGTCATGAAAACGTCGGGGTATTGTCGTGCGTCGCCGTTAACGCTCCCGTAACATCAAGGGAGATCGCCATGATTGCTTCTCGCGCCGTCGCCTGCGCCATCGCTGTTTCGGTCGCCACCGCCGTCGCCGCCCAGGACAAGGGTCAGGTCAACGTGGTCTGCGTCGTCGCCGAGTGGTGCGACGCGCTGAAGGCGCCGTTCGAGGCCGCCACCGGCTATCGGATGGAATACCTCAACCTGCGCTCGAACGAGAGCCTCGTCCGCCTGCGCGCCGAGGCGTCGAACCCGACGTTCGACGTCTTCTACGGGGGCACCGGCGACCCGCACCTCGTGGGTTTCAACGAGGGCGTCACCGAGTTCTTCCGCCCGTCGAACCACGACGAGTTGAACGAGCGCTTCACCTCGGCCGTCGGCGACACCTACCTGCCGCTCTACGCCAACCCAATCGCCTTCGTGGTCAACCCCGCGGTGCTGGAGTCCCAGGGGGCGCCGACGCCGACGTCGTGGAGGGATCTCGCCGACCCGGCGTTCAAGGGGCTGATCGGCATGGCCGACCCCAACAGCTCGGGCACCGCCTACACCGTCATCGCGACGCTGGTGCAGCTCTTCGGCGAGGAGGAGGCCTTCGAGCTTCTCGCCGGCATGCACCAGAACATGGCGACCTACACGCGCTCCGGCTCGGGCTCCCTCGGCCCGGTCGGGCAGGGCGAGCTGGGCGTGGGCGTCATCTTCATGGCCGGCGCGGTGCGCGAGAAGGCGGCCGGCTTCCCCATCGAGATCATCATTCCCGAGGAGGGGACCGGCTACGAGATCGGCGGCATCAGCCTCGTGAAGAACGGCCCCAACCCCGAGGGCGGGCGCGCCTTCATCGAGTTCGCCCTTTCGGCGGAGGGCCAGGACCTCGGCTCCGACAGCGGCAACCTGCAGGTCAAGGCCAACGTGAACGCCCGCGCCGCCGAGGGCTCGCCCGATCTCGACGCGATCAAGGTCATCGACTACGACTTCGCCACCTACGGCGATCCGGACCTGCAGGGCCGGCTGATCGCACGCTGGACCAACGAGATCTTCCCGGTTCCGCGCTGAGCGCCTGCGGACCGCGCTCCGGCGCGGGTCCCAGCCCATCAAGCCCGTGACCCTGACCGTGGACATCGCCGCGACCCGCAGCCCGCGCCCCATGGGCGCGGCCCTGTGGGCTGCGGTCGCCTTCGGTCTCTGGGCCGTTTTGCCGGTCGGGCGCCCCGGCCGGGCGTTCTGGCCGCCGCACTACGACCTGCACGGTCTCGCCGGTCCCGAGGCGGCGGCATGGTCGCTGAACCTGATCGCCCCGCTGGCGGCGCTCGCGATCATGGCGCTGGCCTTCATCCAGATCGGGCGGCGCCAACGCGCCGACCTGTGCGCGCTGGCGGCCGGCGCGGGGGTGGCGGGGTTGCTGGCGGCGTTGCTGGCGACGGGCGTGCCGTTCGGCTGGGGCGCCTTCGGGCCGGCGATGGCGCTCATCGTCGCGGCGGGCTGCGCGCTGTCCGACGGCGGCCGGGTGCGCGGCGACGCCTTCGTCGGCGCCAGCGTGCTGATGACGCTCGCCTTCGTCACGCTGTTCATCCTCCTGCCGCTGGCGCTGGTGTTGCGCGCGGCTGTCTGGATCGACGGCGGGCTGACGCTGGCGCAGTTCGGGCGCACCTTCTCCAGCCCGCTGTTCCTGTTCGTGGACAATCCCTTCACCGAGATCTCGGAAGCCGCGCGCGTCGGCTGGACCACGGCGCTCGGCGCGGCCGGGGGCGTGGCGCTGGCCGTGCGCGCGTGGCGGGCCGACCCGCGGCTGAGGCCCGCCGCCCTGTGGCTGATCGGCGGCGCGGCGGCCGGCTGGGCGGTCGGGATCATGGTCTGGGGCCGCGGCGCGCTGCCCTCGACGCTGCTGGTCGCGGCCATCGCCGCGCCGGGGGCTACGGCGCTGGGCTTCGCGCTGGCGCTGCTCGGCCAGCGGACGCGGTCGGGCGCGGTGCGCGGCGCGCTGGGGGTTGTCAGCGTGCTGCCCTTCATCACGCCGCCCTTCGTGATCGGCTTCTCGATCATCTTCCTGCTCGGCCGGCGCGGGCTGATCACCTATGACCTTTTGGGCGTTCCGCCGCTGTCCAACCCGCTCTACGGCGTTCCGGGCGTGGCGCTGTCGCAGATCCTCGGGCTGGCGCCGGTGGCCTATCTCATCATCCGCGGCTCGCTGTCCTCGCTGAACCCCGCGCTGGAGGAGGCGGCGACCACGCTGGGCGCCTCGCGCTGGCGGGTGTTCCGCGACATCACATGGCCGCTGGTGCGGCCCGGCATCGCGGCCTCGCTGCTGCTGGCTTCCATCGAGTCCATCTCCGATTTCGGCACGCCGCTGGTGCTGGGGGGCGACCGCAACTTCCTCGCCACCGAGGTGTTCCTCGCGCTGACGGGGCGCTATTCGCAGCCCGAGGCGGCGGTCTATGGCGCGGTGCTGCTGTTTCTCGTCGGTCTGGTCTTCGTGGGCTCGCGCGTGGTGCTGGGGGCCACGGGCTTCGCCACGGTCACGGGCAAGCCCGCCTCGGGGGCCTTCCTGCCGCTGCCGCGGAGCATGGAGTGGGGCCTGCTCGCGCTGGCGGGCCTGTGGTTCGCCTTCGTCATGGCGCTTTACGCCACGATCTTCTACGGCTCCTTCGTCCAGCTCTGGAGCATCAACAACACGCTGACGTTCCAGCACTATCTGGACTTCTTCGCCACCGGCTGGCCGACGCTGTGGTACACGATCAAGCTGTCGGCCGCCTCGGCCGCGCCGGCGATGATCCTCGGCGGGCTGATCGCCTATCTGGTCACGCGCCATCGCTTCTGGGGGCGCAGCTACCTGGAGTTCGGCTCGCTGCTGTCCTTCGCCACGCCCGGCACCGTCATGGGGCTCGCCTACATCCTCGCGTTCAACGACGGGGCGCTCCTGATGACGGGAACCTCGGCCGTCGTCGTCCTGGCGCTGGTGTTCCGCAACATGCCGGTCGCCATCCGGGCCTCGATGTCCGGCCTCGCCCAGATCGACCGCAGCCTCGAGGAGGCCTCGGCGACGCTGAAGGCAGGTTCCGGCGTGACGCTGGTGCGGGTGCTGGCGCCGCTGCTGCTCTATCCGCTGCTGGCCGGGCTGATCTTCGCCTTCGTCTCGGCGATGACCGCCGTCAGCCAGGTCGTCTTCCTCGTCGGCGCCGGCAACAACCTCGCCACCGTGCTGCTGTTGCAATGGGTCGAGCAGGGCCGGCTGGGCCGGGCCGCGGCCATGGCGTCCGTGATGATCGTGGGGCTTCTGCTGATGATCCTGCTGCTGATCGCGCTGTCGCGGCGCATCGACGCGCGAGAGCGCGGCAAGGGACTGCTGTGACAGGCCCGGCGCCGGTGCGGCTCGAACGCGTGGTCAAGCGCTTCGGCGAGGCTGCGCCCGCGGTGGACGCTCTGTCGCTCGACATCGCCCCGGGCGAGTTGGTCACGCTGCTCGGCCCCTCGGGCTGCGGCAAGACCACCACCCTGCGCATGATCGCCGGGCTGGAGGAGGCGAGCGACGGCGCGGTCTGGATCGGCGATCAGGACGTGACGCGCCTGCCGGCCGAGAAGCGCGACGTGACCATGGTGTTCCAGTCCTATGCGCTGTTTCCGCACATGAACGTCTTCGCCAACGTCGCCTATGGCCTGACCGTCGCGCGGCGACCCCGCGCCGAGGTGCAGGCGCGCGTGGCGGAGTCGCTGGCGCTGGTGGGGCTGGAGGCGTTCGCGGAGCGCCCGGTCTCCGCGCTGTCGGGCGGGCAGCAGCAGCGCGTGGCGCTGGCGCGCGCGCTCGTGATGAAGCCGAGGGTGATCCTGTTCGACGAGCCGCTGTCCAACCTCGACGCCAAGCTGCGCCGGCGCGTGCGCGGCGAGATCCGCGCGCTGCAGCGACGGCTCGGCCTGACCGCCGTCTACGTCACCCACGATCAGGAGGAGGCGCTGGCGATCTCGGACCGCGTGGTGGTGATGAACCAGGGCCGCATCGAGCAGGCCGGCCCGCCGCGCGAGCTGTACCACCGCCCCGCCAGCCGCTTCGTCGCCGATTTCGTCGGCTCCGCCAACATGGCGCCGGGCCACTGGGACGGCGCGGCGGTCACGCTGGGCGGGGCGGTCTTCGCCCATGCCCAGGACCTTGCGCCCGGCCCCGTGACGGTCGTTCTCCGCCCCGAGGCCCTGCGACCCGGGCCGGCCGGCGGTCCGGGCCTGCCGGCGACGGTCGCCGGCGCCGCCTTTCTCGGCGCCGCGACGGAGATCGCGTTCGACACTCCGGTCGGGGAGCTCTTCGCCATGGTCGACGAGGCGACGGCGGCGGCGGCGCAGCCCGGCGCGACGGTCAGCCTTACCGTGGCCGACGGCGGCCTCCACCTGCTCGCCGGCGTCGCCTGAGCGCCGGGCGCCGACCCGGAGCGCGCAGGCTTCATGATAGCGTCGCGCAAGGTGGTTAATCGAACGCAAGTCCGGCCACCAAGGAGAGTTCGATGATCCGCACCGCCCTGACCGCCGCCGCGCTGGCCTCCGTCGCCGCCGCGTCGGCCGCGCAGACCGTGACCGTCTACACCGCCCATGCGCCCGAGATCCATCAGGCCGTCGTGCCCCGCTTCGAGGCCGCCACCGGCCTGCGGGTCGAGATCGTGCAGGCCGGTTCCGGCGACATCATCCAGCGCGCCCGCGCCGAGGCCGCCGCGCCCATCGCCGACGTGATCTGGTCCATCGGCGCCGAGGCGCTGGAGGCCAACAGCGACCTGCTGGAGCCCTACCAGCCCGCCGGCTGGGACATGATCGCCGAAACCTACAAGGTCGGCGAGGCCTGGCTGCCCTACACCTCTGTCCCGATGGCCTTCGTCGTGAACACCACCCTCGTGCCCGAGGGCGAGGAGCCGAAGTCGTGGGCCGATCTGGCCGATCCGAAGTGGAAGGGCCGCGTCGCTTTCGCCGGCGCCGACGGATCGGGCAGCGCCTTCAACCAGATGGCGACCGTGATCCACATCTACGGCGAGGAGGAAGGCTGGGCGCTGTTCGAAAAGATGATGGACAACTTCATCGTCACCGGCAGCTCGGGCGCCGTGCCGCGCGGCACCGCGGACGGCGAGTACGCCGTGGGCCTGACGCTGGAGGAGGCCGCCTATCGCTACGTCTCCGGCGGCGCGCCGGTGCGCATCGTCTATCCCAGCGAAGGCACCTCGGCGCGGCCCGACGGCGTGGCGCTGGTCAAGGGCGGCCCGAACCCCGAGGGCGGCAAGGCCTTCATCGACTATGTGCTGTCGGCCGAGAACCAGGCCTTCCTCGTGGACACGATGAAGCGTCGCCCGGTGCGCACCGACGTCGCCGACCCGGCGGGCCTGATCCCGCTGTCGGAGATGCCGATCGACAACTACGACATGGCCGAGGTCGGCGCGGCGCGCGAGGCGATGATCCGCCGCTACCTGTCTATCCTGCGCAAGTGAGCCCGCGGGCGGCGGCCCCGCGCCGCCGCCCCGCTCCCCATGGCAGACATCTCGATCCGTGCGGCGGTGAAGCGCTTCGGCGCCGCCGTCGCCCTGCACCCGCTCGACCTCGACATCGCGAAGGGCGAGTTCTTCACCCTGCTGGGCCCGTCCGGCTGCGGCAAGACCACCCTGCTGCGCATGATCGCGGGGTTTCTGCCGCTGGACGCAGGAACCCTGAGCATCGGGGGCGAACGCGCCGACACCCTGCCGCCCTGGCGGCGGGAGACGGGCATGGTGTTCCAGAACTACGCCATCTTCCCGCATCTGAGCGTGTTCGAGAACGTCGCCTACGGCCTGCGCCACCGCAAGGTCGCGCGGGCCGAGATCGCCCGGCGGGTGGCCGCGGCGTTGGCGCAGGTGCGGCTGACGGGGTTCGAGCAGCGGCTGCCCGAGCACCTTTCGGGCGGGCAGAAGCAGCGCGTGGTGCTGGCGCGCGCGCTGGTGATCGAGCCGCGCGTGCTGCTGATGGACGAGCCGCTGTCCAACCTCGACGCCAAGCTGCGCGTCGAGCTGCGCCGCGACATCCGCCTTTTGCAGCAGTCGCTCGGCATCACCACGCTCTATGTCACCCACGATCAGGAGGAGGCGCTGGCCGTCTCGGACCGCATCATGGTGATGGAGGCCGGCGCCGTGCGCCAGATCGGCGCCCCGCGCGCGGTCTACGACGATCCCGCCCATGTCTTCGTCGCGGGCTTCATCGGCGCCTGCAACCTGCTGGCGGGGCGCTTCGGGGAGGGCGCGCTGGAGGTCGCGGGCGCGCGCCTGCCGCTGGCGGGGTCCGCCGGGCCGGTCACGGTCGCGATCCGCCCCGAGGACATGGCCCTCGTCGATCCCGCAGACCCGGCGGCGCTGAAGGGCGTGGTGCGCCTGGTCAGCTTCCTCGGCCCCTTCACCCGCGTCACGGTGGCGCTGGACGGCGGCGGGGAGGTCGAGATGGACGCGCCCCGCCGGGCGGGCGCGGCGGAGCTGGCGGCCGGCGCGCCGGTGGGGATGGCGGTCGCGCCGGACGCGCTGCGACTGTTTCACCCGGAAACCGGGGCGCGGCTGCGGTGACGGCGCGTTTCGACCTGTGGGACGGGGTGACGGTCGCGGCCTTCGCCGTGCTGGTCACGCTTGTGCTGTGGCCCCTGGGCGGGCTGTTCGCCGCCAGCTTCTACGCCGAGTTCACCGGAGAGTTCGGGCTGGCCAACTATGCCAGTTTCTTCGGCTCGGGATATTTCCGCCGGGCTTTCTGGAACTCGCTGACGATCAGCGCGCTCGGGGCGCTTGGCGCGGTCGCGCTTGGTTTGCCGCTGGCGGTGATGATGGCGCGGCGGCGGCTGCCGGGGGCGGCGGCGATCCGGATTCTGGTGGTGCTGTCGCTGATGTCGCCGCCCTTCATCGGCGCCTATGCCTGGATCATGCTGCTGGGCCGCGGCGGGGTGCTGACGCAGGCGCTGGCCCCGCTGGGGATCGTCCCGCCGACGATCTACGGGCCCGGCGGGATCGTGCTGGTCAGCGCCCTGCAGCTTTATCCGCTGGTGTTCCTTCTGGTCTATGGCGCGCTGCAACGGCTGGACCGCAGCCTTGAGGAGGCGGCGGTCAACCTTGGCCGCAGGCCGCTGAACGCCTTCCTCACCGTCGCCTTTCCGATGATCCGGCCGGCGGTGATGACCGCCGCGCTGCTGGTGTTCCTGTCGGTGCTGTCGGATTTCGGCGCGCCGATCCTGCTGGGCGAGAACTACGACGTGCTCGCGACGCTGGCGTTCCGGCTCTACCTGTCCGAGATCGGCGGCGAGCCCGCGATGGCGGCGACGACCTCCGTGATCCTCGTCGCGCTCGCCGCGCTGGCGATCCTGCTGCAACGGGTCGTGCTGACGCGGCGCAGCCACGCCGGCGACGGCTCGGCTGCGCCGCCCGAGCGCCGGCCGCTGACCGGCTGGGCGCGGGTGGTCCATCCCGCCTTCGCCTGGGGGGTGGTGCTGGTCGCCAACCTGCCCCTGCTGGTGATCGTGCATACCTCGTTTCTCGAGACGCGCGGGCCGGTCTTCGGCGAGGCGTTCTCGCTGATGTCCTATGAGACCGTGTTCGCCCGCATCGGCGGGGCGGTCGTGAACAGCCTGACCTTTTCGGCCGTGGCGTTGGCGCTGATCGCGGTGGCGGGGGCGGCTCTCGGCTATCTGCTGGCGCGGCGCGACACCGCCGCCACGCGGACGCTCGACGCGCTGATCATGGTTCCATACGTCATACCCGGCACGGTGCTGGGGATCGGCTTCATCACCGCCTTCAACGGGGCGCCGCTGCATCTGACGGGCACGGCTGCGATCATCGTCATGGCCTATTTCATCCGTCGCCTGCCCTACATGGCCCGCGCCGCCGCCAGCATCGTCTACCAGGTGGACCGCTCGGTGGAGGAGGCCTCGGTCAACCTCGGCGCGCCGCCGTTTGCGACCTTCCGCAAGGTGATGCTGCCGCTGATGGCGCCGGGGTTGCTGGCCGGCGGCGTGCTGGCCTTCGTCGAGGTCATCAACGAGCTGTCGGCGACCGTGGTGCTCTACACCGCGCGCACCGTCACCATGCCGATCGCCACCTACAGCCAGGTGATCGGCGGCGCCTACGGCACGGCGGCGGCGGTGGCCAGCCTGCTTATCCTGATCACGGCGCTGGCGCTGGCGCTTTTCACCCTTGTCGGCGGCCGGGAGGACCGGATGAGCCTGTGACCAGCACGTCGCGACCGGATCGCGGCCATCATGGCGCGTCCGGCGACCGCCGAGGCCACATGCCGCTTCTCCCGGGCAGGGTGCGCGGCGAGGACGACTGCTCATGACGTCCGCTGCGGTTCATGATCCGGCCATCTGCGGCGCGTCCGAGCAACTGGGCCGGGTTCGCCGGCGCGCCTCGTTCTCTACCGGGATCGGGAGATGAGGTCCTCGGACGCGACAATCTGGCGACACCGCCGGAGCGAACGAGGCGAGGCGCAGGCGACGCCCCGCGCCCGCTTCGCGACGGCGAATGACGAACGCCTTGAAGTCGAGACCGCGGCGCGGTTACGTGGCGGCGGCGGCGGTCGAAATCCTCGGGCGAGCCGTCGATCCGTCTCGTTCTACCTGGACCAGATCGATGGCGCAGTCGGTTTTCGCGGCCCGTATCGCACGACAGTTCGATATCGGCTCGTTCCTTTTTGCGCTGACCGGCTATCTGGATCAGAACTGCAGCGACAGCGCCCTTTCTCGACGTGGGAGCGTGGTCGTGGAGGAGCTTGTCGTGAACGCCTTCTGGCACGGCGCCGCCGAGACCTTCGGCGGCGTCGGGGTCGAACTGGCGGTCGAGGGTCCGGGGCTGCGCGGGCGGGTCTGGCACGACGGCGCCCCCTTCGATCCGACCGCGGCGTCGCCCGAAGACTGCGACAGCGCCCGGGGATTCCGTGACAATGAGACGCAGGGCTGCGGGTTGCGTATTGTGCGGGCCTTTACCCGCTCGCTCGTTCACTCCAGAAGCGGAGACACCAACCATGTCCGCTTCGAGATCGCGTCCGAATGAGCACTGCGCACAGCATCCCGACGCCCCGCGCCGCTGCGCCGCGGGGCCTTGCCCGCGCGGGCGACCGGTGCGGCGCGACGTCGCGCCCGAAAGGGGAGCGACTGAAAGCGGGAAGGGCATGGTGACAGGATCCGACCTCGTTCTGGAGACGGAGCGGCGCGGCGACGTCAGGATCGTCCGAGCCGCCGGTCGCGTCGACTTCGCCAGCGCGCCCGCCTTTCAGGAAACGCTTTTCGCCGAGGCCGTCGCCGCCGACGGTCGGGGCGGTCTCATCGTCGACCTCGGCGGCCTCGATCTGATCACGAGCGCCGGCCTTCGCGTGCTGATCCAGACGAAGAGATCGCTGACGGCCTCCGGCGCGGCGCTCGTCGTCGTCGGCGTCGCCGGCACCGTCGCCGACGTCTTCAGGGTGTCGCGGTTCGACACCCTGCTGACGATCAGCGGGACGGTCGAGGAGGCGATGGCGGGTTCCTGGCCCGGCGCTGCCGGACGCGGCTGAACGACCATGGCGCTTCGGATCGTCTTCTGGGGGACGCGCGGCTCGATCCCGATCCCGTCCTCGGCGAGCGTCGAGCGGCAACTCCTCACGCGCGTCCTGATGGCGGCGGAGCCCTCTGACATCGCCGATGCCGGGGCGGTCGAGAGCTTCCTCGCCGGCGGCTGCCGCGGCGCGCTGCCGACGCGCTACGGCGGAAACACCTCCTGCGTCGAAGTCCGCGCCGACGACGGCGCGCGGCTTCTGATCGACCTCGGCTCAGGCGCGCGCGCGTTCGCCGTCGACCTCATGGCGCGAACGGGCCCGCGGCTGTCCGCGCCGCTGGACATCCTGATGTCCCATCTTCATTGGGACCACATTCAGGGCTTTCCGTTCTTCGGTTTCGCCTTCGTCCCGGGCAACACCCTGCGGATCCACGCCTGTCACGAAGGCGTCGAGGAAGCCCTGCGCCGCCAGATGGCGGCCCCGTTCTTTCCGGTGCCGTTCGACGCTCTCGGCGCGACGATGACCTTCGACCGCCTGCGGCCCGGGGAGACCACCGAGATCGGCGGCTTCGGCGTGACCCCCTTCGAACTGCCGCATTCCGGCCGGGCCTACGCCTATCGCATCGAACGGGGCGGCCATGCGGTCGTCTACGCGTCGGACGGGGAGCTCAAGCCCGACAGCGCCCATCCCGGGTCGCCCTACGTAGAATTCGTGCGCGGGGCCGACATCCTGATCTTCGACGCCCAGTATTCGCTCGCCGACGCCGTGTCGATCAAGGAGGATTGGGGGCATTCCTCCAACATCGTCGGCGTGGAGCTCGCGCTGCTGGCGGGCGTCCGCAATCTCGTGCTGTTCCATCACGAGCCGCTGTCGTCGGACGTCCAGCTCGACGAGGTGCTCGTCAACTCGCGGCGCTACGAGGAGATCGTGCGCGAGGATCGGGCGGCGGTGACGGTATGGTCCGCGTGGGACGGCATGGAGATGACCTTGCCCTGATGGCCGATCCGGCGGAGAGCGCGGCTTCTTCCCGGTCTTGGGCCGCGACAGTCGCGCTCGCGCTGCTGCTGGCCGGGGCGCTGGCGGCGCAGCTTGCCTACCGGCCGGGCGAAGGCCCGCCGTGGCGGCGGCTCTGGTTCGATGCGCTTCAGCAATTCATGCCGCGCGAGCGCGACGTTCAGCCGGCGGTCGTGGTGGAGATCGACGAGGCGAGCCTCGCCGAGTTCGGCCAGTGGCCGTGGCCGCGGGACTACCTCGCCGCGCTGGTGTGGCGGATACACGAAGCCGGCGCGCGGTCCATCGCGCTGGACCTGCTGCTCTCCGAGCCGGACCGGATGTCGCCCCGCGCCTTCCTGCAGTCGAGCGGGATCGACGATCCGCGCGTCGTCGAGGCGCTCGAAGCGCTCGGGGACACGGACGCGACGCTGCGGGATGTCGTCCGCCGCACGCCCACCGCGCTCGCCGCGGCCGGCCTGATCGCCGAAGGACCCGTTCCCGAGCACCCCGACATCGGACCCCGGGTGATCGTCGAGGGGATCGATCCGGACGACTTCCTGAGTTTCGGTCACGGTATCGGACCGATGGAGCCGCTGCGCCTCGTGGCGCAAGGCCTCGGGGCGATCAGCGACGCGCCGAACGCGGATCAGGTGCTGCGCCGCGTGGCCATCGCGCAGAGCATCGTGGGCCGGCCGTTCGTCCTGCTCGGGGCGGAGGCGCAGCGCATCGCGGGCGGCGCCGACGTGGCCCGGATAACCCCCGCCGCGCTCGGGCTCGCCATCGACCTCGGCGGCGACGCGGCGCAGGCCGAGGCTAATGGCGACTTCTGGCTCCATTTCGGGCGGCTGGACCGCGCCCGCTACCTATCGGCCGTCGACGTCCTGACCGGCGAGCCTTCTGCGGCGGATCGCATCGAGGGGCGGATCGTCCTCGTCGCCGTGACGGGGCTGGGGACCGTCGACCTCAAGCTGACACCGCTGCGCGAGGCGGTCTACGGCATCGAGGCGCATCTCCAGGTCATCGAGCAGATCGTCCAGCAACGCTTCCTGCGGCGGCCTGCGCCCGTCTTCGTCGCCGAGATCGCGCTGACCGCCGCGCTGGGGCTGGCTGCGATCCTGCTGATCCCGCGCGCCCGGCCGTTCGTGTCGCTCGCGACGCTCGGCGGCGCGGGTCTCGCGCTGGCCTCGCTCTCCGCTGTGGCGTTCCGGCAGGGCCTGCTGCTCGACGCGGCCTCCCCGGCGCTCGGGGGCGGGCTGGTCGCGGCGGTCCAGCTCGGCCTGACGCTCGTGCAGCGCGATCGGGCGCGTCTGGCGGCGGAGATCGCGCTCGAGCGCGCGCGCGTCGCCTCCGCGCGGATCGACGCCGAGCTGGACGCCGCGTGGGACATCCAGAAAGGGCTGCTGCCGGCGCCGACTCGGCGGATAGACGGACGCCTCGACCTCGCCTGCCTGATCCGGCCGGCGCGGCGCGTCGGGGGCGACTTCTACGATCACTTTCTCATCGACGAGCGACGGCTGTTCTTCGTGGTCGGCGACGTCTCGGGGAAGGGGATCGAGGCCAGCGTTTTCATGGGGCTGTCCAAGGCGTTGTGGAAGAGCGCGGCGCTGCGCGGCAACCTGCCGCTCGATCGCATCCTGGCCACGGCGAACCAGGAGATCGCGCGCGACAATCCGCGGTTGATGTTCGTCACGGGATTCGCCGGCATCCTCGACCTGGAGACGGGCGATCTCGACTTCTCCGGCGCGGGACACGAGAGCCCCTTTGTCTTCGGAGCCGGCGCGACCCCGCGGCAGACGCCGGACTTCAGCGGCCTGCCGGCTGGTCTGGACGCGGACGCGGTCTATCCGGTCGGTCGTCTGCGGCTGGCTCCGGGCGAGGGCCTGTGCGTGTTCTCGGACGGGGTGAGCGACGCCGAAAATCCTTCGAGAGAATTCTTCGGTCTGGCGCGACTTGAGCGACGGCTCGCGAGCCTGCCGGACGGCGTGACGGCGCAGGCCGCGATCGACGCCCTGTTCGCCGACGTGGACGGCTTCGCCGGCGCCGCCCCGCCCTCCGATGACCTCACCGTGATGGTCCTGATCCGGTGCCCGACCGGCGGCTAACGCACGGTGATCTCGACGCGCCGGTTGAGCCGTTCGGCGCCGCGCGTCGGCTCCGCGAGGTCGGCGGCCCCGCGGAACGACGTCGAGATCCGCGCCGGCCGGTCGGGCCCGATCGCCGCGGCGATCGCGTCGCGCACCTGCAGCGCGCGGCCCCGGGACAGGCTCAGGTTGGCCTCGGCCTCGCCCACGGCGTCGGCGTGGCCTTGCAGCACGATCTCCGCTGACGCCCGCCCCGCCGCGTCCTCGACGACCTCCATGACGATGGCCGCCGCTTCCGCGTCCAGCGCCCGCGTGTTGAAGTCGAAGTAGATCGTGAAGAAGCGTGGCGGGGCCGGGCGCGCGTCCAGCGCGCCGGCGAAGATCTCCCGCACCTCCTCCTCGGCCACGGCGACCCCGCCCGCGGTCGAGCCGGCGGCGAAGGCGCTGTCGAGCACGATCTCGCCGCCGTCAGCGGTGGTGAGCACGACCCCGCCGATCGCGCCGCCCTCTTCGGGCAGCACCACGACCAGTTGCGCCGGAAGTCGCGCAGCCGCCCTCGCGGCGGCGAGGCTCTGCTCGAAGGCCGTCGCGCACGCGTCGATCCGTTCGAACTGGTGGCCTTCCTCGGCCTCCTCAAGCCAGCACTCCCAGTCCAGTTGCGCTCGCGCGATCTCGCCCGGCGCCCGCAACCGCGCGCCCGGCGCGCCGAGAAGCGCGAGAAGCTGGGGCTCGGCCGCCTCCAGCGGGATGCGCAGGGCGTCGGAGCCTATCGTTCTGTCGGCGAGCGTGAACGGCGGCGGCGTCTCGCCCTCGGCGGCGGCCTTGGCCTTGGCGAGGAAGGCGGCGGTGTCCCGCCAGTCGCGCCTGTCGCGCTCGACGGTCGCGAGCCTCAGATAGCCGTCGCGCAGTTCGGCCGCCATCGGGTCGGATGGCGCCGGCGTTTGCGCGACCCGTTCGATGTCCCAGCCGGGCGCAGTCAGGACCGGCGCGAGCTCGGCGCAACCTGCAAGAACCGTCAGGAGCGACGCGGCGATCAGGCTTCGGCCACGCCGCAGGGTCATTCGTTCACCCGGACCGCGAATTCGGTGCCCCTGACGCCGAGAACGCCGTTGGGGATCAGGACGCGCATGGCCGCCGGGTTTCTGGCTATCTGGCCCGACGCGGCGGTCAGCGATCCCCGGTTCAGACGCGCATCGAACGCGCCCCGTCCGTCGCCGAAGAGATACCTCTCCAGCGCCAGCTCCGACTGCGGCCCGAGCGAAAGCCGGCTGTTGTCGGTGAATGTCATGCCGACGGACGCGGCTGGGCCGGTGCGGACCACATCCGACTGGCGCAGCGACGTTCCGGGCGCCGCCGCGATCTCTCCGCCGCTGCGCGCGATCGTGACCGCTCCCTCGACCGTCTTCACCTCGCCGATCTGCGGTCCGGCCGCGAACGCGGCGCCTGCCGGGAGCGCGAGCAGCGCCGCCGAGATCAAGTACGCAGCCAAAGCAACCATGGTCCACCGCCGACTTGCGCGCAAAAGCCCCCTGCGAACGAATGGAACGGTCATCGCGATCTGTCAAACGACGCGGGCGAGGTGGGTTCGTGTCCCAGCCGACGCCGAGCGCCGATTGCGGAGGAAGGCGGACGTCCGGTCGGCGCGTTCGTCGGGGCTGACGCTGGGCGACGCCGGTCAGGGTTTCTGGCGCCGGGGCGCCCGCCGCCGCGCTGGATGCTCGCGCCACCCGCACATGCCGGCGGTGGACGCACGGGGCCGGCCGCGCCCGCCGCGACGGCCTGCAGCACCCCCAACCAGTTCCTGCGTCGCGGGCGACAGGGTGACGTCGCCGCGTTGGATGACGCCGGCGACCCTGCGCCACGATGCGCCCGGGATCTCGAGCGGTTGGCGGTTGGATGTCGTCCACGCCGAGCCTCGCGAGCCGGCCCCCGGGCGTGCGCGCTCAGATAACCGTCGATCCGCATGACCTGGAGCTTGGGATGCCGGGCGTCCGTCTCGATCACCGGCTCCGGCGGCGTCGTCAGCCGCCGCGAGCGGGCGCGCGCCGGCTGCGGGGGATCTGCGACCCGGCCGAGGTCAACGCCCGCGCCTTCGCAGACCAGGCGCGGCGCATCGCCGAACTCGGCGGCGAGGAGGCGGTGCGCAAGGCCGGCGACTATCCCTGCACACCCGCCCCGGGCGAAGCGGCCCGCATCTCGTCATGACGGGGGAGCCCGCCCGCGACCGCGCCGCCGCGTCCGCGGTCACCGAGCGGGCCACCGCCTCGGCCGGAAGGCCGAGGCCTGGCGCAGATCCAGAGGAGCGGTCTACGCGGCGTTTGCGACGGCGAAGCGAGGGACGACGCGCGCCATGGTCGCCTGCTCGAAAGCGTGGGCGAAGGACAGCATCCGCCGGTCGTCGTAGGACTTGCCCAGGAAGCACAGGCCCGCAGGCAGGCCGGCGCTGGTCAGGCCCGCCGGCGCCACCACGCTCGGCACATCGCCGAGGAACGTGTTGATGTGCGGCGCGCCCTTGTGGTTCACGAACGGCGGGTTCACGCCGTCGCGGATCAGGGTCGGTTCGTGTTCGATGGCCTTGTGCGTGATCGCGTCCAGTCGATGCCGCGCCATGACGTCGAGCATCCGCGTCTTGAGCAGGTCGCGCGCCGCGAGATAGCGCCCGTAGCTCTCCATCGTCGATGTCCGAGCGAAGCGGCGTGAGACGTTTCGCGTCACCTTCGCGTAGTCGGCCGACGCCATCATCTCGGCCTGGCTGCGGTAGGGCGCATCGGGCAGCGCGGAGACGTAGTATTCGATCGCGTCGGCGGTGTGTGTCGGGTGCCCGGTCCGCTGCTCGAGAAGCTCCAGCAGGCCGGGGATCTCGATCTCGACGAGTTCGGCGCCGGCGTCGGCCAACGCCGACAGCGCCCGGTCGAAGACGACGGCCACGCGCGCGAAGTCGGGCGCGTCTGGCTCGACGCTGTCACCCATGGGCGTGCGCAGGACGCCGAGGCGCGCGCCCTTCAGCGCGTCCGCGGACAGGCCGGCGAGAAAGCCCCCCTCAGCCTGACCCACGCCGCGGGCGGTGACGGGGTCGACGGGATCGTAGCCTGCGATGGCGTCGAGCACGCGCGCCGCGTCCTCCACCGTGCGGCACATCGGCCCGACCGAACCCATGATCGAGGGCCAGCCGTCGTAGACGCCTCCGCGGCTGACCAGACCGAGGCTCGGGCGCATCCCGACCACGCCGTTCCAGGTGGCGGGGCGGCGGATCGAGGCGTAGCCCTCCTGGCCCAGCGCGACCGCGCAGAGGTTGGCCGAGACCGCGGCGCCCGAGCCGCCCGAGGAGCCGCCCGCGGTGCGGTCGAGGTCGTAGACGTTGCGCGTCGAGCCGAACAGCGAGCCGTGGGTGTCGCCGGCGCCGAGTTCGCCGAGCGTGGTCTTCCCGAGCA
>DAINOD010000073.1:0-16075 GCA_036735545.1 Rubrimonas sp. | reverse complement strand
ACAGCCGGGGCAGCCACAGCGCGAGCCCCGGCGCCACGATCAGCAGCGCCACGAGCAGCAGCGAGCAGCCGATATAGGGCAGCGCGGACATGTAGATGTCCCGCATCGTCGTGTCCGGCGGCGCGACGCCCTTCATGACGAACAGCAGAAGGCCGAAGGGCGGGGTGGTGAAGCTGATCTCCAGCCCCAGCAGCATGATCAGCGCGAACCACACCGGGTCGAAGCCGAGTTGCGCCGCCAGCGGGAAGAACACCGGCACCGTCAGCAGCATCATGGAGATCTGCTCCATGAACATGCCCAGCAGCAGCAGCGCGCCGAACATCGCCAGCAGCATCAGGGTCGGCGACAGGTCGAACCCGATCGCCCAGCGGATCAGCCCCGGCGAGGCGCCGGAAAAGGCGAGTATCTGCGAGAAGGTCGCCGAGCCGAACACGATGAGATAGGCCATCAGCGTCACCCGCAGCGCCCCTTCCACCGATTTGCGCAGCGCGACCCAGGTCAGGCAGCGGTAGGCTGCGGCGAGGATCAGCACGCCGAGCGCGCCGAACGCCGCGGCCTCGGACGGCGTGGCGAGCCCGTTCAGCATCATGGCGACGATCACGACCATGACCCCGATCATCGGCGCGACGTCGCGCAGCAGCAGGCGCAACCGGGCGCCGAGCGGAATGGCCTCGACGGCGTAGGCGGGAGCGGCCGAGGGGTCGATGCGCGTCTGGAGCCAGATGACGCCGATGTAGAGGCACGCCAGCACCAGCCCCGGCACGACGCCGGCCAGCAGCAGCGCCGAGATGTCGACCTTGGCGAGGGTCGCCAGCAGCACCGCCAGCGCAGAGGGCGGGATGATGATCGCAAGCCCCCCGGTGCCGAGGATCGGCCCGAGCGACATGTGCTTCTTGTAGCCCCGCCGGTTCATCTCCGGCGCCATCAGCGCGCCGAGCAGGGCCGTGGAGCCCATGGACGAGCCCGAAAGGGTGGAGAAGCCCGTCCCGCCCAGCACGGTCACATAGCTCAGTCGCCCGGGGATGCGGCCCAGCAGGCGGTCGATGGCGTTGAACATCCGACCGCCGAGGCCGGTATGGAAGAACAGCTCGCCCATGAGCAGAAACAGCGGGATCGGCACCAGCGCATAGGAGGTCAGCGCGCCGAGGCCGTTGTTCAGAAGCTGCGTGACGCCCCGCTCGCCGCCCATGAACAGCCAGGCCCCGAGGATGTTGGCGGCGAGAAAGGCCAGCGCCACCGGCGTGCCGATCGCCATCAGCACGAGGATGGCGCCGAGCAGGAGGCCCAGCGTCTCCCACCAGATCATTCGTGCACCCCGGCCTGTCCGGTGTGCATCAGATCGCGCCCGAAGACGAAGCGGGAGAACTCCGCGGCCATCAGCGCGAAGCTGATCGGGAAGGTGATCGTCAGCAGCCAGCGGGGGAAGAAGTAGGCGCGCACGTCGAAGTCGTTGCGCGCGATGTTGGTCTGCACCAGCAGATAGCCCCGCCATGCGAGGTAGAGGCAGATCGCAGCGCACAGCGCCGCAACCGCGCGACTGAGAAGGGCGCGCAGCCCTTCCGGCAGGGTGGCCGTCAGCAGTTCGATGTGGACATGCCCGCGCTCGCGCACGAGCCACGGCGCGCCCAGCATCGTCATGTAGAGCATGGCGTATTCGGTCGAGGTGAACAGCCACGCCCACGGCTGCAGCCCGAAGTTGCGCATCGCGACCGAGGCGATGACGGCCGCCATCGACCAGACCAGCGTCGCCGCGGCGAGCAGGGCGAGGAGGTCGATCAGCCGGCCGTATAGCCAGAGCCCGAGGCGCATCGCGGCGGTCCGTTCAAGGGAGTGGGCGCCGCGCGGTCCGCGCGGCGCCGGGGGTCACCGGGCGTTCACTGCGTCAGCGAGAGATCGTAGAATTTCTCGATCAGGGTGTCGTAGTGGGTCAGACCCATCGGGTGCAGCGCCATCTGCTCGCGCATCCGGCCCCAGGTGTCCTCGCGCGCGGCGCGCAGGAAGTTGGCGGCCGCCTCGCCCTCCAGCGAGACCTCCTGCATCCCGCGCTCGGCCAGCGTGGCGAACTCGGCGTCGCGGCGGGCGCGCAGCGCCTCGACGCTCTCGCGCTCATGCTCGATGGCGGCCTCCTGCAGGATCGCCTGCGCCTCGGGCGTAAGGGCGTTCCACGCGTCGAGGTTCACGATCACGCCGAGGTCGGTGGAGAAGAAGCTCGGCGCGACGCGCCACTTCACGAACTCGTCCCACTTCAGGTCGATCAGCCCGATCTGGGTCCAGCCGGTGGCGTTGACCACGCCGCGCTCCAGCGCCGCGAAGACCTCGCCGGTGGGCAGGTCGATCACCTGCGCGCCGAGGTAGTTGGTGAAGAAGGCGTTGTAGACGGCGTTGCCGCGCAGGCGCACGTCGGTCAGGTCGAGGTCGCCTGCGGCGGTGAACTTCGGCTCGTTTACGGTCCACAGGTTGTAGGCGACGCCGGAGTCGAACCAGCCGAGATAGTAGACGCCCATCTTCTGCTGGTGGATATCGTTGATCAGATCCGTGCCGCCGTTCGCCCGCGCCTCGATGGCGGTGACGTTGGAGGCGACGAGCGCGTCCTTCTCCGGCAGCGCCCCGCCATAGAACGAGCCGGGCACATAGGCCATGTCCACGACGCCGTCGCGCACCGCATCGGCCTGCTGAAAGGAGCCGATGGCTTCCGGCCCGCCGCGCACCTCGATCTGCACGACGCCTGTCCCCCGCGCGTTCACCTTCTCGACGAAGGCGAGGAAGGACTGGGTGTAGACCAGCGTCGTCGGGAAGGCGTGGACCGCGGTCAGCGTCTGGCTGGCGGCGGCGGCCTCGGCGAGCAGCATGGCGGCGGCGAGGCCGGCGAAGGTGTGGCGCGTCATGGATCGTCTCCCTGTTGTTGCGGGGCGCGCGCGCCCCGGTCATTGCGTCAGGGGCCCGTCGAGGCCCCGGCGTCGGTCGGCCAGACCCAGGGCGCGCAGGCGCGCCGGGCGGCGGCGAAGGCGGCGATCTCGGGCGCGTGGCGCGCCGTGAGGTCGATGTCGTCCCACCCGTTCAGGAGCTTCAGCCGCCACACGGGGTCGATCTCGAAGGGCAGTTCGAACCCGGCGCCGCGCACGCGGCAGGCGTCGAGGTCGACGCTGAGCACGGCGGGCAGGGCGGCGAACAGCGGCGCGGGGTCGGCGATCCGGCCGGGCAGGAGCGCGTTGTTGACGGCGTTGCCCGCGAAGATGTCGCCGAAGGAGGGCGCCAGCACGACGCGAAAGCCCGCGTCGACCAGCGCATAGACCGCCGCCTCGCGCGAGGAGCCCGCACCGAAGTTGCGCCCCGCGACGAGGATGCGCGCGCCCTCCGCCTCGGGCCGGTTCAGCGGGAAGTCGGGACGCGGCGCGCCGCCTTCGCGGCGCAGGTCGTGCAGCAGGAAGCGCCCGTAGCCCTCGGCGCGCGGCGTGCTCATGAAGCGCGCGGGGATGAGCTGGTCGGTGTCGACGTTCTCCAGCGGCAGGGCTACGGCGGGCCCCTCGCAGACGCGCCAGCCGCTCACGCCGCGCGCTCCCGCAACAGGGGCCGCACGTCGGTCAGCCGGCCCGCCACCGCCGCCGCCGCGACCATGGCCGGCGACATCAGATGGGTGCGCGCGCCCGGCCCCTGACGGCCGCGGAAGTTGCGGTTGGTCGTCGAGGCGCAGCGCCGGCCCGGACCCACGACGTCGCCGTTCATGCCGACGCACATCGAGCAGCCCGAGGCCGCCCATTCCAGCCCCGCGTCGGTGAAGACGCGGTCGAGCCCCTCGGCCTCGGCCTGCGCTTTGACCGCAGAGGAGCCGGGCGAGACCAGCCCCGCCACGCGCGCGCGCCGACCGGCCAGCACGGCCGCGGCGGCGCGCAGGTCCTCGATGCGCGCGTTCGTGCAGGAGCCGATGAAGACCTGGTCGATCTCGATGGCGTCCAGCGGCTGGCCGGGGCGCAGGCCCATGTAGTCGAGCGCCGCGGCGATGCGGGAGGCCTTCTCGGGCGCGGCGCGGGCGGGGTCGGGAACGCTCGCGTCGATGGGCAGGGCGTCCTCGGGCGAGACGCCCCAGGTGACCACCGGCGCGACCTCCGCCATGTCGAAGGAGACTTCGCGGTCGAAGTCGGCGCCCGGGTCGGAGGCCAGCGCCGCCCAGATCTCCGCGGCTCGGTCGAGGTCGGCGGGTGCGAAGGGGCGGCCGCGCAGCCAGTCCAGCGTTGCGGCGTCGGGCGCGACCATGCCGCAACGCGCGCCGCCCTCGATGGAGAGGTTGCACAGGGTCAGCCGCCCCTCCACCGACAGCGCCGCGACCGCCTCGCCCGCATATTCGACCGCATGGCCGCGGGCCCCGTCCGCGCCGAGGCGCGCGATCCAGTGCAGCGCCATGTCCTTGGCGCCCACCCCGGGCGTCGCGGTCCCGTCGAAGCGGAGGCGCATCCGCTTCGGCTTCCGCTGCCACAGGGTCTGCGTCGCCAGCACATGGGCGACCTCGGTGGCGCCGACGCCGAAGCCCATCGCCCCGAGCGCCCCGTGAGTGGCGGTGTGGCTGTCGCCGCAGACCGCGACCATGCCGGGCAGGGTCAAGCCCAGCTCAGGCCCGACGACATGGACGATGCCCTGCCGCGGGTCGCCGGGGCCGAACAGGCGAAAGCCGTGGCGCCGGGCGTTGGCCTGCAGCGTCGCCACCATCCGCGCCACGGCCGGGTCGACGACCGGGCCCCGGGTGGGAACATAGTGGTCCGCGACGCCCACGGTCAGCGCCGGTTCGGCGACGCTCAGGCCGCGCTCGGCGAGCCTGGCGAAGGCGTGGTGCGAGCCTTCGTGGACATAGTGGCGGTCGACCCAGAGCAGCGTCGCGCCGTCCTCCCGCGTCAGGATCGCATGGGCGTCCCAGAGCTTGTCGAACAGCGTCTTCATTCGGCGGCCCTCGCGGGCGCGGGCTCCGCGGCGACGGTCCAGCGCCGCGCGGCGCCTTCGCCGACGCGGGCCAGCGTCATGTCGAGGCGGAAGCGGTCGGGGCGGTAGAGCGCCGAGAGGTGCTCCACGCCGCGGCCGGCCGCGTCGAAGACGGTGCGGCTCAACGCGATCAGCGCGGCGCCGGGGGAAAGCTCCAGGGCCTCCGCGACGTCCGGCGCGGCCAGCGTCGCCGAGACCGACTGCTCCGCGTGGTCCACCGCGACGCCGGAGCGCTCCAGCAGGCGAAAGAGCGGCGTCGTGGCGAGGTCGGCCTCGGAGAAGCCGCGCGCGATGGCCTCGGGGACATGGGTCGTGAGGTGCGAGAACGGGCGACCCTCGACAAGGCGCACGCGCACCGCCCTCTGCATCCGGCCCGTCTCGCCGAGCGCGGCGGCGACTTCGGGCGGGGCGTCGACGTGGGAGAACGACAACAGGCGCGCGGTGGTGGTCGCGCCCATGTGCAGCAGCTGGGGCATCAGCGTGGCGAAGTCGGCGGCGATGCGGGTCGGCTCGCCGCCGCCGGTCACCACCGTGCCCGCGCCGGCGCGGCGTGCGATCAGCCCCTCCTCGGCCAGCGCCGCCAGCGCCCGCCGCACGGTGACGCGCGAGACCCCGTGCGCCTCGGCCAGCCGGTGCTCGCCCGGCAGCGCCGCGCCGAGGGGCAGGGCGCCGCGGGCGATGGCGTCGCGCAGCAGCAGATAGACGCGATGCGCCTTGCCGCTCTCCGCCTGCCTCGCCGTCTCCGCCACGTCGCGCTCTCCTCGCCCGGTGGCGGAATGTTACCCGGGAAGGGGCGGCAGGCAACCGATTTGTATCATTCGGCATGTGCATTTTGTCTGTTGCTGCGCGGTGAAGCTGTATTATCAAGTCGACAGGAGGGGCCATGACCGAGCAATCCGCTGACGAGGACATCGTCCGCCGTTACCTCGACGCCATGGAGGCGCGCGCGCTCGATGCGGCCCGCGCGCTGCTTGGGCCGGGGTTTCGCATGACCTTCCCCGGCGGCGTGCGGCTGGAGACCCCGGAGGCGCTGATGGCGTGGGCGCGCCCGCGCTACCGCTTCGTGCGCAAGCGCTACGAGCGCTTCGACGCGATGGGCGGCGTCGTCTACTGCTTCGGGACGCTGGCGGGAGAATGGCCGGATGGGGCGCCGTTCGACGGCGTGCGCTTCATCGACCGCTTCGAGATCGAGGATGGGCGCATCGTTCGGCAGGACGTGTGGAACGATCTGGCGGAGGCGCGGCGGTGAGCCTCGATGCGGTGACGCTGGCGGTGCTCGCCGGCCGGCTGGAGCAGATCGCCGACGAGATGGACGCGACGCTGTTCCGCGCCGCCTTCAATCCCATCATCGCCGAGGCGCACGACGCCTCCCACGGCCTGTATCATGCAGAGACCGGCGAGACGCTGGCGCAGGGAAAATCGGGCCTGCCGATCTTCGTCGGCGTGATGGCCTTCGCGGTGAAGGCCGCCATCGACAAGGCCGCGCACGACGGCGACCTGCGCGACGGCGACGTCTACGCCTTCAACGACGCGCATATCGGCGGCACGCACCTCTCCGACATGCGGCTGGTGCGGCCGTTCTTCCACGAGGGGCGGGTGTTCTGCTGGCTGGCCTCGGTCGGGCACTGGCACGACATGGGCGGCGCCGTGCCCGGCAACTACAATCCCGCCGCCACCGAGGCGTTTCAGGAAGCCTTCGTCCTGCCGCCGGTCAAGCTGGTCCGGGCCGGCGTCGTGCAGCAGGACATCGTCGACATCCTTTTGCGCAACACCCGCCTGCCGGTCTCGGCCGAGGGCGACCTGCAGGGGCAGCTCGCCGCGCTGGACCTCGGGGCGCGTCGGCTGGGCGAGGCGCTCGCCGATCACGGCGCGGAGACCGTGCGCGCCGCCTTCGCCGCGCTGACCGACCGGGCGGAGGCGCTGATGCGCGCCGAGGTCGCAGCGCTGCCCGACGGGCGCTGGACGGCGGAGGACTTTCTCGACAACGACGGCGTGACCGACGCGCCCCTGCCCGTGCGCGTGGCGCTGGAGGTCGCGGGCGAGCGGCTGACGCTGGATTTCGACGGCACGGCCGGGGCGGCGGCGGGGCCGGTGAACATCAGCCGCGGAACCGCGGTGGCGGCGGTCTACGTGGCGCTGAAGCATCTCTTTCCCGACCTGCCCGCCAACGCCGGCGTGCTGCGGCCGGTGGATGTGCTGATCCCTGAGGCGGGGCTGCTGGACGCGCGCTTTCCGGCGCCGACCGGCGGCTACACCGAGACCATCCTTCGCATGATCGACGTGATCTTCTCGGCGATGGCGCAGGCGGCGCCCGGGCGGACGGTCGCCAACGCCTACGGCACGATCAACGCGCTGTCGCTGGCTGGGCGGCGGGCGGACGGGCGGCGCTGGGTGATGTTCTCCTTCTGGGGCGGCGGCCACGGCGGCACGCCCGAGGGCGACGGGCTCAACCACGGCAACGCGCCGATCTCCACCGCAACCATCCCGCCGGCGGAGATACTCGAGGCCGCCTATCCGGTGCTGTTCCGCCAATGGGCCCTGCGTCCGGGTTCGGGCGGGGCCGGCGCGCATCGCGGAGGGCTGGGGGCGGTGTACGAGATCGAGTTGCTGGAGGCGCAGGCCGAGGGCTTCCTGTTCGGCGAGCGCGGCCGCCATGCGCCGAAAGGGGTCGCCGGCGGCGGCGACGGCGCGCTGAACGTCTTCGGCTGGAGCGAGAACGGCGTCTGGCGCGAGCCGCCCATGGCGTCGAAGATGCTGGGCATGAAGCTCTCCCGCGGCGACCGGGTGCGGCTCGAGACGCCGGGCGGCGGCGGGCACGGCGCGGCGGCCGAGCGCGACCCGGCGGCGGTCGCGCGCGACGTGGCGCTGGGCTATCTCGACGCCGACGCGGCCGACGCGGCTTACGGCGCAGGCTGGCGGGGGTCGCGATGAGCCTCGTGGTCGGCGTCGACGTGGGCGGCACGTTCACGGACGTCTTCGTGCTGGACGAGGCGACCGGCCGCGCGCGCGTCGGCAAGGCCCCCACCTCGCGCCCCGACCAGTCGGCGGGGTTCCTGTCCGGGGTCGCGGCGGTGGCGGGCGATCTCGGCGCCGTGGCCAGCGTGGTGCACGGCACGACCGCCGGCACCAACGCGCTGCTGGAGCGCAAGGGCGCGCGCATGGGCGTCATCACCACCGTGGGCTTTCGCGACGCGCTGGAGATGCGCCGCCGCGACCGCCCGCGCACCTGGGGCCTGCGCGGCGGCTTCGAGCCGGTCGCGCCGCGCGACCTGCGGCTGGAGGTTCCGGAGCGGACCCTCGCCGACGGGACGGTGCTGGAGCCGGTGGACCTCGACGCGGTGCGCGCCGCCGGGCGGGCGCTTCTGGCGGCGGGATGCGAGGCGGTGGCCGTGCTGTTCGTCAACGCCTACGCCAACCCCTCCAACGAGGCGGCGGCGGCGGACGCGTTGCGCGCGATCTGGCCCAACCCGCATGTCTCGGTCTCCCACGAGATCCTGCCCGAGATCCGCGAATTCGAACGGTTCTCCACCACCGCGCTCAACGCCTATCTCCAGCCGGAGGTGGCGGGCTATCTCGGCCGCCTCGACGGGGCGCTGGAGGCCGGCGGCTTCGGCGGCGAGTTTCTGATCGTGCAGTCCTCGGGCGGGGTGATGGGCGCCGATGTCGCGCGCCGGCTGCCGGTGCGCACGGCGCTGTCGGGCCCGGCGGCGGGAGTGACGGCGGCGGCGTGGATCGCCGCGACGGCCGGTTTCACCGACGTCGTGACCGGCGACATGGGCGGCACATCCTTCGACGTCGCGCTGATCGCCGGCGGTCGGCCGACGCTGGCCGCGCAGACCGCGGTCGACTTCGGCATGGTCGTGCGCACGCCGATGGTGGAGATCGCCACCATCGGCGCCGGCGGCGGCTCCATCGCGCGGGTGGACCGCGGCGGTCTTTTGCGCATCGGTCCCGAGAGCGCCGGCGCCGATCCGGGCCCTGCAGCCTACGGCCGCGGAAACGACCGCCCGACCGTGACCGACGCCAACGTCGCGCTGGGCCGCATCGACGCAGGCCGGCCGATCGGCGGCGTGACGCTCGACGTCGAGGCGGCCCGCGCCGCCATCGCCGCCCATGTCGGCGGGCCGCTGGGCCTCGGCGTCGAGGCGGCGGCCGAGGCGATCCTGCGCGTGGCCGACGCGCGGATGGCGGGCGCGATCCGGCTGGTCTCCATCGAACGCGGCCATGATCCGGCGCGCTTCGCCTTCATGCCCTTCGGCGGCGGCGGGGGGCTGCACGCCTGCGCGATGCTGCGCGAGGTGGGCCTGGGTCTGGCGCTGGCGCCGCGTCACCCGGGGGTGGTCTCGGCCATGGGCTGCGTCGTCGCCGACATGCGCGCGGACTTCGTGCAGACGGTGAACGCGCCGACCGAGGCGCTGGACGCCGACGCGCTCGGCGCGCTGATGCGCGGGCAGGCGGCCGCCGGCGCGACGGTGCTGGATGGGGCGGGCGTCGCCTTTTCCGGACGCGAGACCCGCTTCGAGCTCGACATGGCCTATGTCGGCCAGACGCACACCGTGCCCGTTCCGCTGCCGGCGGACCGGCTGGACCCGCCCTCGCGCGCCGAGGTCGCCGCGGCCTTCGAGGCGGCCTACGGCCGGGCCTTCGGCCGCACGCTGCCGGGCGCGCCGACGCGCGTGCTCAACCTGCGCTGCGCCGTGATCGGGGTGCGGCCGAAATTCGACCTTGCGAGCCTCGCGCCGCTGGGCGGCGACGCGGCGCCCCGCGCCAGGCGGCGCGTGCATCTGGGCGGCGCGTGGCGCGAGGCGGCGATCCACGACCGGCTGTCGCTGCCGGTGGGCGCCGAGGTGCGGGGGCCGGCGGTGCTGGAGCAGCCCGACGCCACCCTGCTGCTGGAGCCCGGCTTCGTCGCGCGCGTCGACCGCTTCGGCAATCTCATCCTGTCGCGGGAGGGCGCATGAGCCTCGATCCGCGCCGCACGGCGCTGCTGACCATCGACCTGCAGAACGACTTCCTGCATCCCGAAGGCGCCTATGGCCGCGCCGGTCAGTCCGCCGCGGCCATCGCCGCGCTGCCCGCGCGGCTGCGCCCGCTGCGCGACGCGCTGCGCGCGGCGGGGGGCGCGCACGTCTCGGCGCAGTTCACGCTTGTGCAGGGGCCGCAGGGCCCGCTGATCTCGCCGCATCTGCGGGCGCTGCGGCCGTTCCTGGGGCCCGGCGACTTCGCGCCCGGAAGCTGGGGCAACGCGCTGGTGGATGATCTGGGCCCGGCGGATTTCACGGTGGAGAAGGTGGCCTATTCGGCGTTCTGGCAGACGCGGCTGGAGTTCCTGCTGCGCCGGCTGGGCGTCGAGACGCTTCTGATCGGGGGGATCGTCACCAATGGCGGCGTCGCCTCCACGTTGCGTGACGCGCATCTGCGCGACATCCACGCGGTGCTGCTGAGCGACGGCTGCGCCGCCTTTCGAGAGGACGTCCACGCGGCGACGCTGGTCTCGCTGGCGAGCGTCGCGCAACAGGCGACCTGCGCTGAAGCGGTCGCCATGCTGGGAGCCGCCTCATGAGCCTGCGCGCCCGCCTCGCCCGGCCGCCGATCCTCGTCGCGCCGGGGGTATACGACGGCCTGACCGCGGCGCTGGCCGCGGCGGCGGGCTTCGAGGCGCTGTATCTCTCCGGAGCGGCCGTGGCCTACACGCGGCTCGGCCGGCCGGACATCGGGCTGACCACGCTGTCGGAGACCGCCGAGACGCTGGCGCTGATCCGCGACCGGGTGGAGACCCCCGTGATCGTGGACGCCGACACCGGCTTCGGCAACGCGCTGAACGCCCAGCGCGCGATGCGCCTGCTGGAGCGCGCCGGGGCGGCGGCGCTGCAGGTGGAGGACCAGAGCTTTCCCAAGCGCTGCGGCCATCTTGCGGACAAGGCGCTGGTGTCGCCGGGCGAGATGGCGGGAAAGCTGCGCGCCATGGCGGACGCGCGGGCGGCCGACACGCTGATCATCGCGCGCACCGACGCCATCGCGGTGGAGGGCTTCGACGCGGCGCTCGACCGTGCGGGCCTCTATCTGGAGGCCGGGGCGGACGCGCTGTTCGTCGAGGCGCCGCGCACGGCGGCGGAGATGCGGGGCGTGGTCGCCGCTTTCGGCGGCCGGGCGCCGCTGATGGCCAACATGGTCGAGGGCGGCTTCACGCCGATGGCGACCGCTCAGGACCTGCAGGCGCTGGGCTTCAGCCTGGTGATCTTCCCCGGCGGGATCGTGCGGGCGCTGGCGCGCACCGCGGAGGATTACTACCGAAGCCTCGCCGAACACGGCTCCAACGCCCCCTTCGCGGCGCGCATGTTCGACTTCGCCGCGCTGAACGCGCGTATCGGCACCGTCGAGACACTGGCGGAGGGCCGGCGATACGCGGACCCCAAGGGGTGAGCGCCGTCCTGCCGCCGGAGCCGTTCGAGGCCGAAGTCGAGACGCTGATCGTCGGGGCCGGCGCGGCGGGCATGATCGCCGCTCTGGCCGCTGTCGAGGCGGGGCGGGAGGCGCTGGTCGTCGAGCGCGACCCGGTTCCGGCCGGCTCCACGGCGCTGTCGGCCGGACTGATCCCGGCGGCCGGCACGCGCTGGCAGCGGGCGGCGGGCGTCGAGGATGCGCCGGAGCGCTTCGCCGCCGACATCCAGCGCAAGGCGCAGGGCGAGAACGACCCCGCGCTGGTCGCGGCCATGGCCGAAGCCGCCGGGCCGGCGCTGGAATGGCTGGCCGACCGGCACGGGCTGGATTTCTCGCTGGTGGACGACTTCGACTATCCCGGGCATTCCCGCCGCCGGATGCATGGGCTGCCCTCGCGCGCCGGGCGCGAACTCGTCGACCGGCTGCGCGGCGCCTGCGAGCGCGCGGGCGTGGACATCCTGTGCTCCGCCACGGCCGAGGCGCTCTACGCCGACGACCGGCCTAGGGGCCTGCGCATCGCCCGCCCCGACGGGGCGCGCGAGCGGATCGGCTGCCGCCGGTTGATCCTCGCCTGCAACGGCTTCGGCGCGAACCGGCGGATGGTGGCGCGGCACATGCCTCAAATCGCCGATGCGCTCTACTTCGGCCATCCCGGCAACCGGGGCGAGGCGATGGACTGGGGCGCCGCGCTGGGGGCCGCCATCCGCCACCCCGGCGCCTATCAGGGCCACGGCAATGTCGCGCACCCCCACGGGATCCTCGTCACCTGGGCGGTGATCACCGAGGGCGGCTTTCAGGTCGACCGCGACGGGCGGCGCTTCTGGAACGAATCGCAGGGCTATTCCGAGGCGGCGCGCGCGGTGCTCGCCCGGCCGGGCGGGGAGGCGGTGACGGTCTTCGACGAGCGAATCGCCGCCATCGCGCGCCAGTTCGCCGATTTCCGCGCCGCCGAGGCCGCCGGCGCGATCCGCGCCGCCGAGACGCCCGTTGCGCTGGCCGCCGCCTTCGATCTTCCCGCCGAGCCATTCGCGCGAACGCTCGCGGCGTTCGAGGCGGCCAAGCGCGGCGGCCCCGACGCCTTCGGCCGGCGGCTGGACGGCGTCGCTCCGCTGACGCCGCCGTTGCGCGCCGCGCGCGTGACGGGCGCGCTGTTCCACACGCAGGGCGGCCTGGCGGTGGACGGGGCGGCGCGCGTGCTGCGGCCGGACGGATCGACCATCCCCGGCCTGTGGGCGGCGGGGGGCGCGGCCTGCGGCGTCTCGGGCTCGGACGACGCGGGCTATCTCTCCGGCAACGGGCTGCTGGCGGCGGTGACGCTGGGCCGCGCGGCCGGCATGGCGGCCTGAAGCGGCGCGCCCACGAAGGGTTGACCGTTGCGGGCCGCGCCGCGGCGCCTATGCTGCGCGCGCCGGCCCGAGGGGGGAGCTATCCATGACCGCAACGCGCACCGAGACAGACAGCTTCGGGCCAATCGAGGTGCCCGCCGACCGCTACTGGGGCGCGCAGACCCAGCGGTCGATCCAGAACTTCCCCATCGGCTGGGAGAAGCAGCCCGTGGCGCTGGTCCGCGCGCTGGGCGTGATCAAGCAGGCGGCGGCGCGCGCGAACATGGCGCTCGACGACCTCGACCCCAAGCTGGGCGCCGCCATCGTCGCCGCGGCGCAGGAGGTGATCGACGGCGCGCTCGACGACCATTTCCCGCTTGTGGTCTGGCAAACCGGCTCCGGCACCCAGACCAACATGAACGCCAACGAGGTGATCTCGAACCGCGCCATCGAGATGCTGGGCGGCGCGCTCGGCTCCAAGAAGCCGATCCACCCCAACGACCATGTCAACCGCGGCCAGAGCAGCAACGACACCTTTCCAACGGCCATGCATGTCGCCGCCGCCCGCACCGCGACCGACGTGCTGATCCCGGGGCTGGAGAAGCTGCTCGCGGCGCTGGAGGCCAAGCAGCGCGCCTTCGAGCACATCATCAAGATCGGCCGCACCCACACCCAGGACGCCACCCCCCTGACGCTGGGGCAGGAGTTCTCGGGCTATGCGCATCAGGTCCGCATGGGGATCGGGCGCATCGAGCAGGCGCTGGAGAACGTGTGGCCGCTGGCGCAGGGCGGCACGGCGGTCGGCACGGGGCTGAACGCCAGACCGGGTTTCGCCGAGAAGGTCGCCGCCGAAATCGCCGAAATCACCGGGATGCCGTTTCGCACCGCGCCCAACAAGTTCGAGGCGCTGGCCGCGCACGACGCCATCGTCGAGCTTTCCGGGGCCGCCCGCGTGGTGGCCGGGTCGCTGTTCAAGATCGCCAACGACATCCGCCTTCTGGGCTCGGGCCCGCGCTGCGGTCTGGGCGAGCTGATCCTGCCCGAGAACGAGCCGGGCAGCTCGATCATGCCCGGCAAGGTCAACCCGACCCAGTGCGAGGCGCTGACCCAGGTATGCGCCCATGTCTTCGGCAACGACGCCGCGGTGGGCTTCGCCGGCAGCCAGGGCCATTTCGAACTGAACGTCTACAAGCCGATGATGATCTACAACGTGCTGCAGTCGATGCAGCTGCTCGGCGACGCCGCGTCGGCCTTCACGGACAACTGCGTCGTCGGCATCGAGGCGGACGAGAAGCGCATCGACAAGCTGATGCGCGAAAGCCTCATGCTGGTGACCGCGCTTGCGCCCGTGATCGGCTACGACGCCGCCACCAAGGTCGCCAAGACCGCGCATCACAACGGCACCACCCTGCGCGAAGAGGCGCTGGCGCTCGGCTATGTCGACGCCGAGACCTTCGATCGCGTGGTCGTGCCCGACGACATGCTTGGGCCCAAGGCCTAGCTTCCCGCGCGCTGCGGGATAGTTTCGGCCCTTATCGTACGAAAGGGCCTCCGATGACGGACCGTCTGCGCCTCGTGGCGTTGCTCGCCGCGATAACGTCGCTCGGGCCCTTCGCGATGCAGTCGCTGGCCCCGGCGCTGCCTGTCGTGGCGAAGTCGATGGCGATCAGCCTCGAGGAGGCGCAGGCGCTGCTGTCGCTCTCGGTGCTGGCGATCGGCGTGGCGACGCTGATGCTGGGACCGCTGTCGGACTATTTCGGACGTCGGCCCGTGGCGCTCGCGGCCATGGCCGTCGCGATCGTGTCCAGCGTCGGCGTCGCCTTCGCCCCCACCATCGAGACCGCGATGGCCGCTCGCTTCGTGCAGACCGGGGCCTGCGGCGCCGGCATGGTGCTGAGCCGCGCCATCGCGCGGGACCGCTTCGGCCAGCTCGGGGCGGGGCAGGTGATCGCGCAGATGACCGCGGTCATGGTGCTGGTCCCAATGGCGGCGCCTGCGGTCGGGGGCGTGATCACCGCGTGGTTCGGCTGGCGGGCGATCTTCCTGTTCACCGCGGCCTTCGCGGCGGTGGTGTTGCTGTGGGCGAGCCTCGGGCTGCGCGAGACCATCGTGCATCGCACGCCCACCCTGGGCTTCGGCGAGATCGGGCGCTCCTTCCTCGCGGTGGGGGGGAGGCGGCGGTTCTGGGCCTATTGCCTTGTCGCGACGGGCTCGCTGTCCAGCTTCCTGTTCTTCGTCGGAACGGCGCCGCATGTCGCCTCGGTGGGCTTCGGCGCGGGGCCGGAGGTCTATGGCTTCGGCTTCGTGCTGGTGGGCGGCGGCTACATGGCGTCGAACCTCCTCTATGCGCGGCTGTCGGGCCGGCTCGGCGGCGACCGGATGATGCTCGCGGGTCTGGTGGCGGCGTCGCTGTCGGCCTTTGCGGTGTGCGGCGCGATCTGGGCCGGCTGGAGCGGCCTGCCCACGGTCTTCGCCGCGGCCGTCCTCAACGGGTTCGCGGCCGGGCTGATCGTGCCGAACGCCATGTCCGGCGCCGTGTCGGCCTATCCCGAGCGGGCGGGGGCGGCGTCGTCGCTGCTGGGGTTCTTCCAGTTCGCCGTCGCCGCGCTCGTCACGCAGGCCGGCGCGTCGCTCGACCATGGCTCCGCGGCGCAGATGAGTCTCGGCATGGGTCTCCTGACGACGGCCGGCTTGGTCGCCTACATGGCGATCGGATGGCGGAGGAGGGCATAAGCTGTTGATTCAAAACGAATTAAGGCCGCTGTCACAAAAACCTCGAAAACCGCTGAATCCCTGTTGCCACCCCCAGCGAATCTCCATATAACCCCCCTCCACCGGCGGGGCGCACCGGAAACGAAACGCCCCGCCGATTGCTTCTCTAGGGAAGCGCGCTCTTTGAAATCGAGATACACGCGAAAGGATATGTGGGCGGTTCGGTTCCATCTTCGATGGACGAGCCGAGCACATATCGACGTCGGTGAGGGCGCAAGCTCGATGACCCGACAGATTTGTGCGATGGTTCGAACGTCAAGGAAACCGCTCGACGGTTTCAACTTGAGAGTTTGATCCTGGCTCAGAACGAACGCTGGCGGCAGGCCTAACACATGCAAGTCGAGCGCACCTTTCGGGGTGAGCGGCGGACGGGTGAGTAACGCGTGGGAACGTGCCCTCTTGCCCGGGATAACCACTG
The DNA here is from genome assembly GCA_036735545.1 of Rubrimonas sp. Taxonomy (GTDB): domain Bacteria; phylum Pseudomonadota; class Alphaproteobacteria; order Rhodobacterales; family Rhodobacteraceae; genus Rubrimonas. The sequence continues at coordinate 151 of DAINOD010000073.1, read as the reverse complement.
GAAACGGTGGCTAAAACCGGATGAGCCCTACGGGGGAAGGAGAGGATCGGCCCGCGTCGGATTAGGTAGTTGGTGGGGTAACGGCCTACCAAGCCTACGATCCGTACCTGGTTTGAGAGGATGATCAGGCACACTGGGACTGAGACACGGC
>DAINOD010000072.1:4214-16423 GCA_036735545.1 Rubrimonas sp. | reverse complement strand
TGAGGGGGTTTGGGGTCGCCGCGGCTCTGGGCCTGGCGGTCGTTCTTGGCGGGGTTGCAAATGCGACCCCGGTCAAGATCGCCGGCAACGACTGCATGCCGGACACCGACCAAAGCGCGAAGGGCGGCACGGTCAGGGGCGGCGGCGGGATCGAGACGTGCACGCTCAACGACTCGCCCTTCATCATCAAGTTCGACTTCCAAGACGACGGCATGATCAAGCCGACACTCGGTTCGTTTTCTTCGATCACCGGAGACGAGTTCTCGTTCAACATCGGCTCCGAGGTCGAGAATGGCAAGACGGAGTGGGCGAAGACCGGCACGTGGCTGTACACGCCCGACGATGCGAGCGATCCCCTGATCACGGGCTGGATCGCGAAGGGCGGGCCGAACTACTTCGTCTACGCGCTTGGTGGGTTCACCGGCACGTTCAACATCGACAAAGGCCTGTCGCACCTGACCTTCTTCGACACGGAGCGTCCGACGACCCCGATCCCGCTGCCCGCCGCGGCGTGGATGATGCTCGCCGGGCTCGCCGGGCTGGGTGCGCTCGGCCGGCGTCGTAGCGCCGCAGCCTGACCGACACCTGCGCGTCCCGAAGCGGCGGCCCCTTGCGGGCCGCCGTTTTCGCTTGACGGCCCTGCGCGGCCCGCAGGCGCGCCCGGCGGTCCCGTATCCGCCGCGTCATGCGCGCGTCGCAAGGCTGTCATGGCGCGCGCGTGGCTGGTGATTTCTCGGGGAATCCGGCAAACGCCCTTACCGTCCGTTCATCCCTGCGCGGCAGGGTTCCGCTCTGACGGTCGGTTCCGGAGTAGCGTGCCATGCGTTCCTGTCTCGCCGCGGCCTGCGCCGCAGCGCTTTCCCTTTTCGCCGCCGCCACCCCTGCCGCCGCCGCGACGTGCCATCAGGGCGACTTCTCTGCCTTCGCCGGCGCCACGGCCTGCGCCACGCTTGCGGGCGGCCCGGGCGGCAACGTCACCGTTGCGGAGATGAACGCCGGGAGCGGCGCCTTCAGCCTGACCGGCTGGACGCTGCTCGGGAAGTTCGAGACGTCAGGCGGTGACGACGTTCTTGTCGGCGACGCCTTCTCCCTGACGTCCCCCCGGGGCGCCGCCGGGGGCGTCTGGTCGCTGGCCGACGGTCTGACCTTCGCGCCCGGCGCCTCATACGCCTTCGCGCTCAAGGGCGGGCCGGGCAACATCGTCTATCTGCTCGACGCCCTGACCCCGGGCGGCCAGTGGGCGAACGACGACATTCCCGCCCGCGGCCGCGGCGGCGCGCCCGGCCTGTCCAACATCTCGCTGTTCGGCACGGCGTCGCTCGTGCGCGAGCCGATCGCGCGCGTCGACGCCCCCGCCGCGATCCCGCTCCCCGCCGCCGGCTGGCTGCTGCTGGCGGGCCTGGGCGCGCTGGCTGCGCTGCGTCGCCGGGCGCGCGCCTAGACCAGCTCGGGAAACCACCGCAGCAGGCTGCGGAAGGCGTTCGGCGCCGCCTGGCCGAGGCCGCAGATGGAGGCGTCCTCCATCGTGCGGCCAAGCTCCTCCAGCAGCGGGCCGTCCCAGCGCGGGGCGGCCATCAGCTTCGCGGCCTTCTCGCAACCGACGCGGCAGGGCGTGCACTGGCCGCAACTCTCGTGCTCGAAGAAGCGCATGAGGTTCAGCGCCACGGCGCGCAGGTCGTCGCTGTCCGACAGCACCACCACCGCCGCCGAGCCGATGAAGGCGCCGTGCGGCTGCAGGGTGTCGAAGTCGAGGGGCGCGTCCGCCAGCGCCGCCGGCAGGATGCCCCCCGAGGCCCCGCCGGGCAGGAAGGCGCGCAGGGCGTGGCCCTCGGCCATGCCGCCGCAATGGTCCTCGATCAGGCGGCGCAGCGTGATCCCGGCCGGGGCCAGCTTCACGCCCGGCTCCCGCACCCGGCCCGAGACGGAGAAGTGGCGCAGGCCCTTGCGCCCGTTCTCGCCGTGGGCGGCGAGGACCTCCGGTCCCTCCGCGGCGATGCGCTGGACCCAGAACAGCGTCTCGACATTGTGCACCAGCGTCGGCCGACCCCGCAGCCCGACCTGCGCGACATAGGGCGGGCGGTGGCGCGGCAGGCCGCGCCGGCCCTCGATCGACTCGATCATCGCGCTTTCCTCGCCGCAGATATAGGCCCCGGCCCCGCGGCGCAGATCGATGAAGCCGGGCGCGACGACGCCGGCCGCCTCCAGCGCTGCGATCTCGCGGGTCAGAATCGCGCGGGCGGCGGGGTATTCGTCGCGCAGGTAGAAGACGCAGCCTGCCGCCTCGACCGCCCAGGCGGCGATCAGCATCCCCTCCAGGACGCGGTGCGGCTGGCTCTCCAGGAAGAAGCGGTCCTTGAACGTCCCGGGCTCGCCCTCGTCGGCGTTGACGCAGAGCAGGCGCGGGGCGGGCCCGGCGCGCACCGCCGCCCATTTGCGCCCCGCCGGAAAGCCAGCGCCGCCCATGCCGCGCAGGCCCGAGGCGAGCATGTCCGCCTGCAGCGCGTCGCGTTCCCGCGCGCCCGCGCGCAGGGCGGCGAGCGTCGGGTAGCCGTCGAAGCCGGGATGGTCGGGCAGGTCCGGCTCGGTGCCGCCCGCGGCGATCTCGGCCGCGATCGCCGCGGGGGCCGCGCGGTCGACGGGCCTCCGGCCGACCACCGCGACCGGCGCGCGGTCGCAGCGGCCGACGCAGGGCGCGCGCAGCACGCGCACGCCCGGCCCAAGGTCCAGCGCGGTCAGCAGCGCCTCGCAGCCAGCCAGCATGCAGGCGACGCCGTCGCAGACCCGCACCGTCAGCGGCGGCGGCGGCGTCGCGCCGTCGGCCGCGATGTCGAAGTGGGCGTAGAAGCTTGCGACCTCATAGACCTGCGCCTGCGACAGCCGCATCTCCTCGGCCAGCGCGGCGAGGTGCGCGGCGGTCAGGCGACCATGGGCGTCCTGCAGGCGGTGCAGGTGCTCGATCAGCAACTCTCGCCGGCGGGGCGCGTCGCCCAGAAGCCGCCGCACCTCGGCCACTGCGGCGTCGTCGGGCTGGCGTCCCTTCGGCGTCGCGCGACCCCGGCCGCGACCGGACTTCCAGACGCCAGGCTTGTGATCCAGTGGAGACATTGCGCCGCCGCTCCCCTATCTGTTGACCGACAGCAACCGACGAGACCCGCCGTGAAGCACGCCCTCCGCGCCGCCGCCCTGAGCCTCGCCTTCGCCGCGCCCGCCGCGGCCGGCGGCCTGCAGCCCGACGACGAGGTGATCCTTCTCGACGAATGGCGCGAGATGACCGAGGGCCGCATCGTCTGGTACACCCTGCGCGGCGGTCACTGGGGCAAGGAATACTTCCACCGCGGCCGCGACAGCGCCACCTTCGTGAGCGCGCAGGGCGAGTGCGTCACCGCGCCCTGGACCTACGCCGAGGGCATCTTCTGCTTCGCCTACACCGGCATGGACTGCTTCCGCCACGTCCGCCGCGACGGCCAGCTTCTCGCCATCCCGCTGTCGAGCGGCGAGACGCAGGTGATCGAGCGCATCACCGACGGCGCGCTGTCCTGCGAGCCGCCGCTGTCGAGCTAGGCGGCGGGTTCGGGATGCACGATCATCCGCTTGTAGAGCCGCCACGTCGCGTGCCCCAGCACCGGCAGCACGACGATCAGCCCGAGGAAGAACGGCGCCCACGACACCGCCAGCGCCACGCCGATGAACAGCGCCCACCCGGCCAGCGGAATGAAGTTCTTCGCCACCGCCGAGACCGACAGCGCCACGGCGGTGACCGGATCGACGTTCTTCTCCAGCATGTAGGGGAAGGACACCACGGTGATCGAGAACACCACGAAGGCGAAGGCCGCACCCACGGCGTTGCCGACGAGCAGGAAGGTGAAGCCGCGCGTCGTGGTGAAGACGTCGTAGAACAGCGCCTCGACCGTCACGCCGGAGAAGCCGTAGAACAGCGCGAATATCAGCAGTGCGACCCGCAGCCAGACGAACAGCGCGAACAGCAGGATGAAGCCGAGGAAGAAGATATTGACCGAGGTCGTGGCCCGCCGCACGGCGAACAGGTCGCCGACGCCCACGGTCTGGCCGGCGTCACGCCTGCGGCTCGCCTCGTAAAGCCCCATCGCGGCGAAGGGGCCGACCAGCGCGAAGCCGGCCAGCATCGGGAACACCAGCACGATCATGTCGAGCGAGTAGGCCAGCCACAGCATGGCGATGCCGCCAGCGGCGAAGACGGCGCCGATCGCCATGCCGAAGGCGGGCATCGCTCGGAAATCCTCCGCGCCGTCTCGCAGCGCGGCGGTGATGTCCTCGACCGTGATCGACTGGATCGTCGGCGACTTGCGGGACAACTCGCTCACCACGCGCGCGCCCAGAAGCCCGTCGCTGTTCGCCTCGGCCATTTCTTCCTCCCGTTCCCTGTCGCCACCTTAGCCAAAAGACCGCCGTCGCGCCACGCACCCGCCCCCGCGCCTTACGACGCACGCCGGCGTTTCGCGCGCATTGATCCGGCGCAAGGCGGGCCCCTTCGCCTCGCGGCGCTCGCGCTGCTCTGCGCGCTGGCCGCGCCGGTCGCCGCGCAGGAGCGCAGCGTCTCGGCCGAGGAGTTCCGCGCCTACGCCGAGGGCTGGACGCTGCATTTCGAGGAGCAGGGCCGCCCGTTCGGCGCCGAGCGCTACGAGCCCGACGACCGGGTGTTGTGGAAGCCCGAGGGCGGCGACTGCGCGCCCGGCGTCTGGGCCGAGGTCGAGGGGGCGATCTGCTTTCTCTACGATCAGGGCATGTCGTGCTGGCGGCTCTTTCGTGACGCGGAGGGCCTGCTGGCCCGACCCGCCGAGGGCGGGGAGCCCGAATTGCGCATCGCCCGCCGCGACAGCGCGCCGCTGCTCTGCGCCGAGACGCCCGCCGTCTGAGCCGCCTCTTCCGCCGCGCCCTGCGCCACGCTATCTGCCACGCCGACAGGGAGGCGTTGATGCGCATCGGGATCATCCAGACAGGCCGCGTGCGGAACGAGTTGGCGCAGGACTTCGGCGAATACCCCGACATGTTCGCCACCCTGCTGGGCGGCGCCGGCCTGACGCTGGAGACGCACGCCGTGGTGGACGGCGCCCCCCTGCCGGCGCCCGACAGCGCCGAGGGCTGGCTCGTCACCGGCTCCCGCCACGGCGTCTACGACCCGCTGCCCTGGATCGCGCCGCTGAAGGACTTCCTGCGCGCGGCCCGCGCCGCGGGGCGACCGATCCTGGGCGTTTGCTTCGGCCACCAGATCATGGCCGAGGCCTTCGGCGGGCGGGCGGAGAAGTTCTCGGGCGGCTGGCGGCTGGGGGCCGGGGCCTTCGCCGTCCACGCCGCGGACTGGACGCCGGCGCCGCTGCCCGAGCGGCTGACGCTGCACAGCATCCATCAGGACCAGGTGACGGCGTTGCCCGAGGACGCCATGGTCTGGGCGACTGGCGAGGGCTGCGCCGTGGCTGGCGCGCTCTACGGCGACCCGCGGCGGCCCGAGGCGGTCAGCATCCAGCCGCACCCGGAATTCTCCACCGCGTTCGCGAAGGGGCTGACCGAAAAGCTCTACGCCGACGGCCGCGTGGCGGCCGACGTCGCAGAGCCGGCGCTGGCGAGCTTCGGCCGGCCGGACGACAACGCCGCGGTGGGCCGCGCGCTGGCCGCCTGGCTGCGCGACGCGGGCCGGGGGCGCGCCGCGGCGTGAGCCGGACGCGCGCCACGGCGATCGGCTTTCTGGCCGTCCTGCTCTGGGCGCTGCTGGCGCTGATGACCGTAGCGACCGGAGCCGTGCCGCCGTTCCAGCTCTCCGCCATGTGCTTCGCGGTGGGCGCGGGCGTCGGCTTCGCCGACATGGCCCGCCGCGGCGCGCCCGTCTCGGTCGTCCTGCGCCAGCCGGTTCGGGTGTGGGCGCTGGGGGTAGGGGGGCTCTTCGGCTACCATTTCTTCTACTTCACGGCGCTCAGGCTGGCCCCGGCGGCCGAGGCGTCGCTGATCGCCTATCTCTGGCCGCTGCTGATCGTGCTGTTCTCGGGCCTCCTGCCCGGCGAGCGGCTGCGCTGGCCCCATGTCCTCGGCGCCGTGGTCGCCTTCGCCGGCGCCGCGCTGCTGGTCGCGCCGCGGCTGGGCGGCTTCGCGGTCGGGAGCGCCGCCGGCTACGCCGCGGCCGCGATCTGCGCGGTGACGTGGGCGGCCTATTCCGTGCTGTCGCGCCGGGTGGGCGAAGCGCCGACCGACGCTGTGGCCGGCTTCTGCCTCGCGACCGCCGCTCTGTCGCTGGTCGCGCATCTGGCGCTGGAGACCACCGTCTGGCCGCCCGACGCGCGCGGTTGGCTCGCCGTTGCGGCGCTGGGGCTGGGGCCGGTTGGGGCGGCGTTCTACTTCTGGGACGTCGGGTGCAAGCGCGGAAACATCCAGATCCTCGGCGTCGCCGCCTACGCCGCCCCGCTGTTGTCCACGCTGGCGCTGGTCGCGAGCGGGGCGGCCGAGCCGTCGCCCTCGCTGCTGGCGGCCGCCGCCCTGATCGCGGGCGGCGCCGCCTTCGCGGCTCTGGCTAGTGGAGGCTTCCGGAAAGCCGCGCGATCTGCTCCTTGAGCCGCAGCTTCTCCTTCTTGAGGGCGGCGATGGACAGATCGTCGGCGCCGGGGTGGCGCTGTTCCGATTCGATACGGTGGTCGAGCGTCTCGTGCTTGCGGCGCAGTTCCGTCAGATGCGAGTCAAGGCTCATAGAGCGTCCTCCGTCAGCGGTTCAGCCACGAAAGTAGAACACAGCTGTCGCGGCCCTGTCACGAAGCGGTTTGTGCAACTGTAGCGAGCATTTGCCTCACCTTGCGCGCGAATCGTGCAGGGTTCGCCGTCTACGTGCGCGGCAGGGCGGTCTCGACCAGCCGGCAGAACAGCGCCACGCCCCACGGCGCCGCCGCATCGTCGAAGTCGTACGCCGGGTGGTGCAGCGGCGCGCTGTCGCCGTTGCCGATGAAGACGAAGGCGCCCGGCCGCGCCTGTGCGAGATAGGAGAAATCCTCCGCCCCCATCACCAGCGGCGGCGCCCGGTCCAGCGCCTGCGGGCCCGCCAGCGCGTCGATGACGCCGCAGACGAAGGCGGTCTCGGCGGGGTCGTTGACCGTGGGCGGATAGGGCTCGGCGCTGGGCTCGTAAGTGATGGCGACGTCGAAGGCGGCGCCGATCTGCGCGCACTTCTTCGCGATCTCGGCCTTGATCAGCGCATGCACGCCGAGGTCGAAGGCGCGCGTGGTGCCCGACAGCCGCGCCGTCCCCGGAATGACGTTGTGGGTGGAGCCCGCGTGGAACTCAGTGACGCTCAGCACCGCCGGCTGGGTCGGGTCGACGCGGCGCGAGACGATGCTTTGCAGCGCCTGCACCAGCGCGGCGCCGGCGACGATGGGGTCGTGCGCCTGGTCGGGCATCGCCGCGTGGCCGCCCTTGCCGACGATGCGGATCGCGAACTCGTCGGCGAGCGCCAGCGCGGGGCCGGGCCGGATGGCGAACTGGCCCACGGGCCGGCCGGGGTCGTTGTGCATCCCGTAGACCGCGCGGGCGGGGAAACGGCCCATCAGCCCGTCGTCCAGCATCGCCTTGGCCCCGGCGCCGCCTTCCTCGGCGGGCTGGAACACGAAGATGACCGTGCCGTCGAAGGCGCGCGTCTCGGCCAGTCGGCGCGCCGCGCCCAGCAGCATGGTGGTGTGGCCGTCATGGCCGCAGGCGTGCATGACGCCGGGGTTGGTCGAGGCGTGAGGCAGGCCGGTGGCCTCCTCGATCGGCAGCGCGTCCATGTCCGCGCGCAGCATCACCGAGCGCGCCTCGCCCCGCGGCCCCGCCGCCCCGTGCAGCACGCCCACGACGCCGGTGCCGCCGATCCCGGTCTCCACCGCGTCGAAGCCGAAGGCGCGCAGCTTTTCGGCGACGAAGGCGGCCGTCGCGCGCTCCTGATAGCCCAGTTCGGGGTTGGCGTGCAGCGTGCGCCGCCAGGCGGTCAGGTCGGGGGCCATGGCGGCGATGGCGTTGTCGAGGGGGGGCATCGGATCTCCTTGGGCGGTCAGAACTCCAGCGGGGCGCCGTCGCGCAGGATGGCGGCGGCCTGCGGCGAAAAGTCGTCGCCATCGCCAAGATGGGCCGGCGGCCCGTGAACCGCCAGCGGCGCGCACAGCTTGAAGGGCCCGCGGCTGTCCTTGCGCGCGCGCACCACCACGCGCCCCGCCTCGCGCCCCGGCCGCGCCGCCAGCGGCCTGACCGCCACGTCGCCCGCGCGTCCGGCCAGCGCGGCGAGGATGTCGGGCAACCGCGACGCGCGGTGGATCATCGTCAGCCAGCCGCCCTGCAGGAGCCGGCGCAGCGCGCAGTCGATCCAGACCGCCAGCGGCGCGGCCTCGCGCCGGGCGGCGTCGCGGTCGGGCGCGGGGCTGGCCGGGTCGGTCGGGTCGAAGAAGGGCGGGTTGGCGAGAACATGATCGAAGCAGAGCGCCCGCAGCCCAGCCGGCGGGCTGGTCACGTCGCCTTCCCAGACCGTCATGTCGGCCCCGGCGCGGGCGGCGTTGCCGCGCGCCAACGCCGCATAGTCGCCCTGCAACTCCAGTCCGTGCAGCGCCAGACCCGGCACGCGCGCATGCAGGCACAGCGCGGCCGCGCCGACGCCGCAGCCGAGGTCGAGCCCGCGCTGGCCGGGCCGCGCGGGGCAGGCGGCGGCGAGAAACACCGGGTCCGTCGCCGCGCGATAGCCGCGGGCGGGCTGGGCCAGCAGCACGCGCCCGCCCAGCAGCGCGTCCTCGGTGATCATCGGGGGGCGACGGTCTCGACGCCGTTGTCGGCCAGCACGGCGCGGGCGCGGAAGGCGTCGCGCCGCGCCACGGTCAGCCGGCGGGGCAGCGCGCCGATGCTGCCCTCGAGCACGCTTATGTGGACGTCCAGTTCGAAGCACTCTATACCCTCGCCGCGCAGCAGAGCGGTCGCGAAGGCGATCAGCGTCGGGTCGGTGGTGCGGACGATCTCTTCCATGCGCCCGACCCTAAAGCCCCGGCGCGGCGCGCGTCGAGGGCGGTTCGGGGAGGTTCCTTTGTCCCATCCCGCGGCCGTCGCGGCCACAGCCGCTTCCCCCGAGGCGGCGTTCGACCGCCTCAAGGCGCTTCTGGCTCCGGAGATGGCGCGCGTGGACGCGCTGATCGCCGAGCGGATGCGCTCCGAGCACACCGATCTCATCCCCCAGGTCGCCGCCCATCTGATCGGCGCCGGCGGCAAGCGGCTGCGCCCGCTGCTGACGCTGGCCGCCGCCAAGCTCTGCGGCCATGACGGCGAGAGCCACATCCGCCTCGCGGCGGCGGTGGAGTTCATCCATAACGCCACGCTGCTGCACGACGACGTGGTGGACGAAAGCGGGCGCCGCCGCGGCCGGCCCACCGCCAACACTGTTTTCGGCAACAAGCCCAGCGTGTTGGTGGGCGACTTCCTGTTCGCGCGCAGCTTCCAGCTGATGGTCGAGACCGGCTCCGTCGAGGTGCTGGGCGTGCTGGCGGACGCGGCGGCCGTGATCGTGGAGGGCGAGGTGCTGCAACTGGCCGCCGCAAACTCGCTGGCGGGCGGCGAGCCGGTCTACATGCAGGTCATCCGCGGCAAGACCGCCGCGCTGTTCGAGGCGGCGACCCGCGCCGGCGCCATGGTCGCCTGCGCGCCCGCCGCGCAGGTGGAGGCGATGCGTGTCTACGGCGACGCGCTGGGGATCGCCTTCCAGATCGCCGACGACGTGCTCGACTACCGCGGCGTCTCGCAGGCGCTGGGCAAAGACGCGGGCGACGACTTCCGCGAGGGCAAGGCGACGCTGCCGGTGCTGATCGCCCACGCCCGCGGCGACGCCGCCGCCCGCGCCTTCTGGTCCCGCGTCATCGAGCGGCGCGAGCAGGGCCCCGAAGACCTGCCCGAGGCGCTGCGGCTGATGGAGGCCAGCGGCGCGCTCGACGCCGCCGCCGCACGCGCGGCGGAGGAGGCGACGCGGGCGCGCGCCGCCCTCGCCGCCCTGCCGGCGGGGCCGCTGCGCGCGGCGCTGGAGGACATCGCCGACTTCGTGGTCGCGCGCGCCTACTGAGCGCCGCTCTCCGGCAGGCTTTTGTGGGCCCCGTCGCACAGCGGCGCCCGGCCCGTCGCCTTGCAGCCGCAGAACCAGAGCGTTCCGTCCTTTTCCGCGACGTGGCGCACCGGGGTGAGGCCGGTCTCCTTATGGGAGCCGTCGCAGAACGGCTGACGCGCGGACCGGCCGCAGGCGCACCACCAGTAGGTCTTTCCCGCCTCGACGACGACGGGGTAGGGCGCGCGCTGGGCGGGGATCGGCTCGGCTGTCATCCACGGACCTCCTCGGCTAAGCCCACTTTGGCGGCGACGGGCGCGTCCGGCAAGCGCGGGCGCGGACCGCCCAGCGCGCGCAGGGCGTTCAGGACCACCGCGACGTCGATGGCCTCCTGCGCCAGCGCCCCCTGCACCGGCGAGACATGCCCCAGCGCCGCGCCGATCATCACCGCCAGCGACAGGCCGAGCCCCACGGCCACGCTCTGCAGCGCGATGGCCCGCGCGCGCCGCGCCGCGGCGAGCATCGCCGGCAGGCGGTCCAGCCGGTCGCCGACCAGCACCACGTCGGCCGTCTCCGCCGCCGCCGCGCCCTCGGCGCCCATCGCGACGCCGACGTCGGCCGCCGCCAGCGCGGGCGCGTCGTTCACCCCGTCGCCCACCATCATCACCGGCCCGTGCGCACGCTCCGCCCGCACCAGCGCCAGCTTGTCCGCGGGCGTCATGTCGGCGCGCACCGCGTCGAAGCCGAGGTCCGCCGCGATCGCGGTCGCGACCGCGGCCCGGTCGCCGGTGGCCAGCAGCACCCGGGTCACACCCTGCGCGCGCAGCGCCGCGGCCAGCCCCCGGGCGCCGTCCCGCGCCCGGTCCGCCAGCGTGATCTCCGCCATCAGCCGTCCGTCCGCCGCCACCGCCACGCGCATCGCCCCGTCGGACGGCGGGGCCGGCTCCAGGTGGAGCCGCGAGCGCACGAAAGCCGGCCCGCCCACGAGCACGGCGCGGCCCTCCACATGGCCTTCGACGCCCTCGCCGGGCGTCTCCGTGGCGGCCTCGGGAGAGGTCAGCGCAAGGCCCCGCGCCGTGGCGGCGTCGCGCAGGGCGGCCGCCAGCGGATGGCGGGAGGCGAACTCCAGCGAGGCCGCGAGCCGCAGCGCCTCGGCCCCGTCGCAGCCGGGCTCGACGTCGATCGAGACCACCTCGGCGCGGCCGCGGGTCAGCGTGCCGGTCTTGTCGAGCACCGCCACCCGCACGCGCGCGAGCGTCTCGATCACGCGCGCGCCCTTGACCAGCGCGCCCTGCGCCGCGGCCCGCGACATGCCTGCGGTCAGCGCCACCGGCACGGCGAGGATCAGCGGGCAGGGCGTCGCTGACACGAGCACCGCCACGGCCCGCCGAGCCTCGCCCCCCATCAGCCACGCCGCCGCCGCCAGCGCGACCGTCACCGCGAGAAAGCCCAGCGCCCAGCGGTCGGCGAGCCGCGCCATGGGCGCGCGCTCGGCCTGCGCGCGCGCAACGAGCCGCAGGATGGCGGCGTAAGCGCTGTCTGCCGGGGCGCGGGTCACGGTCATCTCGAAGGCGTCGCCGACGCATCCGGCGCCGCTGGCGACCGCCTCGCCGGGCGCGACGCGGACGGGGGCCGATTCGCCGGTGAGGCTGGAGAGGTCGAGCAGCGCCGCGCCCTCGGCCGTCCCGTCCGCCGGCGTGACGTCGCCCCGACGCACCAGCAGCCGGTCGCCGGGGCGCACCTGATCCAGCGCGACTTCCGCGACGGCCTCGCCCTCGCGCCGCCACGCGCTGCGCGGCGCCCGCGCGGCCAGCGCGGTCATGGATCGTCGCGCGCGCCCCTCGGCGTAGCTCTCGATGAACTGGCCGCCCGCATACATCAGCGCGACGACGGCCGCCGCGAGCGCTTCGCCGAAGACCAGCGCCGCCGTCATCGACAGCGCCGCGATCAGGTCGAGCCCGATGTCGCCCCGGCGCAGCGAGACCACGATTGACCAGCCGAGGCCCGCCAGCACCGGCATGGCGCCCGCGGACCACAGCGCCGCCGCCCAGTCCGGCGCGCCGGCAAGCCACGCCACCCCCCCGCCAGCCAGCCCGGCGAGCGCGCAGGCAAGCAGCGCGCGACGCATGGCCGAGCTGTCGAGGGTGTCGGGCGA
>DAINOD010000072.1:0-4114 GCA_036735545.1 Rubrimonas sp. | reverse complement strand
GCGCGCAGGCAAGCAGCGCGCGACGCATGGCCGAGCTGTCGAGGGTGTCGGGCGATCCTCGCGCCGTCGGCGCCGCCATAGCCCCGACGTCGTTCTGCGCCACTAGGTCACCCGGTCTGCCGGTGATGATGCTTCCTCCGCGGGCGCCGGACGTCAAGGCGCCAGGCAGGGGCATCGACCAGGGGTCGCCTCGACGCTTTCGCCGTCCGCTCGAGCCGCCGACGCCGCGACGTTCGACGTGGCGGGCGGGCGGAGCGACGGGGAGAAGCCTTTTCCACGCTCCCTGGACCGGTCGCCCGTCCCCGGGCTGGACAACGCGGCCGCGCGGTGCTGACTCGACCCGTCCCGCCCCCCACCGGAGGCCCCGCCCATGGCCCTCGACACCGCCGCTCCCTACGCCTCGCGCCGCTCGCCGGTCCTCGCCGAGAACGTCGTCGCCACCTCGCAACCGCTCGCCGCGCAGGCCGGGCTGGCGATGCTGGCGGCGGGCGGCAACGCGGTGGACGCGGCCATAGCCGCCGCCATCACGCTGACGCTGGTGGAGCCGACCGGCAACGGGCTCGGTTCGGACGCCTTCTGCATCCTGTGGGACGGCGAGCGGCTGCACGGGCTCAACGCCTCGGGCCGCTCGCCCGCCGCGTGGTCGCCGGCGCGCTTCGCGGGGCAGGGCGCGATGCCGTTCCGCGGGTGGGAGAGCGTGACCGCGCCCGGCGCCGTCTCGGCTTGGGCGGCGCTTTCGCAGCGCTTCGGCAAGCTGCCCTTCGAGAAGCTGTTCGAGCCGGCGGTGAGGCTGGCCGAGAACGGCTTTATCGTCACGCCCAAGATCGGCCAGCTTTGGGGCAACGCCGCGGCCCAGCTCGCCGACCAGCCGGGCTTCGCCGAGACCTTCCTGCGCGACGGCCGAGCGCCCCGGCCGGGCGAGCGCTTCGTGAACCGCCCGATGGCCGCCACCCTGCGCGAGATCGCCGAGACGCGCGGAGAAAGCTTCTACCGCGGCCGCCTCGCCGCCGCGATCGCCGCCGCGGCGCGTGCGGGCGGCTCGGCGTTGACCGAGGCCGATCTCGCCGCGCATGCGCCGGACTGGTCGGGCACGGTGAGCCAGTCCTTCGACGACTGGGCGCTGCACGAGATCCCGCCGAACGGGCAGGGGATCGCCGCCTGCATGGCGCTGGGTATGCTCGACCATACCCCCATCCGCGACATGGGCCCCGACGAGCCCCGCGCCCTGCACCTGATGTGGGAGGCGATGAAGCTCGCCCTGCGCGACGCCGAGGCCCATGTCGCCGACCCCGACGCGATGCGGCTGGCGCCGGCCGACCTGCTCGACGCCGACTACCTCGCCCGCCGCGCCGCCCTGATCGACCCCGACCGCGCCACCGACTTCAAGGCCGGCGCCCCCCGCCACGGCGGCACGGTGTATCTGACCGCGGCCGACGCGTCGGGGATGATGGTCAGCTACATCCAGTCGAACTATGCGGGCTTCGGCTCGGGCGTCTGCATTCCGGGCACGGGCATCCACCTGCAGAACCGTGGCGCCGGCTTCACGCTGACGCCGGGTCACCCCAACGAGGTCGGCCCGTCGAAGCGGCCGTTCCACACGATCATCCCCGGCTTCGTGATGCAGGGCGACGCGCCGCTGATGAGCTTCGGCGTGATGGGCGGGCCGATGCAGGCGCAGGGCCACCTGCAGGTCGCGCTGCGCACGCTGCTGTGGGGCCAGAACCCCCAGACCGCCTGCGACGCGCCGCGCTGGCGCGTGACGCAGGGGATGGGCGTGGCGGTCGAGGACAGCCTCGGCGCCGACACCGTCGCGGCGCTGGGCGCCATGGGCCATGCGGTGAGCGTGGAGCAGGCGGACCTGGCTTTCGGCTTCGGCGGCGCGCAGGTCATCCAACGGCTGCCGGGCGGCGGCTACGCGGCAGGCTCCGACCCGCGCAAGGACGGGCAGGCGGCGGGCTTCTAGACGACCGCCGCCACCGTCTCGGCCAGCAGCGCCAGTTCGGCCGGGCCGCTGAGGCGGTGATCGCCGTCCCTGATCAGCGTCAGCCGTGCGTCAGGGCAGCCCATGTGCGCCAGCAGCCGCAGGGCGACCGACGCCGGCACGTCCGGGTCGGCGGTCCCGTGGATCAGCCGCACCGGGAAGGGCAGGGGCAGGGGCGCGCGCAGCACGAGCCGTTTCCGGCCGTCCTCGATCAGCCGGCGTGTGATCACCCGCGGCTCGGGGCCGTAGCGGTTGGGCGTCTCCAGCCGCCCCTCCGCCGTCAGCCGCGCGCGCTGGTCGGGGTCGAGGCCGGCCCACATCAGGTCTTCGGTGAAATCCGGCGCCGCCGCGACGCCGACCAGCGCCGCCACGCGCTGCGGCGCCCGCAACGCCAGCAGGAGCGCGATCCAGCCGCCCATCGAACTGCCGACCAGCACCTGCGGCCCTTCTGTCAGCGCCGAGAGAACCGCGAAGGCGTCCTCGGCCCAGTCGCCGACGCAGCCGTCCTCCATCCGCCCCGCCGAGGCGCCGTGGCCGCCATAGTCGAACCGCAGGAAGGCGCGGCCCCGGGCCTGCGCCCAGGCTTCCAGGTGCGCAGCCTTCGACCCTGTCATGTCCGAGCCATAGCCGCCGAGGAACAGCACGCCCGGCCGCGACGCGCCCTCCCCCGAGGCGGGGGATTTGTGGTAGGCGATGCGCCGGGCGCCGCCGGGCGTCAGGTGGTCCGGAGCAGCCATGATACCCTCCCGCATCGCCGCCGACACTAGCGAGCCCGGCGGGATGCGCAACGCCGGCCGCCCCCTGACCGTGCTGCAGGTGCTGCCGCGGCTCGACCTCGGCGGGGTGGAGCGGGGGACGCTGGAGATCGCGCGGGCCATCGTCGACGCAGGCGGCCGGGCGCTGGTCGCCAGCGCCGGGGGGCGTCTGGGGGTGCGGCTGGCGGCGATGGGGGCGGAGCTCGTCGAGGGGCCCTTCGCCTCGAAGAACCCCCTGACGATGGCCGCCAACGCCTGGCGGCTGCTGCGGGTGATCCGTGAGGAAGGGGTGGACGTGATCCATGCCCGCTCTCGCGCCCCGGCCTGGAGCGCCTGGGCGGCGGCGCGTCGCGCGGGGGCGCCCTTCGTCACCACGTGGCACGGGGTCTATTCCGAAAGCGGACCGTTCAAGCGCCTCTACAACGGCGTCATGTGCCGCGGTCGGCCGACCATCGCGATCTCGGACTTCGTCGCCGAGCTGATCCGCGACCGCCACGACCTCGATCCGACGCACATCGTGACCATCCCGCGCGGCGCCGACGTGGCCGCCTTCGCCGAGGAGGCGGTGAGCGCCCAGCGCGCGATCGCCGTCGCCCGCGAGTGGGGCCTGGTGGAGGACCCGCGCCCGGTGGCGCTGCTGCCCGGGCGGCTGTCGGGCTGGAAGGGGCAGGGAGATTTCGTCGAGGCGGCGGCGCTGCTGAAGGCCCGGCGCGGCGCGTCGGACTTCCTGTTCGTCATCGTCGGCGACGACGGCGGCTCGGGGCTGGCGGAGAAGCTGATCGAGCGCGCCCGCGCCCTCGACGCGCTGGACGTGGTGCGGCTGGCGCCGGCCTGCGACGACATGCCGGCGGCCTACAAGCTCGCCGCCGTCGTGGTGTCGGCGTCCACCAAGCCCGAGGCCTTCGGACGGGTCGCCGTCGAGGCGCAGGCGATGGGCCGGCCGGTGGTCGCGAGCGACCATGGCGGGGCGCGCGAGACGGTGGAGGACGGGCGCACCGGCTTTCTCTATCCTCCCGGCGACGCGCAGGCGCTGGCGGAGGCGGTGGACCGGGTGCTTTCCCTCGACGCCTCGGGTCGGGCGCATATGGGCATGGCGGGGCGCGCGCGGGTGGCGAGCCGCTTCACCGTCAACGCCATGCAGAACGCCACGCTGGCCGTCTACGAGCGTGCGGCGGGGCGGACGTTCGGCGCACGGCTGGGTTGAGGTGATCTTGTATTCATTCTGCTTCACGTAGAACTGCGATGGAACTTTCAACTTTAAGCTGCGTCATTTTGATTTTCACTACAATTTTTTCTGTGTATTTTTCAATTGTCCGAAATTTAGAGGTGACACATGCGAATCTTTGCTTCTTTTGTGGCCGCGGCGATGGTGTTCGGC
>DAINOD010000071.1:0-17092 GCA_036735545.1 Rubrimonas sp. | reverse complement strand
TGGATCGGCAGGCCGAAGCGGTCGGCCAGCGCCACCAGCACGCCGCCCTTGGCCGTGCCGTCGAGCTTGGTCATGACGAGGCCGGTGACTTCGGCGACCTGCTTGAACACCTCGACCTGGCCCAAAGCGTTCTGGCCGGTGGTGGCGTCCAGCACAAGCACGGTGTTGTGGGGGGCGGTGGGGTCCTTCTTGCGCAGCACGCGGACGATCTTGGCGAGCTCCTCCATCAGGTCGCCCTTGTTCTGCAGCCGCCCGGCGGTGTCGATCAGCAGCATGTCGGCGCCGTCGGCCTGCGCGCGGGCCAGCGCGTCGAAGGCCAGGGACGCGGGGTCGGAGCCCTGCTCGGCCTTCAGCACCGGCACCCCGGCGCGTTCGCCCCAGACGCTCAGCTGCTCGACCGCCGCGGCGCGGAAAGTGTCGCCGGCGGCGATCACCACCGACTTGCCGGCGCCCTTGAGCTGGCTGGCGAGCTTGCCGATGGTCGTGGTCTTGCCCGAGCCGTTGACGCCCACCACCAGAACCACCTGCGGGCGGTTGGGATAGATCGGCAGCGGTCGCGCCACGGGCTCGAGGATGCGCGCCACCTCGTCGGCCAGCAGGCGCTTGATCTCGCGCGCGCCGACCCGGCGGCCGAAGCGGCCCTCGGCGATGTTGGCGGCGACGCGGATGGCGGTCTCGACGCCGAGGTCGGCCTGGATCAGCAACTCCTCCAGCCCCTCCAGCATCGCGTCGTCGAGGACGCGCTTCTTCTCCTCCGGCGGAGGCGGGGGCGCCTCGGCGCGGCCGCCGAGGCGGGCGAAGAAGCCGGGGCGCGGCGCCTCCGGGGCGGGCGCGGGCGGCGGGGCCGCCTCGGCCGGCGGGGCGGGTTCGCCCTGCGGCGCGGGGGCGGCGTCGAGCAGGGCGTCCACGCCCTCGTCGATGCGCGAGGAGGATTTTGTCAGCCGCTCGCGCAGCCGGGTGAAGAACGACATGCCGAGCCTCCCTCTGCGCCCCCCGGCTTAGCGGATCGCGGCGGCGGTGGGAATGCCGGCGCGGCCCCGCGGCGGCGGCGTCGGGCGCGGTTGACAGGGGCCCGGGCGGGGAGGATCACTCTGGGGGCTTGCCAGTGCGAGAGGAGCCGGCCGTGCCGCTTTCCTACATGCCGGGCTTCGGCAACGACTTCGAGACCGAAGCGCTGCCGGGCGCGCTGCCGCAGGGCCAGAACTCGCCCCAGCGCTGCGCCTACGGGCTCTACGCCGAGCAGCTTTCGGGCTCGCCCTTCACCGCGCCGCGCGGCCAGAACGAGCGGAGCTGGCTCTACCGCATCCGTCCCTCGGTCCGCCACGGCGGGCGCTTCAATGCCGTGGAGGTTCCCGGCTGGGTGTCGGCGCCGGACCCCGCGCCGGGCCGCATGGCGCTGGGCCAGTATCGCTGGAGCGCCGTGCCCTACCCTGACGGCCCGGTCGACTTCGTGGACGGGCTGCGCACCATGACCACCGCCGGCGACGCCCGCGCGCAGGCCGGCATGGCGGCGCATGTCTATCTCTGCACGGCTCCGATGGCCGACCGCGTGCTGATGAACGCGGACGCCGAACTGCTGATCGTGGCGCAGGACGGGCGCCTGCGCGTCGCGACGGAACTCGGCGTCATGGAGATCGGGCCCGGCGACGTCGCCATCGTGCCGCGCGGCATGATGGCGAAGTATTCCCCGGCTGACGGCCGCGCCCGCGGCTGGGTCTGCGAGAACTACGGCGCCCGCTTCACCCTGCCCGAACGCGGGCCCATCGGCGCCAACTGCCTCGCCAACCCGCGCGACTTCAAGACGCCGGTCGCGGCCTTCGAGGACGTGGAGACGCCCCACCGGGTGACCGTAAAGTGGTGCGGCGTCTTCCACGAGGCGGAGATCGGCTGGAGCCCGCTCGACGTGGTGGCGTGGCACGGCAACTACGCGCCCTGCAAGTACGACCTGCGCGCCTATTCGCCGGTCGGCGCGATCCTGTTCGACCACCCCGACCCCTCGATCTTCACCGTGCTGACCGCGCCGTCCGAGACGCCGGGAACGGCGAACATCGACTTCGTGATCTTTCCCGAGCGCTGGGCGGTGGCCGAGCACAGCTTCCGCCCGCCCTGGTATCACCGCAACATCATGTCGGAGTTCATGGGCAACGTGTTCGGCCAGTATGACGCCAAGCCCGAGGGCTTCGCGCCCGGCGCCATGAGTCTGCACAACTGCATGTTGCCCCACGGCCCCGACGCGCAGGCCTTCGAGGGCGCCAGCCGCGCCGATCTGAAGCCGCACAAGCTGACCGACACGCTGGCCTTCATGTTCGAGACGCGCCTGCCGCAGGTTCCCACCGTCTTCGCTGCGGCCGAGGCGCCGCTGCAGGCGGACTACGCCGACTGCTGGACGCCGCTGAAGAAGCGCTTCGACGGCACGCCCGAGGGGGACTGGACGTGAACGGAGCTCCGACATGAGCAAGGCCTTCGCCTCGTCGGGCGACATGGCGGAGAAGCCGATCAGCTTCTCCGAGATCGGCCCCGGCCTCTACGCCTTCACCGCCGCGGGCGATCCCAACACGGGCGTCATCGTCGGCGACGACGCGGTGATGGTGGTCGACGCGCAGGCCACGCCCGCCATGGCGCGCAAGGTCATCGACTGCGTGCGGACCGTCACCGACAAGCCGATCCGCTACGTGACGCTGACCCACTATCACGCCGTGCGCGTGCTCGGCGCCTCGGCCTACGGGGCGGAGCAGGTGCTGGCGTCGGACGTCTGCCGCGCCATGGTCGCCGAGCGCGGGCAGGAGGACTGGGACAGCGAGTTCGGCCGCTTCCCGCGCCTGTTCCAGGACGCCGAGAGCATCCCCGGCCTGACCTGGCCGACGATGACCTTCGAGACGGCCATGACCGTGCGGATGGGCTCGCGGATGGTGCGGCTGATGCGGCTGGGCCGGGCGCACACCGCCGGCGACATCGTGGCGTGGGTGCCGGACGCCGGCGTCATGTTCACCGGCGACATCGTGGAGTGGCGCTCGGCCTGCTATTGCGGCGACGCGCACTTCGCCGACTGGCCCGGCACGCTCGACGCCATCGCGGCCTTCCGCCCCGACGCCATCGCCCCCGGCCGCGGCGACGCGCTGGTGGGGCCGGAGCGGGTCGCGGCGGCGCTGGAGAGCACGCGAGACTTCGTGGCCTCGACCTACCGCGCCGTCGCCCGCGTCGCGGCGCGCGGCGGCGGGCTGAAGGAGGCGATGGCCGCCTGCCGCGCCGACTGCGACGCGAAGTTCGGCGACTACGCCATCTACGAGCACTGCCTGCCCTTCAACGTCGCCCGCGCCTACGACGAGGCGCAGGGGATCGACACGCCGCGCGTCTGGACCGCCGAGCGCGACCGGGCGATGTGGGCGGCGCTGCAGGGCTAGGGGCGCGCCATGGTCGCGGCGGTTCTGGCGTTGTCGGCGCTGCTTTGCGCGTCCGCCGGCGCGGTGTCGGCGACGCCATGACGGTCAAGGCCCCATGACGCGCTACGCCTCCCCCCGCTTCCCGTTCCGCGCGCCGCCGCCGGGCGAGGGGCGGGCTACCGTGGCGATCGTGGGCGCCGGGCCGATCGGTCTGGCGATGGCGGTGGATCTGGCGCTGCGGGGCGTGGCCTCGGTGGTGCTGGACGACAACGACGTGGTCTCGACAGGCAGCCGGGCGATCTGCTGGGCCAAGCGGACGCTGGAGATCTTCGACCGTCTCGGCGTGGCCGAGCGCATGGTGGCCAAGGGCGTCACCTGGAAGGTAGGGCGCGTATTCCACCGCGACCGCGAACTTTACGCCTTCGACCTGCTGCCCGAGCCCGGCCACCGCTTCCCGGCCTTCGTCAACCTGCAGCAATACTATGTCGAGCAGTATCTGGCGGAACGCTGCGCCGACTTCCCCGACCTGATCGACCTGCGCTGGCGCCACCGCGTCGTGGGGCTGGAGCGCGACGGCGACGGCGCGACGCTGGCGGTGGAGACGCCGGCGGGGCCGTGGCGATCGCGCGCGGACTGGGTGCTGGCCTGCGACGGGGCGCGTTCGGCGGTGCGGGGGCTGCTGGGCCTCGATTTCGAGGGCGAGGTCTTCGAGGAGCGCTTCCTGATCGCCGACATCGAGATGAAGGCCGACTTCCCAGAGGAGCGGCTGTTCTGGTTCGAGCCGCCCTTCCACGACGGCCAGACCGCGCTGATGCACAAGCAGCCCGACGACCTTTGGCGCATCGACCTGCAACTCGGTTGGGGCGCCGACCCCGAGGCGGAGAAGCGGCCCGAGGCGGTGATCCCCCGCATCCGCGCCATCGTGGGCGAGCGGCCCTTCGCGCTGGACTGGGTGAGCGTCTACGCCTTCCACTGCCGGCGGCTGGCGCGCTTCGTCCACGGGCCGGTGATCTTCGTCGGCGACAGCGCCCATGTCGTCTCGCCCTTCGGCGCGCGGGGCGGGAACGGCGGGGTGCAGGACGTGGACAATCTGGGCTGGAAGCTGGCCGCCGTGCTCCGCGGCGAGGCCCCGCGCGCGCTGGTGGACAGCTACGACGCCGAGCGCATTCATGCCGCCGACGAGAACATCCTGAACTCCGCGCGCTCCACCCGCTTCATGTCGCCGCGCGACGGCTGGGAGCGGCGGCTGCGCGACGAGACGCTGGACCTCGCCGCGACGCACCCCTTCGCCCGGCCCTTCGTGAACCCCGGCAGGCTCTCGCGGCCCTGTTCGCTCGCCGGCCTGCCGCTGACCGGCCCCGACGCGCCGGGGCTTCCGCCGGCGGCGGCGCCCGGCATGGCCTGCCCCGACGCGCCGGTGACGGGTCCGGACGGCGCGCCCGACTGGCTGCTGCGCCGGCTGGGCGACGGCTTCGCGCTGCTCGCCGTGGAGACGCCGGCGCCGGATGTCCCGGGCGTCGAGGTGGTGAGGGTGGGGCCGGGGGGCCTCGGCGATCCGCAGGGGTTGGTGGCGGCGCGCTACGGACGCGGCCTCGCGCTGATCCGGCCCGACCGGCACGTGGCGGCGCGGTGGCTCCGGGCGACTGAGGCGGAGGTTGCCGCGGCGCGGGACCGAGCCCTCGGTCGGGGCGACAGGGCGGCGGCGGCGTGAGCGTCGAGAACAGTCTCGGCCCGGCCTCCGACGCGGTCTATGCGCTGCTGCTGGCCGCCCACGAGGGGTTGAGCGAGGCGCAGTCGCGGCGGCTGGAGGCGCGACTGGTTCTG
The DNA here is from genome assembly GCA_036735545.1 of Rubrimonas sp. Lineage (GTDB taxonomy): Bacteria > Pseudomonadota > Alphaproteobacteria > Rhodobacterales > Rhodobacteraceae > Rubrimonas. The sequence goes on along the minus strand of DAINOD010000071.1, from coordinate 11,888 downwards.
GCGCTGGCGGCGCAGTTGACATCGGAGCAGGTGCGCGCGGCGGTCGAGGCGGCGCGGAAGGGCGTTTGAGCGGCCCGGGCTGCGCGCCCGGGCCGCTCGGGCGGGGCGGCTCACATCGCGCCGGCGATCCCCAGCAGGAGCAGCACCCAGAACGGCACGCCCAGCATCCACAACAGCATGAAACGCATGAATTCTCTCCTCAACGGTATGCGAGATAGGGCACGACGACGCCCTCGTCGCGGTGACGGCCGCCGACCTGGGCTGCGAGGGTGGCGGCGGCGGCGCCGGCCAGAAGGGCCGCGGCGGTCAGGAACGCCACGATGACGCCCGAGATGCGCGCGCGCTCGGCGGCGTCGCTGGCGGCTTCGGCGCTCCGGGCGATCCACGCCTCGGTTTCGGCCACGCGGGTCTCGGCCTCGGCTTCGGTCAGCGTCGTGGTCTCGGCGACCAGGTCGACGAGATAGGCGCGGTCCTCGCTCGGCAGTTCGCCCTCCGCCACGGCGGCGGTGACGATGCGGGCGATCTCGCCGCGCGTCTCCGCGGGCGCTGCGCCGCCGGCCCCGCGCATCGTGCGGTCAGCGACATAGGCCGCGGCGCTGTCGTCGGCGGCTTCGACCGCGGCGGCGGCGACGCTCGCGCCGCCCGTGGCGGCGGCGGAGAAGGCGCCCGTGAGGCCCATGGCGGCGATCACGCCCCCGACCACCACAGCGGCGGCCCAGACCGACAGGCCGTGGGCGGCGTCGCGCACCTCGACCTCATGCGCCGTGGCGTCGCCGACGCGCGCGCGCAGGCGCCCCGCGACATAGCCGCCGGCGAGGAAGGCGGAGATCTGGATCCACAGCAGCCACAGCGCGCCGGCGATCAAGACCAGCGTGGCCGACGCGCCCGCGCCAGGCTCGGCCGAGACGATGGCGAGGCCGAGCCCGGCGCCGAAGCTGAGCATCACATAGGCGATGGCGGCGGCGACGGCGGCGCCGGCGATGATGGCGGACCAGTCGACATAGCTGACGCCGGCGGCGGGCGCCGCGGGTCGCTGGGGGGCGGCTGCGACGGGCGCGGGAGTGGCGGGAACGTCGGTCATTGGCGTCTCTCCGATAGGGCGCAAGTCAGCGCACGCCGACGAATGACAGGATCGCCATGACGACGACGACGAGACCGACGAGATAAATGATGCCGTGCATCGCTGCTCTCCGTGAATGAGTGAAAACGGATGCGCGGCCGGCTGAGCGCCGACCGCGTCAGGGCGCGCAAAGGCCCTGTCAGATCATGCCGACAGGCGGCTCGGCCCGCAGGCCGTAGTGGCCGCGCACGCCCTCGGTGAAGCCGCGGTCGCTCCAGTCCGGCTCGTGGCCGGGCTCGTAGCTCGGCGCGCCCTCAAGGTGGTCGCGGGTGAGGTTCACGCGGTAGCCGTCGAGTTCAGGATCGTAGTGCAGCTGATCCCAGGGCAGGGGGTGGCGCTTTTCGCCGAAGCCCAGGAATCCGCCGAAGGCCAGCACGGCGTATGAGGCGCGGCCGCTCAGCTTGTCGAGCATGATCCGCTCGATGCTGCCGATCTGCACCCGGTCGGCCCCGTAGACGCGGGAGCCTTCGACCTTGTCGGAGCCTATGAGACGGGCGGTCTCGCCCTTGGCCAGTTCGTCGTCGCGCATGGGGTCCTCCATTCATGTCGCACCGGCCCAACGCGCCGGCGCCGGGGTCGTTCCCAGACGCGCCCCGGCGCCGCGCGCTCCGCGGTGACGTGGTGTCGAAGCCGCTGGCGAGCATCGGCGCGGCGGCGCCCGCGCCGTCGCGCGCCAGCGCTCAGGCGCGGCGGATGGGCGCGCCGTCGACGAGGCGGGACATGCTCTCGCCGCTCATGCCGTCGACCGAGCGCGACAGGGCGCGGGGCGGCAAGCGGGTCCTACGCGTCAGGCCTCGGCACGCGCCGCCTGACGCTCCGCCAGCTTCTGGGCGTAGGCGATGGCGCACAGCATGTTGCCGTGGTCGGCCCTGCCGGTTCCGGCGATGTCGAACGCGGTGCCGTGGTCCACCGAGCTGCGGTCGATCGGCAGGCCGATGGTCACGTTCACCGCGGTGTCGAAGGCGACCAGCTTGATCGGTATGTGCCCCTGGTCGTGATACTGCGCGACGACGAGGTCGAAGCCCCCCTGATAGGCGCGGTGGAACACGGTGTCGGCTGAAATCGGGCCGCGGACGTCGATCCCGTCCGCGCGGGCCGCGACGACGGCCGGGGCGATCTGGTCGTCGTCCTCGGAACCGAACAGGCCGGCCTCGCCGCAATGGGGGTTGACGCCGGCGACCGCGATGCGCGGCGCGTCGAGGCCCATCCGGCGCAGGTGCCGCCAGCCCATGCGGATGGTGGCCAGCACCCGCTCCGTGGTCGCGCGGCCCACCGCGTCGCGCAGCGAGACGTGGGTCGAGACGTGGATCACGTTCAGCCGCTCGGAGGCGAGCAGCATCCACGAACTGCGCTGGCCTGTCAGATGGGCCAGCAGCCCGGTGTGGCCGTCGTAATGGTGGCCGGCGGCGTTCAGCGCCTCCTTGTTGATCGGCGCGGTGACGATCCCGGAGACCGCGCCGGCGGTGGCGAGTTCGACGGCCGTGCGGATGTAGCGATAGCTGGCCTCGCCGCAGGCCGGCGACAGCACGCCGAAGCGGCCCGGCAGCCCCTCGACAGGGACGTGGCGCACGGCGAGGGCGTCCGCCGGACCATCGGCGTCGTGGTCGCGCAGAGACAGGTCGAGCTTTTGGACCGCGACGGCGCGCTCCAGCGTCGGGCGGTCGCCGACCACCATCAGGCGGGCGCGCTTCTCCGGCGGCAGGCTCGCGGCGGCGCCGACGGTCACCTCGGCGCCGACGCCGGAGGGGTCGCCCATGGTGACGGCGATGGGACGAAGGGACATGGCGGGCTCCCGGGTGCGGTTGCAGGGGGTCAGGCGGTTGCGGTCAGATCGTCGGCGTCGCACGCCGCGCGGACGCGGACGCCCTGCGGCGGATCGGGCGGCAGGGCCGGCTGGCGCGAGGCGACGACGATGAAGCAGGATGGGATGACCGCGAACCTGTCCACCCCCGGCGCGTCCGGGGCGCGGTGGCGCGCCGGCGTCTCGAAGGTCGAGGGCGCGCCGGTGTCGACCGACGCCCCCGCGCGGCCGGCGACCGCCGCCTTCGCCTCGAACGGCCGTGCGGTGAAGGCGCCGTTCGCGACGCGGGCGTTCTGGCGGGTCATGGCGGCTCCGGTCATGCGGCGGCGCGAAAGAGCGCGAGGAGGTCTTCCCGGCTGAGATCGCGCGGAGTGTAATCCAGCAGGCGGCCTTTTGGCGTGGGCCTCCTCGGTCATGGCGGACGGATCGTCCCGCGGCGCGCCATGGGCGCCGCGCGCACAAGGCGGCGGCCCCGTCGCGGATCGAGGCGTCCCCTTCCGCCGCGAAGCCCGGCTCCCGGCGGACCGGCGCGATCTTGTCCGGGCGGTCGGCGGCTTTGGCGCCGAGGATATGCAGGAGGATCAGCGCGTCGGCCAGCCCGTGGGGCGGGTGGCGCCGGCGTCGCGACCCCGCATTCGGCGAGCGCCATCGCCTCAGCCTCAGATTGGCCTCGCAGGTGAGCCGCGCGCTTTCCCGTCCCCCGGCTTCTGGGACGCGGGACGGCGCGGCGCATGTCGCCTACACTCACGTCGGGCAGACCGTCTGTCATGTGGCGCTGCCGCATGCTGCGCTGGGACAGGTGATGGGGCCGGAACTGCTGATCGTCGCGGACGACCTGACCGGGGCGCTGGATTCGGCCGCCGAGGCGGCGCGCCGGGGTCTGCGCACGGTCGTCCTGCGCGGCGGCGCGGCGCTGGCGCGCCTGCACGGGCCGACGCCCGACGTGATCGCGGTCAGCACCGGCTCGCGCGACGGCACCGAGGCGGCGGCGCTGGCGGCGATGGCGCAGGTCGTCGCGGTCCTGCCGGCGCTTCGCCCGCGCGCGGTGATGAAGAAGGTCGACTCCCGGCTGAAGGGCCATGTGGCGGCGGAGACCGCGGCCCTGGCGCGCGCGTTGGGCGCGCGATGCGTTCTGGCGGCGCCGGCGATCCCCGACATGGGCCGCATCCAGCGCGACGGGCTGCTCAGCGGGGCCGGAATCGCGGCGCCGATCGACATCGGCGCGCGCTTCGCGGGCCTCGATTGCCTGATCCCCGACGTCGATGGCGCGGCGGCGATGGCCGCGGCGCTGGCGGCGGCGGGCGACGCCCTGCCCGTGGGCGCGCGCGGCCTGTCCGACGCCCTCGCGGCGCGGCTCTGGCCCAACGCGCGGCCCGTCCGCCCGCCGCGACCGCAGGGGCCTGCGCTGATCGTCGTCGGTTCGCGCGACCCCGTGACGCTGGCGCAGCTCGAGGCGCTGCGCGCGGCGCTGGACCCGTGCTGGACCGAAGCGCCGGACGGCGCGGCGCCGGAACATGCCCCTGACGCGCCGCTGTCGGTCATCCAGATGACGCCGGGCCCGGGCGCCGATCCCCGCGCAGCCGCCGCCCGCTTCGCCGCCGGCGTCGCGGCCCGGCTGCGCGTCCGGCCGGTCGGCGCGCTGATCGTCTCCGGCGGCGAGACCGCGGACGCCCTTTTGGCCGCTCTCGGCTGCGACGCGCTGAGCCTGCGCGGCGCGCTGGCGCCCGGCGTGCCCCTCTCCGAGATGTCCGCGCCCGGGCTGCCGGCGATGGCGCTGATCACCAAGTCCGGCGGTTTCGGCGCGCCGGAGGCGCTGGTGGGCCTCGCCGCGCTGATCCGTCTCGCCTGCGGCGCGGGGACGGCGCCGTGAGCGGGGCCCGGCGGAAGCCGCGCCCGCGGCTGTCGCAGCGGGTTCGCCATGCGATCCGTGGGTCGGCCCGCCGTCGCGCAGCCGCTCGCGCGCGCCGCCCGGCGCCGCCCGCCGCCTCGAAACGATGGCCGCGGCCGGGCTTAGCCGGGGGCGCGTGACAAGGCGCCCGGCGTTCGGCTGGGTCGCGTGCATCCTTGCGGAAACGGCGATCACAACGGTCAGGATCGCGGCGCGCGGGGCGCGCGCCGGATCGCTCGCGGCGGCGGCGGCCGCATTTTTTCGGACTTCCGGTCACGACCCGTCCACGCCGCCCGTGCAAGGCGGCCGCGCACGTCCTACGCTGAGGCCACGAATCCGTTGCGCGACCCGGGTCCTGTCAGCCGGGCGACGCCCCGGACGTTGGAGGAGGATGACCGATGAAGAAGGCGCTTCTGGGCGCAGTCGCGGCGACGGCCCTCGCGGCCGGGGCGCAGGCTGCCGACCCGATCAAGATCGGCATGCTGGTGACGCTGGAGGGCCCGCTGACCGTGCCGGGCGAGGACGGCGTGCGCGGCTTCCGCATGGCGCTGGCCGAGGCGAACAACACCGTCGCAGGCCGCCCGATCGAATACGTGATGGCCCCGACCGACGCCACGCCCGACACCGCCGTGCGCCAGGCGCGCCGGCTGATCGAGCAGGACGGGGTGGACTTCATCATCGGCCCGCTCTCGGGCTCCGAGGGCATCGCGCTGCGCGACTACGCCAAGACGATCCCGAACAAGACCATCATCAACGGCATCTCCGGCGCGCTGGAGACCACCTATGTCGATCCGGCCCCGAACTTCTTCCGCTTCAATCTCGACGGCGCGCAGTGGGGCGTCGGTCTCGGCAGATACGTCGTCGAGGAGAAGGGCTGGACCACGGTCGCCTCGGTCGCGGCGGACTATTCCTTCGGCTACACCAACTTTCTCGGCTTCGCGCTCGACTACTGCGCCGCGGGCGGCGAGATCGTCGAGCGGTTCTGGGTGCCGCTGGGCTCGCAGGATTTCGCCTCGGTGATCGCGGCGCTGCCGGACGACGTTGACGCCATCTATCTCGGCTTCGGCGGCGGCGACGCGATCAACTTCCTCAATCAGTACCAGCAGGTCGGCGGCGAGGCGAACCTGATCGGCGGCACCATCATGGCGGACGCCTCCGTGCTGTCGGCGCAGGGCCGCGCCAAGGAGGCGCTGCTGGGCACGCCGACGTCGGGGCCCCAGGCGACCGATTTCGACGGCGAGGCGTGGCAGGGCTTCGTGCAGCGCTATCAGGCCGCCTTCCCGGAGAACGAGCGCTTCCCGACCCCGTCGCTGTTCGCGACCGGCTACTACAACGCCACCAACGCCGCGCTGCAGGCGCTGGAGGCGATCGGCGGCGATCTGTCCGACGGGCAGGCCAAGTTCCACGCGGCCCTCGCGGCGCTGGAGCTGGAGGGGCCGACCGGGACGATCACGCTCGACGGCAACCGGCAGGCCATCGGCACCAACTACGTGCTGGAGGTGAAGGAGGCCGCGGACGGCTCGATGTATGTCGGCTACGTCGCCATGGCCGAGGGCGTCAGCCAGACGCTGGGGCTGACGGCGGAGGAGTTCGCCGCCGTGGGTCTGCCCTCGCGCACCACGCCCGAGTGCGTCGCCCGCTGAGCCCCCCGCGCCGCGCCCCCGATCGCTCCGGGGGCGCGGCGCGCCCGTGGTGCGGGCGCGGCGGGGCCGACGCGCCGCGTCGCCACCCTGCGCGCCCGCACCGGCGGCCACCGACGCGCGAGGGAGGATCGCATGAGCAAGGCGCTGGCCGTGCATCATGGGCCGTTCGGGCGGGCGGTGCTCTACCGCCTCGACCGCGACATGGCCACGCACGCCCATCGCGAGGGGCACCTGATCTTTCTGGTGCAGGGCGAACCGGCGATCGTGCGTGTGGACGGCGCGCCCTGTCCGCTGTCGGCGTTGGAGGGCGTCGCGGTGGATCCCTGGCGGCCGCACAGCTTCCACGCCTCCGACCCGCTGCGGGGCAGCCTGTTCCTCGTGCTCTACGTCGATCAGGCGTGGTTCGGGCGCATGGGCGGGGCCGGCGCGTTGCGCTTTCCGGGTGCGCGGGTGCGGCGCACGCCGCTGATCGACGCGCTGGTGGGGCGCGCGTCGTCGCGCCTGCTCGCCCCGGGCGACGCCGCGACGATGGAGCGCGACCTGTTCGATCTGACCATGGCCTGCTGGCAGGGCGCGCCGGCCGGACCCGCGTCGCCGGCGCCGCGCGACTTTCGCGTCCGCCGCGCGGTGCGCGCGCTGGAGGCGCGGCTGGTCGAGGGCGGGCCGGTGGACATGGTCTCGGTGGCGCGGGGGGCGGGGTTGTCGCGGTCGCACTTCTTCCAGCTGTTCCGCGAGCACCTCGGCATGACGCCGAACCTCTATCTCAACATGCTGCGCATGGAGACCGCCATCGCCCGACTGACCGCGACGGACGCCGCGGTCACCGAGATCGGGCTAGACCTCGGCTTCTCCTCGCAGGCCGCCTTCACCCGCTTCTTCGCGTCCAATGTCGGCATCCCGCCCTCGGACTATCGCCGCGTGGCGCTGATGGCGGCCTGAGCCGGTGTCGTCGGACTGCGCGGAACGCGCCGGCCGCCCGATCGGTCCGGCTCGCCCGCGCGAGCATGGGGAGCGTCGCGCGATGAGCGGCTGGGCCGGGCGCAACCCGTTCTGGGCGCTGGTCTGCGCCGTGGCGCTCGCGGTCGTGCTCTGGGCGATCTTCGCGCCGTGGAGCGCGGAACTGGAGGGCGTGCTGGGGCGCAAGCGGGTGTTCGTGAACGCGGTGTTCAACGGCGTCACGCTGGGCGCCCTCTATTTTCTCGTCGCGACGGGCTTCACGCTGATCTTCGGCCTGATGAAGAACGTCAATCTCGCCCACGGCTCGCTCTACCTGCTCGGCGGCTATCTCGGCTTCGAGGCGGCGCGCGCGACCGGCTCGTGGTTCTTCGGCTTCGCCGCCGCCTTCGTGCTGATGGCCGCCGCCGGCGTGGTGCTGCAACTCGTCGTCTTCCGTCGCATGGAGGGGCAGGACCTGCGCCAGACGCTGGTGACCATCGGCGTCTCGATCGTTCTGGCCGACCTCATGCTGTGGGGTTGGGGCGGCTCGTCCTACCAGATCGACGCGCCCGACTTCCTCAGCGGCCCCGTGGACGTGCCCATCGTCACGGGAACCAACCGCGCGGGCGAACCGGTCTATCTGCGCTATCCGGCGGTGCGCATCTGGATCCTGATCGCCTCCATCGTCTTCGGCGTGGCGCTGTGGCTTGCGCTCAACCGCACCCGCATCGGCGCGCTGATCCGCGCGGGCGTGGACGACCGGGAGATGGTCGCGGCCTCGGGCGTGCGCATCCAGCTGATCTTCCTCGCCGTCTTCGCCTTCGGCGCGGGGCTGGCGGGGGTGGCCGGCATGGTCGGCGGCACGTTCCAGTCGCTGGCGCCGGGCGAGGACGTGCGCTTCCTGCTGATGTCGCTGGTGGTGGTGATCGTGGGCGGCATGGGCTCGATCCCCGGCGCGGCGCTGGGAGCGCTGCTGATCGGGCTCGCGGAGCAGTTGGGCTCGGTCTACATGCCGACCTATTCGGTGGTGCTGACCTTTCTCATCATGGCGGGCGTGCTGGCGTTCCGCCCGCAGGGCCTGTTGAGCGCGCGATGAGCGCCGCGGCCGACATCCCCGGCGGCGTCGCCGCCCCCGCCACGCCGTCCGGCGCCTGGCGCTGGGCGGCGGGGCTGGTGCTGCTGGCGATGCCGGCCTTCGCTTCGGACTTCGTGCTGTTCCAGATCTTCGGCTGGGCCTTCATCCTCGGCATGATCGCGCTCAGCCTGATGTTTCTCGCCGGCTACGGCGGCATGGTCAGCCTCGCGCAGATGTCGGTGGGCGCGCTGGCGGGCTATGGCGTGGCGATCTTCGGCGACAGTTCGGTCGCGGCGATCAGCCTCGGCTGGCCGTGGTGGCTGGCGCTGCCGGTGGCGATCCTCGTCGCGACGGCCTTCGGCACGCTCATCGGCGCGTTGGCGGTGCGGACCGAGGGCATCTACACGATCATGATAACGCTCGCCATCGCGGCGGCGTTCTTCTACTTCACGCGCCAGAACTACGACATCTTCAACGGCTATTCGGGGTTCTCCGGCGTCCTGCCGCCGTCGCTGTTCGGCGTGGACTGGCGCGGGCCGCAGGCGTTCTATTATCTGACGCTCGGCTGTGCGGCGCTGTGCTTCTGGGCGGTGGTCTATGTCTCGCGCGCGCCGTTCGGGCTGGCGCTGCAGGGGGTGCGCGACAACCCCCGGCGCATGGCCGCGCTGGGCTACAACGTCACCGCCCACCGGGTCGCCGCCTACGCCTTCGCCAGCGTGATCGCGAGCGTCGGCGGCATCCTGCTGGTGTGGCAGAACGCGCAGATCACGCCGGGCACGGCGGGCATTCCCGCGGTGATCGACGTGCTGGTGATCGCGGTCATCGGCGGCGTCTCGCGGCCCGTCGGCCCGTTCATCGGCGCGCTGATCTATGTCGTGCTGCGCACCTTCGCGCCCGACATCCTGATGGGCTTCGGTCTGGCAGGCGAGCGGTTCAAGACGCTGATCGGCCTTGGCTTCCTGCTGGTGGTGTTCTTCTCGCCCGACGGGGTGCTGGGTTTGTGGGACCGCTGGCGCGCGCGCCGCGGCCGGGCGCGCGACCCGCTGACCGGAGCGTCGCGCCAGGAGATCGGGCGATGAGCGCCGAGGCTCTGGCCGCGGCGGGCGCGGCGGCGCTGGAGCTGCGCGGGGTGGGCAAGAGCTTCGGCGCGCTCGCCGCGCTGGCCGGGGTGACGATGACCGTGGCGCCGGGCGAGCGGCGGGCGGTGCTGGGCTCGAACGGCGCCGGCAAGACCACGCTGTTCAACTGCATCACCGGCGATTTTCCCGTCACGACCGGCTCGATCCGCCTGTTCGGCGAGGACGTCACCGCCTTCCCCCCCTACGAGCGCATCCGGCGGGGCCTGCGGCGCACCTACCAGATCTCGCTGCTGTTCGGGGGCTTGAGCGTCGCCGACAACGTCTACATCGCCTGCCGCGGGGTGGGACGCAGCCGGTTCAGCCTGCGCCGCCCCCGCCCCTCCGAGCCCGAGATGCAGCGCACCGAGGAGTTGATGCAGGCGACGGGGCTCTGGGACGACCGCGACGCCAGGGTGGCGACCCTCAGCTACGGCCGACAGCGCCAGCTGGAGATCGCGCTGGCGCTGGCCGGCGCGCCGCGTCTGATCCTGTTCGACGAGCCCGCCGCGGGCCTGTCGCCCACCGAGCGGCGCGATCTCGTGGCGATCCTGGGCGGGCTGCCCGAGCATATCGGCTTCATCCTGATCGAGCACGACATGGACGTGGCCCTGCGCGTCGCCGAGCGCGTGTCGATGATGCACAACGGCCGTGTCTTCAAGGAAGGCGCGCCCGACGAGATCGAGAACGACCCCGAGGTGCAGGCCCTCTATCTGGGAGAGGGTCATGGCTGAGGCGCCGGCGCTGGAGGTCCGCGGGCTCAACGTCTTCTACGGCGCCAGCCACGCCGTGCAGGGGGTGGATCTCACCCTGCCGGGCGGCGTGAAGTCGGTCGTGGGCCGCAACGGCATGGGCAAGACCACGCTGTGCAAGGCGATCCTGGGGCTGGTCCCCATCGCCTCCGGCTCGATCCGGGTGCACGGGGTCGACGTGGTGGGCCGCGGCGCGGCCGACATCGCGCGGCTGGGCGTCGGCTATGTGCCGCAGGGCCGGAGGCTGTGGCGCTCGCTGACGGTGGACGAGCACCTGCGCCTCGTGCAGCCGCGCCCCGCCGGCGCCTGGACCGCCGAGCGCATCTACTCGACCTTCCCCCGGCTCGCCGAGCGGCGCGGCAACGGCGGCGGGCAGCTTTCGGGCGGCGAGCAGCAGATGCTGGCCATCGCCCGCGCGCTGCTGCTGAACCCGCGCCTGCTGGTGATGGACGAGCCGACCGAGGGGCTCGCGCCGCTGATCGTGGCGCAGGTGCGCGACCTGATGGTGGCGCTCGCCGCCGAGGGCCTGACCGACGTTCTGGTGATCGAGCAGAACATCGCGGTGGCGACCTCGGTGGCCGAACAGGTGTCGATCATGGTCAACGGCCGCATCCTGCAGGTGGTCGAGGCCCGCCGCCTCGCCGCCGACCGCGATCTGCAGCAGCGCCTGCTCGGCGTCGGCCGGCACGGCGAGGACGACGACGGGACGGCCGCCGAGACGCCGGCCGAGGCCGTCGCGCCGGCGTCCGTCGCGCCCCGCGTCTATCTCGCCAACCCCGTGGTCCCGACGCGCTGGTCCCGCGACGCGCCCGCCGCGCGGATCGAGGCGGCGGCGCGGCTGCTTTCGGCGCCGCCGGCCGTGCCCGAGCTGCGCCCGCTTGCGATGGCGGGGGAGGCCGTGACGCTGGTCGCCGGCACGCTCGACACCAAGGGACCCGAGCTGCGCTTCATCCGCGACATCCTGAAGGAGCAGGGCGTCGCGGTGCGGCTGGTGGACCTCTCCACCACCGGCGGGGCCCATGGCGCGGACGTGCCGCCGCACCAGGTGGCGGCGTGGCACCCGCGCGGCGCGGCGGGCGTCTTCACCGGCGACCGCGGAGACTCCGTCGCCGGCATGACCGAGGCCTTCGCCCGCTGGGTCGCCGCCCAGCGCGGCGTGGCTGGCATGATCGGCGCCGGCGGCTCGGGCGGCACCGCCATCGTGGCCCCGGCGATGCGGGCGCTGCCGGTGGGCGTGCCCAAGGTGATGATCTCGACCGTCGCGTCGGGCGACGTGCAGAAATATGTGGGCGCGTCGGACATCATGATGCTGCACTCGGTGGCCGACGTGCAGGGGCTGAACGCCATCACCCGCGCCGTGCTGGCCAACGGCGCCCATGCGCTGGCGGGGATGGTCAAGGCGCGCGAGGCGGCGGCGCGCGCCGCCCATGTCCGCCGCGCCGCGCCGGAGCTGCCGGCGCTGGGTCTGACCATGTTCGGCGTCACCACGGCGGCGGTGCAGCAGGTCGTGGCGGCGCTGAAGGGCGACTACGACTGCCTCGTGTTCCACGCCACCGGC
>DAINOD010000070.1:0-17232 GCA_036735545.1 Rubrimonas sp. | reverse complement strand
TGCGCTCGATTGTTCGGCGCTTCGGATGGGATCTTGTCCCCCACGGCGGCGCGCCCGGGGCGATGGCCCAGCTCGAGATCGCGCAGGTGCGCGACGGGGAGCGACGCTTCCGCTTCGCGGTGCTCGACCCGCGCAACACGGTTCAGGCGGCGCTGATGGGCGGGCGCTTCTTCGAGCATGAGGACCTCGCCCACATCGCCGCCGCCTTCCCGCCGGGCGGCGTGTTCGTGGATGTGGGCGCCAACATCGGCAACCACGCGATCTACGCGGCCGGCTGCATGGGGGCCCGCCGGGTGATCGCCTTCGAGCCGGGCGCGCTCGCCCACGCGCTGCTGACGCTGAACCTCGCGCTGAACGGGCTCAGCGACGTCGTCGAGGCGCGTCGGCTCGGCGTCTCCTCGGCGGCGGGGACCGCGCGGCTCTCGCCCGCCGACCTGCGCTCGCTCGGCCAGCAGGAGGTCACTGTCGGCGAGGGCGAGGCGGTCGCGCTCGACACGCTCGACAGCCAGCTGGCCGGCGAGCGTGTCGATTTCATCAAGATCGACGTCGAGGGGCACGAGATGGAGGCGCTTGCGGGCATGACCGCGACGCTGCGCGACAGCCGCCCCCGCCTGTTCGTCGAGGTGGCGGCGCGGAACGAGCCCGCCTTCGCCGCGCTGCTGCCCGCGATCGGCTACCATGTGGTCAGACGCGCGCAGGAGTTCGACGTCTGCGCGAACTACCTGATCGAACCCCGGACCTGACCGCCGCCGCCCGACGGAGACGCCGCATGCCCTTCAAGACACTCGACGACCTCGATCTCGCCGGCCGGCGGGTTCTGCTGCGCGTCGACCTGAACGTTCCCATGCGCGACGGCCGCGTCACCGACGACACGCGGCTGGCGGCCGTGGTCCCGACCATCCGCGACGTGCTGGCGAAGGGGGGTCGGCCGATCCTGCTGGCGCATTTCGACCGTCCCAAGGGCAAGGTCGTGCCCGCCATGAGCCTGCGCCCCCTCGCGGCGCCGCTGGAGGCCGTCCTCGGCGTCCCCGTGCAGTTCTCGCCCGATTGCGTCGGTCCGGCCGCCGAGGCCGATGCGCGCGCGCTGCCCGCCGGCCGCGCGCTGCTGTGCGAGAACACCCGTTTCCATCCGGGCGAGGAGGCCAACGATCCGGCCTTCGCCGCCGCGCTCGCCCGGCTGGGCGAGGTCTACGTCAACGACGCCTTCTCCGCCGCCCACCGCGCCCACGCCTCCACCGAGGCGCTCGCGCATCTGTTGCCCGCCGCTGCCGGCCGGCTGATGGAGGCGGAGCTGCGCGCGCTGGAGAAGGCGCTGACCGCGCCGGAGCGCCCGGTCGTCGCCGTGGTCGGGGGCGCCAAGGTCTCCACCAAGCTCGATCTGCTCGGCAATCTCGTGAGCAAGGTTGACGTTCTTGTGATCGGCGGGGCCATGGCCAACACCTTCCTGCTGGCGCAGGGCCACGAGGTCGGCCGCTCGCTGGTGGAGCGGGACATGCTCGACACCGCGCGCGCCATCATGGCCCGGGCCGGCGAGACCGGCTGCGAGATCGTGCTGCCCGTTGACGTGGTGACGGCGGAGCGGCTGGAGGCCAATGCGCCCAGCCGCGTCTGCGCCGTCGACGCCGCGCCGGCCGACGCGATGATCCTCGACGCCGGTCCCGACACGATCGCCGAGATCGAGCGGCGGCTGGAGGCGGCGCGCACCGTGGTCTGGAACGGCCCGCTCGGCGTCTGCGAGACCCCGCCCTTCGGCGAGGCCACCTTCGCCGCCGCCCGCAAGGTCGCGGCGCTGACCCGCGCCGGGCGGCTGCTCAGCGTCGGCGGCGGCGGCGACACGGTGGCTGCGCTGAACACGGCCGGCGTCGCGGGCGACTTCTCGTTCATCTCCACCGCCGGCGGGGCCTTCCTGGAATGGCTGGAGGGCAAGACCCTTCCCGGCGTCGCGGCGCTGGGATGAGCGCCCTGTCGGACGGGCCCCTCACGGGCCTGCGCATTCTCGATCTGACGCGCGTGCTGGCCGGCCCGTCGGCGGCGCAGGTGCTGGGCGATCTCGGCGCCGACGTGGTGAAGGTCGAGCGCCCCGGCGCGGGCGACGACACCCGCGGCTGGGGCCCGCCCTTCGTCACCGACGCCGAGGGGCGCGAGACGCAGGAGAGCGCCTATTACCTCTGCGCCAACCGCAACAAGCGCTCGGTCGCGGTAGACATCGCGACCGGGACGGGCGCCGAGGTGGTGCGCAGGCTCGCCGACGGGGCGGACGTCGTGATGGAGAACTTCAAGGTCGGCGACCTCGACCGCCGGGGCCTGGGCTGGGCGGCGCTGTCGGCGCGCAACCCGCGTCTGGTGTTCTGCTCGATCACCGGTTTCGGCCAGGAAGGGCCCTATGCGTCGCGCGCAGGATACGACTTCATGATCCAGGGCCTGGGCGGGATCATGAGCGTGACCGGCGAGCCCGGCGGCCCGCCCCAGAAGGTCGGCGTCGGCATCGCGGACATCATGACCGGCATGTATGCGGTGGTCGCCATCCTCGCCGCGCTGCGGGCGCGCGAGACGACCGGCCTCGGCCAGCGCATCGACATGGCGCTGTTCGACACGCAGCTTTCGTGGCTGGCCAATCAGGGGTTGGCCTATCTCACCGACGGGCGCGTGCCCGGTCTGCTCGGCAACGCGCATCCGACCATCGTGCCCTACGAGGCCTATCCGACCGCGGACGGCTGGTTCATCCTGGCGGTCGGCAACGACAGCCAGTTCGCGAAGTTCTGCGCCGCGGCCGGGCGGCCGGACCTCGCGGCGGACCCGGCCTTCGCCCGCAACCGCGACCGGGTGCTGAACCGCGAGCGGCTGACGCCCCAGATTCGCGCCCTCACGCCGACGCGGACCACGGCCGGGTGGCTCGCGCTGCTGGGTCCGCTCGGCGTGCCCTGCGGGCCGGTCAACGACATCGCGCAGGCCTTCGCGGATCCGCAGGCGGTCCACCGCGGCGCGCGGGTGTCACAGCCGCACCCGACCGCCGCCTCCGGCGCGGTCGAGACCATCGCGAGCCCGATGCGGTTGAGCCAGACGCCCGTCACCTATCGCCGCGCGCCGCCCACCGTGGGGCAGCACACGGGCGAAGTGCTGGCGGAGGCGGGGTATTCCCCGGCGGAAATCGCCGAGATGGCGGCGGCCGGCGCCGTGGCCGGCCGCCTGTAGCCGTCAGTTCATCTCGGTCAGCACGACGAAGGCGTCGCCCTGAACCTCGAACAGGGCGAAGGAGCCGGGAACGTCGCCGTTCATGTCGAACTCGTGGTCGCCCGCAGCGCCCTTGTAGTCGATGTCCTGACCGGCCGCGATCAGCGCCTTGGCCTTGGCCCACTCGCCCGGCAGGATCGGCTCGCCCGGCGCCGAGGCCACCGCGCGCAGCGAGGCCGACATCCTCGCGCGGTCGCCGCCGGCGTGCTCGTAGGCCAGCGCCAGCAGGAAGGCCGCGTCGTAGCCCGAGGTCGCGAACACCGCCGAGGGGTCGAGGCCGGCGGCGGTGGCCGCGGCGTTGAAGCGATCAAGGGCCTCGCCGCCCTCGCCCACAGGCGAGGAGGCCACGAAGTCGGCGAGCGACTCCGAGCCGAGTTCGCCGATCATGTTCTCCGCACGCATCCCGTCGCCGCCCACGTGACGCTCGAAGAAGCCGTTCTCGAGGCTCTGGCGCAGCATGGTCAGGCCGGAGCCCGCGCCGTAGTCGAAGATCGCCAGCGTGTCGGCCCCGGAGCGAGCGAGTTCCGCCAGTTCGGCGCGGTAGGACGCCTTGGCCTCCTCGTGCGCGGCGAAGGCCGCGATCACGCCGCCGTGCCGCTCGTATTCCGCGCGGAACGCTTCCGCCAGACCCTTGCCGTAGTCGTTGTTGAGGTAGCTGACCGCGATCGGACCGTAGCCGAGGTCCTTCAGCGTGCGCGCCAGCGCCGCGCCCTGATAGTCGTCCGACGGCACGACGCGGAACACCGTGTCGTTGTCCTCCAGGGCCGAGACCGCCGGCGAGGTCGAGGCCGGCGAGATCAGCACCACGCCCGCCGGGATGGTGACGGTGTTCGCCGCCGCCAGCGTCGCGCCCGAGCAGTGGGCGCCGACGATGCCGGCCACGCCGTCCACGTTCACGAGCTTGCCCGCCGCGTCGCCGCCCAGCTGCGGATTGCAGCCCGCGTCGCCGATCACGGCTTCGATCATGCGGCCGTCCAGCAGGCCGCCCTGGGCGTTCACCTCGTCGAAGGCCAGTCGCCCCGCGTCGATGATCGCCGGCGCCAGCGCCGCGATGGGACC
This sequence comes from Rubrimonas sp., assembly GCA_036735545.1. Lineage (GTDB taxonomy): Bacteria > Pseudomonadota > Alphaproteobacteria > Rhodobacterales > Rhodobacteraceae > Rubrimonas. Next base: position 12,942 of record DAINOD010000070.1, on the reverse strand, counting down.
GGTGATGCCGCCCATGATGCCGAGCTTCACGGCCTGCGCCTGGGCGGCGGGCGCCGCGAGGGCGATGGCGGCTACGGCCGCCGAGATCAGGGTCTTCATGCTCTCTCTCTCCCGTTGCGGAGCCTGTGACACGGCCCCTTGCGTCGCCTGTTTGCCCAAAGCGGGGCCGCGGCGCCACAGCTATCAGCGCCGCTCGGGCCGTTCGGGCAGAAGCCCCTCGGGCCGGAAGCGCAGCACCAGTTGCAGCGCCAGTCCGATGATGAACACGCGCAGGTATTTCGCCTGGATCGCATATTCGGTGGGCAGCCGGTCGGTCAGGAATTCGCTGAAGGACCAGATCGTCCAGACCACCGCCACGCCCAGCAGCGCGCCGCGGTTGTTGCCCGACCCGCCAAGGATCAGCATGATCCAGATCAGGAAGGTCGCGACCATCGGGTCGATGGCCTCGGGCGTGATCGAGCGGTTGAAGTGCGCGAACAGCGCGCCGCCGAGCCCCATCAGCGCCGAGCCCAGCATGAAGGCTTCCAGCCGGCGGCGCTCGATGTCCTTGCCCATGGCGCGGGCGGCGGTCTCGTTGTCGCGGATCGCGCGCATCATCCGTCCCCACGGCGCGCGCAACTGCCGCTCCACCGCCAGATAGCACAGCCCCAGCAAGACCAGCACGATGGCGAGATAGTAGAGGTTGGAGACCAGCGCCGCCTGCGCCGAGCCGGTGGTGGCCAGCGGGCGGGGCAGGTTGGCGATGCCGGCCGCGGCGCCGGTCAGCCAGCCCTCGGATCGCGCAACCAGCCGGATGATCTCGGCGACGCCGATGGTGGCGATGGCCAGATAGTCGGAGCGGAACCGCAGGCAGATCTTGCCGATGGGCCAGGCGATGGCCGCCGCAAGCAGCATCCCCCCGACCCAGCCCACGGGCGCCGGCAGCGCGAAGCCGCCGATGCGCGCGGCCGCCGGGGCCGAGGTCAGGATCGCCGAGCCATAGGCGCCGACGGCGAAGAAGCCGGCCACGCCCGCGTTGAACAGTCCGGCGAAGCCCCACTGCACGTTCAACCCGAGCGTCAGGATCGCATAGACGCCCATGAACACCATCAGGTGCGCGCCGTAGGTGGCCAGGCCCATCCATTCCATCACGCGCCCTCCGAGAAGAAACTCTGCAGCGCGGCCGTGGTGGCCTCGGGGTCCTCCTCGGCGGGGAAGTGGCCGCAATCGACCGTGACCGCGCGCAGGTCCGGGGCGAGTTCGCGCCAGTGCGCTGCCGGGTCGCCCGAGGCGGCCGGGAAACCCCGCGCGCCGCACAGCAGCAGCACCGGGCAGGCGATGGTCCGTCCCGCGGCGAGATCCGCCTCGTCGTGGGCGCGGTCGGGCCCGGCCCCGGCGCGGTAGTCGGCGCAGTAGGCCGCCACGCGGTCGGTCGGCGTGAGGGCGGCGCGGTAGGCGTCGAGGGCGCCGTCCTCGAAGGGGACGAGGCTGCGGTCGCGCGTCCAGCTGCGCAGCGTCCATTCGAGGTAGAAGCCCGGGTCGCCGCCGATCAGGTGCTCGGGCAGGGGCGCCGGCTGGGCGAGGAAGGCCCAGTGATATGCCTTCACGCCCATGGTCGCGAAGGCGCGCCAGTAGTGCGCGGTCGGCGCGATCTCCAGCACCGCCAGTCTGTCGACGACGCCGGGATGGTCCAGCGCCATGCGGTAGGCGACGCGCCCGCCGCGGTCGTGGCCGGCGACGGCGAAGCGCGCGAAGCCGAGCGCGCCCATCGCGGCGATCATGTCGGCGGCCATCGCCCGCTTGGCGTAGGTCTCGTGCGCCGCGTCGTCGGGCGGCGCCCCGGAGGCGCCGTAGCCCCGCAGGTCGGCGGCCACCACGGTGAAGCGCCGCGCCAGGACCGGGGCGACGTGGCGCCACGCGACATGGGTCTGCGGGAAGCCGTGCAGCAGCAGCAGCGGCGGGCCCTCGCCGCCGACCACGGCGTGGATCTCCGCGCCGGCCCCGGGCAGGCGGACCTCGCGAAAGCCGGGGAAGAACCTCACAGCACCTTGCCCCGGAAAAGGCCGGTCGGCCGCACGGCGAGCATCAGCAGCAGGATCGCGAAGGCGACGCCGCTCTTGTATTGCGCCGGCAGCACGATGACCGCGCATTCCTCCAGCACCCCGACGATGAGCCCGCCCACCAGCGCGCCCTCGACGCGCCCGACGCCGCCGAGGATGGCGGCGGCGAACATCGGCAGCAGCACGCTCCAGCCCATCATCGAGCGAAGCTCGGTGTTGACGCCGAGAAAGAACCCCGCGGCGGCGGCGAGCGCGCCGACGACGCCCCAGGTCAGCGCGGTGACGATGCGGGTGTCCACGCCCGACAGGCGCGCGAGGTCGGGGTTGTCCGACATCGCGCGCATCGCCTTTCCCCATCGGGTGTAGGTGAGGAACAACATCAGCGCGGCCACCAGCGCGAAGGCCACGGCCAGCGTCAGCAACTCGCGGTCGCGCAGCCGCACGCCCCAGTAGTCGTCGGGCCGGACGATGCCGCGGATGTAGACGATCGGGTCCACGCCGAAAAATATCTGCACCAGCGAGCGCAGCATCAGCGCCACGCCCAGCGAGGCGATCACGGTCAGGATCAACGGCCGCCGCCGCAGGTGGGCGTAGAAAAGCCGGTCCATGGCGATGGCGACCGCCGCGGCCCCGACCATCGCGACGGGCAGGGCGGCCCACGGCCCGAGCCCGGTGTTCCACATCACGCCGAGCGCGAGGAAGGCGCCGAGCGTGGCCATGTCGCCGTGGGCGAGATGGGCGAAGCGCATGACGCCGAACACGAGCGTGACGCCGATGGCCCCCAGAGCGTAGATCGCGCCGAGCACGAGGCCCGGCGCGAGATGGAAGTTCACGAACTCCAGCAGCGTCATCAGCGGTTCAGGATCTCGCGCAGTTCGGTCATGTTCGCCCGGGCCCGCAGCAGGTTGGCCGCCATCGCCGACAGGTGGTCAGGCATGAACATGCTGTCCTCGCGCCCGTTCGAGACGATCAGCGGCTTGAGCGACGCCGCCTCGGCGATATGCGTCTCCATGCGATCCCAGATCTGATCGAGGTTCGCCTGCCGGATCACGACCTGGAAGTCGGCGCGCATGCCCTGCAGGATGCCGTGATAGGCCCAGATCATGCCGTGCGCCTCGTAGAACAGGTTGTCGGCGCGGAAGTCGAAGAAGCCGCGGTTGTTGCCGTCGCCCGGCACCATCTGCTTCAGCGTCACGTCCCAGCGCAGGCCCTTGCTGCGGGTGGCGAGCTGGTCCGTCATGCCGCCGACGTCGTTTGCGATGCGATCCAGCAGCTGGAACAGGTTGTCGCTGCGCGCATCGTAGAGCGCCTGACAGGCCATCAGCCGCTCGTTGAAGCTGTCCAGCCGCGCCTTGCCGTCGCGGTAGGAGCCTGCGGCGGAGGTCGACAGGAAGGGCAGGCGACTGTCGAAGGGGTTGATGATCCAGGCGCGCTCGTTCCACTGCAGCGAGCCGCGGGCGTCCACGAGGTCGGGGTCGGGCGCGGAGGTGCCGCGCGCGCGGCCGAGCAGGTCGACCAGTTCGATCGAGATGCGCCGCACCGCGCGCATCGCGCCGATCTGGAAACTGGCCTTGTTGTCGAACCACGGCGTCGGGGGGAACGACAGAATTCCGAAGAAGCCGATCTTGAACTGCGGATCCGCCGGCGCCCAGGTGTTCTGGTTGATGAGGACGTCGACGATGTAGGACGTCATCATCGCGACCTTCGACGGGCCGCAGGTGGTGGGGTCAGTCGGATTGCGCTCGCCGGGCGGGATGCGCTCGGTCGCGGTTGTGATGATCTGCTGCGGATAGGTCAGTTCGTCGCCGTGGATGAAGCTGATCCGGAACAGCAGCGTGACGTAGTAGACGATGACCACGATCGCGATGACCGGCCGCGCGTAGAACATCACGCGCTTGAAGGTGGAGAAGCGCTCCGCCGCGTCCCGCCGCGCCTGCTTGCTCAGCCGGTCGAAGCCCAGCGCGCGACGCACCCTGTCCCATCCGTCCATCATGCGGTTCAACAACGCCATCGGCTCATCCTCCGAGGAATAGCTGCGCGATCTCAGGGTCGGCGAGCAGCGCCGCCCCTGTTCCTTCGCGCCGATTGCGACCGGCGGCAAGCACATAGCCCCGGTCGGCGAAGGCGAGCGCCTGCTTGGCGTGCTGCTCCACAAGCATCACGGCCACGCCTGCGTCGCGCACGTCGCGCACGATCTCGAAGATGCGCTCCATGTATTTCGGGCTGAGCCCCGCGGTGGGCTCGTCGAGCAGCAGGAGCTTCGGCTCCAGCATCAGCGCCCGGCCCATCGCCACCATCTGCCGCTGCCCGCCAGAGAGCCGGCCCGCAGGCGTGCGGCGCTTGGCCACGAGATCGGGGAACAGGGCGTAGACCCGCTCCATGGCCGCCTTCGCACCCTGCCGACGCAGGAAGGCGCCCATCTCCAGGTTCTCCTGCACCGTCATCTCGCGGAAAACGTTGTCCACCTGCGGCACGAAGCCGATGCCGCGCCGCACGATGCGGTCGGGGGTCCAGCCTGCGATGGGGACGCCGTCGAACCAGACGTGACCGTGGCGGATGCGCAGCAGGCCGAAGACCGCCTTCATCGCGGTGGACTTGCCGGCCCCGTTCGGACCTACGATCGCCACGATCTCGCGCGCGCCGACCGTCATGGTGACATCGAGCAGGATGTCGGCGTCGCCATAGCCGCCGGTGACGCGCTCCATGCTCAGCAACGGCTCCGCGGGCAGGACGGCGCGGGCAAGGCGTTCGCGGGCCAGCACGCTCATGCCGCGCGTTCCCCGAGATAGGCCTCGAGCACCCGCGGGTCGCGGCGCACCGTGGCGAAGTCGCCCTGCACCAGCACGCGCCCCTCGGCCATGCAGACCACGGGGTCGCAGAGCTTTGCGATCATCTCCATGTCGTGCTCGACCAGGATGAAGGTGTAGCCGCGCTCGCGGTTCAGCGCGACGATCTTTGCCTCGATGTCGCGCAGCAGGGTGCGGTTCACCCCGGCGGCGGGCTCGTCAAGCAGCACGAGCTTCGCGTCGGTCATCATGGTGCGGCCGAGTTCCAGCAGCTTCTTCTGCCCGCCCGACAGCGCGCCCGCCGGCTGGTCCGCGACATGGGAGAGGCCGAGGAAGTCGAGCACCGTCTCGGCCTTTTCGCGCAGATCGGCCTCCTCGCGCCGCACCCGCGGCCAACGCAGCCAGTTGGAGAACAGTTCCTCGCCGTGCTGGCCCGGACCCACGGTCATCAGGTTCTCGCGCGCGCTCAGGCGGTGGAACTCGTGCGGGATCTGGAAGGTGCGCACGAGCCCCTTGTGAAACAGCGCGTCCGCGGGCAGGCCGGTGACGTCCTCGCCGAGGAAGCGCACATGGCCCCCCGATGGCCGCAGGGCCCCGGCGACGACATTGAACAGCGTGGTCTTTCCCGCCCCGTTCGGGCCGATCAGCCCCGTGATCGAGCCCTGCTCAACGCGGAAACTGCAGCCGTCCACCGCGCGAAAGCCGCCGAACGTCATGACGACGCCGTCGATCTCCAGCATGGCGCGGCTCCTCCGGGCGGGGCCGCCTCTCGCCCCACGGATTCAATACCCTTGCGGGCGCGCGAGGGGAAGGTTCGGACAGCGCTCAGCCGGGGGGCGCGACGCAGCCGCGCACGTCCACGGCGCCCTCGGGGCCGATCAGCGTCAGGCGCAGGGCGTCGCGGGCGATCCATTCCGGTCCGCCCCAGACCTGCGCATCGGCCGACAGGACAAGCGCCGCGCCATCCCACGTCGCCTGCGGGGCGGCGAACCAGACGCCCTCGGGTCCCTCGATCACCACATGGGGCGTGGCGCGGAGGGGTCGATCGAAGGTGACCCGCCCGGCGAAGGTCCGGTCCACGCCAGCCCCGGCCACGCCGCACTCGGCGCGCACCACGCCGGCGTCGTGGGCGTCCAGCGGCGCAAGCGCCCGGTGCGCGGCGATCTCTCCCGCCCCCTCGGCCGGGGCGCCCGGCGCGATGTCGAGGGCGAGGTCGGCGCGGGCGGGAACGCAGATGTCGGCGCAGACGCCGTAGTCCAGCCCCAGACGCAGCGCGACCGGCGCCGCAGGATCGATCGGGGTGACCACCAGCGGCAGCACCACCCGCCCGCTGTAGCCCAGCGTTGCGGTCTGGAAGCTGTCGAACAGCTCCGGCGCGGGCCACTCGACGGCCACCCCGGCGACGTTGCGCGATTCGCTCCAGTCGAAGACCGGCGGCAGTCCCGACTCGCCCGGCGCGCGCCAGTAGGTCTTCCACCCCGGCGCCATGGATATGGCGAGGCCCGCGACGCGCGAGCCGTCCGGCTCCGCCCAGCCGGGCAGCAGGCTCGCCTCCGACCGGCTCGTCTGCGCGAGCGCGGGGGCGGCGGTCAGGGTCGCGGCGATCAGGAGAAGGGCGTGGCGCAAGGGGACGGTCTCCGTTGGATGCTTCGTGACATAAACCGACCCGCGGCCGAGCGCCCATCACGAATCCGCGCCCGCCCTGCGCGCCCCGCCCTTGAACCGCGGGGTAGGGGGCCGCATCATTGCGCCATGAGCGAAGACGCGACACGCCACCTGAGCGGCAAGCTGCTGATCGCGATGCCCGGCATGGGCGACGTCCGCTTCGAGCGGACCGTGATCTACATGTGCTCGCATGGGCCGCAGGGGGCGATGGGGCTCGTGGTCAACCGTCGCGCCACGGGGGTCAGCTTCGCCGACCTGATGGGCCAGCTGGAGATCGACCTCACCCCTCGCGCCCAGCGCAGCGAGATCCGGTATGGCGGCCCGGTGGAGGTCGGGCGCGGCTTCGTGTTGCATTCTTCCGACTTCCACGTCGCCGAGGCCACGATGCGCGTCGACGACGGCGTCAGCCTGACCGCCACGCTCGACGTGCTGCGCGCGCTGGCCGACGGGACCGGCCCGCGCCGTTCGCTGATCGCGCTGGGCTATTCCGGCTGGGCGCCGAACCAGCTGGAGGCGGAGTTGCGCCGCAACGGCTGGCTGACCTGCGAGGCGGACGAGGAGATCCTGTTCTCCGCCGACGACGCAGGCAAATGGGCCCGCGCGCTGGCCAAGCTGGGCGTCAGCCCTTCGGTGCTGTCCGCCACCGGCGGCACCGCCTGAGGCTCACGGCAGCACCAGCTTGACCCGCTGCCCGGGCCGCACCTGATCTCCCGGGCCCATGCCGTTAAGCACCCGGAAACGCTGCTCGTTCGCCCGGTCGAAGGGCATCCGCGCCGCCAGCCGCGCCACGGTGTCGCCCGAGGCGGCCGTGACCACCGCCAGCCGCCACGGCCGCTCCCGCGACGCCTGCGCGGCTGTCAGCACGCGGAAGCTCTCGCCAGCCGCCTGAACCGATTGCAGGCCCTGGCCGTCGCGGGGGTCGGCCACGCCGAGGAAGCGATAGATCGTGCCGCCCGGCGCACGGATGGCGGTCAGGGTCAGCGCGCGCACGCCCCCCTGGGTCTGCACCGGCAGGATCGCGGAGGCGGCCGGCTGGCCGCCGATGGTCAGGCTGCGCAGTTGCTGCAGTTGACCCGCGCGCACCTGGCGCGCCAGCGACTGCGCCCATTCCGCGGCGATGTAGCGCTCCAGCGAACCGCCGGGGTCGCGCGCGCCGTCGAAGGTGATCCCGGCGCCGCGAGGGCCGCGCATGGTCACCTGGTCGGCGGCGTTGGTGATCTCGAAGCCGGGCGGCGCGGTGAATTCGAAGCGCAAATCGGGGTGGACGAAGCGCGAGCCGCGCACGAAGCCCTGCGCCGCGCTGTCGCCGTAGGTCATGCCGTCGATGGCGGCGAGGAACCGCTCGCGCCCGCGATCGGCGCCCGCGCCCTCCCGCGAAGCGGCGTCGGCGGCCGCGGCGATGCGCTCGCCCGTGGCGGGGTGGGTGGCGAAGAAATCGACTCGGTTGGGATCGTAGGCCCCGCCGCGCAGCGAAGCCGAAAGCTGGTCCTGCGCCTGCATCGAGCGCAGGAAGTCGGCCTGCGCCAGCGGGTCGTATCCTGCGCGCGCCAGATAGGCCACGCCCAGCCGGTCCGCCTCCAGCTCCTGCGCGCGCGAATAGCTCGCGACCGCCCCCTGGGCCCCGGCGGAGGCGATCTGGCCCACGGCGTCGGCCATCGAGCCGTCGACCCCGAGGATCGCGGCCCCGATCACCGCAGCCAGCACGCCGACCTGCGCCACGGTCGCCGTCTCCTGCCGGCGCATGCTGTGGGCGGCGGTGACATGGCCCATCTCGTGGCCGATCACGCCCGCCAGCTCGGCCTCGTCGTTGGCCAGCGTCATCAGGCCGCGAGTGACGTAGACATAGCCGCCGGGCAGGGCGAAGGCGTTGACGACCGGGCTGTCAAGCACCGTGAAGGTCCAGGGCCCCTGCGGCTGCTCGGTCTGCGTCGCCAGCCGCGCGCCGATCTGGTTGACGTAGTTCGTCACCCGGGCGTTGCGGTATGCGCCGCCGAACTGGGCCAGGATGCGCGGGTGGCTCTGGTCGCCGATGCGCTGCTCCGCGACGGTCCGCGCGGCGACGGTGCGCGGGGCCTCGTTCGGCGAGGGCGGCGCTGCGCAGCCGGCAAGCGCGACAAGGGCGAGGGCGCGGGCGAGGTTTCGCAGCATCATGGCGCATGGTCTCCGGACAGTCCGCGCGTTGCTCCGTGGCCCGGCGCGGGTTATGCAGCGGGGCGCGCTGACCCCGTAGCTCAGCAGGATAGAGCGGTCGCCTCCTAAGCGACAGGCCGTGGGTTCGAATCCCGCCGGGGTCGCGCCGCCCACTTGCGCCGCTGGCGCGGCGCGGGCCCTACACGTTCAGCAGCAGGTGTTGCCGCTCCCAGGCGGAGATAACCTGCTGGTACGCCTCGTGCTCCGCCGCCTTCACCTCGAGATAGACCGTCACGAAGGTCTCCCCCAGCGCCTCGCGCAACGCGGCGGAGCGGCGCATCTCGTACATGCTGTCGAGCAGGTGGCGCGGCAGGCGCTGGCTCTTGACCGAATAGGCGTTCTTCTCGAGGGGGGCGGTGGGCTCCAGCCCTTCCGTCATGCCGAGCCAGCCGCAGACCAGCGACGCGGCGAGCGCGAGGTAGGGGTTGGCGTCGGCGCCGGGGATGCGGTTCTCGATGCGCCGGGAGTGGGGGCGCGAGGCGGGAACGCGCAGGCCGACGGTGCGATTCTCTCGCCCCCAGTGGGTGTTGATCGGCGCGGCGTAGTCCTTCACCAGCCGGCGATAGCTGTTCACGTTCGGACCCAGCAGCGGCATGGCGAAGTGCAGGTATTTCTGCATGCCCGCGATGTGGGCGTGGAACAGGGCCGTGTCCTCGCCCTCTGGGGTCGAGAACAGGTTCTCGCCGGTCTCGGTGCCGACCACCGACTGGTGGATGTGCATGGCCGAGCCGGGCTCGTTCTGGTGCGGCTTGGCCATGAAGGTGGCGTAGATGCCGTGCTTCAGCGCCGCCTGCCGCACGGTGCGCTTGAACATGAACACCTGGTCCGCCAGGCTCAGCGCGTCGCCGTGGTCGAAGTTGATCTCCACCTGCGCGGCGCCGCCCTCGTGGATCAGCGTGTCGACGTCGAGGCCCTGCGTCTCGCACCAGTCGTACATGTCCTCGAAGACGGGGTCGAACTCGTTCACCGCGTCGATGCCATAGGACTGACGGCCGGTCTCGGCCCGGCCCGACTTCCCCACCGGGGGCTCCAGCGGATAGTCGGGGTCGAGGTTCTTCTTGCACAGGTAGAACTCGAGCTCCGGCGCCACGATCGGCCGCCAGCCGCGGTCGGCGTAGAGCTTCAGCACCCGCTTCAGCACCGCCCGCGGCGCGATCTCGCTCTCCGAGCCGTCGCGGTGGAAGGCGTCGCAGACCACCTGGCCGGTCGGCTCGTCGTACCAGGGCACGCGGCGCATCGTGGAGGGGTCGGGCTGCAGGATCAGGTCGGGCTCCGTGTCGTCCATCACCGTGCTGTCGACGAAGTCGCCGGTCACGGTCTGGATGAAGATCGATTCGGGCAGCCGCAGCCCCCCGTCCGCCGCCGAGATGAGGAACTTCTCGGTCGGCAGGATCTTGCCGCGCGCGACGCCCGACATGTCGGCGACGAGGCACTCCACCTCGCTGACGCGGTTCCGCCGCAGCCAGCCGGGGATGTCGGCGGCGCCGGCGGGCCCAGCCTGGGTCGGGGCGGCTTCGTGATGGCCGGCGTCAGTTGTCACGGGCGGCGTCTTCGATGACGAACATCCGCGGCTCTATCCGCACGTTGGTGCGCATGTCGCGCAGCGCCACGGTCGTTGTCTGCCCCTGGGCGTCGGTGACGATCCACTGGCGCAACTCCAGCGGATTGTTGGAGAAGACCATGGTGATCTCGCCCGGCGTGCGGCCCGACGGATCGATGGCGGTGACGCGAAGCTGGTCGGCGCTGCGCTCGATGCGCCGGACCGACCCTTCCTCGCGCAGGTCCACGTCGGCCTTCAGCAGCAGGTTCAGTGGCGTGTCCGACAGCAGCACCCGGTCGGCGCGGCCGTCGCGCGCGTCGATCACCGCGACCCAGAAGCCGTCGGCGATGACCAGCGTCGGGCTCGGCGGGCTGTATTCGAAGCGCAGCCGGCCGGGGCGGCGCATGTAGAAGTCGCCCTCGGTCACCTTCGCCGCCGCATCCACCTGCACGAACGTTCCCTGCAGCGTCTCGGTGGCGTTGAGGTAGTTCGAGATGCGGGCGAGGTCGCGCGCATCCTCCTGCGCCGGGGCGGCGAGCGGGGCGAGGGCGAGCGCGGCGAAGAACAGGATGATTTTCATGTGCGCCGTTTGCTGCCTCCCGCCGGCGTCGATGCGGCGCCGGCGTGGCGGCCGCGTGGCCGCCGGTCACTCTATAGCGCGCGTCGCGCCGCGGCGGAACCGTCGCGCCGCGCTCAGGCGCGGCGCGCCTTCAGCGACTTCGTCGGCGCGGCGCCGGCGGCCTCGACCCAGCGGCGCATGAAGGCGATGGCGGAGCGCCACTCGTCCTCCCAGCGCGGGTCGAGTTCGAGGTTGACCATGGCCGGACCGCCGTAGCGGATGGAGGCGAGCGCGTCCCAGGGGATCGACCCGGCCCCGGGGGGCAGATGCAGGTCGCCGAAGCCGAACATCACCGCGTCGCCCCGGGACCATGGCCGGAAGTCGGCGGCCCGCCCGAAGCTGTCGTGGGCGTGCAGATGGCGCGCATGCGGGGCCAGCGTGGCGATCTCGGCGAGATAGTCGAGACCGCGCGCCCGCGTCGCCAGATAGGCGTGGCTGAAGTCGATCGTCGCCGCCACCCACGGCGAGCCGACCGCGTCGAGCGTGCGCGCGAGCTCCGAAGGGACCGCGGTCCACTCGCCCTCGCGGGCCGCCATGGTCTCGATCGCCAGCACGACGCGCGCGCCGGCCGCGTGGGGCGCGATCTCGGCCAGCGCCTCCGCCTCCGAGCCCAGCGCGCGCTCCGCCGTGCCGGGACCGTCGTCGCGCACCACGGCGCTGTGGTGGACGAGCGTGTCGGCGCCGATCTCGGCGGCGACGTCGAGGCATGCGCGACAGACGTCCATCTGCACCGCGCGATGCTCGGGCGGACCGAAGTTCGAGGCCAGCGCCCCGTGAAGGGTCAGCGCGAAGGGCCGTCCGGCGCAGGCGGCGCGCAGGGCGGCCAGCGGTCCGGGCCGCACGCGCCCTCCGGCCACGACGCCGAGCGCGGGCAGGAAGATCTCCGCCGAATCGATCCCCAGCGCCTCGAACCGGTCGAGGGCGGGACCGATCTCGGCCATCCGCTCCGCGGCCGGCCCGACGCTCAGGCCGACGCCCGTGATCCCGGCCGGGGTCTGGTCAGTCATCCAGCGCCGCCAGCTCGTCGATCATCCCCTCGATCATGCCGAGCCCCTTGCCCCAGAAACCGGGATCGGTGGCGTCGAGGCCGAAGGGCGCCAGCAGCTCCCGGTGCCCGCGCGTCCCGCCGGCGGCGAGCAGCGCGAAGTAGCGGTCCTGGAAGCCCTCGCCGCCCTCGCGGAACACCGCGTAGAGCGCGTTCACCAGCCCGTCGCCGAAGGCGTAGGCGTAGACGTAGAACGGCGTATGGATGAAGTGCGGGATGTAGGTCCAGAAGGTCTCGTAGCCCGGCCCCAGGTCGATCGCGGGCCCCAGGCTCTCGGCCTGCACCGCCATCCAGATGGCGTTCAGGTCGTCGGCGGTCAGCTCGCCCTGCCGCCGGGCCGCGTGGACGCGGCTCTCGAAGTCGTAGAACGCCATCTGGCGCACCACGGTGTTCAGCATGTCCTCGACCTTGCCGGCCAGCAGCGCCTTGCGCCGGGCGGGGTCGGTTTCGCGCGACAGCAGGCGCTGGAAGGTGAGCATCTCGCCGAACACGCTCGCCGTCTCGGCCAGCGTCAGCGGCGTGCGGCTGAGCAGCTCGCCCTGCTTCGCCGCGAGCCGCTGGTGCACGCCGTGGCCCAACTCGTGCGCAAGCGTCATCACGTCCCGCGTCTTGCCCATGTAGTTCAGCAGCACGAACGGGTGCGCGTCGGCCACGGTCGGGTGGGCGAAGGCGCCGGGGCTCTTTCCCGGCGACGGCGCGGCGTCGATCCAGCCCTTCTCGAAGAAGGGCAGGGCGAGCTCCGCCATCTTCGGCGAGAACTCGGCGTAGGCGTCCAGCACCATCGCCTGCGCCTGGGTCCACGGCACCTTGCGGTCCTCGACCTGCGGCAGGGGCGCATTGCGATCCCAGTGGGCGAGCTTCTCCAGCCCCAGCCACTTCGCCTTCATCGCGTAGTAGCGGTGCGACAGCCGGGGCAGCGCCTCCCGCACCGCGTCCGCCAGCGCCCGCACCACCTCGGGCTCGACCTGGTTGGCGAGGTGGCGCAGCGACTGCGGCTCGGGATACTTGCGCCAGCGGTCGTCGATCTCCTTTTCCTTGACCAGCGTGTTCATGATCAG
>DAINOD010000069.1:0-17471 GCA_036735545.1 Rubrimonas sp. | reverse complement strand
CCGCCCCACCGTCCCGCGCACGTCCTGCCGCGAATAGTCGAAGTCATGCCCCTTCGGCTTGCGCGCGATGGCGCGGCGGATCGCGTCCTTCACCGCCTCGTCGCCCTCCGAGGCGCGCAGCGGCGCGCGCAGGTCGGCCGAGTCGTCCTGGCCGAGGCACATGTAGAGCATCCCCGTGCAGGTCACGCGCACCCGGTTGCAGCCCTCGCAGAAGTTGTGGGTCAGCGGCGTGATGAAGCCGATGCGCTGGCCGGTCTCGCGGACGCGGACGTAGCGGGCCGGGCCGCCGGTGCGCAGCGGGATGTCCTCCAGCGTCCAGACCTCGGCGAGGCGGTCGCGCACCGCCGACACCGGCATGTACTGGTCCAGCCGGTCCTCGTTGCCGAGGTCGCCCATCGGCATCACCTCGATCCAGGTCAGGTCGAGGCCGCGGGCGGCGCACCATTCGGCCATGCTCACGATCTCGCCGTCGTTCACGCCCTTCAGCGCCACGGCGTTGATCTTGACGCCGAGCCCCGCCTCCTGCGCCGCGTCGATCCCGTCCAGAACCTGCGCGAGGCGCCCACGGCGGGTGATGGCGGCGAAGCGCGCCTCGTCCAGCGTGTCGACGCTGACGTTGACGCGCCGCACGCCGCAGGCGGCGAGGTCGCGGGCGTAGCGGCGCAGCTGGCTGCCGTTGGTGGTCAGGGTCAGCTCGTCGAGGCCCCGCCCCAGCCGGTCGCCCATGTTGCGGAAGAACCGCAGGATGTCGCGACGCACCAGCGGCTCGCCGCCGGTGATGCGCAGCTTCGTCACCCCGAGGTCCACGAAGGCGCCGCAGAGCCGCGTCAGCTCCTCCAGCGACAACACCTCCTGCTTGGGCAGGAAGGTCATCTCCTCGGCCATGCAGTAGACGCAGCGGAAGTCGCAGCGGTCGGTGACGCTGACGCGCAGATAGGTGATCGGACGGGCGAAGGGGTCGATCAGCGGCGCGCAGGGCATCGGCGTTCCTCCCGGGTTCACGCCAGAAGTTAAGCGCCCGCGCACCCCGCGGCAATCGCGCCTATTTCTTGTTCTCCGACAGCCAGTCGGTGATCGCGAACAGCACCCCCGACACCGCGAAGGTGAGGTGGATGCCGACCTGCCAGGCCAGCTTGCGGTCGTCGGGCGGGCCCGATTCGAGGAAGGACTTCAGCAGCTCGATGGCCGAGATCGCGACGATGGCGGCCAGCAGCTTCAGCTTGAGGTCCGCGAAGCCGACCTTGCCCATCCACGCCGGCCGGTCGCTGTCGCTGCTGTAGTCGATGCGCGAGACGAAGCTCTCGTAGCCCGACAGGATGATCATCACCAAAAGGGCGGCCACCAGCGCGAAGTCCACCAGCGTCAGGATCGCGATGATCGCCTCGTTCTTGTCCACTTCGATCGCGCCGGCGACCAACTCGGCGAGGTCGAAGAAGAACTTGACCATCAGCACCCCGACCGCGGCGATCAGCCCGAGGAAGAACGGGGCCAGCAGCCAGCGGCTGTTGAAGATCACCCATTCCACCGTGTGCTCGACCGCGCGCATGGCTCAGCGCGCGTCCAGCGGGTCGAAACCGTAGTGGCGCAGCCAGCGCAGATCGCTCTCGAAGAAGGCGCGCAGGTCGGGCATGCCGTATTTCAGCATGGCGATGCGGTCGATGCCCATGCCGAAGGCGAAGCCCTGCCAGACGTCGGGGTCGATCCCGCCCGCCCGCAGCACCGTGGGGTGGATCATGCCGGAGCCGAGGATCTCCAGCCAGTCGTCGCCCTCACCGAGCTTCAGCACGCCGTCCTTCCACGAACAGCGGATGTCGACCTCGGCGGAAGGCTCGGTGAAGGGGAAGTGGCTGGCGCGGAAGCGCAGCGCGACCTCCTCCACCTCGAAGAAGCGGCGGCAGAACTCCTCCAGCACCCATTTCAGGTTGGCCATGGAGATGTCGCGGTCCACCGCCAGACCCTCGACCTGATGGAACATCGGCGAGTGGGTCTGGTCGTAGTCGCAGCGATAGACACGGCCGGGGCAGATGAAGCGGCAGGGCGCGCCCTCGGCGAGCATTCCGCGGATCTGCACCGGGCTGGTGTGGGTGCGCAGGACGTTCGGCCGGCGGTCATCGTCGGGCAGGCGGGCCATGTAGAAGGTGTCCATCTCGGTCCGCGCGGGATGCTCGGGCGGGATGTTGAGGGCGTCGAAGTTGTGCCAGTCGTCCTCGATCTGGGGCCCTTCCTTCACGCCGAAGCCCATCGAGCCGAAGATGGCGATCACCTCGTCGGTGACACGGCTGACCGGGTGGATCGAGCCCTGAGGCCGCGGCCGGGGCGAGAGCGTGACGTCGAGCCACTCCGCCGCCAGGCGCTGCGCCAGCGCGGCGTCGGAGAGCGCGGCCTTGCGGGCCGCCAGCGCGGCGGCCAGTTCGTCGCGCAGGGCGTTCAGCGCCGGGCCGGCGGTGGCGCGTTCGGCGGGGTCCATGCGGCCCAGCTCGCGCATCATCAGGCTGACCTCGCCCTTCTTGCCCAGCGCCGCGAGCCGCACCGCCTCCAGCGCCGGCTCGTCGGCGGCGTCGGCGATCTGCGACAGATAGCGCGCGCGCAGGTCCCCCTGTCCGTCCATGCGTTTCCCCTTCAGCGACGGAAGGGGAGTATCACGGCGGCGGGTCGAATCAAGCGGGGCAGGTCGATGCGGGTTCTGGCGATGGTCGTGGCGCTGGCGGCGGGGGCCGCCGCGGCGCAGGAAGACCCCGCCTTCGGGCGTTGGCTGACCGAAGGGGCCAAGGCGGCGGTGGAGATCGCCCGCTGCGGCGCGCGGGCCTGCGGGCGGATCGTCTGGCTGGCCGATCCGATGGGCCCGACCGGCGAGCCGCTGCGCGACCGGCGTAACCCCGACCCCGCCCTGCGGGACCGCGCGATCTGCGGCATGGCGCTGCTCGGGGGCTTCGAGCGGGAGGGGCCGGGGCGCTGGAGCGGCGGGACGATCTACAGCGCCGAGAACGGCAAGACCTACAGCGCCAACATGACCGCGGAGGACGACCGGCTGCGGCTGCGCGGCTATGTCGGCCTGCCGGTCTTCGGCGAGACGCAGGTCTGGACGCGCGACGCAGGCGCGGCGCGCTGCTGAGGCTCAGCCCCGCGCCTCCTCCAGAGCGGCGGGCAGCGCCGCGGCGAAGGCGTCGAGAGCCGCGTCGGGCCCGGCGGTGACGCGGATGCAGCGGTCCAGCGGCGTCGCGCCAGGCATTCGCACGAAGACGTCGCGCGCGATCAGCCCTTGCAACACCCTCCGCGCAAAGGCGCCGTCCCCGCCGCAGTCGATGGCGACGAAGTTCGCGGCCGAGGCCAGCGCCGCGAGCCCGCAGCCCTGCGCCACGGCGGCGAGGCGGCGTTTGGCGGCGTCGGTGCGCGCCACGACGTCGGAGAGCCACGCGCGGTCCTCCAGCGCCGCCAGCGCGCCCGCCTGGGCGACGCGGCCGACGCCGAAATGGTTGCGCAGCTTGTCGAAGGCGCGCGCCATCTCCGGCGCCGCCAGCGCATAGCCCACCCGCAGCCCGGCGAGCCCCATCGCCTTCGAGAAGGTGCGGAAACGGATCACGCGCGGATCGTCCGCCGCGACGGCGGGCAGGGCGTCGGCGGGCGCGAACTCCGCGTAGGCCTCGTCGAGGAACAGCACGCAGCCTTCGGGCAGCGCGTCCAGCATCGCCTCCACGTCGGCGCCGGGCCAGTGCGAGCCCATCGGGTTGTCGGGGTTGGCGAGATAGACGGCCGTCGCGCCCTCCGCCCGCGCCGTCTCGGCCAGCGCGCGCCAGTCCTCGCGGTCGTCGCGATAGGGGACCGCGACCAGCCGCGCGCCCGCCCCGGCGACATGGAAGTTGAAGGTCGGGTAGGCGCCGAGCGAGGTGACCACCGTGCGCCCGGGTTCGAGGAACAGCCGCACAGCGACGCCCAGAAGCCCGTCGATGCCCTCGCCGACAGACACATGGGCCGGCGTCAGCCCCTGCCGCGCCGCGATGGCTTCGCGCAGGTCGTGGATCTCCGGGTCGCCGTAGGCCCAGGCCTCGGCGGCGGCGCGCGCCATGGCCTCGACGGCGCGGGGCGAGGGGCCGAAGCCGCTCTCGTTGGCGCCGAGCCGCGCGGCGAAGCGTCGGCCGCGCGCGCGCTCCTGCGTCTCGGGGCCGACGAAGGGGACAGTGGCGGGCAGGGCCGCGACGCGCGTGGTGAAGGGGGGCATGGGCGGCTCTCCGTCGAGATCCGCCCATTACGCGCGCGGGCCCGTCCCCCGCAAGCGCTTCAGTCGGCCGGGGAAAGCCGCCAGAGCGCGCCGTCGCTCTCGTCGGTCAGCAGCCACAGCGCGCCGTCCGGCCCCTCGCGCAGGTCGCGGATGCGGCCGATGCGGCGTTCGAGGAGGCGCTCCTCCCGGCCCGTGGCCTGTCCGCCGCGCATCTCGACCCGCGAGACGAGCTGCGATCGCAGCGCGCCGACGAGGATGTCGCCGCGCCATTCGGGGAAGGCGTCGCCCTGATAGACCACGAGGCCCGAGGGCGCGATGGAGGGGTCCCAGTAGAAGTCGGGCTGCTCCATGCCGTCGGCGTGCGTGCCGATCCCGATGGGCGAGCCGTCGTAGTTCACGCCGTAGCTGATCACCGGCCAGCCGTAGTTCAGGCCGGGCTCGGGGCGGTTGATCTCGTCGCCGCCGCGCGCGCCGTGCTCGACGATCCAGAGCCGGCCCTCGGCGTCGAGCCCCGCGCCCTGCACGTTGCGGTGGCCGTAGGACCAGACCTCGGGCGCGCCGCCGCCGTCGGCGAAGGGGTTGTCGGCGGGGATCGAGCCGTCGGCGGCGATGCGCAGCACCTTTCCGGCGTGGTCGGCGCGGTCCTGCGCGCGGTCGGGCTGGCCGCGGTCGCCGGTGGCGACGAACAATGTCCCGTCCGGCGCAAACACCAGTCGCGCGCCGAAGTGGCGCCCGCCCGAAGAGGCCTGCGCCATGCGGAAGATCACCTCGACGTCCGCAAGCCGTTCACCGTCCAGCCGCCCGCGGGCGACGGCCGTGGCGGCCCCGTTCCCGCTCCGCTGGGCGAAGGAAAGATAAACCAGCCCGTCCTCGGCGAAGCCCGGCGACAGCGCGACGTCGAGCAGGCCGCCCTGCCCGCTGGCGTAGACCTCGGGCACGCCCGCGACCGGCGGCGACAGCCGGCCGTCCTCGACGATGCGCAGCCGGCCGGGCCGCTCGGTGACCAGCATCCGACCATCCGGCAGGAAGGCGAGGCCCCATGGGTGCTCCAGCCCGCCTGCGACGCGTTGCAGTTCGGCGGGGCCGGCGGAGGTCTCGATGGTCTCGGCGCTGGCCGGCGACGCCAGCAGGGCCGCGAGCGCGGCGGCGAGGGATCGCATCGTATCGGTCTCCTTCCACGGCGGCTCCACAATGGAGCCTGTCCCGGATATGCGCCGGAAGCCGCTGGAACAACCGGCCGAGCACCGCGCACGACCGGAAAAACCAAGGCCGGGAGGCGATCCAGCGCGTGCGGTCAGGCGGTCGGCCGCCGCACCGTGCGCCTGACCGCGGCCGGCGCAGCGGCGCTGGCCCGTCCGGGAGCGCCGCCCGCGCTCAGACTGCGCCGCGCCACACCAGCCGCGCGGCGGCGAGGTCCTCGACCGCGTGGCCGGCGCTCTTGAACAGCGTCACGTCCTGCGGCTCCCGAAGGACCGGGCCCTTGCCGCACAGGTCGTGGAGGGTGCGCACCGAAGCCGGGTCCAGAGCGCCCGAGGCGATGGGGAGCGCCAGTTCGCCCGCTTCGGTCAGCGCGGCCCCTGTGTCGGCGTAGACCCGGGCGCGGGCCACGGCGTCGTCGTCGGTCTCGCGCATCGTGGGCGTGAAGGCCCCGATCAGGTCGAGGTGCTGGCCGCCGCGCAGCCAGGCGCCGCGGATCAGCGGCTCGGCGGACAGGGTCGCGCAGCTGATCACGTCCGCCGCCTTCGCCGCCGCCTCGAGGTCCTCCACCGCCCGCGCCTCGCGCCCCTCCGCCCGCAGCCGGGCGGCCAGCGTCCGGGCCGCCTCGGGCCGGCGGGACCAGACCGCGACGCTTTCCACGGACAGGGCGGCGGCGTAGGCGGCGGGCAGCTCCTGCGCCACGCGGCCCGCGCCGACCACCAGCAGCCGCCGCGCGTCGCGCCGCGCCAGCAGCCGCGCGGCCAGCGCCGAGGCGGCGGCCGTGCGGCGCGCGGTCAGCGTGGCGCCGTCCATCAGCGCCAGATGCGCCCCCGTCGCGGCGTCGAACAGCAGATAGCTCGCGGCGATGGTCGGCATGCCCCGCGCCGCTGCGGCGGGCGTGGCGTTGACGATCTTCACGCCGCCCGTGTCGCCGGCCCATGCGGGCATCAGCAGAAGCGTCGCGTCCGGCTCTCCGGGCCGCTTCATCGTGTGGTGATGGCGCAGCGGCGCGGTCCAGCCCGCCGCGAAGGCGGCCTCGATGGCGTCCAGCAGCGCCGGGTAGGGCAGGGCGGCGGCGGTTTCGGCCGCGTCGAATACGCGCATGAATTGGGGTCCAGATCAGAAATCGGAAAGGATGCCGTTCTTCTCCCAGTCTCCGAAGCGCGCGGGGTCGGGGCCGGCGCGGCCGCCAAGCTCCGGCGCGCGAACGGGCTCGGGACCGCGGCGCTCGGCCGCCTCGGCCAGCGCCCGGGCCGCGGCTTCCGCGATCCGCCGCTCTTTGAGGCTGTCAGGGTCGTTCATATATCCCTCCGCGAAACGTGAAGCGCATGAAGGGGCGAGCATGAACGGCGTCAAGACCATGATGCTGCTGGCGGCGATGACCGCGCTGTTTCTGGGGGTCGGCTTCATGCTGGGCGGCTCGGGCGGCGCGATGATCGCGCTGGCCTTCGCTGTGGCGACCAACGCCTACGCCTGGTGGAACTCCGACAAGCTGGCGCTGCGGATGCACAACGCCGAGCCGGTGACGCGCATGGGCGCGCCCGAGCTGCACGGCATGGTCGAGCGGCTGGCGGCGCAGGCGGGGCTGCCTATGCCCGCCGTCTACGTCATCCGCACCGACCAGCCCAACGCCTTCGCCACCGGCCGCAACCCCGACAACGCCGCCGTCGCGGTGACCACGGGGCTCATGCGCACGCTGGACAGCGCGGAGCTGGAGGGCGTCATCGCCCACGAGCTGGCGCACATCGCCAACCGCGACACGCTGATCATGACGGTCGCGGCGACGGTCGCGGGCGCGGTCTCGATGCTGGCGCAATGGGCGATGTTCTTCGGCGCCTCGGGCGGGCGCGACCGCAACCCGCTTGGCGTGATCGGGGTGATTCTCGGCGTGATCCTGGCGCCGCTGGCGGCCATGCTCATCCAGATGGCGATCAGCCGGACGCGCGAGTATTCCGCCGACCGCATGGCCGCCGAAATCAGCGGCCAGCCGCTGGCGCTGGCCTCGGCGCTGGCCAAGATCTCCGGCATGGCGAAGCGCATCGAGCTGCCCACCGCCGAGCGCAATCCCGCCTCGGCGCCGCTGTTCATCGTCAACCCCCTGTCAGGCAAACGCTTCGACAGCCTGTTCGCCACCCACCCGGCGGCCGAGAACCGCATCGCCGCCCTGCGCGCCATGGCCTCGGCGCCGGGCGGGCCGCGCCGGCCGGCCCCGCCGCGTTCCGGCGCCGCGCCGCGCGTGCCGCGCGTGGGACGCGGCCGGTGAGGCCGATCGCGCCGGCCGCCCGCCCGAAAGCTCTGCGTTGAACGCGCCGACGCGGGACCCGCACGGTCTGGCGCCGCGCCGGGCCGCGCTGGCGATGCTCGCCGCGGTGCTGGACGGCGGCCGCAGCCTCGACGCGGCCAAGGCCGACGCCGCCGCGGGCGCGCTGCCGCCTTCCGACCGCGCCCGGGCGGGCGATCTCGCCGCGGCGACCTTGCGCTGGCTGCGGCCGATCGATGCGCTGCTGGCCGGGCTGATGCGCCAGCCCATCGCACCCAGCGCGGCGCTCGCGCGCGACGCGTTGCGGCTCGTCGCAGCCGAGGTCGGCGCCATGGGAGCGCCCGCCCACGCCGCCGTCGACGCCGCCGTGCGGCTGGCCAAGGCGGACCGCCGCGCCGCGCCGCTTGCGGGCCTCGTGAACGCCGTCGCCCGCCGCGCCGCGGAGGCCGCGCCGCAGGCGCTTGCCGACCCGGCCGCGCCGCTGGCCGCCCTGCCCGAGTGGCTCGCGCGCCGGCTGCGCAAGGCCTGGGGCGGGGCGGGCGCGGCGAGCCTCGCCGCCGCGCTGGTCCGCGACGCCGCGCTCGACCTCACCCCGCGCGACCCCGCCGAGGTCGACCGCTGGGCCGGGGCGCTGAGCGCGGAGAGGTTGCCGACCGGCTCGCTGCGCCTGTCGCGGCCGGGCCAACTCACCGCCCTGCCGGGCTACGCCGAGGGCGCCTGGTGGGCGCAGGACGCCGCCTCGGCCCTGCCGGCGCGGCTGCTCGGCGACGTCGCGGGGCTGCGCGCGCTGGATCTGTGCGCGGCGCCGGGGGGCAAGACGCTGCAACTCGCCGCGGCCGGCGCGCAGGTGACGGCGCTGGACGCCTCGGCCCAGCGGCTGGGGCGGTTGCGGGAGAACCTCGCCCGCACCGGGCTGTCGGCGGACGTGGTCTGCGCCGACGCGCTCGACTGGCGCCCCGCCGAGGCCTTCCCGGCCGTTCTGCTCGACGCGCCCTGCACGGCGACGGGCACGGCGCGCCGCCACCCCGACATCCTGCACCTGCGCCGCGAGGCCGACGTGGCCCAGATGGTCGCCCTGCAGGATCGCCTTCTCGACGCCGCCTGGGCCATGGTCGCGCCGGGGGGGCGGCTGGTGTTCTGCACCTGCTCGCTGCTGCCCGAGGAAGGCGAGGCGCGGGCCCGCGCCTTCCTCGCCCGCACCGCCGACGCCGTGGGCCTGCCGCTGGGGCCGGACGAGCTGGGCGAGCCGGCGCTGGTCGGCCCCGGCGGCTGGCTGCGCGCGCGGCCCGACCTGTGGCCGGATCGGGGCGGCATGGACGGCTTCTTCGCCGCGCGATTCGCCAAGGCGTGACAGCGCGCCCACGCTTCGCCATGGTCGCCCCCGGAAAGTCTGCGAGGCGGGAAAGACTTGGCGCGACCTCTGACGGCCCTGAAGGCGGCGGGCGTCCGCCTTGCGCGCGCGGCCGGTCGGCTGCGCGACCGCGCGGTAGCGCTTCGCTGCCGGCTGACAGCACGCGCCGCGCCCCTGCGCTGGACGCCCGAGCCGCTGTCGCCGGGCGACGGCGAGGCGGCGGCGCGTCTGGCGTCGGGCGATCTTCTGCTGGCGGGCCGGCGCGCGCGACTTTCCCGCGGCTCGCCCTTCGACATGGGCCCCGTGGACGCGGCCTGGGCCGAGGCGCTGCACGGCTTCGACTGGCTGGAGCACGCCGCCGCCGCCGCCCGCCCCGACCGCGCGGTGCTGCGGGCCTGGGCCTTCGACGCCCTGCGCCGCAGCCCCGCCGAGGGTTGGCGGGCCGATCTGGCGGGCCGCCGGCTTGCGCGTCTGGTCTGCGCCGCGCCGATCCTCGCCCCCGCGCCGGCCGAACGGCGCTTGCTGGAGCGCGCCGCGGGCCGCCACATCGCGTTCCTCGCGGCGAGGTCTGGCGCTGCGCCGCGCGGGCTGCCGCGGCTCTGGGCGGTCACGGGGCTCGCGCTGGGGCTGCTGGCGCGTGAGGACGGGCCGCGCCGGGCCCGCCACGCCGCGGCGCTGATCGGCCGCGCGGCGCCGGCGCTGGCGCCGGGGGCGGGGCGCAGCCCGCAACGGCTGGCGGAGGGTTTCGCGCTGCTCGCCTGGACCGCCGAGGCGCTGCGCGAGCGCGGCGTCCCGCTCGACCCGCGCCACGAGGCGGCGCTGGGCGAGATCGGGCCGATGCTGCGCGCGCTGCGCCTCGGCGACGGCGGGCTCGCGCGCATGCACGGCGGCGGGGCTGCGGCGGACGGGTTGCTGGACGAGGCGCTGGCGCGCGCCGGCCCGGAGGGCCGCGGGCCCCGGCGCGAGCAGGCGCTCGGGCTCGAGAGGCTGGCCGCCGGCCGGGCGGCGCTGCTGCTCGACGCGGCCGCGCCCGGGGCTTCGCCGACCGCGGGGGCCAGTCCGCTCGCGCTGGAGGCCAGCTTCGGGCGCACGCGGCTGTTCGGCGGCGTCGGCGCCGGCGCGGGCCTCGGCGCGGACTGGGCGCTGGCGGCCCGGGCCACCGCCGCGCACTCCGCGGTGGAGATCGCCGGCGTCTCGGCGGCGCGGCTGGAGCCCGACGGCTACATCGCCCGCACCTACGGCCGCCGCTTCGCCGCCGGGCCCCGCGCCGTCTCCTGCGTGCGGGAGGAGGCCGACGACGCGTTGTGGCTGCAGGGCGAGCACGACGGCTATCGTGCGCGGTTCGGCCTGACCGTGATGCGCCGGCTGCGGCTGGCGCGCGACGGGCGCGACCTGCGCGGCGAGGACACCCTCTCCGCCCCCGACGCCGCCGCGCGCGCCCGCTTCGACCGCATCGCGAAACCGCACGGGGGTGTGCCGTTCTGCGTGCGCTTCCACCTCGGTCCCGGCGTGGTCGCGACGGTGGAGCCCGGCGGTGAGGGCGCCGCGCTGAACCTGCCCGACGGCGCGCGCTGGCGGATGCGCGCCAGCGGCGGGGCGCTGTCGCTGGTGGAGAGCGCGCTGCTCGACGATCTGGCCGGGGTCGCGCGGCAGGGTCTGCAACTGGTGATCGCCGGCCGCGCCGAGGCCTATTGGGGTCGCGTCACCTGGGCGTTCTACGAGGACGCGCCGGCGCCCCGCCGCAGCGGCTGAGGCCCCTTGCGCGACCGGTCCCGGCGCGCGAAGGGGACGCCGTTCGCCCGGAGGCCCCCATGTCCGACACCCTGCCGATCCGCCGCGCCCTTCTGTCGGTCTCCGACAAGACCGGGCTGGCCGCCTTCGCCGCCGGCCTCGCCGCGCGGGGCGCCGAGCTGGTGTCCACCGGCGGCACGGCGGCGGCGCTGCGGGCGGCGGGTCTGGCGGTGCGCGAGGTGGCCGAGTTGACCGGCTTTCCCGAGATGCTGGACGGGCGGGTGAAGACCCTGCACCCAGCGGTCCATGGCGGCCTTCTGGCCCGCCGCGACGACCCCGCGCACATGGCCGCGCTGGCGGCCCAGGGGATCGGCCCGATCGACCTGCTGGCGGCGAACCTCTACCCGTTCGAGGCGACCGTCGCCTCGGGCGCCGACGCCGCGCGGTGCGTCGAGGACATCGACATCGGCGGCCCCGCCATGATCCGCGCCGCCGCCAAGAACCACGCCGGCGTGACGGTGGTGGTGGACCCCGAGGACTACGCCGCGGTTTTGGCCGAGATCGAGGCCGCCGGCGGCGTCGCCGCGGCCACGCGCGCGCGGCTGGCGGTCGAGGCCTTCGCCCGGACCGCGGCCTACGACGCGGCGGTCTCGGCGTGGATGGCCGCCCAGGCCGGGCTCGCGACGCCGCGACGCCGCACGGCGGCTGGCGCTCTGGCCCAGGCGCTTCGCTACGGCGAGAACCCCCACCAGCGCGCCGCCTTCTACCGCGACGGCTCGGACCGGCCCGGCGTGGCCACGGCGCGGCAGATCCAGGGCAAGGAGCTCAGCTACAACAACATCGCCGACACCGACGCGGCCTTCGAGGCGGCGGCCGAGTTCGACCGGCCCGCCTGCGTGATCGTCAAGCACGCCAACCCCTGCGGCGCGGCGCTGGGCGCGACGCTGGCCGAGGCCCACGCCCGCGCGCTGGCCTGCGACCGCGTGTCGGCCTTCGGGGGCGTGATCGCGGTGAACCGCCCTCTCGACGGTGCCACGGCCGAGGCCATCGCGGCGGTCTTCACCGAGGTCGTGATCGCCCCGGGCGCCGACGCCGCCGCGCTGGCGGTCTTCGCGGGCAAGCCGAACCTGCGCCTGCTGCTGACCGAGGCCATGCCCGACCCGGCCGCGCCCGCGCTGCGCTGGACGCAGGTGGCGGGCGGCTTTCTGGTGCAGGATCGCGACGCGCTGTTGCTGCGCGACATGCGCGTCGTCACGCGGCGCGCCCCTACCGAGGCCGAGTCGGCCGATCTGCGCTTCGCGTGGGCGGTGGCCAAGCATGTGAAGTCCAACGCCATCGTCTACGCGCGGGACGGGGCCACGGTCGGCGTCGGCGCAGGCCAGATGAGCCGGGTGGACAGCACCCGCATCGCCGCGCGCAAGGCGCAGGACATGGCCGCGGCCGAGGGGCTCGCGCAGCCGGCCACGGTCGGCTCTGCTGTCGCCTCCGACGCCTTCTTCCCGTTCGCGGACGGGCTCGAGGCGGCGGCCGACGCGGGAGCGACCGCCGTGATTCAGCCCGGCGGCGCGATGCGCGACGCCGAGGTGATCGCGGCTGCCGACGCGCGGGGGCTCGCGATGGTCTTCACCGGAATGCGCCACTTCCGCCACTGAGGGCGGCGGCGCCGAACTCAGTGCGCGCTGACGGGGGTCATCTCGTGCTGGCGCGCCACTGCGAAGGCGAGGTCGCGATCGGCGACCAGCGCCAGCCGGGCGCCGGCCGCGTCGTGGATGGCGTAGAGCGGCGCATCGCCGATGCGCGCGCGCGCCTCGGCCGGCAACTCGCTGGCCGGCACCGCGCGGATGTAGACGATTCGGCTCTCCACCGGGGCTTCGGCCACGGCGTCGCGGTCGTCGAAGGACGGATGGTCCATGATCTTCACTCCTGACATGCGCCCGCCGTTCAGGCCGGGCGCTTGATCGCGATGGTCTTCACGACGCTCTCGGGCGCGCTGCGGGCCAGATCGACGTGCAGCAGCCCGACATCCATGTGCGCTCCCGTCACCTCCATGCCGTCCGCCAGCACGAAGACCCGCTGGAACTGGCGCGTGGCGATGCCGCGGTGCAGGAAGACGCGGCCCTCGCGCTCCTCCTCGCCCTGTCGGCCCCGAACAACCAGCTGGCGGTCCTCCACCGTGATGGCCAGATCGCGTTCGGCGAACCCGGCGACGGCCAGCGTGATCCGGTAGGCGTTCTCGCCCCGCTGCTCGATGTTGTAGGGCGGATAGCTTTCCCCGTTCTTTGCGGTGCGCTCCACCAGCCGGTCGAGATCCTCGAACCCCAGAAGGAAGGGGTGCGAGGCGAAGGTCATGCGCGTCATCTGAGCCCTTTCATTGAAAGCGACTGTCGCGCGCGGCCCTGAAGCGGCGCCGCGCACGCATTTATATGGCGAAGGGGGTCACGCGGTTCAACGTCACTGCTTTGTCGAAAAACCGCGCGTCAATCGCCGAAAAGTCGCGTATCGAAGTTTTCGGGGCGAATCGTCGCGACATTTCTGGCGGCGCGAGGGGAGACAATTGGACTCAGGCCTGATGCGCGACGCCCCGGGGGGAGCGCCGCAGAAGATCGGCGCGCTTCTGGTCGCCCAGGGCGCGGCGAGCATGTCGAACGTGGCGCGCGCGCTCGAGGCGCAGCAGCTCAGCAACGCCCGACTTGGCCGCATCCTGGCGCGGCGCGGGTGGGCGAGCGGCGGGGCGGTCTGCGCGGCGGCGGCGGCTCAGCGCAACCTGCCGGCGGCCTCGCCGCTGGCGGAGCCGATCGACGCGGCGCTCGGCGACAACGCGCTCGCGCCGTCCTACCTGGCCCAGCGCCTGGCCCCCTGGCGGCGCGAGGGCGCGCGGGTCGTGTGGATCGCGGCGGACCCGGAGATGGCGGCCGCCCGTCTGGGCGCGCTGGGTGGCGATCCCGCCACCGCGATGCTGGCGCTCGCCGACGACGACGAGATCGCCGAGGCTGTCGCCCGCGCCTGGCCGCAAGGGCTGGCCGACCGCGCCGCCACCCGCGCGCCGCTGAACCTGAGCGCCCGGGCGCGCTCGGCGGGCGCGATTCGCGTGATCCTCGCCGCCGCCGCGCTGGCGCTGCTGGTGGCGCTGTGGTTGTGGACCGGACCTGTGGCGGCTGCGCTGTTTCTCGTGTTCGGCGCGCTCAACGCGCTGAGCGCGGGCTTCCGGGTGGCGGTGCTGGCGCGCGCGCTGCGCCCCTTGCGCGACCCCGCGCCGAGCGATCGCGACGGCGCCGTGGCGCTGGCCGACTATCGCCCGCCGCCGCGCATCACGCTGCTGATCCCGCTGCTGCGCGAGCCCGAATCGGTCTCGACCCTGTTCGAGGCGCTCCGCGCGCTGGAGTGGCCGGCCGAGTTGCTCGACGTGAAGCTGATCCTCGAACACGACGACCACGCCACCCGCCGCGCCATCGACGCGCTCGGGGCTCCACCCTTCGCGCAGGTTCTGACCGTGCCCCCGGGCGGGCCGCGCACCAAGCCGCGGGCGTTGAACTATGCGCTCGACTTCGCCGAGGGCGAGATCGTCGGGGTCTACGACGCCGAGGACCGCCCCGCGCCCGACCAGCTGCGCCGCGTCGCCGACATCCTGCGCGAGAGCCCCCCCGAGGTCGCCTGCGTGCAGTGCCGGCTCGACTACTACAACGTGCGCGACGGCTGGCTGACGCGCTGCTTCGCGGTGGAGTATGCGATCTGGTTCGACGTGCTGCTCGCGGGCTTTCGCGACCTGCGCTTGCCCATCCCGCTCGGCGGCACCTCGGTGTTCTTCCGGCGCGCGGCGCTGGAGCGGCTGGGCGGCTGGGACGCGCACAACGTCACCGAGGACGCGGACCTCGGGATGCGGCTGGCGCGGGCGGGCATGCGCTGTGAGATCAGCGCCTCGATCACGCACGAGGAGGCCGCGTGCCGGCCGCTGCAATGGCTGCGCCAGCGCTCGCGCTGGCTGAAGGGCTACCTCACGACGTGGCTGGTGCACATGCGCCGGCCCCGGGCCCTGCTCGGCGAACTGGGCGTGCGCGGCTTCGTGGCCTTCCAGGCGATCTTTCTCGGCGGCGCGGCGGCCTATCTGGGTCTGCCGCTGCTGTGGCTGACCTGGGCCATGGTCGCGCTCGGCCATCCGCCGTCGTGGCTGGAGAGCCTGCCGGCGGGCGCGTTGTCGGCGGTGACGCTGGTGCAGGTCGTCGGCTGGGGCGCGATGCTGACCGCGGGTTTCGCCGCCACCGCCCGCCGGGGCGAAACCTGGCTGTGGCCGTGGATACCGACGATGGCGTTCTACTGGCCGATGGGGGCGGCCGCGGCCTATCTCGCGGTTGTCGAGCTGATCGCGGCCCCCAGCATGTGGCGCAAGACGCCGCACGGCCTTTCCGCGCCCGATCCGGCGCCAGCAGAGCCCGCGCGCGCGTGAAAGGTTGCCCTCGGCGTCCGGCCGGGCTTCACTGGTCCGGCAGGGGGACCGCCGATGACCGCCGAGACAGAGCCCGTCCTCGACATCGAGAACCTCTCGATCAGCTTCTTCACCCGCGCCGGCGAGATTCCGGCGGTGATGGACTTCTCCTGCCGCGTCATGCCGGGCGAGGCGATGGGCCTCGTGGGCGAGTCGGGCTGCGGCAAGTCCACCGTCGCGCTGGCGATCATGCGCGATCTCGGCGCCAATGGGCGCATCGTCGGCGGCTCGATCCGCTTCCGCGGCGAGGACCTTGTGACCGCCCCGCCCGCGCGCCTGCGCCAGCTTCGCGGCGGCAAGATCGCCATGGTCTACCAGGAGCCCATGGCCAGCCTGAACCCGGCCATGCGCGTCGGCGCGCAGTTGGTGGAGGTGCCGATGCTGCACGACGGCGCGTCGCGGGCCGAGGCGACCGAGCGGGCGCTGGACATGCTGGGCGCGGTCAAGCTGCCCGACCCGCGGCGCGTCTTCGACGCATATCCGCACCAGATCTCGGGCGGCCAGCAGCAGCGGGTGGTCATCGCGATGGCGCTCCTGTCGGGCCCGGAGCTCCTGCTGATGGACGAGCCGACCACCGCGCTCGACGTCACGGTCGAGGCCGGCATCGTCGATCTGGTGAAGGAGCTGGCGGCGAACTCGGGCGCCTCGATGCTGTTCATCTCGCACAACCTCGGGCTGGTGCTGGAGACATGCGACCGCGTGACGGTGATGTATTCGGGCGAGGCGGTGGAGACCGGCGACATCGCCGACGTGTTCGACCGGATGCGCCATCCCTACACGCAAGGCCTGTTCCGCTCGATCCCGCTTCCCGGCGCCGACAAGAACGCCCGGCCGCTGGTGGCCATTCCCGGCCAGCTTCCCCTGCCCCACGAGCGGCCCGAGGGCTGCAACTTCGGCCCGCGCTGCGCGCATTTCGCGCCGGGCCGCTGCGACCGCGGCGTGATCCCCATGCTGCCGGCTCCGGGCCCGCGCCACCTGACCCGCTGCCTGCGCGGCGAGGAGATCGACTGGGCCGAAGGCCCCGCCGTCGAGACCCGCGCCGCGGCCGAGGCGCCGGGAGACGTCGTGCTGCGGGTGCAGGGCCTGCGCAAGCATTACGACGTCGCCGGCGCAGGGCTGTTCGGGACCGGGGAGAAGCGCACCGTCAAGGCGAACGAACAGGTGGATTTCGCCGCGCGCGAGGCCGAGACGGTCGCCATCGTGGGCGAAAGCGGCTGCGGCAAGTCCACGCTGGCCAAGGTGCTGCTGGGCCTCGAGACGGCCACCGACGGCCGGGTGACGCTCGGCAACGTCGAGATCGGCGACGTCGCGGTCGGCGACCGCGGGCCGCGCGTCGTCAGCCAGTTGCAGATGGTGTTCCAGAACCCCTTCGACACGCTGAACCCCAGCCAGTCGGTGGGATCGCAGATCATGCGCGTGCTGCGCATGTTCCGCATCGGGGCCAACGAGGCCGAGCGGCGCGAGCGGATGCTGAAGCTGCTCGACGTGGTGAAGCTGCCCCGCGCCTTCGCGGAGCGGATGCCGCGCCAGCTGTCCGGCGGGCAGAAGCAGCGCATCGGCATCGCCCGCGCCTTCGCCGGCGAGCCGAGCGTGGTGGTGGCCGACGAGCCGGTCTCCGCGCTCGACGTCTCCGTGCAGGCGGCGGTGACTGACCTTCTGATGGAGATCCAGCGCGAGCGGCGCACGACGATGATCTTCATCAGCCACGACCTCGGCATCGTGCGCTATCTCTCCGACCGCGTGGTGGTGATGTATCTCGGCTTCATCGTCGAGCAGGGGACGACGGGGCAGGTCTTCGCGCCGCCCTATCACCCCTACACCGAGGCGCTGCTGTCGGCGGCGCCGGTGGCGGACACCAAGGCGGTCAAGAACCGGATCGTGCTGGAGGGCGAGATCCCCTCCGCGATGAACCCGCCTTCCGGCTGCCCGTTCCAGACCCGCTGCCCGCGCAAGGCGCAGGTGACCGACGGCCGCTGCGAGCGCGAGTTGCCGCCGATGCGCGAGGTCGCCGGCGGCCACCGCATCCGCTGCTGGCTGGACGACGCGGCGCTTGCGGAGATGCGGCCGGTGGTGGCGGTGGGGTGATCGTCAACATCCGTTAAAATTGTATTGATCGATGTTTTTTCAGCCTTTAATTGAGCTGAAAGCATTTTGCTTGGGAGAGTGTCATGTTCCGTTTTTCCGTCGCCGCCGCCCTCAGCCTCAGCATGTCCTACGCCTCCGCGGCTGTGATCGA
>DAINOD010000068.1:0-17657 GCA_036735545.1 Rubrimonas sp. | reverse complement strand
CCGGCCCGGTGAAGCTGTTCATCACCGCCACCAACGTCCACACCGGACAGGGCCGGGTGTTCCGCAAGCACGAGATCACGGCCGACGTGCTGCTGGCCTCGGCCTGCCTGCCCTCGATGTATCAGGCGGTCGAGATCGACGGCGTGCCCTACTGGGACGGCGGCTTCGCCGGCAACCCGACCATGACGCCGCTGGTGCGCGAGTGCGAGAGCAACGACACCTTCATCATCCAGATCAACCCGGTGGTGCGCGCCGAGACCCCGCGCACCGCGCGCGAGATCGCCAGCCGCCTGAACGAGATCAGCTTCAACGCGCCGCTCCTGAAGGAGTTGCGCGCCTTCGCGCTGATGCGCCAGATCATCGACCCCGGCGCGTCCGAGGCGAAGCTGTGGCAAGAGATGCGCCTGCACCGCATCACCTCCGACATCATGGTCAAGCTCGGCCATTCCTCCAAGATGAACGCCGAGTGGGCCTTCCTGACCATGTTGCGCGACGAGGGACGCAAGGCGGCGGAGGCGTTCGGAAAGGCGCATCTGCAGGACATCGGCGTGCGCTCGACCTTCGACGTCGACAGCCTGCTCGAGGGCGTGTGACATGGGCCTGATCGGCATCCTCGCGGGCCTGACGCTGCTGATGGCGCTGGCCTTCCGGGGCTGGACGATCCTGCTGCTGGCGCCGCTGGCCGCCATGGTGGCCGCGGCCTTCTCGGCCGAGCCGCTGCTGGCCAACTGGACCCAGACCTTCATGGGGGCTTCGGCGGGCTTCGTGGCGCAGTTCTTCCCCCTGTTCCTGCTCGGCGCGCTGTTCGGCAAGCTGATGGACGACAGCGGGTCGGTCAGCGCCATCGCCGACTTCATGACCGAAAAGCTCGGCCCCTCCCGCGCGATCCTCGCCGTGGTGCTGGCGGGCGCGATGATCACCTACGGCGGCGTCAGCCTGTTCGTGGCCTTCTTCGTGATCGCGCCGATGGGCCTCGCCCTGTTCAAGGCGGGCGGCGTGCCGCGGCGGCTGCTGCCGGGGGCGATGGCGCTCGGCACCTCGACCTTCACCATGTCGGCGATGCCGGGCACGCCGGCGATCCAGAACGCCATCCCCATGCCGTTCTTCGGCACGACGCCCTTCGCCGCGCCGGGGCTCGGCGTCATCGCCTCGCTGGTGATGCTGGGCGCGGGGTTGTGGTGGCTGAACCTCCGCCGCGCCCAAGCCGCCGCCGCCGGCGAGGGCTTCGGCGGGGCCGCCGCGCCCGCGATCGACGACGTGGCGGTGCGCGAACTGGCCTCGACCGCGCGCGAGTTCGACCCGGCCGAGATCGACCGCGGCGCCGACTGGCCCCGCCGCCCGCCCATCGCCGTGGCGGTCGCGCCGCTGATGGCCGTGGTGGCGGTCAATCTGCTGATGTCGCAGTTCGTTCTCCCCGCGCTGGACTTCAGCTTCCTCGCCGAGCCGCGCTGGGGGGGCGCGACGCTCTCCGCGGTCGGCGGCGTCTGGTCCGTCATCGTGGCGCTGCTGGTGGCCAACGTGCTTGTCGTCGCGCTGAACCGCCCGCGATTCGGCGACATCCGCAACAGCGTCGACAGCGGCGCGGCGGCGGCGGCGCTGCCGATCCTCAGCGTCGCGAGCCTTGTCGGCTTCGGCGCCGTGGTGGCCGCGCTGCCGGCCTTCGAGGCGGTGCGCGACTGGGTGCTGGGCATCGGCGGCGGCCCGCTGGTGTCGCTGGCGGTGGCGACCAACATCCTCGCCGCGTTGACGGGCTCGGCCTCGGGCGGCATGACCATCGCCCTTCAGGCGCTGGGGCCAACCTTCATGGGCATAGCCGCCGAGACGGGGCTGGACCCTTCCATCATGCACCGGGTGGCGGTGATCGCTTCGGGCACGCTCGACAGCCTGCCGCACAATGGCGCGGTGGTGACCATGCTGGCCGTCTGCGGCTGCACCCACCGCGAGAGCTACGCCGACGTCGTGGTGGCGGCCGTAGCGGGTCCGATCGTGGCGCTGGTCGTGGTGATCGGGCTCGGGACGGCCTTCGGCTCGTTCTGAGGGCTTTCCTTTCGCGCGCGGCCCGGCGACTGTCGCGCGGAACGGGACAGGAGACACGCGGCATGCGCGCATGGGTTGTCGTCGCGATGCTGGGCGCAGGCGTCGCGTCGGCCGAGGAAGGGCCCCGCCTCGGGGCCTTCACGCTGATCATCGAGAACGACGTCTTCGTCGGCATCGACGAGCAATACACGAACGGCACCTTCCTGCGCTTCTCGCCCGTCGACCTGCCAGGCTGGGCGGCCTGGGCCCGCGACCGCCTGTCGCCGCTCGACGGCCCCGCCGAGTGGCGCGTCACCTACGGGCTCGGTCAGGCGATGTTCACGCCGGAGGACATCACGCTGCGCGACCCGCCGCTGGATGACCGGCCCTACGCCGGATATCTGTTCGGGACGGTCGCGCTCAGCGCCGACCGCGGCGACCGGCTCGACACGCTGGCGCTGGACATCGGGGTGACGGGCGAGCCGTCGCTGGCAGAGCAGACGCAGAAGCTCATCCATCGTTTCATCGGCGACGACCCGAAGGGCTGGGACACCCAGATCGGCACGGAGGTCGCCTTCCGCGTGCTCTACGAGCAGCACCGACGCTATGGAACCGGCCGGGTGGCGGCGCTGGGCGTGGAGTTCGACGCGATCCCCCAGGCGGCGTTCGCGGTCGGCACGGTCGACATCTCGGCGACCGGCGCGTTGACGCTGCGGGCGGGGGAGGGGCTGACCAAGGACTACGGCCCGCCGCGGGTGCGCCGCACGGTGGCCGACGTGCGCCGCACGGGGGCCGATGCGTGGTATGTCTTCGCCGCGGCGGAGGGGCGGCTTGTCGGGCGCAACCTGTTCCTTGACGGCAACACCTTCCGCGACAGCCGCAGCGTCGATCCCGAGCGCGTCGTCGGCGAGTTCAGCTTCGGCGCCTCGATGGAGTGGGGCGGCGCGGTGCTGAGCTACACGCAGGTGTTCCGGACGCCGGAGTTCGAGACGCGCGACGACTGGACCCAGTTCGGCTCGCTGTCGTTGCGGCTGGCGTTCTGAGCCATGCACGAGGGGTTCCGCAACGTCGTCTACGCCGTCATTCTGGTGGTGCTGCTGGGCTACCTGCTCGTCGTGGGCAGGCCGATCTTCGTTCCGGTGGTGGTGGCGATCCTGCTGGTCTACGTCATCCTCGGCGTGTCGGGGATGCTGGGCCGGGTGTCGGTCATGGGCCGTCGCCTGCCCGAGGGCGCCCGCCTGCCTGCCGCCACCGCGCTCATCCTGCTGGTGGTGGCCGAGGTCGGGGCGCTGCTGCTGGGCGGGCTCGGCTCGATCGCCGCGCGCGCGCCGATGCATCAGGAGAGCTTCCTCGCCGCGCTCCAGCAGGCCGCGGCCGCAGTGGGGCTCGAGCGCGAGCCGACCTGGGAGGCCCTGCGCGCCGATCTGCTCGGCGAGTTCGACATGCAGGCCATGCTGCGCTCGCTGGCGATGTCGGCGACGGCGCTGCTGGGCGTGCAGTTCTTTATCGTGCTGAACGTCGCGTTCATCCTGATGGAGCGCGGCAGCTTCGCCAGCAAGATCGCCAAGCTGTCCGACGACCCGCGTCAGGTGGCGCGCATCCGCGTCGTGGTCGACGACATCAACGCCCGCGTCAGCCGCTATCTGGCGGTCAAGACGCTGATCAACATCGCGCTCGGCGTGGTGAGCTGGGCGATCATGGCGGCCTTCGGCGTCGAGTTCGCGGCGCTGTGGGCGGTGCTGATCGCGCTGTTCAACTATGTGCCTTACGTCGGCTCCTTCGTCGGGGTCGCCTTTCCCGCGGTGATGGCCGTCGCCCAGTTCGGCGACGTCAACACCGTGCTCGCGCTGGTGGCGGTGCTGGCCGCGGCGCAACTCGTGGTCGGCAACGTGATCGAGCCGCGGGTGATGGGCGGCGCGCTCAACCTCAGTCCATGGGTGGTGCTGGTCAGTCTGACGGTCTGGAGCAGCCTGTGGGGCGTCGCCGGCGCCGTGGTGTCGGTGCCGATCACGGCCATCATGGTGGTGGTGCTGTCGGAGTTCGAGCGCACCCGGCCCGTCGCCATCCTGCTGTCGCGGGACGGCGACATCCCCCGGCGGCCCGAGGCCGCCGGGCTCAAGGTCTGAGGGGCTCAGCCCTTCACGGCGCGCCAGAAGGTGTCGGGCGTCGCCAGCAGCGCCTGCAGGCCCAGCCGTTCGATCATCAGCGCCGCCTCGCGCTCGGCGGCGTCGATGACGGCATCCTCGTCGAGGCCGACCGCGCGGCGGTCGCGCAGGCGCACCACGCCGTCCACGATCACCGTGTCCACGTCGTTGCCGTTGGCGAAGCAGACGATGCGGTAGAGCGGCATGTTCGCCGGCGCCATGTGCGGCCGGCGCAGGTCCAGCAGCACGACGTCGGCCTTCTTGCCGACCTCCAGCGAGCCGATGTCGGCCTCCATGCCCAGCGCGGCCGCGGCGTCGATCGTGGCCATCTCCAGCACCTTGCCGGGCGGCAGCCACGACGGATCGCGGTGGAAGGTGCGGTGGTAGTGCATGCACTGCTGCATGTGGCGGAACATGTCGGCGTTGCGGTCCGGCGCGGTCGCGTCGGAGCCGAGGCCCACGATCACCCCCGCTTCCAGCAGCTCCGTCACCGGGCAGCGGGCGAGGATCGAGGCGACGGCGGAGGGGTTGTGCGCGATCTTCGTGCCTGTGTCGGCGCAGATGCGGATCTCGTCCGCCGTCAGGCCCGTGGAGTGCGACAGCAGCGCCTCCGGCCCCAGCACGCCGAGTTCGTGCGCGTAGGCGACCGAGCCTTTCTGGTGGCCGTCCTGTGTGAACACGAGGCCGCGCTCGCGGGCGATGGCGCTCATCTCGCGGGCCTGCGCGCGGGCCTGCGCCAGCGCCGCGGCGCCGATGCTGTCGACATGCTCGGCGCGCAGGGTCGGCGTCAGCATCGCCACGTTGGTGCGCATCCCGTGCGCGCCGTGCCAGCGCTCGATCAGTTCGACGCAGGTGTCGCGCTGGCGCTCGTAGCTCACCGGGTGTTCGGTGGACGTCTCGCCGTCCCAGCGGGCGTAGGTCAGCGGGTGCGGGGGGCGCGTCGAGCCGACCGCGACCACCGATCGCGTGCCCACCTCCAGCACGCCCTCCATGTGCGCGTCGCCGTAGACGGCCTCGTCCGTGCGCATGATCGAGTCGCCCCCGCCCAGCAGCGAGACGCCGGTGGTCACGCCGAAGCGCAGCCGCTCCAGCGCCGCCAGTCGGGCCTCCGCGCGCCAGAACTCCGGCGTGGAGCCGATCGTGTAGGCGAGCTGGCAGGCGCGATACCACGCCCCGCTGTCGCCGGCGCCAAGGGTCTTGATGAGACCGTGGCCGGCGTGGGCGTGCACGTCGATCAGGCCGGGCATCACGGCCTTGCCCGCGGCGTCGATCACCTCGGCGCCCGGATGGGCGGCCAGCACCTCCTCGACCGGGCCCACGGCGGCGATGCGGTCGCCCGCGATGGCGACCGCGCCGCGCTCGATCACGCGGCGCTCGGGATCGAGGGTGACGACGTAGCCGTTCGCTACGATCAGGTCGGCCATGGGTCTTCTCCGGGGTCAGGCGGGCTGGCGGCGGTCGAGCGCGGCCAGCGATGGGATCAGGGACAGGAGTTCGCGCGTGTAGGGGTCGGCCGGCCGTGCGAACACCGCCTCGGTGGGTCCGGTCTCGACGATGCGCCCGGCCTTCATCACCGCCACCCGGTCGCACATCTGGCGCACCACGGCGAGGTCGTGACTGATGAACATCAGCGCCATGCCGGTGGCGTCGCGCAGGTCCTTCAGCAGGTTCAGCACCTGCGCCTGCACGCTGACGTCGAGCGAGGACGTCGGCTCGTCGCAGACCAGCAGCCGTGGCCGCGCGCCCAGCGCTCGGGCGATGGACAGCCGCTGGCGCTGGCCGCCCGAGAAGGCGTGCGGGAAGCGGTCGGCCATCGCCGGCTCCAGCCCCACCGCCTGCAGCAGCGTGGCGACGTCGGCGTCGGCCTCGGCCCGCGTGGCGGCGATGCGGTAGAACAGGATCGGCTCCGACAGCGTGCCGCCGAGGCGCATCCGCGAGTTCAGCGAGGAATAGGGGTCCTGGAAGATCATCTGGATCGCGCGCCGCGCCCGGCCCGCCCGTACTTCCTCGATCGGCCGGCCGCGCCACAGCACGTCGCCGTCGGTCGGCTTCACCAGCCCCGCGATCACGTTGGCCGTGGTCGTCTTGCCGCAACCCGACTCGCCGACGAGGCCGAACACCTCGCCCTCGGCCACCGTGAAGCTGACGCCGTCGACGGCGCGGAACGCGCGTCCGCGCGCGCCGGGGATCAGCCCGCTCGCCGCATATTCCACGACGAGCCCGTCGACCTCCAGCAGCGGCCCGCCCTGCCGGGCTTCGCCCCGGGTCCCGAGCGCCGCGCGGGCGGCGTCGGCGGCCGGGTCGGTCGCGCCGGGCGTCGGGAAGCGGTCGAGCCGGCGGTCTAGCCGCGGCACCGCGCCGATCAGCGCGCGGGCGTAGTCGTGGCTGGGCGCGCGCAGGACCTGCGCTGTCGGGCCGCTCTCCACCACGCGGCCGTGGCGCATGATGGTCACATGGTCGGCGACCTCGGCGACCACGCCCATGTTGTGCGTCACCAGCAGCACGCCCAGCTGGCGCTCCCGCGTCAGGCTGCGGATCAGGTCGAGGATCTGCGCCTGCACACTGACGTCGAGCGCGGTGGTCGGCTCGTCGGCCACCAGCAGGCCGGGGTCGCAGGACAGCGCCGCGGCGATGACCACGCGCTGGCGCTGACCGCCCGAAAGCTGGTGCGGATAGGCGCCCAGCCGGCGCTCCGGCTCGGGGATGCCGACGGCGCGCAGCAGCTCCAGCGCGCGCGCCCGCGCCGCCGCCCCGCGCAGGCCGAGGTGGAAGCGCAGCGTCTCGCAGAGCTGGCTCTCGACCGTGAACAGCGGGTTGAGCGCCGTCATCGGGTCCTGGAAGATCGCGCCCACGTCGCGGCCCTGCCGCACGCCCTCGGCCCGGCCGGTGGCGGGGTCGACGGGCCGGCCGAGGATCGAGACCGAACCCGCGGCGATCCGGCCGGGCTTCTCCAGCATCCCCATCACCGCGTTGCCCACGGTGGTCTTGCCCGCGCCGCTCTCGCCGACCAGCGCGTGGATCTCGCCGGGCATGATGCGCAGCGTGACATCCTCGCAGGCGGTGAACACGCCCCCCGCCAGCGGGTAGTCGACCCGCATCCCGCGGATGTCGAGGACCGGGGTCACCTGCGCGCCGCCAGCTTGGGGTTGAAGCGGTCGCGCAGCCAGTCGCCGACCACGTTGACGCTCAGCACCAGCACCACCAGCGTCAGGGCGGGAAACAGCGCGATCCACCAGACGCCCGAGAACACGAAGTCGTTGCCGATGCGGATCAGCGTGCCGAGGGACGGGTAGGTCGGCGGCATCCCGACGCCCAGAAAGCTCAGCGTCGCCTCGGTCAGCACCGCGCCGGCGAGGTTGATGGTGGCGATCACCAGCACCGGCCCCATGACGTTGGGCAACACGTGGCGGCCCAGCACCGTGCGCGTCGGCAGCCCGATCACGCGCACGGCGCGCACATAGTCCCGCGCCGCCTCGACCATCGTCGCGGCGCGCACGGTGCGGGCGTATTGCACCCACTCGTTGATCCCGATTGCGGCGATCAGGATGACCGGGGCCCAGGCGACGTCGGTCGCCGCCGGGAACACGGCGCGGGCGACGCCAGCCACCAGCAGCGCGATCAGGATGGTGGGAAAGCTCAGGATGACGTCCGCCAGCCGCATCAGCGCCGCGTCCACCCAACCGCCGAAATAGCCCGAGATCAGCCCCAGCGTGACCCCGATGCTCGCCGACAGCAGCACCGCGCCGATCCCGATCCCGATGGAGACCCGCGCGCCGTAGAGGATGGCGGAGAGCAGGTCGCGCCCCTGGTTGTCGGTGCCGAGCGGAAAGCGCGGATCGCCGCCCTCGACCCAGGCGGGGGGCAGTTCGGCGTCGATCAGGTTGAACGAGCCCAGCGCGGTGGGGTCGCTGGGCGAAAGCCACGGGGCCAGCAGCGCCGCGAGGATCAGCGCCGAGGCCACTGCGCCCGACAGCAAGACCGACAGCGGCGCCCTCATGACGCCTTGACCCGCAGCCGGGGGTCGACCAGCGCATAGGTCACGTCGACGACCATGTTCAGCGCCACGAACATCAGCCCGACGAACAGCAGGTAGGCGGTCATCACGGGGATATCGACGAAGTTCACCGCCTGGATGAACAGCAGACCCATTCCGGGCCACTGGAACACCGTCTCGGTGACGATGGCGAAGGCGACCAGGGAGCCGATCTGCAGCCCGGTCACGGTGATCACCGGCATCAGCGCGTTGCGCAGCGCGAGCCGGAAGTGGATGTAGCGCGCCGGCAGGCCGCGGGCGCGGGCGTAGCGGATGTAGTCGGTGGAGAGCACGTCGATCATCTCGGACCGCACCAGCCGCATGATCAGCGTCAGGGAGTAGAGCGCCAGCGTGATCGACGGCAGCACAAGCGCCCGCAGGCCGCTCTCGGTCAGGAACCCGGTCGTCCAGCCGCCGAGGTCCACCACCTGGCCGCGGCCGAAGGAGGGCAGCCACCGCAGGGTGACGGAGAAGACGAGGATCAGCACGATCCCGGTGACGAAAGTGGGCGTGGAGACGCCGATGAGCGACAGGCTCTGGATCGCGCGGGCCAGCCAGCCGTCCGGCCTGAGCGCGCAGACCACCCCGAGCGGGACGCCTGCCGCCAGCGAAAGCGCCGTCGCGACGAGAACCAGCTCCAGCGTCGCGGGCAGCCGCTCGGCGATAAGGTCCACCACGGGGCGCTGGTTGCGATAGCTCACGCCCAGTTCGCCCGTGGCGACGCGGCCGACGAAGGCCGCGTATTGGGTCAGCACGGGCCGGTCGAGCCCGAGGCGGGACCGCAGCTCCGCGATCTCCTCCTGGCTCGCCTCCTCCCGCGCCATGATCCGCACCGGGTCGCCCACGAAGCGGAACATCGCGAAGGCGATGGCGGTGACGGCGAGCGTGACGAGCAGCGCCTGGAACAGCCGGCCGATCAGGACGCGCGCCACCGCAACCCCCTCAATCGAGCCGGGCGAACCAGAGGCGGATGAACTCGTCCGCGAAGACCGGCACGCTCACGGCGTCAGACATCGCCCAGGCCACCGGCTGCTGGTGCAGCGGCACGAAATAGGCCTCGTCGCGGGCGATCTTCAGCGCCTCGGTCAGCAGGGCCCGGCGCGCGTCCTCGTCCAGCTCCACCGCCGCCTTCTGCGTCAGCTCGTCGAGCCGCGGGTCGGACAGGCCGTTGGGGTTGTTGCCGCCCATGCCGCCGCCGCGGGTGTGCAGCAGCGCGCTGGCCACGCTGTAGGCGTCCATGGCCGGCAGGGTGGCCCAGCCCAAGATATAGGCGTCGGCCTCGCCCCGGTCTACGAGCGGGAAGTAGGTGGCGCGGCTCTCCGTGGTCAGGTCGGTCTGGATGCCCGCGCGCGTCCACATCGAGGCGATGGCGACGCAGATCGCCTCGTCGTTGATGTAGCGGTTGTTCGAGCAGTTCAGCTTGGTGGAGATGCCGTCGGGATAGCCCGCCTCCGCCAGCAACGCCTTCGCCTTCTCCGCGTCGTAGGGGACCGGCGTGTCGAGCGCGGCGTCGTAGCCCGGCACCGGCGGCGCCACCATCAGGCCGACGTTGCGCGAGGCGCCGCGCATCACCCGGGCGCGGATGGTGTCGAGGTCGATGGCGTGGGCCAGCGCCTGGCGCACCCGCACGTCCTTCATCGGGTTGGGCTCGCCCGGCATGGCGTGCAGTTCGTCGCGATGGTTCAGGCCGAGGAAGATCAACCGCAGCGACGGCTCCTCCTCGACCTTGAAGCCCGGCGCGGCGCCGATGCGGTCGAGGTCCTGCAGCGGCGCCGGGGCGATGAGGTCAAGCTCGCCCGACAGCAGCGCCGCGACGCGCGTGGCGTCCGCGCCGATGGGGCGGAACTCGATGCGCGTCAGGTTGTGACGCGGCTCGTCCCACCAGTCGGGGTTGACCACCATGTCGGTGCCGCTGTCGGGCCGGTAGCTCTCCAGCATGAAGGGCCCGGTGCCGTTGGCGTTGGTCGAGGCGTAGGTGGTGACGCCCGTGGTCAGGTTGCCCGGCGTGGTCGCGTCGTTGGCCTGCAGCCACTCGGCGTCCATGATGAAGACGCCGGTCAGATCGTTCAGCAGCAGCGGGTAGGGGCCCTTGAGCAAGATGTCGACGGTATGGTCGTCGACCTTCTCGACGCCCTCGACGTTCGAGACGTTGCCGCGGGCGCGCGCGTCGGGATGCATCAGGCGCGTCAGCGAGGCCACCACGTCGTCGGCGGTGAAGGGAGCGCCGTCGTGGAACGTCACGCCCTGGCGCAGCGTGAAGCGCCAGCGGTCCGGCGCGACGATCTCCCACGACGTGGCAAGCGCCGGCTCGATCTCCAGCGTGTCGGACCGGCGCACGAGCGGGTCGTAGACGTGGTGCAGCACGTTGGAGGTGAAGCTCTCGGTGTGCGCGTAGGGGTCGAAGGTGGCGATGTCGCCCTGCGAGGACCAGCGCAGGGTCTTCGCCTCGGCGACGGCTGCCGTGGAGGCCATGAGGGCGGCCAGCGCGGCGAGAAGGGGTGTGCGAGACATGGAGCGGCGCATCCTCTGCAAGGGGCGTTCACCGAGTCGTAACCCGATCCGATTCGATCCGCCACAAAAAACGTATACGAGCTTGACCAGGGATTGGATGCGCGCCACGGTGGCCGAGACGGAGGGGGAGCGCTGGCCATGTCCACGCAGCAGAGCCGCGGCGACGCGATCTACGCCTCGCTCCGGCGCGCGATCATCGAGCAGGCGCTGAAGCCGGGAACAAAGCTCCCCGAGGACCAGATCGGCGAGGTGTTCGGCGTCAGCCGCACCGGCGCGCGCGCGGCGCTGATCCGCCTCGCGGCCGAAGGGCTGGTGGAGATGCGCCCAAACCGCGGCGCCGCCGTCGCCACGCCGACGCTGGAGGAGGCGCAGGACGTCTTCGAGATGCGCCACATGCTGGAGGCGGAGGTGGTCCGCCGCCTGTGCCGGCGCATGTCGCGCGACGCCATCGACGCGCTGGAGGCTCACCTGAAGGAGGAGGAGCGCGCCCTGCGCGGCGGCGGCCCGCGGTCCATCCGACTGGCGGGCGAGTTCCATATTCTCATGGCAGAGTTGACCGGCTCGCCGACGCTCGCGGCCTATGTCGCG
Organism: Rubrimonas sp.; assembly: GCA_036735545.1. Lineage (GTDB taxonomy): Bacteria > Pseudomonadota > Alphaproteobacteria > Rhodobacterales > Rhodobacteraceae > Rubrimonas. The sequence continues at coordinate 6,365 of DAINOD010000068.1, read as the reverse complement.
CAGATCGTCTCGCGCTGCTCGCTGATCCTCGCCCATTACGGGCGGCCGCACTCCGCGGAATGCGGGCTGGAGGAGCACGCGGGCGTCATCGAGGCCCTGCGCGAACAGGACGCCGAGGCCGCGCTCGGGCTGATGGCCCGCCATCTCGGCGCCGTGCAGGCGCGCGCCCGTTTCGACGGCGACGCGGCCGAGTCGCCCGTCGCCGCCATTCTCGCCCGTTATGCGGAGACTGCGCCGTGAGCCGCCGCGACCGATTCGACTTCGACGCGCTGGAGCCGCGCGACCGCTACAAGCTGCTGATCGGCGCCGTCGTACCGCGGCCCATCGCCTGGGTGACGACCGTCGACGCCGACGGGCGGCCGAACGCGGCGCCCTACAGCTTCTTCAACTGCCTCTCCGCCGACCCGCCCATCCTCGCGCTGGGGGTGGAGAACCACGCCGACATGCGCTTCAAGGACACCGCCGCCAACATCCGCATGACCGAGGAGTTCACGGTGAACGTGGTCGATGTCGCGCTGGCCGAGGCGATGTCGGTCACCGCCATCGGCTTTCCGCCCGGGGTCGATGAGATGGCCGAGGCCGGTTTGACCGCCGCGCCCGGCCTGCGGGTGCGCTGCCCCTACATCGCCGAGGCGCCGGTGGCCTTCGAGTGCCGCCGGCACGTCACGCTGGCGCTGGGCCGCTCGCGCGAGATCATTCTGGGCGAGGTGCTGGCCATGCACGCGCGCCCCGGCCTTGTGAACGAACGGCTGCACGTCGACCCCGCGGGCCTCGACGCTCTGGGCCGCATGGGCGGTCAAGGCTACGCAATGACGCGGGAGCGCTTCGACCTCGCGACGCCGAGCCTGCATGACTGGCGCGCGCGCGCCGAGGTCGGCTGAGAGCCGGTTCGGCAGGAGAGCGGGTCGGTCGAGGCTCAGCGCCCCTTGGCCAGCCGGTCGAAGGCGGCGAGGCGGCCGACCAGCGCGTCCATCTCCGCCAGCGGGACCATGTTCGGCCCGTCGGAGGGGGCGCGGTCGGGGTCCTCGTGGGTCTCGATGAACACCGCCGCGACGCCCACCGCCACCGCGGCGCGGGCGAGCACGGGGGCGAACTCGCGCTGGCCGCCGGAGGCGGCGCCGAGGCCGCCCGGCTGCTGCACCGAATGGGTCGCGTCGAACACCACCGGCCAGCCGGTGCGCGCCATGATCGGCAGCGACCGCATGTCGCTGACCAGCGTGTTGTAGCCGAAGCTCGCGCCGCGCTCGCACAGCAGGATGCGTTCGTTGCCTGTGGAGGCGATCTTGGCGGCGACGTTGGCCATGTCCCACGGCGCGAGGAACTGGCCCTTCTTGACGTTGATCGCCGCGCCGGTCTCGCCGGCCGCCAGCAGCAGGTCGGTCTGGCGGCACAGGAAGGCCGGAATCTGCAGCACGTCAACCGCCTGCGCGGCGGGCGCGCAGTGCTCGGGCAGGTGCACGTCGGTCAGCACGGGCGCGCCGGTGCGCGCGCGCACCTCCGCCAGCATCGCCAGCCCCGCCTCCATGCCGACCCCGCGCTGGGCCGAGACCGAGGTGCGGTTGGCCTTGTCGTAGCTGGCCTTGAAGATGAAGCCGACCCCATGGCGCGCGCAGATCTCGGCCATGCGCCCGGCGATCGTCAGCGCATGGTCCAGACCTTCAAGCTGGCAGGGCCCGGCGATCAGCGCCAGCGGCAGCTCGGCGCCCAGCGTGACCGGGCCGATCTGCACATGGCGGGGGGCTGCGTCGGTCATGGCGGTCTCCGGCCGGGTTGCGCGCCCGTGATAGGCCGCCGAAGCGCAGGCGGCAACGCCGGCTCTGGACGGCCGCCCCGGGCGGCGCATCATCGGGTCGATGACCGCGCCATCCCTCGCCGCGCTTGCGGCCGACATCGACGCTTGCCGGCTCTGCGCCGACCGCTTCGCCGCGACGGCGACCGCCCATGCGCCGCGGCCGGTTCTGCGCGTGTCGTCCACGGCGCGCATTCTCGTGGCGGGGCAGGCGCCGGGGGCGCGGGTGCACGCCTCGGGCCTGCCCTTCGACGACCCATCCGGCGACCGGCTGCGCGGCTGGATGGGCGTCGACCGCGCGACGTTCTACGACGCGGCCCGCATCGCGATCGCGCCCATGGCCTTCTGCTTTCCCGGCTACGACGCGCGCGGCGCGGACCTGCCGCCGCCGCCGCTCTGCGCGCGGAGATGGCGCGCGGCGCTCATGGCCGCGCTGCCGCAGATCGATCTGACCTTGCTGGTCGGCGCCCATGCCCAGCGCTGGCATCTGGGGTCGCGGGCGGGGCCCCGCCTGACCGACACGGTGCGGGCGTGGCGCGACTTCGCGCCGGAGGTCTTGCCGACGCCCCACCCGTCGTGGAGAAACACCGCATGGCTGAAGCGCAATCCCTGGTTCGAGGCGGAGCTGGCGCCGGCGCTGCGCGCCGCGGTCTCACAGCGCTTGCGCTGAGCCTGGCGCTGGCCGCCTGCGTCGCCGGGGGCCCGCTGCCCGCGCCATACGGGCCGCCGCCTGCGCCGCCCACGGTGGAGGGCGCCGGGGGTGCGCCGCTGGCCCTGACCGAGTGGCCCGCGCAGGGTCCCGTCCGCGCCGCGCTGCTGGCGGTCCACGGTTTCGGCGACCACGGCGCGCGCGCCTTCGCCGACGCTGCGCCTGCCTGGGCCGAGGCGGGGGTGGCCGTCTACGCCTACGACCAGCGCGGCTTCGGGCGGAATCCCTCGCGCCTGTCCTGGCCCGGGGCCGACGCGCTGGTGGCCGATTTCGCCGCGGTCGCCAGCCAGATCGCGGAACGCCATCCCGGCGTCCCCCTCGTGGCGCTGGGGCACTCCATGGGCGGCGGTGTCGTGCTGGCGGCGCTGGGCGAGGGGCGCACGCCGCAGGTCGATGCGGTGATCCTGATGGCCGCGGCGGTGGCGGGGGGCGGGCAGGTCTCGCCGCCGGTGCGCGTGGGCATGTGGGCGCTTGGCGCCGTCGCGCCGGATCACCGCTTTCGCGGCGGCGGGGTCGCGACCTTCCGCCCGACCGACGACGACGCGAGGCTGCGCGCGCTGGCCGCCGACCCCCTGCACATCGGCCAGCCCAGCGGGCGCGAGATCGTGGGCCTGCTGCGCGTGATGGACCGCGCCGCCGCAGCGGCCCCCCTGCTGGACCGCCCCGTGCTGGTGCTGCACGGCGAGCGGGACGAACTCATCGCCCCGGGCGCCGTGCTGGCCGTCGCCGAGACGATCCCCGGTCCGGTGGCGCGCATCGTCTATCCGGAGGGCTGGCACCTGCTGCTGGACGACCTGCAGCGCGACCGGGTGCGCGACGACATCCTCGCCTGGGTGCTCGCCCGCGCCGAGGCCGAAGGGTGAGCCCCCTCGACCGCGCCTTCGCCGCCGCGCAAGGGGCGCAGGCGCCGGCGGACGCGCAGGCCCGCGCCTGGGCGCTGATGCTGGAGAGCCCGCTCTGCGTGCCGGTGGAGGAGGAGGCCGAGACCCTGCGCCCGCTCGTCTTTCCGCTGGAGGCGGGACCCGTGGCGCTCGCCTTCGACGACGACGCCCGCATGGCCGGCTTCTTCGGCGCCCCCACCGCCTATGTCACGCTGGAGGGCCGGGCGCTGGTGGCGGCGCTGGCCGGGGCGGGGCTCGGTCTCGGCCTGAATCTCGGCGAAGACGGGCAGGGCGCGCTCGCCGACGCGGCGACCGTGGCGTGGCTGGCCGCCGAGGCGGGCGGCGCTGTCGAGGAGGACGCGCTGGCCGGCCCGCTGCGTCTTGCGCCGCCCGTCGGCGCCGAGCCGGGGCTGGCGGCGGCGCTGGCTGGCCGGCTCGCGGCGTTCCCCGGCATGGTGGCCGCGGCCCATCTGGTGCGGCTGGGGCGCGACGGCGAAGCCCCGGCGCTGACCGTGCTGCTGGCCCCGGCGCCCGCCTTCGCCCGGGGCGCGGCGGCGCTGGCGGCGGCGTTGGGCCGGATCGCCCAGCCCTACGCTCCGCCCGGCGAGGCGGTGGGGGTCGCCGTCCTTCGCCCCGACCATCCCGCGCTCGCGGCGGCGCGGGCGCAGGGGCTGGACCTGCTGGATGCGCCCACCACGCCGGCGGCGCCGCCGGCGGAGAAGCGCCCGCCGATCCTGCGGTGAGCGCTCAGCGGCGGATGTCGTCCTCGAGAAAGTAGCGCACGTTGTCCTCGAAGGACGCATCGGCGATGAAGCCGAGCGACAGGCCGCGGGCGCAGTCCAGCCGCTGGCGCCAGCCGGTCACGATCTTCTCGATCACCGGCTCGCGGTTCCGGGTGATGCGGGCCGCGGCCTCGGGGCCGGCCACGCGCGTCATGGCGGCGATCATCTCGCCGATCGTGTCGACCCGCCCGGGCAGGATCAGGCAGGGCGCCGTCCCCAGCGCCGCCTGGTCGATCCCGGCGGCGTGGATCAGGTTGCGCACCACCGTCCGCGCCGAGCAGTGCCAGACCGCGTAATCCTCGCCGACCGGGCAGTTGGCGCTCTCGCCCTGAAGCGGCTCGCGGAAGATCGAGGACATGAACGACGAAGCGGCCGCATTGGGCTTGCCCGGCCGGATCGTGACCGTCGGCAGCCGCAGCCCGCGGCCCCTCACGAAGCCCTTGCGGGAATAGTCAGCGATCATCAACTCCGCCGCCGCCTTCTGCGCGCCGTAGGAGGTCTGCGGCTGCAGCACGGTGAAATCGTCGATGGGGTCCGGGGCTGCGCCGCCGTAGACCGCGACCGAGGAGGCGAACACCACCACCGGCGCCGTTCCCAGCGCGCGCGCGCCTTCCAGAACGTTCAGCGTTCCGTGCAGGTTGATGCGCATCCCGAGGTCGAACTCGGCCTCCGCCTGGCCGGAGACGATGGCGGCGAGGTGGTAGATCACGTCCCAGCCCTGGCCGATCAGCGCCGCGGTCTGGGCGGCATCGGCCACGTCGAGTGCGATGCCGCCGCTCCCTGTAACGGGCACGGGCGCCACGATGTCGGCCTGCACCAGCGCCGTGATCGGCTGGCCGCGCAGCGCGCCCTCGGCCGCCAGCCGCTGGGCGAGCTTGGCGCCGACGAAGCCGCCGCCGCCGATCACGAGCACGCGCATCAGGCGAAGGCCCGCGCGGTCTGCGCCTGCACGCCGAGGCCCTCGATACCCAGCCGCATCGCGTCGCCGGGCTTGAGGTATCGCTGGGGCTTCATGCCCATGCCGACGCCCGAGGGCGTGCCGGTCACGATCACGTCGCCCGGCCGCAGCGCCATGAACCGGCTCATGTAGCTGATGATCTCCGCGACGCCGAAGATCATGTCGGAGGTGTTGCTGTCCTGGATTCGGTCGCCGTTAAGCTCCAGCCACAGGTGCAGGTTCTGCGGGTCTGCCACCTCGTCGGCGGTGACCAGCCACGGGCCGATGGGCAGAAAGCCCGGCGCCGACTTGCCCTTGACCCACTGGCCGCCGCGCTCGGTCTGCCATTCGCGCTCGCTGAGGTCGTTGGCGACGCAGTAGCCCGCGACGCACCCCAGCGCGTCAGCCTCGGAGACGTGGGAGACCGTGGTCCCGATCACCACGGCCAGCTCCACCTCCCAGTCGCTCTTGACGCTGTTCTTGGGGATGGTCACGTCGTCGAAGGGCCCGGCGATGGTCCCGGTCGCCTTGTTGAAGACGATGGGCTCCTTGGGCGGCTGGGCGCCGGTCTCGGCGGCGTGCTTGGCGTAGTTCAGCCCGATGGCCCAGACGTTGGGCGCGTCGGCGACGCAGGACCCGATGCGCTGGCCCTCGACCATGGGCAGGCTCTCGACGTCGATGCGGCGGATGGTGTCGAGCGCGGTCAGCGACAGCGCCGCCCCGGCGAAGTCGGGCGCATGGGCGGAGAGGTCGCGGGCGCGGCCGTTCGCGTCGAGGATGGCGGGCTTCTCGGCGCCCGCGGGGCCGCAACGGAGCAGTTTCATCGGTCATCCCTCGGTTTCGGCCTCGCGGGGCCTAGTGATTGTCGCGCGGCATCTGCTTGTGCGCCTGGCGATAGGCGGTGGCGAATTCGAGGCAGCCGCCGCCTTCGAGCTGGCCGACATGGGCGCGGTAGAGTTCCTGCCACGGGGTCTGGTTGGGCAGCTCCGGCGGGCTCCAGGCGGCTCGGCGGGCCTCCAGCTCGTCGTCGGAGACGAGCAGGTCGAGCGTGCCCACGTTGATGTCGAGCCGCACCCGGTCTCCGGTGCGGATGAAGGCGAGCCCGCCGCCGATGGCGGCCTCGGGGCTGGCGTTCAGGATCGAGGGGCTCTCGGAGGTGCCGGACTGCCGCCCGTCGCCGACCGTGGGCAGGTGGTTCACGCCCATCTGCAACAGCGCGTCGGGCGGCTGCATGTTCACCACCTCCGCCGAGCCGGGATAGCCCACC
>DAINOD010000067.1:8542-17942 GCA_036735545.1 Rubrimonas sp. | reverse complement strand
GCCTCCGCCGCCTCGATGGCGCGCCGGTAGTGGAAGTGGATGTCGGCGATGATCGGCACGGGGCTCTCGCGCACGATCTCGCGCAGGGCGCGGGTGCTGTCCTCGTCGGGGCAGGAGACGCGGACGAGATCGGCCCCGGCCTCGGCGCAGGCGAGCACCTGGGCGATGGTGGCCTTCGCGTCCGTGGTCAGCGTGTTGGTCATCGTCTGAACCGTGATCGGCGCGTCGCCGCCCACGGGAACGGGGCCGACCATGATGCGCCGGCTCTTGCGGCGGTGGATGTCGCGCCAGGGGCGGATGCTCATCGGGGGCCTCGCGTTCTCGATCGCGCGCAAGGTGTAGCCCGGAGCGGATGCGGCGTCGACGGGTCGGGTGGTCGCTGCTGCCGGCGGTCGCCGCTACTGGCCCGGCAGGCCGACCGAGGCGCTGCGCAGGGCGTCGGCGGCGGGAGCGTCGGCGCCCGGCGCCTCGGCGACGGGGAACACGCTGCGCACGGCCTCCGCGTCGAGCAGCACGTTCGAAACGACGCCGCCTGGCCGGCCGAGGGGGCCGAAGCGCCGCCCGTCCACCTCGATGAAGACGCCGCCCGCATTGCCCGCGCGCAAGGTGAAGCCCTCCGCGTCCTCGGGGACGCGCCAGACCTGGCCCGCCTGCATCAGGGCCTCATGCGCCACCGCGCCCGTCGCGTTGCGCACCCGCACCCAGGCCTCCTGCGCGGCGACCAGCGCGACGCCGCGCGCGACCGCCAGCGGCTGCGCGGCGTCCGCGTCCGCGTCCTCTTCGGCAGACGGCGCGGCGACGACAACCGGCTCTTCCGGGCCGCGGGCAAGCGCGGCCGCGAGTGGGCCGTCCACCGCCGCAAGTTCGGCGGCGTCGCGCGCGGCGTAGACGCCGGAGCGGTCCGGGTCGAGGGCGGAGATCGGGCCGTCGCGCGGCTCGAGCCGCGGCGGCGCGATCTCCTGCAGGGCGTAGACCGCGGCGAGCGCGGCGGCGTCGATCATCGGCGCGGGAACGGCGCCCGCGCGCGCGATCCGGGTGATCGTCTCGATGTCGGGAGCGCTGGCGAGCGCCTCTGGCGCGACCGGCGCCGGAGCAAACTGCACGCGCTGAATGTTCTCCAGCAGCGCCCAGCCGCCATAGCCAAGTCCCCCGACCAGCGCGACGAGCACCCCGAGGGAGCCCAGTCCGCGCAGCGTGGAGCCGAAATCGGCGCTGTAGGCGGCGGCGCGGGAGGCGGCGGCGAGCTTGGAGCCGGCGATCACCGCGTCGAGGTCGTCGCGCCGTCCCGGCGCCTTGGCGACCTGAGAGGACGGGGTCAGCGCCATGGACCCGGCGGAGGGCTCGAAGCCCGACTCCTCGCAGAAGCGGCGCAGAACCGCGTCCTCGTTCATGCCGAGATAACGGGCATAGGCGCGGACATAGCCCGTGACGAACCCACGGTGCGGAATCGCGTCGGGTTCGGCGTTCTCGATGGCGTCGATGTGCGCGGCCTTGATGCGCAGATCGCGCTGCACGTCGAGCAACGATTTGCCCAGCGAGGCGCGCTCGCCGCGCATCTCGTCGCCGAGACTTACCCTGAAGCTGTCATAGCCGCGCAGCTGCGCGTTGGCCGCTTCGCCCATTATTCCGCCCGTCGATCAACGCGGTTTCGCGTTCTTATTACGGGGCGCCTGACGCATCAAGCGAACCCCGCTGCCTCACGCGAAGCCTACGTCAGAACAGTCGATTCGTCCGTTACGATGACGCTGCCGGCGGCGGGTTTTTTTTCCGTTGCGCGGCTTCAGTAGATGTATCGGATCTGTTCGGACCAGTAGCGCTCGATGCGCCGCAGCCCGCCCGTCACCTCGGCCCCGTTCTCCGGCCCAAACAGGCCGCGCGCGGCGAGGTCCTCCGCATGGCGCTCGAACAGGTGCGCCACCGCCTCGCGGATGTCGCGGCCCTTCTCGGTCAGCCGGATGCGGACCGCGCGGCGGTCCACGCCGCAGCGCTGGTGGTGCATGTAGCCCGCCTCGACCAGCTTCTTGAGATTGTAGCTGACGTTGGAGCCCTGATAGTAGCCGCGGGTCTTCAACTCGCCCGCGGTGACCTCGTTCTCGCCGATGTTGAACAACAGCAGCGCCTGGACCGGGTTGACGTCGAGCAGACCCAGCCGCTCGAACTCGTCCTTGATGACGTCCAGCAGCAGCCGGTGCAGCCGCTCCACCAGGGCCAACGTATCGACATAGCGCCCGGTCGGGGTGTCCTTGACGCTTTCGGCCTGCCGGACCGCCGCCTTGCCCTGAATGCTCATCGTGACCTCTCCCTCGACCTGTGCGTCGCGGGCAGCAATGAAACAAAAAGGGCAACAGTCGGTTAAAATGGCGCGCGATCAGCGCGCGGTCCCGCCGAGAAAGCGGAACATCGCCGAAAAGTCCCGCTCCGCCATCCCCGCCTCGGCCATCATGGCGTAAAGCTGGGTCGCCTGGGCCCCCATCGGCGTGAGCGCGCCCGCGGTCTGGGCGGCCTCCATGGCGATTCGCAGGTCCTTCAGCATCAGCGCCGCCGCGAAACCCGGCGCATAGTCGCGGTTCGACGGCGCGGCGGGCGCGGGGCCCGGGGCGGGACAGTAGTCGTTCAGCGCCCAGCAGCGCGCGGTGGCGGTGGAGGAGATGTCCCACAGCTTCTGCGCCTCAAGCCCCAGCTTCTCGGCCAGCGCGAACCCCTCCGACACCGCGATCATCTGGATCGCCAGCATCATGTTGTTGCAGATCTTGGCCGCCGCGCCCGCCCCGGGCCCGCCGGCGTGGAACACGTTGCGCCCCATGGCGCGCAACAGCGGCTCGGCCCGGGCGAAGGCCGCCTCGGGGCCGCCCACCATGAAGGTCAGCGTGCCGGCCGCCGCGCCGCCGACGCCGCCGGACATCGGCGCGTCCACCATCGCGCAGCCCGCCGCCTCGGCCTCAGCGGCGAGGGCCCTGGCGCTCTCCACGTCGATGGTGGAGCAGTCGATGAACAGCGCGCCCGGCGCGGCGGTCGCGAAGGCGCCCCCCTCGCCGGCGAGCGCGGCGCGCACGTGGCGCGCGGCGGGCAGAGCCGACACGACCGCTTCGACGCCCGTCGCCGCGTCCGCCGGACCGGCCGCGGCGGTCGCGCCGGCCTCGACCGCCGCCGACAGCGCGCGCGCGTCGAGGTCGAAGGCGCGGACGCCGTGCCCCGCCTTCAGCAGGTTGCGCGCCATGGGCAGGCCCATGTTCCCCAGGCCGATGAAGCCGACGCTCGCCATCGCCCCGCCCCTTCAGCCGATGCCGTGGTGGGCGGCGACACGCGACAGCGCCGCGGCGCAATGCGGCGCTGGCGGCCGCGCGCCGCTGATCCACGCGTAGAGATCCTGGTCGTTCTCATCCAGCAGCGCCTCGAAGGCCGCCAGCGCGGCCTCGTCGAGCGCGCCCGCCGGGCCGTCGGCGTAGGGGCCCAGCAGCAGGTCCATCTCCTTGATGCCGCGCCGCCATGCGCGGATGCGCAGCCGGCGCAGGCGCGTCTCCCGTTCGGTCATCGGCTTCTCTCCTGTCAGTGGTCCCAGAGCCGCGCGGCGCCGCGCACCCCGGAGCCGTCGCCGTGGCGGGCGCGCGTCAGCCGTGTCTCGCAGACACCGCCGAACACGTGCGGCGTCATCAGCCCGGCCACGTTGTCATAAAGGCGCTCGACGTTCGAGACGCCGCCGCCCAGCACGATCGTCTCAGGCTCCACGAGGTTGACCACCATGGCGAGCGCCCGGGCCAGCCGCTCCTCGTAGCGGGCGAAGGCCGCGCAGGCGTCCGCGTCGCCCTCCGCGGCCAGCGCCGCGACAGCGCGGGCGTCCTCGGCGGCGCGGCCCGAGGTGGCGCGGAAGTCGCGCGCCAGCGACGGGCCCGACAGCAGGGCCTCGACGCAGCCGCGCCGGCCGCAACTGCAGGGGCCGGCGGCGAGTTCCTCGGCCGAGGCGCGCGGCAGAGGCACATGGCCGATCTCGCCGCCGATGCCGCGCGGTCCGCTGACCAGCCGGCCGTCCACGACGAAGCCGCCCCCCACCCCGGTGCCCAGAATCACCCCGAAGACGGCGCGCGCGCCCTGCCCCGCGCCATCGACGGCCTCCGACAGCGCGAAGCAGTCGGCGTCGTTGGCCAGCCGCACCGGCGCGCCCACCGCCGCCGCGACGTCGTCGCGGAACGGGCGGTCGCGCAGCCAGTCGGTGTTGCCAAGCGAGATGCGCCCCGCCGCCGCCTCGACGATCCCCGGCGCGCACACGCCCAGCCGCTCGACCGGCGCGCCGATCCGGGCGGCGAGCGCCGCGACCACGTCGCGAACCGCCGCCACGGTGCCCTCGTAATCCTCGCGGGGGATCGGCAGGCGCGCCTCGTCCAGCCGGCGGCCGGCGTCGTCGATGGCCGCGGCCGCAACCTTTGTGCCGCCAATGTCGACGCCGTAGCGGATCATGCGCTCCCCCTGCGGCGCGACCATAGGGGCCGCGGGCGGGGGCGGAAAGCCCTCAGCCGCGGCTCGCCAGCGCCTGCAGCCGCTTCTCGATCCGCGCCAGGCGCTCGGTCAGCCGGGCCTGCGCCATGCGGGTCTCGCGCAGCTCCGCGGCCAGCGCGGCCAGGGTCTCGTCGTGCGGACTGGCGGGTTCGGCGGGCAGGCCGGCGCCCTCCCCTGTCATCAGCCAGACCATCGAGACGTCGAGCAGCCCCGCCAGCATCTGCAGCCGGTTGGCGCGCGGTTCGGCGCGGTCGGCCTCCCAGCCCTGCACCGTCTGCAGCTTCACGCCCAGCCGCCGTGCGAGCTGCGCCTGGCTCTGCCCAAGCCTCTCGCGAGCGGCCGCCATGCGGTCGCCGAATGTGGCGCTCTCGTCGTCGTAGTAGGCGTCGATCATCGTGCCCCGCGACCTCGCCGGTCAGATGCGCTCGAGGAAGGCGGCGACGTCCGGCGCTGTCATGGCCCGCATCCTGCCCCCTCGGCGGGCGCGTCGCAACGCCTGCTCACCCGGCCGCCCAGCCGTCCGCCTCGACCAGCGCGCGCAGCGCGGCCGCGTCGTAGGCCGCGCGCAGCCGCTCCGCCTCCGCCTCGGCGAGCGCCTCCAGCGCGCCCGCCGCCTCGACCGGCGCGCTCTTGCGCCAGGCGGCGAGGTAGGCGTCGTCGTCCCGCGCGCCGACCTTCATCGCGCAGCGGTCGATGGCCTGCTCGAAGCGTTCGCCCAGATGCCGCTTGGCGGTCGCGCGGCCCTCGCGGACGATCACCTGAGCGGGGATGTCGCGCCACGAGACGATCACGATCTGCGGCATGGCGGCCCTCCCCCGGCCCGTCCTTCCTAGGCGCTCGCCGGGCTGCGGGTCGGCGTGGCGACGACCGGACGCCGCGCATTCGCGACATCGCGGCGTTGAACGATTCCGCTCCGCACCATATCGTCCCGCGCGCGGCCGCAGGACGCCGCGACGAGGAGTGTCGCCATGGCCATGCCGCCCAGCGTGTCGTTCGAGTTCTTTCCGCCCAAGACGCCCGCGGCGGCGGCGAACCTTTGGCGCTCCGTCGAGCGGCTTGCGCCGCTGGGGCCCCGCTTCGTATCCGTGACCTACGGCGCCGGCGGCACGACGCGCGAGCGCACCATCGCCGCCATGGCCGCCATTAGGGAGCGCGCGCGCCTCGACGTCGCCGGCCATCTGACCTGCGTGGGCGCCACGACCGCGGAGACGCTGGAGGTCGCGCGCCAGTATCGCGCGCTCGGCTGCACCCGGATCGTCGCCCTGCGCGGCGACCCGCCGAAGGGCGCCGGCGGCTTCACCCGCCACCCCGGCGGCTTCGGTTCGGCGGTGGAGCTGATCTCGGCGCTGGCGGTCGACGGCTGGAGCCGCATCACCGTCTCCGCCTATCCCGAGCCGCATCCAGAGGCGACCTCGCCGCAGGACGACATCGACAACCTCAAGCGCAAGGTCGACGCGGGCGGGACCGAGGCGTTGACGCAGTTCTTCTTCGACAACGAGACCTTCCTGCGGTTTCGCGACGCCTGCGCCCGCGCCGGGATCACGATCCCGATCCATCCCGGAATCCTGCCCATCGAGAACTTCGAGAAGATGTGCCGCTTCGCCGAGAGCTGCGGCGCAGGCGTGCCGAACCGGCTGCGCGACGCCTTCGGCGCCTGCGCCGACGCGGACGCGGCGCGCCGGCTCGCGGTGGAGGTGGCGGCCGAACAGTGCGCGGGGCTCGTCGCCGAAGGCGTGCCGCACATCCATCTCTACACGCTCAACAATCCCGACTTGCCCTTCGAGGTCTGCGCGGCGCTGGGCGTGCGGCCGACGCCGACGCGGCTCGCCGCGGCCGGCGGGGCCTGACGCGGCTCGCCGCTTGCCGGGCCTGCCGGGCTCGGATAACTGAGCGGTATGGTCAGCAGCGCGGAGCCTCAACCTTCCTCGGTCGCCACGCGTCATCAGGGGAGCGCCCCGGGCCGCCCTGCGCCGCTCGCCGCGCTGGATCTCGGCACCAACAATTGCCGGCTGCTCGTGGCGCGCGCGGCGTCTGGCGGATTCGAGGTGATCGACAGCTTCAGTCGCGCCGTGAAGCTCGGCGAGGGCGTGGAGGAGACCGGCGTGCTCGCCCCCGGCGCCATGGACCGTGCGATCGAGGCGCTGGCGATCTGCGCCGACAAGATCCGCCGCAACGGCGTGCGCCGGATGCGCGCGGTCGCGACCGAGGCCTGTCGCCGGGCCGTCAACCGCCAGCGCTTTCTCGATCGGGTGCGCGCCGAGACCGGCCTGCGCCTCGACGTCATCTCGGCGGAGGAGGAGGCGCGGCTGGCCGTGGCGGGCTGCGCGCCGCTGCACGAGGCCGACGCGGACCAGTTGCTCGTGGTCGACATCGGCGGCGGCTCGACGGAACTGGTCTGGATCGACATGTCCGGCACGCCGCCGCACCTGCGCGGCCGGCTGCTCATGGCGCTCGCGCCCGCGCGGCGCGGCATGCTGGAGGCTGACGACCGCGCCCGCGCAGCCGCCGCCCACATCGTCGACTGGGTCTCCGCCCCCTTCGGCGTGGCGACACTGCACGACCGCTTCGCACATCTCGCCGACGCCAGGCCGCGCTACGAGGCGATGCGAGACGCCTTCGCCGAGAAGCTCGCCGCCTTCGCGCCCGCGTTGCGCCGTCGGGTGGGTGCGGCCGAGCGGTTCCAGATCATCGGCGCTTCGGGCACCGTGACGACGCTGGCCGGCGCGCATCTCGGCCTGCGCCGCTACGACCGCAACCGCGTGGACGGCATGTGGCTGGCGACGGCCGACGCCCAGGCGATCATCGCCGCGCTGGTCGCGGCAGACGACGCGGCGCGCACGCGGTTTCCGGGCATCGGCGCCGACAGGGCGATCCTGATCGTCGCCGGCGCGGCAATCCTTTCGGCGATTATGGCGCTGTGGCCTACCGAACGGCTGCGCGTCGCCGACCGCGGCCTGCGCGAGGGGCTGCTCTACGGGCTGATGGGCGAGAGCACGCTGCGGGCGGGCGCGCCATGAGCGTGAAGGGAGACGGCGGCGCGCGAACGCTGAAGACGCGCGTCAAGACCGCCAAGGGGCGCAAGCTCGGCTCGACGCTCTGGCTGCAGCGCCAGCTCAACGACCCGTATGTGCAACGCGCCAAGCGCGAGGGCCTGCGCTCGCGCGCCGCCTACAAGCTCTCCGAGATCGACGACGCCCGGCGCTTTCTCGTTCCGGGCGCGCGGGTGGTGGACCTCGGCTGCGCGCCGGGCGGCTGGCTTCAGATCGCCGTGAAACGGGTCAACGCGCTCGGCGACCGGGCCAAGGCGCGCGGCCGGGTGCTCGGCGTCGACATCCAGCCTGTCGATCCTCTGCCCGGCGCAGACATCCTCGAACTCGATTTCATGGAGGAGGGCGCGGACGACGTGGTGAAGACGGCGCTCGCCGGTCAGGCGGACATCGTGCTGTCCGACATGGCGGCCCCCTCCAGCGGCCACCGCGCGACCGACCACCTGCGCATCGTGGCGCTGTGCGAGACGGCGGCGCTGTTCGCGTTCGACGTGCTGGCGCCGGGGGGCGTCTTCGTCGCTAAGGTGCTGCAGGGCGGCGCGGAGAACCAGTTGCTGGCGCTGCTCAAGCGCCGCTTCGCCTCGGTGGCGCATGTCAAGCCGCCGGCCAGCCGCAAGGACAGCGCCGAGATGTATGTCGTGGCGACCGGCTTCCGGCCGGCGCGCGATGGCGGCGATGACCAGAATTGATGACGCCCCACCTTGTCCACGCGCGCTGACGCCCCCACCCTCCGCGCGAGAGATCGGGAGGAACGCATGAGCCTGCAGCCCCTCAACCGCGTCGCGCTCGCGCCGCTGGATCCCGTCTGGGACGCCATCCGCGCCGAGGCGCTCGCCATGGCCGCCGCCGAGCCGTTGGTCGCCAGCCTGGCCCACGCGGTGATCCTGCGCCACGACACGCTGGAGGCGGCGCTGAGCTTTCGCATGGCGCAGAAACTCGGCGACGCCGACATCCCCGCCATCGTGCTTCGCGAGGTGGCCGACGAGGCCTTTCGCGCCGACGACCGCATCGGCGAGGCGGCGCGCGCCGACATCCAGGCCGTGCGCGACCGCGACCCCGCCTGCGAGCGCCACGTCGAGCCGGTGCTGTTCTTCAAGGGTTTTCAGGCGCTCACGGCGCACCGTGTCGCCCACTGGCTGTGGAGCGAGGGGCGGCGCGATCTGGCCAAGCACTTGCAGATGCGGCTGTCGGAGGTCTTCGCCATCGACATCCATCCGGCCGCGCGGATCGGCAAGGGCACCATGATCGACCATGGCCACGGCATCGTCATCGGCGAGACCGCGGTGGTTGGCGACGACGTGTCGATGCTGCACCACGTCACCCTTGGCGGAACGGGCAAGGAGACCGGCGACCGTCACCCCAAGATCGGCGCCGGCGTGCTGATCGGGGCCGGCGCCAAGGTGCTGGGCAACATCGCCGTCGGCCAATGCTCGCGCATCGCGGCCGGTTCGGTCGTGCTGGCTGACGTGCCGCCCTGCAAGACGGTCGCCGGCGTGCCGGCCCGCGTCGTCGGCGACGGCGGCTGCGCGAACCCCGCCGCGCGCATGGACCACCGCATGCCGCCCGCCGAGGACATCGTGCCTGACTGCTAGATCAGGACCGTATCGGGCTGACCCCGTTGGCCTGATGATGCTGAACGAAATCAGAAGTGCGCCCTTGGTTCGCCGGCGACGCCGCTTCACGCCGCCGTCGGCGAACGCCTAGGCTTCGCCGGTGTCTCGGCGGCGGCGCCAGAATGCGCCGCCGAGAAGCCCGAAGGCGCCGATCAACAGGACCCAGGTCGCGGGGATCGGCACCACGGGCAGCGGCGCCGGGTCAGGATGCCACGTCCCCGGTCCGCCGCCGCCCGGTCCGCCGCCGCC
>DAINOD010000067.1:0-8442 GCA_036735545.1 Rubrimonas sp. | reverse complement strand
CCGCCGCCCGCTCCGCCGCCGCCGAAACCGCCGCCTTGCGACCGGCCGGCGAAGACCCCTTCCATCGCGCCACCGCGCCAATCCTGTGAGAACAGGGGGTCGAGGTCGACCAGCGGCGACTGGCTGCCGAGGGCGAGGCTTTCCCCTTGGCCCAAGGTTGGTTCTGCAAGGCTGAAGTCGCTGAGCAGCGTGGCGTCGTCCAGGAGTCCCGACAGGAGGTCGCCGCCAAGGCAGTCGACCAACGTGAAGGCTCCGTCGGCCGTGGTGGCCGCAAAACCAGTCGTGTCGCAGATTGCGATCGGCGCGGAGCCGAAACAGCCCTTGGTCGCATTGACCGCCAGCGGATCGTTCCGCCGCGCGGAGACCGACAGCCCGGCAGGCGCCGCCGACGACCCAAGCGGCGCGTCGAAGATGCCGGGGATGTAGGCGTGGCCCAACCGCCCGTCGCCGAGAAAGCGGACGTAGATTTCCTCCGTCTGACTGGTGAAGCCGTTGACGGCCACGAGCCGCCCTCGGTGCAGCGAGGTGTCGGCGTCGGTGATGCCGCAGGCCCTCGCTTCCTCCAGCGTCGCCGCGGAAAGCGCGTCGGGCGCCGCGAGGAACTCCAGCCGCACCATATCGCTCAGCGGCGCGGCGGATGCGCCAAGCCCCGCGGCGCCGGCGCGGCAGGCCTCGAAGACCGTCATGTCCACGCGCGGCAGGCGGTCCACGATATGGCGACCGGTGTCGCTCGACGTGCCGGTGAGCGTCGGCCCGGTCCCGCCCGCCATCGCGTCGCGCAACACCGCGACCAGCGCCGGATCGACGATGTGCAGCGCGTCGCCCGCCGGCTCGAGCGCACCGTTCACCACATGCTGACCGCCCGCGACGCCGAGCACGACCGGCGCGGCGCCGTCGATCGGATACTTCGTCTGAATCCGCACCGAGACCCCGTCATAGGGCTCGCGGGAGATGAACTGCACCGAGGCGGCGTGGCTGCGCACGACGTCGCCGAAGCCTATGGGGGTCCCGTCTCCTGCGCGGCCATAGTCGGAGCGCGCGATGGCGATGGACGCGCTGAGCATGCAGGCGTCGCCGGACGCGCTGCGGATGAAGGACGCGCCTCTGCCGAGGAAACGCTGCTCCACCGCAACGCCCTCGTCGCGCACCTTCGTGGCCGCACGAGCGCCATCGGCCGACGCGAAAAGCGCCGGCGCGAGGAACACAAGCAGGGGCAGGACTCGGAACAACACGACCTACGCGACTCGAACGAACAAGGAACACACCCCGGCAAACTATGATGACGGCATTCGGTGCACAAGCCGTGAACGCCGCATAAACCCATCCTGCAACCCGCAATTGTGCGAAGATGCCGCATGGGAATGGTGGCGGGGGAGGGACTCGAACCCTCGACCTCACGATTATGAGTCGTGCGCTCTAACCAGCTGAGCTACCCAGCCATTCGGCCGCGTCCTTACGCGGCGCCCCGGGGGGCGTCAAGCCGCGCCGGCGGCCGCGTCCATCGCCTTGCGGATCGCGCGCCAGCGGTGCAGCAGGGGCTCGGTGTAGCCCGAGGGCTGCGCCAGCGCCTCGAACACCAGCGCCCGGGCGGCGCGAAAGGCGGGGCCGTCGAAGCCCGGCGCCATGGGCCGGTAGGACGGGTCGCCGGCGTTCTGGGCGTCGACCTTCTCGGCCATCCGCCGCAGCGCCGCCTCGACCTCCTCGACCGTGACGACGCCATGGCGCAGCCAGTTGGCGACGTGCTGGGAGGAAATGCGGCATGTCGCCCGGTCCTCCATCAAGCCGACGTCATGGATGTCGGGCACCTTCGAGCAGCCGACGCCCTGGTCCACCCACCGCACGACATAGCCGAGCACGCCCTGCAGGTTGTTCTCGATCTCAGCCCGCGCCGTCTCGTCGGACCAGTTCGCGCCGCGGGCGAGCGGGATGGCGAGAAGGTCGTCGCGGCTGGCGCGCGGCCCATGCGCGGCGATCTCGCCCTGACGCGCGGCGACGTCGACGCGCAGATAGTGGGTCGCGTGCAGCGTGGCGGCGGCGGGACCCGGCACCCACGCGCAGGTCGCGCCTGCCTCGGGATGAGCGATCTTGTCGCGCAACATGGCGGCCATGGCGTCGGGCATGGCCCACATGCCCTTGCCGATCTGCGCCCGGCCGCGGAGCCCGCAGGCGAGACCCGCGTCTACGTTCCAGTCCTCGTAGGCCGCGATCCAGCGCTCGGCCTTCATGTCGGCCTTGCGGACCATCGGCCCGGCCTCCATCGCGGTGCGGATCTCGTCGCCGGTGCGGTCGAGAAAGCCGGTGTTGATGAACACGAGCCGCGTCTTGGCCGCCGCGATGCAGGCGCGCAGGTTCAGCGTGGTGCGCCGCTCCTCGTCCATGACCCCCATCTTGAGCGTCGCGCGGGGCAGGCCGAGAAAATCCTCGACCCGGGCGAACAGACGGTCGGCGAAGGCGACCTCGGCGGGCCCGTGCATCTTCGGCTTGACGATGTAGACCGAGCCGAAACGGCTGTTCAGCTTCAGCGCCCGGTCGTGCATGGCGATCAGCGCGACGATAGCCGCATCCACGATTCCCTCGAAGGCCTCGGCCCCGTCCCGGTCGAGCACGGCGGGCGTGGTCATCAGATGGCCGACGGTGCGGATCAGCATGAGGGTGCGCCCGCGCAGCGAGAGCGGACCGCCGCCCGGGGCGGTGAAGTCGCGGTCCTGCGCCATGCGACGCGTCTCGACCCGCCCGCCGCGCGTGACCTCGACGCTCAGCGTTCCCTTCATCAGGCGCAGCCAGATCCGATAGGCGTCGGTCTTGTCGGCGGCGTCCACCGCCGCGATGCTGTCCTCCAGGTCCATGATCGCGGTTGGCGCGCTTTCAAGCAGCACATCCGCCACGCCCGCCGGGTCGAGCCGGCCGACCTGGCTCTCAGCGTCGATGCGAAGCTCCAGATGCAGCCCATGGCGGCGCAGCACGACCGAAGTCGGCGCCGCGGCAGGACCGGCATGGCCTGCGAAGGCGGCGGGGGCGGCCAGCTTCGCCGCGCCCTCCTCCAGCCTGACCGCAAGCGCGCCGTCGACGACGGCGAATCCGCGCGCCTGCGCCCATGAGGCGCCGTCGAGCGGGAGCGTCTCGTCCAGCAGCGCCCGGACCCGCGCGCGCACGGCGTCGGCGCGCCCTGGGTCGAGCGCACCCATCGGCGGCGGCGCGCCAAGCGCGTCGGTGGCGTAGAGCGCGTCGTAGAGCGAGCCCCAGCGCGCGTTGGCCGCATTCAGCGCGAAGCGCGGGTTCAGGATCGGCGTGACCAGCTGCGGACCGGCGATCTCGGCGATCTCCGCGTCGACGTCGCGGGTTTCTATGGCGAAAGGGGCCGGCTCAGGCTCCAGATAGCCGATTTCCTCCAGAAAGGCGCGATAGGCGGCCGCGTCGTGCGGTCGGCCGGCGCGCGCGCGGTGCCAGCCGTCGAGCGCGGCCTGCAGTTCGGCGCGGCGGTCGAGCAGGGCGCGGTTCTCCGGGGTCAGTCCATGGATGGTCTCGTCGAGTCCGCGCCAGAATGTATCCGGCGCAAGCGGCAGACCGCTCAACACCTCGCCCTCCACGAAGGCCGCGAGTTCTGCTGCGACCTTCAGCGCCCCCCGTGCGACGTACCCCTCCATGACCCCCTCCCTATGCTGCATCCGCGAAGCTGCTGGGCGATTCCGCAGCGCGGCGCAAGAGCGGGGGATGGAAAGCGGCGCCGTCTCGCCCTACACAGAAAGCATCACCAGCCGAGGAACCGCCGCCATGCCCCCCAGCCGCGAGGCCGTGCTCGCCGCGCTCGCCACCGTGATCGATCCCGCACGGGGCCGCGACATCGTCGCGACCGGGATGGCGACGGGTCTCGCCCTGCGCGAGGGCGCCGTGTCGCTTGCGCTGGAGGTCGACCCCCAGCGCGCCGCGGACTACGAGCGGCTGCGCGAGGCGGCGGAAGCCGCGGTGCGCGCCGTGCCGGGCGTCACCTCCTGCGCGGTCGTCCTGACCGCCCACAGCGCGACCCCGTCAGCCCCCGCGCGCCCCAGCGCGCCCCCCGACCTCGGCCGCGCGAAACCCGGAGACAAGCCGCTGCGTCCCCCTCCCGCCGCCCCCAACGCGGGCCGCGTGCCGGGTGTGCGCCACGTCATCGCCGTGGCCTCGGGCAAGGGCGGCGTCGGCAAGTCCACCGTCGCGTGCAATCTGGCGCTGGCGCTGGCTGCGGAGGGCGCGGCGGTGGGCGTGCTGGACGCCGACGTCTACGGCCCGTCGCAGCCGCGGATGCTGGGGATCTCCGGCAAGCCGATCTCGCCGGACGGCCACATGATCGAGCCCATGACGGCCCATGGCCTGAAGGTCATGTCGATGGGCTTCATGGTGGACGAGGACCAGTCCATCGTCTGGCGTGGGCCGATGCTGATCTCGGCGCTGACCCAGATGCTGCATCAGGTCAGCTGGGGGACGCTCGACTACCTGATCGTCGACTTGCCGCCCGGGACCGGCGACGTGCAGATCACGCTCAGCCAGAAGGCGGACGTCACCGGCGCGTTGGTGGTCTCGACGCCGCAGGACATCGCGCTGCTGGACGCGCGCAAGGCGCTGGACATGTTCCGCAAGACGTCCACCCCGGTGCTCGGGCTGATCGAGAACATGAGCACCTTCTGCTGCCCCAGTTGCGGTCACGAGACGCAGATCTTCGGCCATGGCGGCGCGCGCCGCGAGGCCGCCAAGCTCGGCCTGCCCTTCCTAGGCGAGTTGCCGCTGGAGCTTGAGACCCGCGAGTTGAGCGACGCCGGCCGACCGGTGGTCGTCGCGCAGCCCGACGGCGCGCAGGCGCAGCGGTTCCGCGAGATCGCGCGGCTCGTGATGGCCTCGCCGGAGGTGGGGCGCGTCGCCGGCCGGGCGTGAGCCAACATCGCCGTTGACAGCGCCCGGGCGGCGGGTCCATCACCCGCTCGGGCGCGCCGCCGGTCCAGGGCAAGCGACGGCGGGCTCAGCGATCTTGCCCTGACGATGGAGCGCGTCCCATGACGCTTCCCCCCAAGCCGCAGGTTGCGCCTGCGCGTCCGCATTTCTCCTCCGGTCCCTGCGCCAAGCGTCCCGGCTGGTCCGCCGAGGCGGTCGCCGTTCGCGCCCATCTCGGCCGCTCGCACCGCGCCAGCGCCCCCAAGGCCCAGTTGGCCGAGGCGATCGACAAGACCCGCGCGCTGCTGCAGGTTCCGGCCGATCATCGCATCGGCATCGTTCCGGCGTCGGACACCGGCGCCTACGAGATGGCGATGTGGACCCTGCTCGGCGCCGCCCCGGTGGACGCGCTGGCCTGGGAGAGCTTCGGCGCCGGCTGGGTGACCGACGCGGTGAAGCAACTCAAGCTGCCGGACTGCCGCGTGATCGAGGCTCCCTACGGCGCGCTGCCCGACCTCGGGCAAGTGCGCCCCGAGGCTGACGTGCTGTTCACCTGGAACGGCACCACCTCCGGCGCCCGTGTGCCGAACGCCGACTGGATCGCCGCCGACCGCGCCGGCCTCACGCTCTGCGACGCGACTTCCGCGGCCTTCGCGCAGGCGCTCGACTGGGCCAAGCTCGACGTGGTGACCTTCTCCTGGCAGAAGGTGCTGGGCGGCGAAGGCGCGCACGGCGTGCTGATCCTCAGCCCCCGCGCCGTGGCCCGGCTGGAGAGCCACACGCCGAAGTGGCCGCTGCCCAAGATCTTCCGCCTCACCAAGGGCGGCAAGCTGATCGACGGCGTGTTCTCCGGCGAGACCATCAACACCCCCTCCATGCTCTGCGTCGCCGACTACGTGGACGCGCTGGACTGGGGGCTGTCCCTCGGCGGGCTCGACGCGCTGCGCGCCCGCGCAGACGCCAGCTTCGCGGCCCTGCAGGGCTGGGTGGACCGGACGCCGTGGGTGGAGAATCTCGTGGCCACGCCGGCGCACCGCTCGAACACCTCCGTGTGCCTGTCGATCGTCGATCCCGCGGTCGCGGCGCTCGACGACGCGGGCCAGCGCGCGGCGGTGAAGAAGATGACGACGCTGCTGGAGAAGGCCGGCGCCGCGTTCGACATCGGCGGCTACCGCGACGCGCCCCCGGGCCTGCGCATCTGGTGCGGCGCCACTGTCGACACGGCCGACGTCGAGGCGCTGACCGGCTGGCTCGACTGGGCCTTCGCCACGGTCCGCGCCGACCTCGCGGCCGCCGCGGCCTGATCCCGCCCGCACCCGGTCGCCTTCCCCTTCGGCGGGAGGGCGGCCCTTTCCGATTGTCCGGCGCGCCCATGGCGGCGCCAGCCCGAACAGGATGCACGACCATGCCCAAGGTTCTGATTTCCGACGAACTTTCCGAAGCCGCCGTCCAGATCTTCCGCGACCGAGGCGTCACGGTCGACTTCCAGCCGCAACTCGGCAAGGACCCCGCCAGGCTCGCCGAGGTCGTGGGCGAGTACGACGGCCTCGCCATCCGCTCCGCCACCAAGGTCACCGCCGCCATCATCGAGAAGGCCGCCAACCTGCGCGTGATCGGCCGCGCCGGCATCGGCGTGGACAACGTGGACATTCCCGCGGCGTCGGCGCGCGGCGTGGTCGTGATGAACACGCCCTTCGGCAACTCGATCACCACCGCCGAGCACGCCATCGCGATGATGTTCGCGGTCGCCCGCCAGATCCCCGCCGCCGACGCCTCGACCCGCGCCGGCAAGTGGGAGAAATCCAAGTTCATGGGCGTCGAGATCACCGGCAAGACGCTGGGCGTGGTCGGCTGCGGCAACATCGGCTCGGTCGTCGCCTCGCGCGCCATCGGCCTCAGGATGAAGGTCGTCGCCTACGACCCCTTCCTCAACGCCGAGCGGGCCCTGCAGCTCGGGGTGGAGAAGCTTGACGACATCGACGACGTTCTGGCGCGGGCGGACTTCGTGACGCTGCACCTGCCGAGGACCGAGACCACCGCCAACCTGCTGTCGGCCGAGCGCATCGCGCGCATGAAGCCCGGCGCGCGGCTGATCAACTGCGCCCGCGGCGGCCTTGTGGACGAGCAGGCGGTGGCGGAGGCCCTGCGGGAAGGCCGTCTGGCCGGGGCCGCCTTCGACGTCTTCGACGTCGAGCCCGCAAGGCAGAACCCGCTGTTCGACGCCCCCAACGTGGTCTGCACGCCTCATCTCGGGGCCGCGACCACCGAGGCGCAGGAGAACGTGGCGCTTCAGATCGCCGAGCAGATGTCGGACTACCTGCTGCAGGGCGCCGTCCAGAACGCGCTCAACGCGCCCTCGATCACCGCCGAGGAGGCGCCGCTGCTCAAGCCCTGGGTCGCGGTCTGCGAGGCGCTGGGGGCCTTCGCCGGACAGGTCACCGACAATGCGATCAAGGAGATCGAGATCGACTACGTCGGCGCGGTTGGGGACCTGAACCTGAAGCCGCTGACCGCCGCCCTGACCGCGGCGCTCCTGAAGCCCCTGATGGGCGAGGGCGCGGTGAACATGGTCAACGCGCCGCTGCTGGCCAAGCAGCGCGGCGTCTCGATCTCCGAGACGCGCCGCGACGCGCAGGGCGCCTTCGGCAGCTACATCCGCCTCGTCGTGGTGACCGAGAAGCAGACCCGCGCCGTGGCGGCGACGGTGTTCTCCGACGGCAAGCCCCGCTTCATCCAGATCAAGGGCGTGGACCTCGAGGCGGAGCCGCAGAAGTACATGCTCTACACCACCAACGAGGATACGCCGGGCTATGTCGGCGCGCTCGGCGTCAAGCTGGGCTCGCTGGGCGTCAACATCGCGAGCTTCGCCATGGGCCGCTCCGAAAAGGGCGGCGAGGCCATAGCGCTGATCGGCGTGGACGAGCCGGTCACCCCCGAGGCGCTGGCGGAGATCGCCGTGCTGAGGCAGGTGCGCCAGGCCAAGGCCCTGCGCTTCTAGGCCATCTCGACGGGCTGTTTCGGGCGACTGTCTCCGGTCGCCCGCGGCCTGCGTGGCCGGAGGCTTGGATGACCGACTGAGGGAGGGCTGGCGAACTCCGCGCCGATGTCGACGGCGGGACGACGCCCGGCCGTTTGGGCGGCGGGAGATCGCGCCGTGGCTTGCGCAGGCGATGGGCTCTCCGGGCATGCCGGGGAGCCCATCGCGCCGCGCGCTTGACGGAGGACCCATCGGGTCGCCTGCGCGAGGCGGCCGGACGGGCCGTTCATCTCGAAGGGCGAGGCAGGCGAGCAGGGCGTCCGGTGGACGACCTGCCTGCCGAACGAGATGGCTGGCGAGCCGGTCTGGCAGCGCGCCGTCGAGGCGCCCGTCGCCGAACGTGGCGGTGCGCCCGTCGAAGGGCAGGCCTCAGTCGATGATCATGTCCCGCGCTCGCGGCGCTGGCCGATCATCTCGAACGGCAGCGCCGCGCCCTTGCGCCACAGCAGGCGCGCGCGGGCGCAACCTCACCCCTTCAGCTTCGCCGCGATCCCCGCCACATG
>DAINOD010000066.1:5338-17993 GCA_036735545.1 Rubrimonas sp. | reverse complement strand
GGCCGAAAAGTGGATCAGAGCGGAAGCGCCGCCGTCGTCGCCGAGGCGCGAAGCCATTTATGCGAGGCGGCCCGGTTTCTGGTCAGGCGCGCGCACGCCGAAACGGGTTTCACCGTCGAGGGCGGTTGCGTCGGGCAGGCGGGGAGCGACTTTCTCGGATCTCACGTCACCGAGCCTACGGAGCCGGCGTCCCCTGGCATGAGCCGCGAGCCGCACAAGACCCTGCCGACGCCAGAACCCTGCGCATTTCCCGGCGGCTCAAGAGAAAAGGCGGTGGTCGGAGTGAGAGGATTCGAACCTCCGGCTTCTGCCTCCCGAAGACAGCGCTCTACCAGGCTGAGCTACACTCCGACACAGGTCGGGGAATAGCCGGACGCGGCGGCGCGCGCAAGGCCGCCGCGCGTCGCGCCCGGCGCCCCCTCCCATTCGCCGGCGACGGCGCTTATGTGACCTTTCCACTGGAGGGGAGCGCGCGGTGATCGGCGGGCTGATCGACGACATGCTGCGCGCCGCGGAGGACGCCCGCGACGCGGCCGCCGAGGCGCTGTTCGAGCCGACGCTGCGCCTCGGCGTCACCGGACTGAGCCGCGCCGGCAAGACCGTCTTCATCACCTCTCTGGTGGCCAACCTGCTCGATCGCGGGCGGCTGGACCGCCTCTCGGCGCAGGCGGAGGGGCGCATCGCGGCCGTCGCGCTGCGGCCCCATCCCCAACGCAACGCGCCCCGTTTCGACTTCGAGGGGCACATGGCGGCGCTCTCGGCGCCCGAGCCGCGCTGGCCCCAGTCCACTCGGGCGCTGGGAAAGCTGCGCCTGTCGATCCGCTACCGACCGCGGGGCTGGCTGTCGGGCATGACGGGGCTCTCCACGCTGCACCTCGACGTCGTGGACTATCCCGGCGAGTGGCTGCTCGACCTGCCGCTGATGCGCCGCGACTTCGCCGCCTGGTCCGCCGAGGCGCTCGCCGGCGCGGATTCGCGGCCGGCGCTCTCGGCCGAATGGCGCGCGGCGCTGGCGGCGGCCGACCCGGAGGGCCCGCTGGACGAGGCGACGGCGACCGGGCTCGCCGACGCCTGGCGGGCCTATCTGCGCGCCTGCCGCGGCGCCGGCCTGTCGGGCGTGACGCCGGGGCGGATGCTGGCGCCGGGGGAGCTGGAGGGCTCGCCCGCGCTGACCTTCGCGCCGCTGCCGCCCCACCGCCGCCGCAAGCGCGGCACGCTGGGCGACGAGTTCGCGCGGCGCTACGAGTCCTATGTCTCGGCGGTGGTGAAGCCCTTCTTCCGCGATCACTTCGCCAGCCTCGACCGGCAGGTTGTGCTGGTCGACGTGCTCAGCGCGCTGGACGCGGGACCGGCCGCGCTCGCCGACCTGCGCGAGGCGCTGATAGAGACCCTGGCCTGCTTCCGCGCCGGACCCGACAGCTGGCTGGCCGACCTGACCGGCCGGCGGATCGAGCGCGTGCTGTTCGCCGCGACCAAGGCCGACCATATCCATCACAGCCAGCACGACCGGCTGACGGCCATCTTGCAGACCCTGCTGCGCGAGGCGGCCGAGCGGGCGCGCTTTCGCGGGGCCAAGACCGAGGCGCTGGCGGTGGCGGGGCTGCGCGCCACCGTCGAGCAGGAGGTGCCGCGCGACGGCAGGCTGCTGCCGATGGTGCGTGGCCGGCTGCTGGCGACGGGTCGGCAGGCGGCGCTCTACGCCGGAGAGCTGCCTGCCGAGCCGCAGACCGTGCTTGCGGCGGCGCGCAACGGGGCGGGCGACGACGGGTTGCTGGACGGCTCGCTGAAGGTGATGGACTTCGCGCCGCCCCCGCCGGGGGGCCGACCCGGCGACGGGCCGCCCCATATCCGGCTGGATGCGGCGCTGGAGTTCCTTATCGGCGACAGGCTGGGATGACCACCATGGAGCACGAACCCAAGCCCCGTCCCGCACCGCTCCTGATCGAGGAGGGCGACCCCGCCCTCGACACGCCCGCGCCGACGCCCGCCGACGCGCCCCCCCCGCCGGAGTCGGGCGAGGGCGCCGCGGCCGGCGCGCTGCGGCTTGCGGCGGGGCGCGGCTGGGGGTGGGTCGGCTGGTTCTGGTCGGGCGTCGGCGGGATCATCGGGCTCGCGGCCAGCGTGGCGGCGTGGGACTTCGCCGCCGATCTGCTGGCGCGCAATCCGGTGCTGGGCGCGATCGCGGCCATCCTGCTCGCGGTCGCGGCGGTGGGTCTTGTCGCCTTCGTCCTGCGCGAGGCGGCCTCGATGGCGCGCCTCGCCCGGGTCGACGCCGTGCGCGCCGACGCCGAACTCGCCCTGCACGAGGCCGACCGCGACCGTGCGGTCCGGGCGGTGACGGCGCTCCAGCGGCTCTATGCGGGTCGGCCCGATCTCGCCTGGGCGCTGGAGGACGTGAAATCGCGCGCGCCGGAGATGTTCGACGCGCCCTCACTGCTGGAATACGCCGAACGCACGCTGATGACGTCGCTCGACGCCCGCGCCGCGAAGGAGGCCGGTCAGGCCGCGCGCACCGTGGCCACCGTCACCGCGCTGGCGCCGGTCGCGCTGATCGACATCCTGGCCGCGCTCGCCGCGAATCTGCGCATGATCCGCCGCATCGGCGAGATCTACGGCGGGCGGGCCGGCTGGTTCGGCTCGTGGCGGCTGCTGCGCGCGGTGGCGGCGCATCTGATCGCGACGGGCGTGGTCGCGCTGGGCGACGACCTGCTGGGTCCGGCGCTGGGCGGCGGCATGGCGGCGCGGTTGTCGCGACGTTTCGGCGAGGGGCTGATCAACGGCGCGCTGACCGCGCGGGTCGGCGCCGCGGCGATCGTGGTGTGCCGCCCGCTGCCGTTCCGGGCGCTGAGCCGCCCGACCGGGCGCGGCCTCGCGGCGGGGGCCTTGCGCGGGCTCTTCGGCGGACGGTGATGGCGGCGCGGCGCGTCGACATGGCGTCGACGCGGGTCATCGATTATTCATCCGTCCGGCTCTACGGTCACGACGGCGCGGAGGTCGGCGCATGGGCGACGTCAGTTCCATAGAGCGCGACCTGGACCGGGCGGTGTCCCGCTACGACGCCTTGCTGCGCGTCGTGATGGAGAGCCTCGGGACCGAGAGCGGCGCCGCGCTGTTCGAGCGGCTGACCGAAAGCCTCGGCGTCGCCCTCGGGGCGCACATCTGCTTCGTCGCAACCCTAACGACTGAGCGCGGCGAGCAATTCTGCGAGACGCGCGCCGTCTGGCGGCGGGACGGGGTGCGCGAAGGGCTGCGCTGGCCGTTGTGTGGCTCGCCCGCGGGGCGGGTGCTCGACTGCGACATGCTCGTGGTCCCGCGCGACGCCACGACGCTGTTTCCCGACGACGCGTGTTTCGTCGACCAGGGCGTCGCCGCCTATGCAGGGGTGGCGATCCGCGACGCGGAGGGCGCGCCGGTCGGCGTGCTGGCCGCCATGGCGCACGAGCCTTTCAGCGATATCGGATCGGCGCCGAAGCTGCTGGAGGTCTTCTCGCGCCGTCTCTCGGTCGAGTTCCAGCGCATGGCTTCGGAAGCTGCGTTGCGCGCCGCCAACGAAGCGCTGCGGCGCGCCCGCGACCAGCACGCGATCGCCGAGCGGCGCATCCGCGACATCGCCGAGCTGAGCTCCGACTGGTTCTGGGAGACCGACGCGGAGGATCGCTTCGTCTACGTCTCCGACACCATCGCGGGCGTGAGCCGGGCCCTCGCCGGCAGCTACCGCGGCCGCACCCGACGCGAGTTGCTGCGAAAGCTGATCGCGCCGGAGTGCGCCGACGTGATCGACCGCTTCGAAGCGCTCCATGCGGCGCGGCTCGCCTACCGCGATGTCGTCTACGCCCTGAGCCGCGAGGATGGGGGGCGCAAATGGGTCAGCGTCAGCGGGCGGCCGGTGTTCGATGCGGCGGGCGCCTTCGTCGGCTACCGCGGCGCGGGCTCGGACATCTCCCCGTTGCGCGAAGCGCAGGAGGACGCCGACCGCGCCGCGCGGCTGCTGCGGGAAGGCATCGACGCCATGACCTCGGGCTTCGCGCTGTTCGATGAGCGCCAGCGACTGATCGTCTGCAACGATCTCTACGGCGCTCTTTGCGGCCTGCCGGAGGGTGAGCGTCTGCGGCCGGGCCGGCACTTCGGCGACATCGTTCGCGACGCGATGCAGAGGGGAGCTTTCGCCGCGCGCCCGGACGACTTCGACGCCTACGTCGCGAAACGTGTCGCCGAGCACGCCGCCTGCGACGGGCGCACCCAGGAGGCCGCGCTGGCGAACGGCCGCTGGTTGGAGATCGCCGACCGCCGCACGCCCAGCGGCGGCGTCGTCAGCGTCCGCACCGACATCACTGCCCGCAAGCACGCCGAGATGCGCCTGCTGGACGCGATCGAGCACATCCCCGTCGGGTTCATCATGTGCGACCCCGACGACAACTTCCTGATGTGCAACCGGCGCTATCGCGACCTCTACCCGGAGCTGACGCCGCGCCTGAGGCCCGGCACGCCTTTCGCCGACATCTGCGAGCTCTGCGGCGACCTCGTCGACGGCGACGGCAATGCTTTGCCCTTCGACGTCTGGCTGCGCGAGCGGCTGGAGCGCCACCGCAACCCGCAGGGCCCGGTTCAGACCTCGACGCAGAGCGGCAAGGCCGTGATGGTCTGGGAGAGCCGAACGGCCGAGGGCGGCCATGTCGGGGCGCACGCCGACATCTCGGCCCTCGTGCTGCTCCAGCACGAACTGGCGCGCGAGACCCAGCGCGCCGAGGCGGCGCTGGAGGCGCGGGCGCGGTTCCTCGCGAACATGTCCCATGAGCTGCGCACCCCGCTCAACGCCATCCTCGGCTTCGCGGAGATGATCCGGATGCGCGCCGGCGGGCCGCTGCCCGAGCGCTATGTCGAATTCGCGGAGATGATCCGCCAGTCCGGCCAGTTCCTGCTGAGCCTGATCGTGGACATCCTCGACATGTCCAAGATCGAGGCCGGCCAGATGCCGGTCAGCCGCGCCGCCGTGGACCCCGCGCCCGCGATCGACGAGGCGCTGGCGATGCTCGCCTTGCCTGCGCGCACGAAGGGCCTGACGCTGTCCGTCGACATGGCGCCCGGACTGCCGGCGGTCTGGGCCGAACGACGGCGCCTCATCCAGATCGTGCAGAACCTCGTCTCGAACGCCGTGAAGTTCACCCGGGCCGGAGGCGTGACGGTGCGGGCCTTCGTCGAGGGCGGCGAGTTCCGCCTCGAGGTCGCCGACACCGGCGTCGGCATGGGCGCCGACGAGATCCGCATCGCGTTGACACCCTTCCAGCAGGTGCGCCGCGGCGATGGCTCGGACGCGCTGGACGGCACGGGGCTCGGATTGCCGCTGGTCAAGGCGCTGGTCGAGCTGCACGGCGGCACGCTCGCGATCGACAGCGCGCTGGGGGCCGGGACCACGGTGCGCATCGGCCTGCCGCTCGCGCGGTGACGTCGCGAGGATCGACCTGAGTTGTGGACGCGCCGCCGCGGCTGCGGGCAGTCTGGGCCGGCGGGGCGCGACGCCCCGGCGGAGGCGCGATGACCGATCTTGCACACCACTCCGGCTTCGCCGAGATCGCGGCGCTGCTCGCGCTGGCCTCGCTGGTGGGCTTCCTCGGCCTCCAGTTCCGCCAGCCGCTCATCGTCAGCTTCATCGCCGTGGGCCTGCTGGCGGGGCCGGCGGCGCTCGACATCGTGCGCTCGGCCGAGCAGATCGACGTGCTGTCCGAACTCGGCATCGCGGTGCTGCTGTTTCTCGTCGGCGTGAAGCTCGACGTGAAGCTGATCCGCTCGCTGGGCGTGGTGTCGGTCACCACGGGGCTGGGGCAGGTGCTGTTCACCTCCCTGTTCGGCTTCCTGATCGGGCTCGGGCTAGGGCTCGACCCGGTGACGAGCCTCTACGTCGCCGTCGCGCTGACCTTCTCCAGCACCATCATCATCGTGAAGCTGCTGTCGGACAAACGCGAGATCGACGCGCTGCACGGGCAGGTGGCGCTGGGCTTTCTCATCGTGCAGGACCTCGCGGTGGTGTTCGCCATGGTGGCGCTCTCGGCCATCGGCATCGGCGGCGCGGGGGGCATGGGCGACGTCGCCGTGCTGCTCGTCGCGGCGGCGGCGATGCTGGGCGCGGTCGCGCTGTTCGTGCGCTACGGGGCCGATCCGCTCACCCGCAGCCTCGCGCGCTCGCCCGAGCTTCTCGTCACCTTCGCCATCGGCATGGCGGCCGCCTTCGCCGCTGTCGCCGACATGATCGGGCTGGGCAAGGAGATCGGCGGGCTGCTCGCGGGCGTGGCGCTGGCCTCGACGCGCTATCGCGACATCATCGCGGCGCGGCTGGCGCCGCTGCGGGATTTCCTGCTGCTGTTCTTCTTCGTCGCGCTCGGCGCGCGGCTCGACCTTTCGGGCGTCGGGGCCGACCTGCCGGCGGCGGCGGTGTTCTCGGTCTTCGTGCTGATCGGCAATCCGCTGATCGTGCTGGCGATCATGGGCGCGATGGGGTTCCGCAAGCGCACCGGCTTTCTCGCCGGGCTGACCGTGGCGCAGATCAGCGAGTTCTCGCTGATCTTCATCGCCATGGGCGTGTCGCTCGGTCATGTGGGGCCCGAGGCGCTTGGGCTGGTCACGTTGGTCGGGCTCATCACCATCGCCGCGTCGGTCTACATGATCACGTGGTCGCACCACCTCTACGCCTTCTTCGAGCCCGCGCTGGGCGTGTTCGAGCGGCGCGACCCGTGGCGCGAGGGCGCCGACGTGGACCATGCGCCGCAGGGCCGCTACGACGCCGTCCTGATCGGAACGGGCCGCTTCGGCATGGCGGTGGCGCGCCGGCTGAAGGAGGCCGGGCGGCGCGTGCTTTGCGTCGACTTCAACCCCGAGGCGCTGCGCCGCGCCGCGAAGGCGGGCTTCGACGTGGCCTATGGAGACGGGTCGGACCCCGAGTTCATCGCCCATCTGCCGCTGGCCGGCGCGCAATGGGTGCTGGCCGCGATGCCGGCGCACCGCGACGGGCTGATGCAGGAGGACCCGCGCATCGCCGTGCTGCAGGGGCTGGCCGAGGCGGGATACGCCGGCCGCCGCGCCGTCGTCGCGCGCCATGCGGCCGAGAGCGCGCGTCTGGCGGGGGAGGGGGCGGACATGATCTTCGAGCCCTTCGAGGACGCCGCCGACCGGGCCGTCGAGGCGCTGCTGCAGGAGGTCGCCTGAACGGGGCCGTCCGAGCGCGCGAGGCGCTCAGCCGAAGGCGCCCTCGGCGAACCAGCGGTCGAGCCGGCTCGAGCGGGGGGCGTGGAACAGCCACAGCCGCTCGCCGGTCGCGGTCTCGATCCGCCAGTAGTCGCGGGGGCCGGTGCGCCAGTCGGGGTCGTCCAGCCACCATTCCGGCGCAATCCGCTCCGGCCCGAAGGCGGCGGCGACGGCGTGGCGGCGGCCGCGCCAGCGGAAGGCGCGCGGCGGCGCGGCGGCGCCTTCCGCAGCCGCAAGCTCGGGGATCGCAGGCTCGGGTATCACCGGCTCGGGGCGCCACAGGGTAAGGGGCCGCGGGCCGGGCGGCGCGGGCCACGCGCCCGCGTGGGGCTCGGACCAGCCTGCGGCGGCGACGGTGAAGGCCCGCGCGGGGATGTGGCTGTCGGCGGGCAGGAAGCGCGTCACCGCCTCGAAGCCCAGCCGCCCGCCCAGCCGCGACATGAGCGTCGCCAGCGCCTCGCCGTCGTCGCGATCCCTCGGGTCGAGCGGCCCGCGGGTCTGCCTCGCGCCCAGCGGCTCCACCTCCAGCGCCTCGAGCCTGAGCGCGTCGATCCCGAAACCCGCGTCCACCTCGCCCAGCGGCCGGGCGAAAAGCTCCGCGATCTGCGCCGCGTCGCGCGAGGGACGGGCGAGCCCGATCTCGACATGCGCGTCGGCCCGGTCCACCCGGCGCAGCGACAGCCGCAGACGCCGCGCCCCCATTTCCTGCGCCGCCAGCGTGGCGCAGAGCCGCGCCAGCAGCCGCTCGAGCCCCGCCGCGACGTCCTCGACCCGGCCCAGCGGCTCGGGCGACGAGAAGCGGACCGCCCAGGACGCCGCGGGGCGGCCGGCGGCGACCGGCTCGGGCTCGGCCCCCAGCGCCTGGTCGAGCCGGCGCACGACCTGCACGCCGAAGCGCCGCGCCACCGCCCCCCGCGGCAACAGCGCCAGATCGCCGATCGTGCGCAGGCCGAGCCGCGCCAGCCCCTCCGCCGCCGCCGCCTCGATGCGCAGCGCGGCCACGGGCAGCGGCGCGACGGCCGCCCGAACCCGCCCCGGGGCGGCGACGACCACGCCGGACGGGGGCGGCGGCGCAGGGCGCGCCGCGCGCGCGGGGCTGCGCACCCGCGTCGCCGGCGCCTCCGCCGCGACCGCGTCGCCCACCGGCCCGCGCGAGGCGGCGCCGGCGGCGAAGCGGGCCAGCGCCCAGGCCCCGCCGCGGGTGTCGGCGCAGGCCGCCCGCGCGGTCAGCCCCGCGCGCGCCAGCCGCGCGACCATGTCCTCCAGCATCGCGGCCTCGCCGCCGAACAGATGCGCGCAACCGGTGACGTCGAGCGCCAGCCCCTCGGCGCCGTCCTCGGCGACCCAGGGCGAGAACCGTCGCGCCCAGCGCGCCAGCGCCGACAGGAACGCCGCCTCCCGCTCGGGCTCCGCGGGCCGGGTGGCGAGGTCGGGGCGCAGCGCGCGCGCGTCCGCCAGCCCCATGCCCCGCGAAAGCCCCGCCTCCTCCGCCCGCGCGCACAGGCTGGCGAGCCGCAGCGCCCCGCGCTCGGGCGCGACCGTGGCGAAGGGGACCTCCAGCGCGCGCCCGCGCGACGCCCGCTCCGCCCCCATCCGCGGCAGCCACAGCGCGACGATGCGGCGGGTCATGGGGCGCGTTGCGAGGCGGCGACCGGCCCGCCTATGGTCGGACGGGACCGGAGGGCGCGATGCGGATCACGAGGCTCGAACTGCGCAACTGGCGCAACTTCCGCGCGGTGGACATCGACCTGCAGGACCGCGCCTTCTTTGTGGGCCCGAACGCCTCGGGCAAGTCGAACCTGCTCGACGCCGTGCGCTTCCTGCGCGACGTCGCAAACCCCACCGGCGGCGGGTTGCAGCAGGCGGTGGCGAAGCGCGGCGGCATCGTCGCGGTGCGCTGCCTCGCCGCGCGCAGGGACACCGACGTGACGCTGGCCGCGACGCTGGGCGACGCGGGCGGGGCCCGCTGGCGCTACGAGGTGCGGTTCAACGCCATCGGCAGGGACCCGCGCCCCTTCGTGCGGGCGGAGGTCGTGACGCGCTGCGGCGACGGCGAGGAGACCGAGATCCTCCGCCGCCCGACGCCGCCCGACGAGGCGGATACGGAGCGGCTGACCGAAACCTTCCTGGAGCGCGCCGCGGCGAACGGCGAGTTCCGCGAAGTGGCCGAGTTCCTGCGCTCGGTCGTCTACCTGCACGCCGTGCCGCAGATCATCCGCGAACCCTGGCGGAAGGGCGACGCCCCGGACGATCCCTATGGCGGCCACCTGCTGGCGCAGATCAACGAGGCGAAGCCGAGAAACCGCGAAGCGCGGCTGAAGCGGATGAGCGACGCGCTGAAGATCGCCGTGCCGCAGCTCGGCGAACTGCAACTGGAGGTGGACAGGGAGGGCGCGCCGCACTTGAAAGCCAAGTTCAGCCACTGGCGCCCGCAAGGCGCGTGGCAGCGAGAGGACCAGTTCTCCGACGGCACGCTGCGCCTGCTGGGTCTGATCTGGGCGCTGACCGGCAAGGGCGGCCCGCTGCTGCTGGAGGAGCCGGAGCTGTCGCTGCACGGCGCGGTGGTCGCGCAACTGCCCGCCGTGATTCGCCGTGCGAGCGGCGGCGGCAAGGGCGCGCGCCAGAGCCTGATCACCAGCCACGCCTCCGCGCTGCTGCGCGACCCCGGCATCGGGCTGGACGAGGTGTTCGTGCTGCAGCCGGCGGCCGAAGGCACGGCGGTCACCCCCGCCGCGTCTTTGCCCGGGGTCCGCGCGATGCTGGAGAACGGCACGCCCCTGCCGGACGCCGTCGAGCCCTTCAGCCGGCCGCAGGGTGTCGAAGATCTTCCCCTTTTCGCCTGAGGCGCGGCGGTGGAGGTCGCGCTGGCGGGCGAGGGAATGGTCGATCTCGCCATCCTGCGGCGGCTGTGCGCCGACGCAGGGCTGACGCCAGGCCGGGTGTTCTGGGGCGAGACGATGACCGGCAAGCAGGGCATGAGCGAGCGGCTGCGCGGCTGGGCGGCGAGCGCGGCGCAGGGATGGCCCTGCATCGTGCTGCGCGACCTCGACCGCGACGCTCCCTGCGCCGGCGTCCTGTGCGCCCGCCTGCTGCCGAATCCGCCGCCGATGATGGTGCTGCGCATCGCGGTGCGGGCCGCGGAGGCGTGGCTTCTCGCCGACCGCGAGGGTCTGGCGGCGATGCTGGCCGTCCGCGCCGCCGCGCTGCCCGTCGAGCCCGACGTTCTCGACGACCCCAAGGCGACGCTGGTCGCCGCCGCCGCGAGTTCGCGCCGCCGGGCGGTGCGCGAGGGCCTCTCCCCGCGGCCAGGCTCGGGACGCAAGGTGGGGCCGGACTACGCCGTGGAGATGCAGACCTTCGTCCGTGGCGCGTGGTCCCCCGCCGACGCCGCCGCGCGCAGCCCCAGCCTCGCCTCGGCGCGGCGGCGGATCGGCGAGTTGGCGGCGCGGCTGCATCGGCGGCCCCGATGATGTTCCCATCCCGTTCTCATCTATCCCACCCGCGTCGCCTGTCGAGTCCCTTGCGCGCGCGCCCGACCCGGTCCATCTGGCGGCGCGAGACGAGGGGAGGGCGGTCATGCCGTCGGCGGTGGTGTTCGACATCGGCAACGTCGTGCTGCGGTGGGAGCCGGAGCGGCTCTACGCCCGGCTCATCCCCGACGCGGCCGAGCGCGCGCGCTTCTTCCGCGACGTCTGCCCGCCCGAGTGGAACGCCCGCTTCGACCGCGGCGAGCCGATGCCGGAGGGCGTCGAGGCCCACGCCGCCCGACACCCCGGGCACGCCGCGCTGATCCGCGCTTGGTGGGCGCAGTGGCCCGAGATGATCGGACCCGAGATCGAGGGTTCGGTCGCCGCGCTGCGCGCTCTCAAGGCCCGGGGCGTTGCCGTGCACGGGCTGACCAATTTCGCCGCGGAGACGTTCGAGATCGCCCGGGGCATGTTCCCGGTGCTGGATGAGTTCGACGTCTGCGTCGTCTCCGCCCACATCCGCCGCAACAAGCCCGAGCCGGAGATCTACGCCGAACTCGAGGCGCGCACGGGGCTGGCGCCCGGCGACATCTTCTTCGCCGACGACAGCCTGCCCAACGTGCTGGCCGCCCGCGAGCGGGGCTGGACGGCGCATCACTTCGACGGGGCGGCCGGCCTGCGCGCCGCGCTGGCCGCGCATGGACTGCTGGAGGACGCATGACCGAGACAACCCGCATCATGGCGTGGGGCGTGGCCGCCATGGCCGCGCTCGTGGCCGCCTCGAACGTGCTGGTGCAGTATCCGGTGGGCGATTTCCTGACCTGGGGCGCCTTCACCTA
This sequence comes from Rubrimonas sp., assembly GCA_036735545.1. Taxonomy (GTDB): domain Bacteria; phylum Pseudomonadota; class Alphaproteobacteria; order Rhodobacterales; family Rhodobacteraceae; genus Rubrimonas. Next base: position 6,451 of record DAINOD010000066.1, on the reverse strand, counting down.
TCCCTTCGCGTTCCTCGCCACCGACGTCGTGAACCGGCGCTGCGGGCCTGCCGCGGCGCGGCGGGTGGTGGTGGTCGGCTTCGCGCTGGCGGTGGCGCTGTCTGTCTGGCTCGCCACGCCGCGCATCGCGGTCGCGTCGGGCGCGGCGTTCCTGACGGCGCATCTGCTCGACGTCGCGGTGTTCGACCGGCTGCGCGCCGGGCGCTGGTGGCGGGCGCCGCTGGTCAGCTCCACGATCGGCTCGGCGGTGGACACGGCGATCTTCTTCACGCTGGCCTTCTCCGCCGGCGCGGGCTTTCTCGGCGCCGACGAGCCATGGGCGCTGGAGGCGGCGCCGCTGATGGGGCTCGGGCCCTCGGCGCCGTTCTGGGTCAGCCTCGCTCTGGGCGACTTCGGCGTGAAGCTGCTCATCGCGGCGCTGGCGCTGGCGCCCTACCGCTTCGCGACCCGGGGAGCCGCATTTCGCGCTTGATCGCCGCGCCGGACCGCCCCATGCTCAGGCTCAGGGTTCAACAACGGAAAGGAGGTGGTCCAATGTCAGTGACTTCGGTGCGTCTGGCTTGGAATGCGCGTGTCGGGGCGGGCGAGGAGCAGCCTTCTTTCCGGTGACGACAGGCGCGGGCCCGGCCCTCCGGCCGGACGCGACGCAAGGTCACGAAGGGCCGCCGCAAGGCGGCCCTTTTCGTTTCCCGCCGCTCGGGCCGGCCAAAGGAGCGATGGCGCGGCGGCGAACGGCCGTTGGGACCCGTTGCGACCGAGGTCGGCAGACGCGTATGGAGTGCGAGATCACATGGCGGGCGGTCGGCCGTGCGAGGCGAGGCGGATTGGCCCCGCCCGATGCTCGCGTCTGACGCCGAAGGCGACGCCCACACCGCCAGCCCAGGCGAGCGGCAGCCAATCAAGTTGGGAAGTTGCGCGCGTGCGAAAGACGGTGACAAGCCCCAGGAGCAAGCGGGCGACGCCGAGGCCGAGCACCATCTACAGAACGGTTACGACAACCCGGAATTCTTCCATGGCCAGGCCTTTGTCCGACCCGAAGGCCAGCTTTCCGTCCGTTACGGTCGCTACGCCGGCGCGCCGGCCACGCCTACCGGCTTCATCGGGTCGCCCGTC
>DAINOD010000066.1:0-5238 GCA_036735545.1 Rubrimonas sp. | reverse complement strand
CGGTCGCTACGCCGGCGCGCCGGCCACGCCTACCGGCTTCATCGGGTCGCCCGTCGCCACCGTCAACTGTGGCGCGAAGAACTCGATGCCCTTGTCGGCCAGCGCCCGCTGCAGCGCCGCATAGGCCTTGCGCCGCACGGCGAACTGCTGGCCCGGCCGCGCCGTGAACTTGCAGCCGATCTCGTAGCTGCGGCCGACGATGCGCAGCGCGCCCTGCGATTTCAGCGGCGCGATGATCTTGCCCTGCAGTTCGGGGTCGTTCATCATCTCCTCGCCGGTCTTCTTCACCAGCTTGCGCACCATCTCGATATCGATGCCCGAGGGCACCGAGAAGGTGAACTTCATCGTCGCCCAGTCGCGGCTGTGGTTCTGCACCGTGCCCATCCCCGAGAACGGGATCGTATAGACCGGCCCACGCGGATGGCGCAGCCGCACCGAACGGATGGAGATGCGCTCGACAAGCCCCTTGCCGCTGCCGGTCTCGATGTATTCGCCGACCCGGAAAGCGTCCTCGTAGAGATAGAACAGCCCGCTGATGACGTCGGCCACCAGACGCTGGGCGCCGAAGCCGATGGCCAGCCCCATGACGCCCGCGCTGGCCAGCAGCGGCGCGATGTTCATGCCGAGCGCCGTCAGCGCGGTCATCATCGTGGTCACGCCGATCACCGCGAGCACGAAGCCGCGCAGGATCGGCAACGCGGTCTCCAGGCGCGAGCCGCCCATCTGGCCGCCTTCCTCGGCGCTCTCGCGGCCGATGCCCTCCGGCGGGGCGGAGAGGAAGGTGGCGGCCGCGCGCCACAGCGCCAGCCCCGCCACCGCCACCACCGCCGCCTCCACGAGGCCGGGCAGCAGCCGCGCGAGGCCGGTCGCGTTCTCGTTGAAGGGGTCCACTCCCCAGGCGCGCATCAGCAGCGCGCCCGCGACCAGCGCGACGACGCCTTCGGCCAGCGCGAACAGCCCGACGCGGGCCGGATCGGCCACGGCCATCTCGGCCCGCCAAAGCCGTAGGCCGGCCACCACGAGGGGTGCGACCATCAGCACCAGCATCGAGGGCCCGGCGCCCAGTCGTCCCTCGCCGCCGAGCAGGCCGAGAATGCCCGTCACGCGCAAGACGAGATCCAGCAAGATCAGCGCGAAGTAGACCAGCACCCAGCGCGCGGCGAGCGCCCGCCGCCACCCGGTCCCATCCTCGGGAAACTGCCGCAGCAGAAGCGTCCGCACCGGGCGCGCCATTGCGACGAAGAAGCCCGCCGACACCATGGCGCGCGCGACCGCCAGCAGCAGCAGCGGCGCGACGGAGGGCGGCAGGCCCCCGGCCGCGGCGACCACCGCCGCCTGCGCCGCGGCGAGCGCGCCCGTCGCCCCCGCGGCGAGGCGCCCGGCGCGCGAGGCGAGCCGCGCGTCGTCGGCGTCGAAGCCCATCAGCCGCCGGCCGGGCGCCCCCGGCGCGGCGAGCAGGTCGACGAGTGCGATGGTCAGTCGCATCTGCAACGCCGCGTGCAGGACGCCCCGGGCGAATTCTGCGGTCGCCGGCTCCCAGGGGCCGCCGAGGCGAAAGATCGCGGTCGCGAGCACGGAGAACAGCGCGATTCCCGCGAGGCGCCCGACGAGCCAAGCCATCGCGCGCCGGAAGCGCGTCACGAAGGCGGCCGGGCCGTCCGGGTGCTGGCGCGCGCCGATCGCCGCCCGCAGCGCCCGCTCCGCCGCATAGGCCCCGAGCAGCGCCGCCGCCATGAACGCCAGAACGGTCGGCCCGCCGCCGTCGAGAGCCGCCCACCAGGCCGAGACCATCGTGGGAAACTCCCGCGCCGCCGTCACCGCGCCCGCGACCGCCTCCTCGGCGGCGGCGGCCGCGAGCGTGTAGTCCGGGTCAGGCGCGGCCGGCCCGAGCATGGCCTCGGGGAAGGCCGCCCGGACCCGTTCGACGAGGTCTGCCGATGCGTCCGGCCCGATGGTTATCCTCACCCCGTCGTTCGACATCGCCTATCCCCCGCGCCCGCCCGAATGCGCTAGATTCGCGGCTGGGCGGACGCAATGCGACGCGTCGCGCGTTCGCTGGAGCCGGGACCGCGCATGGGCTATGGCTTGCGGACCAGCCGGGGGACCGCGAGGCGCCACATGTCTGTATCCAGCCGCTTTTCGCGCATCGGCCGGCGGTTGCGCCGGCTCCTGATCTTCGCTGTCGTTCTGGTCGCCTTCGTGCTGGGGTGGCGCAACGTCGACCTGCTGGTCGGCTGGATGGCGCTCAAGCCAGACGCGGTGATCGTCGAGATCGCGCCCGACCCCGCCTACGAGGCGCTGATCCCGCGCTACGTCGAGGTCTGCGCCACCAGCCAGTGGCGCAAGCGGATCGCCGGCGCCGGCAACCCCTTCGGCCACGCGGTGATGTATCTCAAGGGCGCCTGCATGGACGCGGACGCGCCCTATCCGCAGTTGCGCCGCTGCGCCCATGCCGCCTCCGACGTCGCCGACCCCGAGCACGGGGCGGGCGTCAGCGTCGGCCGCTGGTTCCGCAACGTGAACTGGGTCGGCACGCCCGGTCACGACCTGTTCTACAACGGCGGACTGGCGCCGGGTGAGCGGCTGACGCAGGAGCGGTACGACGCCACCGTGCAGGCGGCCGTCGAGGCGGGCGTGTTCCGCGGCGTCGAGGTTCATGACGGCTGGACGTCCGGCGAGGACCGCAGCCTGACGCGCTTCGTCGCCGACGAGTCCATCGGCACCGACTTCGCGCTGCGCTATGCGCGCAACCTGTTCTGCGCGCGGATGCCGGTCACCGAGGAACAGATCGACGAGATGATCGCGTTCCTGAACGACAAGAACCACGAATACGCGACAGGAGCCTACGACTACAACTGGAACCTGCTCGCTGACAACTGCGTGCATACGCTGCGCAACGCGATGTCGGCGGCGCATTTCCTGCCGGCGATGTCGGTCGCGGAGATCATGGTCCGGCACCTTTTCAACCCTGCGACGCCGGCGAACGAGTTCGTCAACGTCGCGGTGCTGGGTGGGGAGGGGCCTCTCGCCGACCCCGCCGCCATCGCCGCCGAGACGCCGCTGGAATCGGCGCTGTTCGACTTCCGCTGGCTGCCGACGCGCCACGGGGCGCTGGTCAAGACGATGCCGATCCACGCGGAGAACGACCTGTTCGACACCGCCTTCCAGCTCTTCGCGGTGCAGTCGCCCCTGCGGCTCGGCGCCACGCGCGCGGCGCTGCGGCTGATGTCGGACCCTGCGCATGTCGACTTCGAGGCCAACCTCGCGCGCTCCATCGCCGTCTACGACAGGGCCATCGGGGCGCGCGAGCGGGCGGCGCTGGGACTGGAGACGGTGCGCGGCGACCCGCTGCGCCGCCTCTCGCGGGCGCATCTGAGCTATCTGCGCGAACAGCGCGCCGAGGCGGCGACGATGCTCGCCGACCTTCGCGCCTACAGGGCGGGCGAGGAGGCGGGGCGCGAGGAGGCCCCGGACGCCGGCTCCCGTGACTGAACGACCCGCCATCGCCGTCGTCGACACCGGCCCCGACTGGGTGACCGACGCGCTTGCCCAGGCCGGGGCGCGGACCCACGCGCTGCTCGACGCCCAGTCCCGCGGCGCGCGGGCGGCGGCGGCGCTCGGCGACAGGGTGGCGCGGCGCTGGCTGGCGCGCGGCGATGCGGCGACGCTGGCCGAGATCGACGCGGTCGCGGCCCGGGTCGGCCGTCCGGGCGCGCACTATCTGAACGCCTCCTATGACTTCGGCTGCTCGACCGTCGCCGCGCCGGGGCCGGAGGGCGGCGCGCCGCTGCTGGCGCGGGTTCTGGACTGGCCGACCCCGGGCCTCGGCCGCTGGGCGACCGCCATCCGCGTGCGGGGCTGCGCGGCGGGGCCCTGGGCGTGTCTCGGCTGGCCGGGCTTCATCGGCGTGCTGCAGGGCGTTGCGCCGGGCCGGTTCGCCGCCGCGCTCAATCAGGCCCCGCTGCCGGCGCGCACGGGCGTGCGCGCGCTGGACTGGGCGGCCAACGCGGCGGCGACATGGGCCCGGCCGCGCCTCTCGCCCTCCCACCTGTTGCGGCGGGTCTTCGAGACCGCGCCCGACGCCGCGACCGCCGAGGCGCTGCTGCGCGACACGCCCCTCGCCTCGGGCGCGATCTTCGTGCTGGCGGGCGCCGACGGGCGCGCGCAGGTGATCGAGCGCAGCCCCGACGCCGCCGCCTCGCCGCCGGGCCCGGCGGCCGCCGCCAACGCCTGGCGCACGCCCGGCTGGCGCGGCGGGGCGCGGGGCGAGGACAACGAAGGCCGGCTGAGGATGGTCGCGGCTCTGGCGCCCTCGCTGGCGGACCCGGCGGGCTGGCTGCGCGCGCCGGTGCTGAACGGGCGCACTCGGTTGCTGTTCGTGGCCGATCCGGTCAGCGGCGCCTTCGCGGCGCAGGGATACGAGAATGGCGCGGCCGTCACGGCCATGCTGCGCGCCGCGGCCTGAAGTGTCGCGGGTTTGGGGGGAGGGGACGATGCTCGAGGAGAAGACCGAGGAGATCCTGAATCCGAAGGGGGTGGGCGTCGGGGCCAGCCTCGCCCGCATCGGGCGGCTGGGTTTCTGGCTGCAGGTCGTCATCGGCGCGCTGCCGGTGCTGACGGGCGCCTTCGTGCTGCTGTTCGGCGGCCCGGGCGCCACCGGGCGGCTGCAGATCGTCCACATCGTCGCGATCGCGAGCCTGCTGGCGCTGCTGTTCACCGCCGTCTGGTTCCACCTCTACATCGGCCTCGGCCGGCGCATCGCCGCCGGCGCCCCGTGGACGCGGCGGGGGCTGCTGCGCCGGGTTTGGATCGGCGTCATCGCCAGCGCCGTCGGCGTGATCTTCTCCGCCGTGGTGATGGCCTTCGAGACCGGCTACATGCTGTTCCGCTTCCTCGAGGCGCCGCAGGGCGGGGTGCCGGTGATCCAGACGGGCGCGGACGCGAACTGGATCTCGGCCATCGACATGCTGAGCCTGATGGCGCTCAACTTCACCGTCATCGCCGAGGTGATCGTCCTCGTCCTCGGGCTCCTGCTCCTGCAGCGCGTCGCCGCCGCCCCGCGCCCGGCCTGACCGCAGCGCTGCGGCTCAGCGCCGCAGCGCAAAGTTCCTGCTGCGGTGCAACGCAGCCATGCGACGATCGGCGAAAGCGGGGGAGGGCGTCTGATGAAGCTTCGAGGCCTGGCGTTTCTGGCCGCGTCGTTGGCTGCGCTTTCGGGGTGCGACGATGCGGCGGTTG
>DAINOD010000065.1:0-18191 GCA_036735545.1 Rubrimonas sp. | reverse complement strand
CTGCGTCGCGTGTCGAAGCGTCCATGAGTGATCTCCCGCCGCTGGTTCGGCGCCGGCGCGCGCCGCGACCGCCATACACCTCCGACCGCGCCGCGCCTAGCGCGCGTTCCGTCGCCGGCGGCCGGGTGATAGGCAGTCGGCGCGGTCTGCTGAGGTGGGGAGATGGCGCTGGAACTGGATATCGCCACGGTCGTCTATCGGCCCGAACTGCCGCTGCTGCGGCTGCAGGCGCGCTCCATCGCCGTCCACGCCGACCCGGCGATGGTCGCCGAGGTGATCGTGCTGGTCAACGATCGCAGCGAGGCCGAGTGCGTCCGTGCGGTCGAGGCGATGCGCGCCGACTACGGCCCGCTCGCGGGGCGGCTGCGGGTCGTCCCCGCCACGGCGCTGTTCCGCGGCCCGGGCGCGCCCGCGCCGCGGGGGCTCGCGCAGTCGCGCCGGCGGCTGGGGATGTGGCGGAGGCGGCTGTGGCCGCCGTTCCGGCGCGAAGGCTGGTGGGGCGCGCCGGGCTGGCGGATGCAACAGGCGGTGAAACTCGCCGCCGCCCGTGTCGGATCGGCCGGGACGATGTTGATTCTCGACGCGAAGAACCACTTCCTGCGCCGGGTCGGCCACGCGGATTTCGTGGCGCCTGACGGCCGGGCGCTGACCGCGCTGGCGCCCCCTAACGCCGAGCAGCAGGCGTGGATCGCGCAGTCCTTCGCCTTTCTCGGCGTCGCGGCCCCGCCCGCCGCGGCGCCTGCGCCGGGGACGATCACGCCCTTTCCGCTCGCCCGCGCCGTGCTGGCCGACGCGCTGGAGGCGATGGAGGCGCGCGGCGGGCCGATCCAGGACCTGTTCCACGACAAGAGCGCCTTCGCCGGCACGGAGTTCATGGCGGTCTACGCCGACGTCGTCCGCCGCCACGGGGCATGGTCGGCGCGCTTCGTCGAAGGGCTGACGCCGGCCGCCACGGTGTTCTCGCGCGACGACGCGGCGGCCGTCGACGCCGCGCTGTCGCGCGCGGAGGCGGGCGAGGCGGCGGTGCTCTCGATCCACTCGCGCAGCGCCGCGCGACTGGACGGCGCCCAGCGGGCGAGGGTGGAGGCGTTGTGGGCGGGGGCGGGGCTCGAGCCGCCGGAGGGGTGGTGAGACCCGGTCGACCCCGGTCCGCGGGATCGTCCCGCGCAGCCTGCCCGATCCGGGCGCGTGTGCTGGCCCCCGATTCCAAGTCCGGCGTGCGGTCGGTCGTCGGACGGGCCGTCATGCGGCGTCGGCGGCTCGCGAGTATAACCAAACGCGCAATCATCGCATGAAACAGCACAACCGGGCGTTGAGGGGCCTTCATGTCCGTTGACGCCAGAACCGGCGCTCAGATACCGAACAATACGCAAGGCCATCCGGAGTGTTCCATGTTTCGTCGTAAAGCTGTCGCAGCAAGCGCCGCGATCCTGTTCTGTGTCGCCAATTCCGCTACGGCGGCGCCGCTCAGCGCCGACCAGATCCTGAACCAGTTCAACCTCGTGGTGTTCGGCGATCATCAGTTGAACTCGCAGGTCCACGGCCGCGCCTTCATCGGCGGCGACGTGACAGGCGCCGGCCAGATCACCACGAAGAACTATGTCCGGCCGCCCTCGAGCTTCGCCGACGTGACGGTCGTGGGCGACGTGAAGGGCTCGGTGAACGTGCAGGACCCGGTGACGGTCGACGTCGGCGGCGTGGTCACGGGCGCGATCAACAACAACCCCAACGGCGTGGTGAATCAGAACGTCGCGGGGCTCGACGCCGTCGCGAGCCACTTCGCCGCGACGCTGAAGCAGGCGTCGCAGGACGTGGCGGGGCTGACCGCGAACGCAACCACAACTGCGATCAATGTCAATCAGGGTGTGAAATTCGTCGGCTTGACGGGCGAGCTGACCGTGTTCAGCGTCATGGCCAGTGATTTTATCGGCAACGAGATTCGTATAGATCTCAATGGCGCCGATGCGATCCTCATCAACGTCGCCGGCGCCAACCTGTCGTTTGGTCAGAATTTCAATACCGATATGGACGTTGGCGCCAGGGTGATCTGGAACTTCTTCGAGGCGACTACGCTGAATATTGGCAACCGCTGGGTTGGCTCGGTGCTGGCGCCGCTCGCGACGGTCTCGAACGGCAACAACATCCATGGCGCGCTCGTGGCGGCGGCCTTCAACCAGGGCGGGCAGGTTCACCAGCAGGCGTGGACCGGCGCGATCCCGACCACCGAGGTCACGACCCCCATTCCTCTGCCCGCGGCCGCGTGGTTGTTGCTCGGCGGCATGGGGCTCCTCGCCGCCATGCGCCGCCGCGCAGCCTGACGCGACGGCCGGCGGACCCCGGCCCGGCGTCTCCCCCATGGACGCGGCGGCCTGCCCGCCGCACTGTGGCCGCGCCATGCCGAGGGAGACGGGCGATGGACTTCGAGCGCATCCACTTCTGCGCGTCCGACGCGCCGGACGCGCAGGCGGCGCTCGGCGCGCTGACCGCCCGGTACGGCCAGCAGCCCGCCACCGCTGCGGAGGTCGTGGTGGCGCTGGGCGGCGACGGGTTCATGCTGCACACGCTGCACGACACGATGCATCTCGGCCTGCCCGTCTACGGCATGAACCGCGGCACCGTCGGCTTCCTGATGAACGCCTTCGAGGAGGTGGGGCTGCCGGAGAGGCTGGCGCAGGCCGAGCGCTACGTCATCCACCCGCTCAAGATGACCGCGACCACGGTGCACGGGCTGACCACCGAGGCGCTGGCGATCAACGAGGTCTCGCTGATCCGCTCCACCTACCAGGCCAGTCGCCTGCGCATCAGCGTGGACGGGCGCGAGCGGATGCCGATGCTGATCGCCGACGGGGTGATCGTGGCGACGCCCGCGGGCTCGACGGCCTACAACCTGTCCGCCCACGGGCCGATCCTGCCCATCGAGGCGGAGATGATGGCGCTGACCCCGCTGGCCGCCTTCCGGCCGCGACGCTGGCGCGGCGCCATCCTGCCGCGCACCGCGCGGGTGGAGATCGAGGTGCTCGACAGCGCCAAGCGCCCCGTGCTGGCCGTGGCCGACAGCACCGAGGTGCGCCAGGTCGCCCGCGTCGAGGTGGCGTTCCACAGCGCCTTGGAGATCGCGCTCCTGTTCGACGACGGCCACGGCCTGCGCGAGCGCCTGCTGCGCGAGCAGTTCGCCTGACGCCCGGGTCCAGGGCTCAGATCGTGTAGTTGACCGCCGCGAAGTCCACTTCGAGGGTGATCTTGTTGGTCGTGGACGTCTCGTAGAGCGCCGAGTAGGCCGCCGCCACCGCGATGACGTTGACCACGGCGCCGACGGCCGCGTCGGCGCTGTAGCGTTCGGTCGCCTCGAAGGTGAACTCGGCCTTGATCTTCGCCGTCTTTGGCACGAGCAGATCGATGTCCTGCAGGTTGGCGACGCCGGACTTGAGCGCGCTCAGCGCCCCCGAGGCCCCCGGCAGGCGTCCGACGAAGCCGTCGAGCGCGTCGGCCCCGTCGCCGGAGGCGCTGTTCTTGGCCGCGCGGGCGACGGCCAGGAATGTCGCGGGGATCAGCGTCGACGCCGCGACGGCGGCGAAGCTCTCCGTCAGGACGACGGAGAAGGCGGCGACGGAGACGGCGGTGCTGACGGCCATGGGAAATCCTTTCCTTGCAGGGTCAGTCCTCGGCGACGGGCTCGGTGACGGGCGAGACCGTGATGGCGAGCTTCGCCTCGGCCCCCGCGACCGCTCCGACCTTCACGACCAGGGTGACGTCGGCGGTGGCGCTGGCGATGGCGAGATTGGCCTCGTTGAGCGTCCGCTCGGCGTCCCGCACGGCGCGGGCGATCTCTGTCACCGCCTCGGCCGGGTCGATGGGCTGCAGCAGCAGCGCCGGAGATGGCAGGATCGGGTCGCCGCCGCCGCCGATGTCGGGCAGGGCGGGGAGGGGAATGTCGATCTCGGTGTTCGCGATGGGCAGGGCCGCGACCGCGTTGCGGAAGGTCCCGAACGCCACCGAGAACGGCGGGCGCAGCGCCGCGGGCAGGGCGCCCCGGATCGCCGCGCCGAGATTGTCCAGCATCTTCAGAGGCGTGGTCTTGATCGTCGCCATTGGCGCCCTTCCTGCCGGGTGGCGTCAGACCGCCAGCCCGAGGGCTTCGGCGATCGGCTTGATGATGGCGAGGGCCGCTTCGACGTCGCCGCGGACCACAGCCTCCGCCGCCTCGTCCAGTCGCGCGAGGTGGATCGCCGCGGTCCGGGTGTTCAGGCCGCCGTCGTCGCGCCGCCGCACGACCTCCGCGCGGATGGCGTTCACGACCGCCATCACCGTCTTGGGGTCGCGCAACCGGCCCGGCTCGTCGGGCGGGGGCGCCGGCGCGTCGGACCTCGATCCCGCGTCCGCGACCGCGACGATCTCAAGCGTGATCTGGCCGCTGTTTCGCGCCGTGCTCTCGGCGCTCTCGACCCGCCGGGCGGCGGTGATGGCGAAGGTGCGGGCCCCGATGCCGACAGTGCCGTCGCGACGCCGCGCCGAACCGGTCATCTCGAAGTCCACCCGCACCGTCGCGCGCTTGACCGCGACCGCGCCGACCTCGGAGCGCGACTGCTCCGGCAGGATGCGTGCGGCCTCCGCCACGCCGCCCGCGATGTCGCGCATCATGTCGCCCAGACCTACCGGTGTCGGAAACTTGGCCATGGCGATCGCGGGCTCCCCTCTTTCTGAGACGATCCGCACGCACGAGGCCGGAGGCAACCGCGCGAACTGCGGCGCATCCGCGCGCCTCGGCCGCCGCCGCGGCTTGACGCGGGCCCGCGCCGGCCGCACCTGTTCGCGGGTGGTTGGGGACGCGCGATGACGTTCGGCGAACAGGCGCGGTGGTGGGGGCTGGCGCTGATCGCGCTGGCGCTGTTCGTCTGGGCCTTCTCCAGCGCGGTGACGCCCTTTCTCGCCGGCATGGCCATCGCCTATTTCCTCGATCCCGTCGCCGACCGGCTGCAGCGGCTGGGGCTGAGCCGACTGGCGGCGACGGCCATCATCACGGCCGGGGCGGTCGCGGTGGCGGCGGGCGTGGTGATGATCCTCGCGCCGCTGTTGATCGACCAGTTCGCCCGCATCGTGCGCGCGGCGCCCGAACTGCTGAACGCCACGCAGAAGCAGATCGAGGCGGTCCTGGGGCGCTTCGCCCCGGAGGCCACCGCCGAGGGCGGGCTGGTCGCCACCGCCTTCGACCAGCTCGAGTCGCAGGTCACGGAGGCCAGCGCCACGATCGTGGGCTCGATCTACTCCAGCGGACTGGCGTTGATCGACTTCCTGCTGCTGGCGGTCATCACGCCGGTCGTCGCCTTCTACATGCTGCTGGACTGGGACCGCATGGTCGACGAGATCGACCACTGGTTGCCGCGCCATCACGCCGGCTCGATCCGCCGCATCGCCGGCGACGTGGACCGGGTGCTGGCCGGCTTCGTGCGGGGGCAGTTCACCGTCTGCCTGATCCTGGGCGCCTTCTACGCCGCGGCGCTGCTGGCGGTCGGGTTGAACTTCGGCGTGCTGGTGGGCTTCTTCGCCGGGCTGATCAGCTTCGTGCCCTTCGTCGGCTCGCTGCTGGGCGGGCTGCTGTCCGTCGGTATCGCGGCCTTCCAGTTCTGGGGCGACCCGGTCTGGATCGCGGTGGTCGCCGGGATCTTTCTTGTCGGGCAGACGGTCGAGGGAAACTACCTCACGCCGCGGCTCGTCGGCGGCAGCGTCGGGCTGCATCCGGTCTGGCTGATGTTCGCGCTGTCGTTCTTCGGCGCGGCGATGGGCTTCGCCGGCCTGCTGATCGCGGTGCCGGCGGCGGCGGTGATCGGCGTGCTGGCGCGCTTCGGGCTGGAGCAATACCGGCAGGGCCGGCTCTACGCCGGTGGCGAGTGCATCCTGCCCGACGATCCCGACCACGAGCGTGACGCCGAGCGCGCAGCCGACCGCGCGGCGTCCGCCGCCCGGCGCGCGGCGGAATGACGGGTCAGGGCGCGCTCGACCTCGGCTTCGCGCGGCGGCGGGCGCTTGGACGGGCCGACTTCGTGCAGACCCGCGCCAACGCCGAGGCCGCCACGCTGATCGGCGCCTGGCGGCGCTGGCCCGGCGGGCGGCTCGCGCTCTGCGGGCCGGAGGGGTCGGGCAAGACCCACCTGGCCCACGTCTTCGCCGCCGAGGCCGGGGCGGCGGTCGTGGCCGCAGGAGCGTTGGACGAGGCCGGGGCGCCGGCCCTTGTCGCGCGCGGCGCCGTGGCGGTGGAGGACGTGGACCGGATGGGTCAGGGCTCCGAGACGGCGTTGTTTCACCTGATGAACCTCGCCGCCGCCGAGGGCGCTGCGCTGCTGCTGACCGGGCGCGAGCCGCCGGCGCGCTGGCCGGTGGCGTTGCCCGACCTGCGCTCGCGGCTTCAGGCGCTCACGCCCGCGCGGCTGATGGCGCCCGATGACGCGCTTCTGGCCGCGGTGGTCGCCAAGGCGCTGCAGGACCGCGCGCTGCGCTTCGAGCCTGCGCTGCCGGCCTACGTCGCGAAGCGCATCGAGCGCAGCTTCGCCGCCGCCCAGGCCGCCGTGGCCGCGCTCGACGCCGCGTCGCTCGCGCTGCGTCGGCCGATCACGCGCAAGCTCGCCGCGCAGGTGCTGGGCTGAACGGCCGCGGCGCCCCATGCTGGGCGCAGCACCGAGGAGATGCGATGACCCGCCACCACCTGAAAGCCTCGCCCGAGACCTGCGTCTGGGGCTTCTTCGACGCCGCCCAGGCCCCGGTCCTGACCGTGCGCAGCGGCGACGAGATCACCGTCGAGACCGTCAGCGGTCCGCCCGAGGTCGTCCCCGGCGCGCCCTTCCACACGCCGCCCGAACTCGCCGCGATCCACGCCGCCCTGCCGCGCCCGGCCGCAGGCCACATCCTGACCGGCCCGATCGCGGTCGAGGACGCGCGGCCCGGCGACGTGCTGGAGGTGCGGATCGGCGAGATCGCGCTGCGACAGGACTGGGGCTACAACGCGATCCGCCCGCTCGCCGGCACGCTGCCCGACGACTTCACCCGCACGCGGCTGCTGAACATCCCGCTGGACGCGGGCGCGGGGGTGGCGCGACTGCCGTGGGGGCTCGATCTGCCGCTGGCGCCGTTCTTCGGCGTGATGGGCGTGGCCCCGCCGCCGGCCTGGGGGCGCATCTCGACCATCGAGCCGCGCGCCCATGGCGGCAACCTCGACCTGAAGGAGCTGAGGCCCGGCGCGACGCTCTACCTGCCGGTGCACGCCGAGGGAGCGCTGTTCTCGGTCGGCGACGGCCACGGCGCGCAGGGCGACGGCGAGGTGTGCGTGACCGCCATCGAGACCGCGCTGACGGGAACCTTCACGCTGATCCTGCGCCGAGACCTGAGCCTGACCGCCCCGCGCGCCGAGACGCCGACGCACCACGTCACCATCGGCCTCGACCCCGATCTCGACCAGGGGGTGGTGAAGGCGTTGCGCGCGATGATCGCGCTGCTGCGCGAGGTGGCGGGGCTGTCGGCCGAAGACGCCTATACGCTGTGCTCGCTCGCCGCCGACCTGCGCGTGACGCAGACGGTCAACCGCGAGAAGGGCGTGCATTGCATGATCGACAAGCGCCATTGCGCGCGCGGACGATGACGACCGTCGCGTCGTCGTCACTAAGCGGCGATACTGCTGCGCCAGCAGCGACGGGAGATTGCGAGATGCGCGCCGATTTCCTCAACACCCGCGTCGACCCCGAGGCGGCGGTGGCGCCCGACTTCGACATCGCCGCGCCGGAGCGGTTCTTCAACCGCGAGCTTTCCTGGCTCGCCTTCAACTGGCGCGTGATGGAGGAGGCGGAGAACGCCGGACATCCGCTGCTGGAGCGGCTCCGCTTCCTGTCCATCTCCGGGGCCAACCTCGACGAGTTCTACGCCGTGCGCGTCGCCGGTCTGCGCGCCCAGGCGCGGGCCGGGCTGGAGCGGCCCTCCTTCGACGGGCTGACGCCCGCGCAGCAGCTGGTGCGCATCGACGCCGAGGCGCGGCGGCTGATGGACGCGCAACAGCGCGTCTGGGCCGAGTTGCGCCGCCTGATGGCCGAGCAGGACATCCACGTCTGCGACCCCGCCGCGCTGCCGGCCGAGGACCGGACCTTTCTGGAGACGTTCTTTCTCGACCAGGTGTTCCCGGTCGTCACGCCGCTGGCGATCGACCCGGCGCACCCCTTCCCCTTCATCGCCAACGGCGGCTTTGCGCTGGCGCTGACGCTGGCGCGCCAGTCGGACGGGCAGGGGCTCGACGCGCTGTTGCCGGTGCCGCCGCAGGCGCCGCGATTCGTGCGCCTGCCCGACCGCGACCGCGCCATCCGCTTCGTCGCGCTCGAGGACATGCTCGGCGCCTTTCTCGACCGGCTGTTCCCCGGCTACCGCGTCACCGGCCGCGCCGTCTTCCGCGTGCTGCGCGACAGCGACATGCTGGTGGAGGAGGAGAGCGAGGATCTGGTGCGCGAGTTCGAGACCGCGCTGAAGCGCCGCCGCAAGGGCTCCGCGATCCGCCTCACGATCTCGGCCAACGCGCCGGCCCAGCTGAAGGAGCGCATCGCGCGCGAGATGGGCGTGGGGCGCGAGGAGGTGATCGAGCTCGACGGGCTGATCGGCGTCAAGGCCCTTGACGAACTGGTGGTCGGCGACCGGCCCGAGCTGCGCTGGCGGCCCTACACGCCGCGGCTGCCAGAGCGGGTGCGCGACCATGACGGCGACATCTTCGCCGCGATCCGCCAGAAGGACATGCTGCTGCACCACCCCTACGAGAGCTTCGACGTGGTGGTGAAGTTCCTCGAACAGGCCGCCCACGACCCCGACGTGGTGGCGATCAAGCAGACGCTCTATCGCACCTCGAAGAACTCGCCCATCGTCGCGGCGCTGTGCGAGGCGGCCGAGGACGGCAAGAACGTCACCGCGCTGGTGGAGTTGAAGGCGCGCTTCGACGAGGCCGCCAACATCCGCCACACCCGCCAGCTCGAGCGCGCCGGCGCGCAGGTGGTCTACGGCTTCCTGGACCTCAAGACGCACGCCAAGGTCTCGACCGTGGTGCGGCGCGAGGGCGGCAGGCTTGTCACCTACACCCATTTCGGGACCGGCAACTACCATCCGATCACCGCCAACATCTACACCGACCTGTCGCTTTTCACCTGCGATCCGGCGCTGGGTCGCGACGCGACCAAGCTGTTCAACTTCGTCACCGGCTATGCCGAGCCCTCGGGGCTGGAGAGCCTCGCCATCGCGCCGCTGACGCTGAAGAAGACGCTGCTGGAGGGGCTGGCGCGGGAGGCCGCGCACGCCCGCGCCGGTAGCCCCGCGCAAGTCTGGGCCAAGATGAACTCGTGCATCGAGCCCGAGGTGATCGACGCGCTCTACGCCGCCTCGCAGGCGGGGGTGCGGATCGATCTGGTGGTGCGCGGCATCTGCGGCGTGCGGCCGGGCGTGAAGGGGTTGAGCGAGAACATCCGCGTCAAGTCGATCGTCGGCCGCTTCCTCGAACACAGCCGCATCATCTGCTTCGGCGACGGTCACGGGCTGCCGAGCCGCAAGGCGCGGGTCTACATCTCGTCGGCCGACTGGATGGACCGCAACCTCAATCGCCGCGTCGAGTCGCTGGTGACGATCCGCAACGAGACCGTGCACGCCCAGATCATCGACCAGATCATGGCGGCCAACCTGCGCGACGAGGCGCAGAGCTGGGTGCTGCGGGCCGACGGCGTCTTCGTCCGCGCGACGACGCCCGAGGGCGTGACGCCCTTCAACGCCCACGCCTTCTTCATGGAGCACCCCAGCCTCTCGGGCCGCGGGCGCGCCGGGGCGGGCGACGCGCCGCGGCTGACCGAGCCGCTGGCGGCGGAGTAGCGCGGTCCCATCCCCTCGCTATCGCAGGGCGGAGCACGGGCGCGACGGCTTGTCAGGCGGGAGCCCAGCGCGCACGCTCTCCCCCAAGGTCGGGAGCGCAACCCGGCGACGAGACCAGGAAAGGAGACGCCCGATGTTGTTCCGCCCCACGCTGCTTGCGATCGCGCTCGCGACATCCCTGCCGGCGGCCGCCCAGGAGACGCCGGCCGCGCCGGCCACCGTGTTGTTCGTCGGCAACAGCTACATGTATTACAACGACAGTCTGCACAATCAGGTGCTGCGGCTGGCGCGCGAGGCGATCGGAGAGCAGGCCTCCGGCTACGTCTATCGCTCGATCACGATCTCGGGCGGGTCGCTCGTCCACCACCCCGTCGATCACTACCTAAAACCGGCCAATATCGGGATGAGAAACATCGACCTGATGATCCTGCAGGGCCATAGCGGCGCTGCGCTCGATCCGGCCCGCACGGAGAGCTTCCGCGCCGCGGTCTCCAGCGCCGTCGATATGGCCGAGGCCCGCGGCACGCGCGTCGCGCTCTACATGACCCACGGACGCGGCGAGGCCCACCCGAATTTCGCGCCCGATCAGGCCGGCATGATCGCCGCCCTCTACCGCGAGACCGCGGAGGCGGAGGGCGCCATCCTGCTGCCGGTCGGCGAGGCGTTCGAGGAAGCGCGCCGGCGGCGGCCCGACCTGCCGCTTGTCGTGGACTTCGACCATCACCACCCGAACCCCGCCGGCACCTATCTCGCCGCGGCCACGATCATGGCGACGCTGTACGGCAAGACGCCTGTGGGCCTGACCTACGACATGTACGGAAAGGTCGACGCAGAGACCGCGGCGTTCCTGCAAAAGGTCGCTCACGACGTCGTTCTCGGCGCTTCGGGCGGCTGAGTGCTCCGGGCGGCGCGGCGGATCGCGTCCGGCGCGCCGGCCCGGCCAGACGGGGAGCGCCTCGCGGCGGCGCCGCCCGTCGCCTGGCTCAGGCCGCCGCGTCGAGGCGGCGGGCGATGGCGGCGACCAGCCGCTCCGCCGCCGCGCGGTCCACGTCGAGGTGGGTGACGACGCGCACCCGGCGTGGGCCGAACATGCTGACCTGAATGTCGTCCTCACGCAGCATGGCCGCGAGAGCCGCCGCGTCCGGCCCCTCCGGCGCGAGGTCGAAGAAGACGAGGTTGGTCTGCGGCGCGATCACCCGCGCCACGCCCGGCGTCTGCGCCAGCCGCTGGGCGATCCAGGCGGCCAGGGCATGGTCATCGGCGAGCCGCGCGATGTTGTGGTCGAGGCCGTAGAGCGCCATCGCCGCCAGCATCCCCGACTGGCGCATGGCGCCGCCGATGCGCTGCTTCAGCCGCCACGCGTGCTGGATGAACGCGCGCGAGCCCGCCAGCGCGGCGCCGACAGGGGCGCCGAGGCCCTTGGAGAAGTCCACCCACACGCTGTCCCAGCCGGCCGCGTGCTCGTGCGCCGGGCGGCCCGAGGCGACGACGGCGTTCATCAGCCGGGCGCCGTCCATGTGGGTGGCCAGTCCGTGCTCGCGCGCCACCGCCGAAACGGCGTCGAGCTTCTCCACCGGCCAGACCGTGCCGCCGGCGAGATTGGCGGTCTGCTCGACCCAGAGCAGCCGGCTCGCCGGCTCGTAACGCGAGCCGGAGCGGATCGCGGCGCGGACCTGATCGGGAGCGAGTTGGCCGTCCTCGGCGTCGAGCGCGCAGATCATGGCGCCGGCCAGCGCCGCGGGGCCGCCGGCCTCGGCGACGCAGAGATGGGCGTCGCGCCAGCAGATCACCTCGTCGCCGGGGCGCAGGTGCGCCATCAGGGCGATCTCGTTGCACATGGTGCCCGAGGGCAGGAAGACCGCGGCCTCCTTGCCCAGAAGCTCGGCCACGCGCGCCTCCAGCGCGGCGGTCGTGGGGTCCTCGCCCTTCTGCTCGTCGCCGACCTCGGCGACGAGCGCCGCCTCGCGCATGGCGCGGGAGGGCTTCGTCTTGGTGTCGGAATAAAAGTCGTCCATGGGCAAGGGGTAGCGGGCCGCGGCGTCGCGGGCAAGCGCGCTTGCCGCCGGCGGGCGAGGGGCGTATCTGCCCTGCATGAGCCTCGCCGCAGCCAGTCCCGCTCCGTTGCACGACGACGCCCGCGCCCGCCGCACCGTCGCCGCGCTGGTCTGCGCGCAGGCGGTGCTCGGCGCGCAGATGCCCATGCTGATCATCCTAGGCGGTCTCGCCGGCGCCACGCTGGCGGAGAACAAGGCGCTGGCGACGCTGCCGATCTCGGCGATGGTGCTGGCGTCGATGGTCGCGGCGCCGCTGCTGTCGGCGATGATGGGCCGCTCGGGCCGGCGCCCCGGCTTCCTGCTCGCGGCGTTGTGCGGCTTCGCGGGGGGCATGACCGGCGCGGCGGCGATGGTCACGGGCAGCTTCGCGCTGCTGGTGGCAGGCGCGGCGATGAACGGCGTCTACATGGCGGCGCATGGATTCTATCGCTTCGCCGCCGCCGACAGCGCCTCGCCCGCCTTCCGGCCCAAGGCGATCAGCTGGGTGATGGCCGGCGGGCTGCTCTCGGCGATCATCGGGCCGGAGTTGCTCAAGCTGACAATCGACGGCCTGCCGCCGATCCCCTTCGCCGGGGCCTATCTGGCGCTGGCGGGGCTGAACGTGGTGGGCGCGCTGAGCTTTCTGCTGATGGACGCGCCCCCGCCGCCCCGGCGGCCCAAGGGCGCCCCCTCGGGTCGGCCGCTGGGCCAGATCGTGCGCCAGCCGCGGGTCGCGGTGGCGATGATCTGCGCCATGGTCAGCTACGCGCTGATGAACATGGTCATGACCTCGACGCCGCTGGCGATGGTCGCCTGCGGCTACAGCCCCGATAGCGCCGCGGGCGTGGTGCAGGCCCATGTGCTGGCGATGTTCGCGCCATCCTTCTTCACCGGGCATCTGATCGCGCGCTTCGGCGCGCCGGCGGTCATCGCGGCGGGCCTCGTGCTGCTGGCGGGTTGCGCGGCGGTGGCGCTGTCGGGGGTGGAGATCGAGCGGTTCTACGCCGCGCTGATCCTGCTCGGGCTCGGGTGGAACTTCGGCTATATCGGGGCGACGGCGATGCTGTCCGCCGCGCATGCGCCGGAGGAGCGCGCCAAGGTTCAGGGGCTGAACGACTTCCTCGTGCTCGGCCTCGTGGCGGCGGCGAGCTTCAGTTCCGGCGCGCTGATGGACGGGCTGGGCTGGGAGGCGGTGAACATCGCCATGGCGCCATTCATCGCGCTGGCCGCGGCGTCGCTGCTCTGGCTCGCCATCGACGGCCGGCTGCGCGCCGCCTGAAGGCGGCGCAAACCCTCAGCGGGGGCGGGTGGTGCCGCCGGGCACATTGACGGCGCCGCCGCCCAGCACCTGGCCCGCGTCGAACCGGCCGACGTTGCCGAAGATCTGCTGCAGCACCGACAGTTCGCGGCCGTAGGTCGGTGTCGTGTTCGTGACGAGATCGATGATCCGCCCGTCCTCGACGCCGTAGCTGTTCACTTCGGTGACCAGTCCGTTCTCGTCGAAGCGCACGGCGACCACGGTGCGGTCCACCACGCGGGGCCGGTAGAAGGCGAAGCTCTCGACCCGGCTCGCGATGTAGTACCAGACGTCGCCGTCATAGGCGCTGTAGGCGGAGGGGCGGCCAAGCCGACGCACGACCGACCCGCGGGTGTCCATGCCCGGTTCGATCTCGCTCAGCTCCGCCACCTGGGGCGCGAAGCCGTGGTTGCTCACGGTCGGCGCGCAGCCGGCGACGGCGGCGCAGGCGAGCAGGGCGGCATGGGCGGCTTTGCGGCGCATGGCGCACTCCGACGACGGCGCGAACGCCGCGCCTCTGTTTCCCTATCGCGCGGATGATGTAGGTTCAAGCCGCCGGGCCGCGCCGGGCGCAGCAGGGGAGGCCGTCGATGACCGCGCCAGCCGACACGGAGTTCAGTCGCCCGGTCGCCGCCGACGCCATGGTTCCCGGCGCCCGTTTCGAGGGAACCGCCAGCGCCGAGGAGCGCGCGGCGCTGGCCGGTCGCTTCGGCGTCGAGGCGGTGCGGTCGCTGGGCTTTCGCGCCGAGGCGTTGACATGGGGCCCGTCGGGGGTGCGGCTGCGCGGCGTCGCGGAGGCGGCGCTGACGCAGGTCTGCGTCGTCACCCTGGAGCCGATCGAGACCAGGATCGCCGAGCCCTTCGAGCGCTTCTTCGCCCCCCCCGAGCAGATCGCGCAGGCCGGCGCGCTGCTCGATTCCGACCTCGACGAGGCCCCGGAGCCGCTCGGCGCCGCCGTCGACGTCGGCGAGGTCGCGGCCGAGACCGTGGCGCTGGCCATCGACCCCTATCCCCGCGCGCCCGGCGCGGCCTTCGACGGCGTGCTCTCCGCCCCGCCCGGCGTCGAGCCCCTGACCGACGAGCAGGCGCGCCCCTTCGCGGGGCTCGCGGCGCTTAAGGCGCGCGGTGAAGGCGGTTGACCGGCTTGCGCCCGCGCGCGAGTGAGGCTATTTGGCGCGCTCGCCTCGCGATCGCGCGTCGCGTCAGTCTCGCCGCGGCGTCGCCGGGGGCGCCTGCAGCAGAGAGTTACGCGCGCCGCCGCGCCGCACGGAGTCACGATCATGGCCGTTCAGCAGAACCGGAAGACGTCGTCCAAGCGCGACATGCGCCGCTCCCACGACGCGCTGGTCGCCGCAAACCCAAACGAGTGCCCCAATTGCGGCGAGTTGAAGCGCCCGCACCACGTGTGCGGGGCCTGCGGCTTCTACGACGGGCGCGAAGTGGTGGCGAAGGTCGAGGAAGTCGATCTCGACGCAGCCTGACCCGGGACCGCCCGACGCCCCGCATAGCGCGGTCCGGAACGCCGCTATCGTGAAACACCGCGTCCGCAAAGCGCCGTCGCAATGACGACAGCCCCCGTGATCGCCGTGGATGCGATGGGCGGAGACCGCGGCCCTGCCGCCGTGGTCGCGGGCCTCGCGAAGTCGCTCAGCGCCGATCCTGATTCGCGTTTCGTCCTGTTCGGTCCCGAGGCAACGCTGACGCCGCTTGTCGCGCGGCGGCCGGCGCTCGCGCGCGCTTGCGTCGTGCGTGACGCGCCGGGGGTCGTCGGGATGGCTGACAAGCCCGCCTCCGCCCTGCGCGCCGCCGAGGGCACCAGCATGTGGGCCGCCATCGGCGCGCTGGCCGGGGGCGAGGCGCAGGCGGCCGTCTCCTGCGGCAACACCGGCGCGCTGATGGCCATGGCGATGCTGAAGCTGCGCAAGGCGGAGGGCGTGCACCGTCCCGCAATCGCAGTGCTTTGGCCCTCGCGCGGGGCCGCGGGCTTCACCGTCGCGCTGGACGTGGGCGCGGACGTGCGCGCCGAACCCGAGGGTCTGGCCCAGTTCGCGGTCATGGGCGCCGCCTATGCGCGTCTCGCGCTCGATCTTCAGCGCCCGCGGGTCGGCCTGCTCAACGTCGGCTCGGAGGAGACCAAGGGCCGGCCGGAGTTCCGCACCGCGGCGGAGATGCTGGCCGCGGCGGCCGAGGCGGGCGGCTATGTCTGGGAGGGGTTTGTCGAAGGGGGCGACCTCTTCGGCGACCGGGTGGACGTCGTGGTGACGGACGGCTTCGCCGGCAACATCGCGCTGAAGGCCGCCGAAGGCGCCGCGGCGTTCATCGGATCGGAAATGCGGCGCGCTTTCATGCGCACCTGGTTCACGAGGATCGCGGGGCTGGTGGCGATGGGCGTGCTGAGCGGGCTCAAGCGGCGGATCGACCCGCGGCGGGTGAACGGGGGCGTGTTCCTCGGTCTGGGCGGGGCGGTGGTCAAGAGCCACGGCGGGGCGGACGCCACGGGCGTCGCGGCCGCGATCGCGCTGGCCGGACGGATGGCGCGGCAGGGCTTCGCGCAAGGCGTCTCGGCGCAGGTCGGTCGTCTGGCGCTGGCGGGCGGGGCCGCGAAATGACGCTGCGCGCGACGCCGCTCGGTTGCGGCCACTATCTGCCCGAGCGCGTCATGGAGAATGTCGAGTTCGAGGCGCTGGTCGACACCTCGGACGCCTGGATACGCGAGCGCACGGGCATCGGTCGTCGCCATGTCGCCGCCGAGGGCGAGACCACGGCCGACCTCGCCACCGCCGCCGCGCGCAGGGCGCTGGAGCATGCGGGGCTGGAGAGTTCCGACGTCGACGCGGTGCTGGTGGCCACGACGACGCCAGACCACACCTTTCCGGCCGTGGCGACGCAGGTGCAACACGCGCTGGGCATGACCGGCGGCTTCGCCTTCGACCTGCAGGCGGTCTGCGCCGGCTTCATCTACGCGCTGTCCACCGCCGATGCGCTGATGCGCGCGGGGCAGGCGCGGCGGGTGCTGGTGATCGGGGCGGAGACCTTCACGCGCCTGCTGGACTGGGAGGACCGCACCACCTGCGTGCTGTTCGGCGACGGCGCCGGGGCCGTGGTGCTGGAGGCGCGCGAGGGAACCGGGGCGCCTGCCGACCGCGGGGTGCTGGCGACCTGTCTGCACTCCGACGGCGCCCACCGCGATCTGCTCTACGTCGACGGCGGCCCCTCGACGACGCAGGGGACCGGCAAGGTCCGGATGCAGGGGCGCGAGGTGTTCAAGCACGCCGTCGCCAAGCTCGCCGACGTGGCGCACGAGGCGATGGACAAGGCCGGCGTCGCCCCCGACGACATCGACTGGGTGGTGCCGCATCAGGCCAACCTGCGCATCATCGAGGCCACCGCCCGCAAGGCCGGGGTGCCGATGCAGAAGGTCATCCTGACGCTGGAGGACCACGGCAACACGTCCGCCGCCTCGATTCCGCTCGCGCTGTCCACGGCCGTCGGACAGGGGCGCATCCGGCAGGGCGATCTGCTGCTGATGGAGGCGATCGGCGGCGGCCTCGCCTGGGGCGCGGCGCTCGTGCGCTGGTGAACGCCACGCCGATGGCGGCGAGGTTGCGCGAAGGCTTGTCCACAACCCTTTGATATTGACTTCGTTTGCCCTCGCTTCCAAGGTGGGAGTCGCAGAGGCCCGCCAAGGGCGCGCGGAGGGGAGGCGGTCATGGCCGGCAAGACGTTGACGCGATCGGACCTGTCGGAGGCCGTCTATCGCGAGGTCGGCCTGTCGCGCAACGAGAGCGCCGAGCTGGTCGAGAGCATCCTGCGCCACGTCTCCGGCGCGCTGGTGGCCGGCGAGACGGTGAAGATCTCCTCCTTCGGCACCTTCAGCGCGCGCGACAAGGGCGAGCGGATCGGGCGCAATCCAAAGACCGGGGAGGAAGTGCCGATCGAGCCGCGGCGCGTGCTGGTGTTCCGGCCGAGCCACATCCTCAAGGACCGCATCAACGCGGGCGAGGCGTCGTGAAGGCCGCCAAGGAGCCCGAGGCCACGCCGGAGCTTGCGCTCGACATCAAGCGCGACAAGGCGCCGGGCGCTTTCCGAACCATCTCCGAGGTGTCGGAGGAGCTGGACATCCCGGCCCACGTCCTGCGCTTCTGGGAGAGCAAGTTCCCCCAGCTGAGCCCGATGAAGCGTGGCGGCGGGCGGCGCTATTATCGCCCGGCGGACGTGGCGCTGCTGAAGGGCATCCGCGCGCTGCTCTACGACGAGGGCCTGACGATCAAGGGCCTTCAGAAGGTCTTCCGCGAGCGCGGGCCGCGCTTTGTCGTCGGGGTGGGCGAGGGGGCGGAGACGGTGTCGCCGCTCGACCGGCTGGAGGAAGACGACGCCCCGGCGACGGAGGCCGCCGCCCCCGCCCCGACGGGTCGGCTGCGCGGCGTGATCGCCCGGCTGAAGGCGGCGCGGGAGCGGCTGGCTCAGGCCTGAACGTCGAGCCCGTGGGGCGCGAGGCGCGCGGCGACGTCCGCCCGCCAGCGCGCAAGAAGCTCCGCGTTCGGCGTGTGGCGCAACCCGAACAGTCGCAGGGTCTCGAAGCGGTCGCTGCGCGCGGCGCCGAAACTCGTGGCGACGCGGGGCCCCCAGTAGTGAACGGCGGTCTGCGCCGCCGCCCCACCGCCCCCGGCCACGATCCGCGCCAGTCCCGCCTCGCCAAGCTCGGCATGGCGCGTCTCGGCTGGCAGGATGGCGCGGAAGGCTTCCGCAAGGGGCTGGTAGGAGACCTGCGTCGCCTCGCCGATCTGGATCACGGTCGCGCGGCCCATCAGGACGTTCATGACCACCGCGTCGGCCCAGCCCTGCAACGGATAGTGGAACACGTTCAGCCGCATGTCCGGGCCATGGCGGGCGGTCCCGAGGTCGGTCTCGCGCGCCACGCGCGCGGTCCACGGGTGGTGGTCGGCGTAGCGGGCGGCGTCGGCGCCGAACTCCCCCATCAGCGCCAG
>DAINOD010000064.1:0-18366 GCA_036735545.1 Rubrimonas sp. | reverse complement strand
TAGTCCATCACACCGCGTCGCTCGCTTGCCCGAGCGCGGCGGGCGCGCCGATTAGGCGACCCTGAACATATTCGACATCGAGAGCGCCCAGGAACGCCAGATCGGCCGCCGTCTCGACCCCCTCCGCAATGATGCGGCAGTCGCAGGCCCGCGCGTAAGCCACGAGCGCGCCGATCAGCGCACCGCGGCGGGGGTTGCCTGCGGACCCCGTCGCCAGCCCGCCGGCGATCTTCAGAAAGTCCGGTCCGATCGCCTCGATGACCTCGACGTTGGAGAAGCCGGCGCCGACGTCGTCCAGCGCGATGCGCACACCCCTCGCCCGCACCGCGTCGAGCGCGCCGGCGCCCGGCAGGCCTCGTCGCGCCTGCCTCCCCACGTTCGATGGCGGAGGGTCGTCACGCGTCTTGTCGCCGAGCGTTCGGGTGGCGGATCGCCGCGCAAGTGTCCGCCTCGACGGGTTTGCGGCCGCGTCTTTCGCAACGCCTACACAGCCCCGGCGAACGCGCGCGCGCCCTTCGGTCAGACCCCCGGGAGGTTCTCGGCGCGGTCGGCGCCGCGCTTCGCGCGGGCGCGCTCTGGCTCTCTCGTCGCGGCGCGCGGCAGTTCGGTGAAGGCGCGCAGAAGCTTCGGATCGGCCATGGTCGCCAACTGCTCCTCCGGGTCCAGCCACGCAAGCGCCGCCCCTGCGCAGGGCGCGGCGGCGAGCTTGGCGCCGGCTGTCAGTCGCGCCAGACAGGTTTCGCCGACGTCCCTCGCGCCGATGGCGTTGAGCGCGTCGGCGTGACGCCTCGCGAGCCGGGCGTCGCGGGCGAGCGTCGCCAGACCGCGGGCGCTGTCAGCCGAAATCGCCGCGGCCGCTGCGGCGGTGGCGAGAAGCGCCGCCGGCGGAGCGTTCTCTTCGGTCGTGGTCAACAGCCCCACCCGACGCAGCGCGTCGCCGAGGCCCGGATCGGAGGAAAGCCGCACGAGAAGCGGCGCCGCCGTCAGACCCAGCAGGACGGGCGACAGCCATGGCAAAAGCGCCGGCTGCAACCGCCACACGACCGCCGCAACGCCAAGCCCCAGCGCCATGGCCGACCAGTGCGCCCGCAGCGCGTCGCCCCACGACGGCGCTGCGCCGATCCGGTCCTGCGCCCGCCAGCCGCTGTCCAGTCCCAGCACGATTTCGGCGACGCTTCGGCATTGCGCCAGCATCTGGATCGGCGCCAGCAGCGCGGCGGCGACAAGCTCCAGCGCCGCGCTCGCGATCAGCCGTCCGCCGCCGCCAAAGGCCCGCCGCCGCCGGCGCGAGAGCAGCGCCTCCGCCAGCCCCAGCGCCTTGGGCAAGAAAAGGAGAGCCGCCGAGACGACGAGCAGCGTCGCCATCCGCCCGGCATCGAACCGCGGCCAAACGGGAAACAGCTGCCTCAGATCGGGAAAGTAGTCCGGCTGCGTCAGCGCGGCCTGCGCCGCCAGCGCCAGGCCGACAAGCAGCATCGCCGCCCAGACCGGAGCCATCAGGTAGGACGCGACGCCGATCGCCATATGCGCGCGGTTCGGCCAGCGCAGGCCTCGCGCGCCTATCACCGCGAGATGCTGCAGGTTGCCCTGGGCCCAGCGACGGTCGCGCGCCGCGGCGGCGGCCAGCGAAGGCGGCGTGCCCTCCCAGCTTCCCGACAGGTCTGGGTCCATCCGCACCTCCCAGCCCGCACGGCGCAACAACGCGGCCTCCACGAAGTCGTGGCTCAAGACATGTCCGCCGAGCGGCGCACGCCCCGGCAGCGTCGGCAGGCCGGCGGCCTCGGCGAAGGCGCGCAGCCGTATGAGCGCGTTGTGGCCCCAGAAATTGCCGTCGACGCCCTGCCACGCCGCCACGCCCCGCGCCGCCACGGGTCCGTGCACGGCGCCCGCGAACTGCTGCAGTCGGGCGAAGGGCGTGCGGCCGTCAACCAGTCGAGGCGCGGTCTGCAGCAGCGCGAGTTTCGGCGCCGCCGCCATGCGTCGCACCATCTCGGCCACGGTTTCGGGGTCCATGACGCTGTCGGCGTCGAGGACAAGCATGAAATCGTAGCGCCCGCCCCAGCGCTCGACGAAGTCCTGCATGTTGCCGGCCTTGCGCCCCGAATTGCGCCCCCGCCTGCGCCACCACGCCGACATCCGGCCGTCCAGCGCGTCGCGCAGGGTCGCGAAGGCCGTCGTTTCGCGCGCCAGCGCGTCGGGCTCGCGCGTATCCGACAGCACGAAGATCTCGAACGACTTGCCCCAGCCGCGCTCCGCCAGCGCCCGGCCCAGCGCCGCAAGCGCGCCGAAGGGGGCGGCGGCGTCCTCGTTGTAGACCGGCATGACGATCGCGGTCCGCCCCGGCGGCGGCCCCTCGGCCGCGCCTTTCGCGCCTGCTTTCGCGGCCGGCCCGAAAAGGAGCCCTGCGACGGCGGACGTCGCCGAGAAGGCGATCCACGCGAAGGTGACGACGAACAGCGCCTGCAGCGCGATCTGCAGCACGCTGACGCTCTCCGGCCCGAAGGCGCGGAACATCTGGTCGGCCCCGACGGCCGTAAGCGCCGCCGCGCCGCCGAAAGCGAGTGCGCGGGCGGCGCGCGTGCGGACGCGCGTCGGAGCGAATTCGGCGAGCGGCGCCCGGCGCAGATCCTGCGCCGGCATCGCCAGCGGGGCCTCGGGCGGCAGAGGTCCGGGACGGACAGGCGCGTGCACGGTCATGTCGGGGTCCATCGATAAAGCCACGTCTCGGATGCGGGAGCGCCGTCGGCGTCCCGCAACTTCAGCAGCATCTCCGCCGCGCCCTGCGACGGCGGCTCAAGCAGCAGCGTCGCGCGCGCGCCGCCGCCGGGCAGTCGGATGAGGTTGGTCTCCACAAGCGCGCCGCCCGTCACGCCGCCTTCGACGGTCAGACCGTCGACAGGCCGCTCGCGCATGTCGAAGTCGACCGCGAAGAACCGGCGAGAAGGTCCGTTGACGTCGCGGCCGGTCGTGGTGCGCACGACACGCGCCCCGCGCGCGTCCACGGGCGGCTCCGCCGACCATGTCATTCGATAGTCGAAGCGCCGCGTCTCGCCAGCGGCCAGAGGCTCCATGGGCCGCCAGAACGCGACGATGTTGTCGTTGAATTCGTTGTCGGTGGGTATCTCGAGCAGGACGACGGTCCCCTCGCCCCAGTCGCCGCGCGGCTCCACCCAGGCGCTCGGCCGGAGGTGATAGCCCGCCTCGGTGTCGAGGAAGCCCTCGAACGCCCGCCGCCGCTGGGCGAGGCCGAAGCCCTTCGGGTTCCGGTCGACGAACGCCGACATCTCGAGCGTCCGATGGTTGGCGAGGGGTCGCCAGAGCCGCTCCCCGGCGCCCGTCAACGCAAGCAAGCCGTCGCTGTCGTGAACGGCGGCGCGGTGGTCGTCTACGCGACTGCGTTCGACATCGGCGAACCAGTACATTGAGGTCAGCGGCGCAATGCCGATCTCCGCGATGTCCCTGCGCGGCCGGATCGCGGCCCTCACGTCGATCGTCGTCTCGCCGCCGGGGCGCAGCACGAACTCGAACGCTCCCGCGCAGGAGTCGCTCTCCAGCAGCGCGTGGATGGTGACGGTGTCCTCGCTCGGGCCCGGCTTGTGGAGCCAGAACCGCGTGAACGCCGGAAACTCCTCGCCCCGGGACGACCCGGATCCGATGGCGAGCGCGCGCGCCGACAGTCCGTAACTCAGCCCCCGGGCGACGGCGCGGAAATAGCTCGCGCCCTGAAACACCGCGATCTCGTCCATCACGTCGGGCGCGTTGATCGGGTGCGTCAGGCGGAAGCCGGTCCAGCCAAGTTGCGCCGACCGCGCGATGTCGGCCGCCTCCGCCTCGATCTCGTCGCCGCCGAACCACAGCCGGGCTGGATCGAAGGACACGGGCTCGGCGACGCCGTTCTCGACCGTCGCGATCTCGACCCTGTCGCCATAGAGGAACCCGGGCGGGAGCGGCTCGGCGGCGAAGCGCCCGTCGCCTGCCCAGAGCCGTCTGTCCGGCGGCGTCTCGAAGCGGCGATAGTCGTTGTAGGAGAGCCCGGCGAAAGGGCCGCGCAACACCATGGCCGCCGGCGCATGCGCCGCCGCGGCGCGCTCCTCGGCCAGACGCACGACCGCCTCGAAGTCCACGGCGGAGCCAGCGGCGCGAACGATGCGCGGCGTGAAGCCGGCCGCGAGCGCGCCCGCAAGCGCGGCGCGTCGCGTCATGCGCGGCCATCCTGCGACCGCGCGACCCGGCTGTTGTTGTGGCGCAGCAGCGTCAGTCACCAGAGCGTCTCCCGATCGAGTGGCGAGGGTGCAACGCAGCATGCCTGCCTTCGTTCCCGTTTCGCCTCGGCGCGCGGCGAGGGCGGTCGCGGTCGCTTGCCCTGCGCTGCGGGAAGGCGGCGCGGCGGCGCGCCGTCCGGGGTGCGCGTGGCGCTTGACGGCGATGAGGGCGCATTCGAGGACGTCGGCGGCGTTCCGGCGGTCGCCTCCGGTTCCGGAGCGCCGTCGCAAGCCGGAAGGGCGGCGCCCTGCATTCCCGCAGAGCGGCGCGGCTGAGCGGCACGACCGTCGCCCGCGGGGTCGCAAGAGAGGGCGAAGCCATCGGCCCCGGCTCTCGCTCGCTCCCTGAGCGATCGCGGCGCGCGCGCCCGGAGTCAACGCCGCCTCGAATGACTGGCTATATTCACGAATCTGCCGCACAGTCCAAAATTGCCCATTAATCGGGGAGCAATATCAATGGCGACAGCGATCTGGGATTTTCTTTATGGGCAGGGTTTTCAGCCGCACGGTTATTGCCTCTTGTGGTCGCCAGGCGTGTTCTGGACCCACGCAATATCTGATCTACTGATCGCCCTGTCCTATCTGTCGATTCCGGTCGCGATCATCTATCTGGTCGTCAGACGCGGCGATCTTAACTTCACGGGCCTGCCCATCCTGTTCGCCGCCTTCATCGTGGCGTGCGGCGTCACTCACCTGTTCGGCGTCTGGACGCTGTGGGTGCCGTCCTACGGACCCGAGGCGATCGTGAAGGTGCTGACCGCAGGCGTCTCGATGGCCACGGCGATCGCGCTGTGGCCCCTGATGCCGAGCCTGATCGCCATCCCGAATGTGAAAGATCTGGCGGCCAAGAACAGTGAGCTGGAGGAAGCGCTGCGCGAACGCGAGCGCGCCGAACGGCGGCTCGCGGAACTCAACCGCGACCTCGAGACACGGGTCGCCCAACGCACGCTCGAACTCGAGGAAGCCCTGCAGGACGCCGAAGTGGCCAGCAACGCCAAGAGCGACTTCCTCGCGACCATCAGCCATGAAATCCGGACGCCGCTCAACGGCATCGTGGGCATGCTGGAGGTGCTGGCGCGCGACGAGCCGCCGGGCGAGACGTCCCGCCGCGTCGGACTGGCGCGCCGGAGCGCCGACACGCTGCTCGCCCTGCTGAATGACGTGCTCGACTTCTCGCGCATCGAAAAGAATGCGCTGCGTCTTGCGCCCGAGCCGACGGCGCCGGGCGCAATCTTGGCCGATGTCATCGGCCTCCATGCGCCGGCGGCGCGCGCCAAGGGCCTCGCGCTGGACTACGACATCGACCTTCCCGCCGACGACGCGACATGGCTCATCGACCCGTTGCGCCTGCGCCAGGTGCTCGGCAACCTCGTGTCCAACGCCATCAAGTTCACCGAGCAAGGCGGCGTGAACGTGGCGCTTTCCATCGAACCCGGCGTTCAGGGCGACCGCCTGCACTTCACGGTCCGCGACACGGGCGTCGGGATTCCCCTCGACCAGCGGCCCAAGCTGTTCCGCCGGTTCAGCCAGGTCGACGGGTCGACGACGCGCCGCTATGGCGGCGCCGGTCTCGGCCTAGCCATCTGTCGCCGCATCGTCGAACTCATGGGCGGCGAGATCAGCCTTCTCGACAGCACGCCGTCCGGCTCGGCGTTTCGCGCCTCGATCCGGGCCGAGCGCCATCTGGCAGAGACCGGCGCGCTCCGCCTTGCCGGGCGCGTGGACATCGGCGGCCGCGAGACCCGCGATACTGTCGCGACCGCTCCCGGTCGCCGACCGACCATCCTCCGGTTGCTCGTCGTCGACGACGACCCGATCAACCGCGAGGTGTTCGACGCCATGCTCTCGGGCGCGCCGGGGCGGCGGCCGCTGCGCGTCGACTTCGCCACCAGCGGCGCACAGGCCATCGAGATGGCGAGGACGACACGCTACGACGTCATTCTAATGGACATCACCATGCCGGAGATGGACGGGCTCACCGCCATGCGGCGCATCCGCGACGGGGGCGCTTCGAGCGAAACCCCGGTCGTAGCCGTCACCGCGCACGCGATGGTCGGCGATCGCGAGGCGTTCCTCCAGCGTGGCATGGCCGACTACATCGCCAAGCCCGTTCTGCCCTTCCAGCTTCACGAGGCCATCGACGCCGCCGCCGCAGGACGTCCGCGCCGCTAGCGCCGCCGGGAGCATCCTGCCGGGGGGGGTCGTCGCGGGCGGCGGCGGCGCGCGCATCGACCGGACGCGCCGCCGGGCGACTTGCGGCGCGCCGCACGATCTGGAAAGGCGTCTTCCGCGCCGGGGGGCGCGCGACTGCGGAGGATAGGCGATGCGACGCACCACAAGGTTCCGGGCTCTGGTGGCGTCGCCGCGCATTCTGGTCCTGCCGGGCGTCCAGGACGCGCTGACGGCGCGCATCGCCGAGGCCGCGGGCTTCGAGGCGATCACCTGCGGCGGCTACGCCGCCACCGCCGCCCTGCTGGGCGCGCCGGACACATCGCAGCTCGGCCTGTCCGAGATGGCCGACCACTACGCCCGCATCTGCGACGCGGTGGCGGTTCCGGTCTTCGCGGACGGCGACACGGGCTTCGGCAACGTGACCAACGTGCGGCGCATGGTGCGCGCCTACGAGCGTGCCGGCGTGGCGGGGCTGTTCATCGAGGATCAGGTCTTCCCCAAGCGCTGCGGCCACATGGCCGGCAAGGCCGTCGTGCCGGCCGAGGAGATGGTCGCCAAGCTGAAGGCGGCGCTGGACGCGCGGCGGGACGGCGATCTCGTGATCATGGCGCGCACCGACGCGCTGGCGGTCAACGGGCTCGACGACGCCATCGAGCGCGCGCGGCTCTACGCCGAGACCGGCGCCGACATGACCTTTGTCGAGGCGCCGCGCAGCGAGGCCGACATGCGCCGCATCTGCGCCGAGATACCCGCGCCCCAGATGGCCAACGCCATCGAGGGCGGGCTGACCCCCCTGCTGGGCGCGGCGCGGCTGGAGGAGATCGGCTTCGCCATGGTCGCCCACCCGGTCGCCTGCAGCTACGCCGTGGCCGCCGCTGTCCGGCGGCTGATGGGCGCGCTGCGGGCGGACGGCGGCACGGCGGCGGTCGCTGGCGACATGCTGGATTTCGAGGCCTTCAACGCGCTCGTCGGCCTGCCCGCGGTGCGCGCCGCCGAGCAGGCCGATCTTGACTTCGCCCGCGACAAGCTCTCGCAATGGGCGTCAACCACCGCCGCAAAGGCGAGATAGTCCGAAGGGAGGACCCCATGAGCTTCATCACCCGCGCGCTGGCGCTGGGCGCGGCGCTGGCCGTCGCGTCGGCGGCACACGCGCAGACCGTGTTCCGCATCAGCCACCAGCTGCCGCCCGCGCACCACATCGCCCAGCTGATGGACCAGTTCGCCGCGGACGTGGAGGCGCGCACGAACGGCGCGGTGGACGTGCAGATCTTCGGCGCAAGCCAGGCCTATCCGCCGGAGCAGCACCACCCGGCCGTGGCGCGCGGCGACATCGAGGGCGCCATCGTCGTCAACTTCCAGTGGGGCAACACGATCCCCGAGATGAACGTGGTGACGATCCCCTACTTCTTCACCGACATCGAGCGGATCGAGAAGTTCCCCGGCTCGCCGGCCGCCGAGATCCTCGAGGCGAAACTGCTGGAGCGCGGGGTGCGCAACCTCGCCTGGCTCTACACCACGCGCCAGTCGATCTTCACCTCCGGAAACAAGCCGCTGGTGGCGCTCGACGACTTCGCCGGAACCAAGATCCGCGGCCTGAACCGGCTGGTGGACGAGGCGCTGGTGGCCGTGGGCGCGGCGCCCGCCGCGATGCCGGGCTCGGAGGTCTATCAGGCGCTGCAGACCGGCGTGATCGACGCAGGGCTGACGGACGTTTCGGCCGCCTACAGCCGGCGGTTCTACGAGGTGCAGAAGTTCGGCACCGTGGCGCCCTTCTTCAGCGTCTACTTCCACCTGTTCGTCAACCCGCGCTGGCTCGACGGGCTGCCGGCCGACCAGCGCGAGGCGATCATCGCAGCGGCCGCGGCGGCCGAACTGGCGGCGATCCCGCTGACCGAGGAGACCGCGGAGGCCGCCATCGAGCAGTTGCGCGCGCAGGGCATGGCGCTGCACATCCAGACGCCGGAGGAGGCCGAGACCTTCCGCGCCGCGATGCAGGAGCCGGTCATGAAGGCCTTCATCGCCTCCAGCCCCGACGCCGAGAGGCTGATCGCAGCGGTCGAGGGTCTCTGACCCGCCGGGAGCCTTGGCCGATGCCGCGCCTCGCACGCCTGCTGGACAGGCTGATCGGCCTCGTCTGCCTGCTCGGCGCCGGGGTCGGCGCGGGCCTGCTGCTGCTCTCGCTCGGCCTCGTGTCGTGGTCGGTGGGGATGCGCTATTTCCTCGGCCGCCCGACGCCCTGGGTGGATGAGGCGGTCGGCTACATGCTCGTCGGCCTCGTCATGGCCGCAGCCGCGGACGCGCTGCGCCGGGGCGAGCACATCGCGGTCGACCTCCTGCCCCAGCGCCTCGGCCCCCGCGGCCGGCGCGCGGTCGAGGCGCTGGGGCAGGCCGCCGTGCTGGCGGCGGGGCTCGCGCTTCTGAAAGGCGGCCTCGACACCGTGGCCTTCACCCGGATGCTCGGCATCCGCTCCACGGGCTATCTGGACATGCCGATGCACCTGCCCCAGGCGATGATCCCCCTGGGGGGCGGCCTGCTCGCCCTGGCCGCCGCCGGCGGCCTGCTGCGCATGGCGCTGGGCGGGGCGGCGGCCACGGGCGACGGCGCGCACTAGCGATGACGCTGTTTCCCATTCTCGGCGGGCTGGTGCTCGTGATCCTGACGGGCCTGCCGGTCTTCGCCGCGCTGGGCCTGTTCGGCGGCGCGATCATGGCCCTGGATGGCGGCCTCGGCGGCCTTGGCGACATCGTGTTCGGCAAGCTGAACACCTATCTGCTGGTCGCCATCCCGCTGTTCACGCTCATGGCCTATGTCATGATCCGCGGACGGTTGGTGGACGACCTCTACGGCGCCGCGCATACGCTGCTGCGCCACCTGCCCGGTGGGCTCGGCGTCGCGACCGTGGCCGCCTGCACGGTTTTCGCCGCCATCTCCGGCTCAAGCGTCGCCACGGCGCTGACGATCGGGGCGGTCGCGATCCCGCAGATGCTGCGCTACGGCTATTCGCCCAGCGCGGCCTACGGCGTGGTGGGCGGCGGCGGCACGCTGGGCATCCTGATCCCGCCTTCGGGGCCGATGGTGCTCTACGCCGTGGTCGCCGACGCCTCCATCGGCCGGCTTTTCATCGCCGGCGTGATCCCCGGGCTGATGCTGGCGGGCTTTTTCGCGCTGTGGTGCATGTTCTCCCAGCGCCGGGCCGAGCGGCTGCCCCGCGCGTCGCTGGCCGAGATGGCGGGCGCGGTGCGGCGGTCGTTCTTCGCGCTGTGCCTGCCCGTCTTCGTGCTGGGAGGCATGTATTTCGGCGTCTTCACCGCCACCGAGGCGGCGGCGGCCGGGGCGCTGGCGGCGGTGCTGGTGGCCATGCTGATCTACCGCTCGCTCTCGCCGGTCGACCTGTGGCGGGCGGCGATGGATGCGGCGCGCACCTCGGCGATGATCTTCATGATCCTCGCCGCGGCGGCGGTGTTCGGCCATGTGCTGACCAAGATGCGCATCCCGCAGGAGATCGTGGCGCTGGTGACGGGCTACGGCCTCGGGCCGATCGAGTTCCTGCTGGCGGTGATGGCGCTGATCTTCCTGCTGGGCATGTTCCTGGAGACCATCTCGATCATCCTCATCACCACGCCCATCGTGCTGCCGGTGCTGGCGGCGCTGCAGATCGACCCGGTCTGGTATGGCGTGCTGCTCATGATCAACCTGGAGCTGGCGCTGATCACGCCGCCGGTGGGCATGAACCTGTTCACCATCAAGGCCATCGCGCGCGCCCCGATCCAGCCGATCATCGTCGGCGTCGCGCCCTATGCGGCGATCCTGCTGGCGGGCCTGTTCCTCGTGCTCGCCTTCCCCGAGATCGCGCTCTACCTGCCGCGCACGATGATGGGCGGCTGAGCCACCCGCGACCTCGCGTCCGCTGCGGATGGACCCGGCGGATGCTACGCCCCCGGCACGCCCCAGCCGGAGACCCCTCCCATGACCGCCCCCCTGCCCGTGATCGGCGCCGCCCTGAAGATCGACACGATGGAGCGCCTGCGAAACTGGGTGTTCGACCGCGAGCGCGACCTGGAGTTGCAGGACTTCTACTGGGCCCACGTCCTCGACGGCGACTGGGCCCCGATCGCCGAGCGCTACCGGCGCCTGCTAGACGGCCACAAGGGCCGGGTCGGCGTGCACGGGCCGTTCTACGGCTTCGCCATCGACGCGCCGGACCCGCTCGTGGCCGAGGTCGTGCGCACGCGGCTGAACCAGGGGCTAGACGTCTGCGCCGCGGTCGGCGCGACGCAGATGGTCGTGCACAGCCCCTACACCACATGGGACCACAACAACCTCGACGGCCGCGCCGGCGAGCGCACCCGGATGATCGAGACCATCCACGCCAATATCGGCGCCGTCGTGAAGCGCGCCGAGGACATGGGCGTGACGCTGGTGATCGAGAACATCGAGGACAAGGACCCTGCGGTGCGGGTCGAGCTGGCGCGCTCCTTCGCCAGCCCCGCGGTGCGCGTCTCCATCGACACCGGCCACGCCCACTACGCCCACGGCTCCACGGGCGCGCCGCCGGTTGACCACTACGTCCGCGCCGCCGGCGAGCTGCTGGAGCACGTCCACCTGCAGGACGCAGACGGCTACGGCGACCGGCACTGGCCCATCGGCGAAGGCACGATCCGCTGGCATTCGGTCTTCGCCGCGCTTGCCGAACTGCCCCAGCGCCCGCGGCTTCTGCTGGAGCTGGCCGACGAGGGCCGTATCGTCGGCGCCGCGCAGCGGCTTGAGGAGATGGGGCTGGGGGCCTGAAGCCCCCTCCCTCGCCTCACCCGAAGCGGTTGTCGCGCGGGAAGCCGTGCGGCGCGTTGCGGCCGACCCCGCCGCGCGCGGCGACATAGCCGACCAGCTCGTCGCCCGCGACCGTGCGCGTGCGCCCGCCGCCCATCGACCAGCTCAGGCCCTCGGCCAGCGGGAACACGATGGCGTCCGCCAGCGTGGCGTCGCGGTATTTCTGCAGCCGCACGCCCTTGCCGCGGGCCATCTCGGGCAGTTCGGCCAGCCTGAACACCAGCAGCTTGCGGTTCGTGCCCGTCACCGCCACGGCATCGCCGGCCGCGGGCGCGAAGACCTGCAACGTCGCGCCGGGGCCGAGGTTCATCGCCTGCTTGCCGGCGCGGGTCTGGGCCACGAGGTCGGCCTCCGCCGCCACGAAACCGTCGCCGGCGCTGGAGGCCAGCAGCCGCTTCGCACCGCCGCGGTGGACCACCAGCGCGACCATGGCGTCGTCCTGGGCGAGGTCCACCATCAGCCGGACGGGCTCGCCCATGCCGCGCCCGCCGGGCAGGTTCGTCACCGCCAGCGTGAAGGCGCGGCCCGAGGCGGAGACCAGCAGCAGCTTGTCCGTGGTCTCGGCGTGCAGGGCGAAGCGGGGGCCGTCGCCGTCGCGGAACTTCTGCTCGGCGTCGAGCGCCATGTGCCCCTTCAGCGCCCGCAGCCAGCCCTGCTGCGAGCAGATCACCGTCACCGGCTCCCGCTCGATCATCGCCTCGGGGGTGGCCGCCTCGACCGACGGCGCCTCCGCCAGCGTGGTGCGCCGCGCGCCGCCGGGCGCGTCGCGGCCGAAGCGGCGATCGATCTCGGCCACCTCGGCCGCCAGCCGCCTGGACTGCAGCGCCGGGTCGGCCAGCAGCGTGACCAGCTCGGCCTGCTCGGCTGCCAGCGCGTCGCGCTCGCGGCGCAGGGCCATCTCCTCCAGCCGGCGCAGGCTGCGCAGGCGCATGTTCAGGATCGCCTCGGCCTGGGCGTCGGTCAGGCCGAACTCGGTCATCATCACGGGCTTGGGCTCGTCCTCGGTGCGGATGATCTCGATCACGCGGTCGAGGTTGAGGAAGGCGATGATGTAGCCGTCCAGCACCTCCAGCCGCGTCGCGATCCGACCCAGCCGCCAGCGCGCGCGCCGGCGCATCACCTCGCGCCGGTGGTCGAGGAAGGCCAGCAGCAGCGTCTTCAGCGAACAGACCTTGGGCGTGCGCCCGTCGATCAGCGCGTTCATGTTCAGCGGAAAGCGCAGTTCGAGGTCGGAGAGCCTGAACAGCGTCTCCATCAGAACGGCCGGGTCGACGGTGCGGGCGCGGGGCTCGAGCACCAGCCGGATGTCCTCGGCCGATTCATCGCGCACGTCGGCCAGCAGCGGGACCTTCTTGGTCTCGATCAGCTCGGCCAGCCGCTCCACCAGCCGCGACTTCTGCACCTGATAGGGGATCTCGGTGACGACGACCTGCCATGCGCCGCGCCCGAGATCCTCGACCGACCAGCGCGCCCGCAGCCGGAACCCGCCGCGGCCCGTGGCGTAGGCCTGCGCGATGGCCTCGGGCGGCTCGACCAGCACGCCGCCGGTCGGGAAGTCCGGCCCCGGCACCTTCAGCGCCACCAGATCGTCGGATGCGCCCGGGTTGTCGATCAGCGCCATGAGCGCCGCGCACAGCTCGCCCGCGTTGTGGGGCGGGATCGAGGTCGCCATGCCCACGGCGATGCCCGAGGCGCCGTTGGCGAGCAGGTTGGGGAAGGCGGCCGGCAGGACGACCGGCTCCTCCTCGGAGCCGTCGTAGGTGGGCTTGAGGTCCACCGCGTCCTCGTCAAGCCCGTCGAGCATCGCGGCGGCGACGGGGGTGAGGCGGGCCTCGGTGTAGCGCTGGGCGGCGGCGTTGTCGCCGTCGATGTTGCCGAAATTCCCCTGCCCGTCGATCAGCGGATAGCGCAGCGAGAAGTCCTGCGCCGCCCGCACCAGCGCCTCGTAGACGCTGAGTTCGCCGTGGGGGTGGAACTTGCCGATGACGTCGCCGACCACGCGGGCGGACTTCTTGAAGCCCTGCCCCGGCTCGAGGCGCAACTGGCGCATGGCGTAGAGCACGCGGCGGTGCACCGGCTTCAGCCCGTCGCGCGCGTCGGGCAGCGCGCGGTGCATGATGGTGGACAGGGCGTATTGCAGATAGCGGTCGCCCAGCGCCCGGCTCAACGGCTCGGTGTGGATGCCGTCGTCGTCCGATATGTCGCCGTCGTCGGTGGTCTCGCCCATAGATGTAGCTATGCCCTGTCGCGCCACTCGGGTCCAGCCTCGCCATGCTCCACCGCGGGCGGCGCCCCCGTCTTGGAGAGCGCGACGGCGATGGACCGGGTCGGGCCGAACTGGGCGAAGACCAGCGTCAGGATCACGGTGATCGGCACGGCGAGGAACATCCCCGCCGGTCCCCACATCCAGCCCCAGACGACCAGCGACAGCAGGATGACGAAGCCCGACAGGTTCAGCCGGTCGCCCATCAGCCGCGGCAGCACGACCTCTCCGGCGAGGAACTGCACGCAGCCCAGCAGCAGCACGAAGGGGATGAGCAGCGAGGCGTCGGCGAACTGGGTCAGCGCGTAGAGGCTGGGCAGCACCACCGCCACGATGGTGCCGATCACGGGGATATAGTTCAGCCCGAAGGCGACGAAGCCCCAGAACCCGGCGCCCGGCACCCCGAAGGCCTCGCAGATCAGCCAGGTCAGCAGGCCGACCCCGGCGCTGACCAGCGTCATCAGCCACAGATAGACCCGCACGTCGCCGGCCACGCGGCGCAGGGTGGCGGCCAGCCGCTCGCGCTTGACCGGGTCGGGGGCGAGGGCCCGCAGCTTGGCGGGGTAGAAGCGCTGGTCGAGCAGCAGGAACATCACGTAGAGCAAGACGAGGCTGAAATCGCTGGCCAGACCCCGAGCCCGGTCGAACAGGACACGGGCGATCTCGGGCAGGTCCAGCCCGCCCAGCAGCGCCTCGAAGTCGAGTCGGTCCTGCAGCCCCAGCCGCGTCTCGGTCGCGTCCAGCAGGCCGCCGAGCGCGCTCTCCACGCCCTCGAAGCCCTCCGACAGCGCGCCGACCTGATCGCTGACCACCTGCACCACGGCGAGAACCACGAGCGTCAGCACCGCGACGGCGATCAGGGTGCAGAACCCCTCCGGCAGCGCCGGGACGGCGGATCGCAGCGCGCCGGCCATCGCATTGATCAGGAACCACACGAGCACAGCGGTCGCCACCGGCACCAGGATGTCGCGCCCCAGCGTCAGCGCGGTGACGGCCAGCACCGTGAGGGCCACGGCGTGGAAGACGTCGCGCAATCTTTCCGAAGCGCTCATGCCGACCCCCTGCCGCCCCTGCGTCGTCGGCGGTATATCACCTCGGCGCGGCAGGGACAGGACGGCGGATGACGCAACGCACGGCGCTGATCACGGGATGTTCCTCCGGCATCGGCCTCGACGCCGCGCGCACGCTCAAGGGCCGCGGCTGGCGCGTCTTCGCAACCTGCCGGGCGGAGGCCGACTGCGCGCGCCTGCGCGACGAAGGGCTGGAGAGCTTCCGGCTCGACTACGCCGACGCCGCCACCATCGCGGCTGCGGTCGAGCAGGCGCAGGCGCGGGCCGGGCGCATCGACGCGCTGTTCAACAACGGCGCCTACGCGATCCCGGGCTTCGTGGAGGATCTGCCGACCGAGGCGCTGCGGGCGATCTTCGAGGCCAACTTCTTCGGCTGGCACGAGCTCACCCGCCGGGTCATCCCGCTGATGCGGGCGCAGGGGGCGGGGCGGATCGTGCAGTGCTCCTCGGTGCTGGGCTTCGCGGCGGTGCGCTGGCGCGGGGCCTATGTCGCCACCAAGCACGCGCTGGAGGGCTACACCGACAGCCTGCGCATGGAGATGCGCGGAACCGGCGTCCGGGTCATCCTGATCGAGCCCGGCCCCATCGCCACCCGATTCAACGACAATGCGCTGGCCCAGTTCGCCCGCTGGATCGCGGCCGACGCCTCGCCCCGCGCGGCGGAGTACGGCGAGATCGCCGCGCGCTATCGCCGCCCCGCCGACAAGCGCAACATCTTCGAGCTGCCCCCCTCTGCGGTCAGCGCGAAGCTGGTCCATGCGCTGGAGAGCCCGCGGCCGCGGGACCGCTACTACGTCACCTGGCCGACCCATGTCGTCGCCGCGCTGCGGCGGATCGCGCCGCGCCGGGCGCTGGAGGCCTTGCTGGCGCGGCAATAGGGCCGCCGCACTGGCGCCGCGGGGCCCGCCGCGCTAGGACTGCCATCATGGCGAACGGACCCCTGTTCTATTCGGCGCTGATCGCGTGCCTGGTTGTGCTGGGCGTGCTGGTCTTCGGCTTCTTCAGCTTCGCGCGCGGGGGCGAGTTCAACGCGCGCTGGTCGAACAAGATCATGCAGGCCCGCGTGGCGCTGCAGTTCGTCGCTGTGATCCTGATCGTCGTGCTCGCCTGGGCCCTGCGCCGCGGAGGCTGAAAGTGGTCGTACTCAATCGCATCTACACCCGCACCGGCGACGCGGGCGACACCGCGCTGGGCGACGGCGCGCGGCGGCCGAAGCACGACCTTCGCGTGAGCGCCTACGGCACCGTCGACGAGACCAACGCAGCGACAGGGCTCGCGCGCCGCCACGCCGAGGGCGAGATCGCCGTGGCGCTGGGGCGTATCCAGAACGACCTGTTCGACCTCGGCGCCGATCTCTGCGTGCCGCCCAGGGCCGACGAGGGCGCCGAGGGCCGCCCGCCGCTGCGCATCGCGCCTGGGCAGGTGGAGCGGCTGGAAGCGGAAATCGACGCCATGAACGCGCGGCTGTCGCCGCTGCGCAGCTTCGTGCTGCCGGGCGGCTCGGCGCTCGCGGCGCACCTGCATCTGTGCCGCACCGTCTGCCGGCGCGCGGAGCGGTTGACGGTGGAGCTGGCGACGGTCGAGCCGGTCGGAGCGCCGGCGCTGGCCTATCTCAACCGGCTGTCGGACTGGTTCTTCGTGGCCTCGCGCGCCGCAAACGGCGACGGCGCCGACGACGTTCTGTGGGTTCCCGGGGCGACGCGGTCCTGATCAGGCCGCTCCGCCACCGAAGATCGTCAGGGCCGCGCCCCGAGGCGGAACAGGCCCGCCATGGCGAGGGCGAGGCAGATCACGGAGGCCTCCGCAGCAGAGGGATCGGGGAACGGAAAGTCGGCCCGGTCGAGCGTCACGCCGCTCGCCCACGCGCCCGAAGCAAAAACCGGGACGACCGCCGCACCGAGGAGAAGCCAGCCACGCATCTTCGGTATCCTTCACTCAACCTAGACGTGTGTTTGTTGCAGCGCAGCGCGTGGGATGACAAGTGAATTCTCGATGAATTTGCTGCATCTGCGAGATTGCCTGCGCTTGCGCCGCGCGAGGGCTAAAAAGGTGGCGCCCTGCGACGAACATTCCGCCTCGTCGCCGGGCGAGCCCGCCGCTAAAACCATCGGGGTAGATTCGGAAGCGGGTCGCACGGGAGCGCAAGCGCATGAAGATCGTCGTGCCGGTCAAGCGGGTGATCGACTACAACGTCAAGGTCCGCGTGAAGGCCGACCGGAGCGGGGTCGACCTCGCCAACGTCAAGATGTCGATGAACCCCTTCGACGAGATCGCCGTCGAGGAGGCGATCCGGCTGAAGGAGGCGGGCCACGCCAGCGAGATCGTCGCGGTCTCGATCGGCGTGGAGAAGGCGCAGGAGACGCTGCGAACCGCGCTGGCGATGGGGGCCGACCGCGCCATCCTGATCCGCGCCGCCGACGACGCCGAGACCGACATCGAACCGCTCGCGGTCGCGAAGCTCCTGGCGAAGGTGGTGGCCGAGGAAGGCCCGGGCCTCGTCATCATGGGCAAGCAGGCCATCGACAACGACATGAACGCTACGGGGCAGATGCTCGCGGCCCTGCTGGGCTGGCCGCAGGCGACCTACGCCAGCAAGCTGGCCGTCGAGGACGGCGCCGCGGTCGTGACGCGCGAGGTGGACGGCGGGCTGCAGACGGTGCGCGTCAAGACGCCCTGCGTCGTGACCGTGGACCTGCGCCTGAACGAGCCGCGCTACGCCAGCCTGCCCAACATCATGAAGGCCAAGAAGAAGCCGCTCGACGTGAAGACCGCCGCCGACTACGGCGTCGACGTCGCGCCGCGGCTGACCGTGCGGGCGGTCACCGAA
Source organism: Rubrimonas sp. (assembly GCA_036735545.1). Lineage (GTDB taxonomy): Bacteria > Pseudomonadota > Alphaproteobacteria > Rhodobacterales > Rhodobacteraceae > Rubrimonas. The sequence goes on along the minus strand of DAINOD010000064.1, from coordinate 944 downwards.
CCGCCGGTCCGCAAGGCGGGGGTCAAGGTCGCCAGCGTCGCCGAACTCGTGGACAAGCTGAAGAACGAAGCGGGAGTGCTGTGACATGGCCGTTCTGCTGATCGCCGAGATGCACGGCGCCGCGCTGGCCGCCGACGCCACCGCCAAGGCCCTGACCGCCGCCGGCCAGATGGGCGGCGACGTCCATGTGCTGGTCGCGGGCGCGGACTGCGCCGGCGCCGCCGCCGAGGCCGCCGCGCTGGCGGGCGTGGCGAAGGTGCTGCACGCCGACGCGCCGGCCTACGGTCACGGGCTGGCCGAGCCGCTCGCCGACCTGGTGGTGTCGCTGGCGGGGCCCTACGAGCACCTCGTCGCGGCCGCCACCGTGCAGGGCAAGAACCTGATGCCCCGCGTCGCGGCGCTGCTGGACGTGATGGTGATCACCGACATCGCCGAGGTGAAGGCGGCGGACACGTTCGTCCGCCCGATCTACGCCGGCAACGCCTTCGCCGAGGTGGTCTCATCGGACGCCAAGAAGGTCGTGACCGTGCGCACCTCGACCTACGCCGCCGCCGGAGCGCAGGACGGCGCCCCGGTCGAAACCGCGAGCCCGGCCGCCGACCCCGGCCTGTCGGCGTGGGTGTCCGACGCGGTGGCGGCCTCCGACCGGCCGGAACTGACTTCGGCCAGGGTGATCGTCTCGGGCGGAAGGGCGCTCGGCTCGAAGGAGAACTTCGCGCTCATCGAGGACCTCGCCGACACGCTCGGCGCCGCGGTGGGCGCGAGCCGGGCGGCGGTGGACTCGGGCTACGCGCCGAACGACTGGCAGGTGGGCCAGACCGGCAAGGTGGTCGCGCCCGACCTCTACATCGCGGTCGGCATCTCCGGGGCCATCCAGCACCTCGCCGGCATGAAGGACAGCAAGGTGATCGTGGCGATCAACAAGGACGAGGAGGCGCCGATCT
>DAINOD010000063.1:0-19049 GCA_036735545.1 Rubrimonas sp. | reverse complement strand
TGAAGATCATCGACGTCTTCATCTGCAAGCTGCGCAAGAAGCTGACGACCGCGACGGGCGGCGAGAGCCATATCGAGACCGTCTGGGGCCGCGGCTATGTCCTTCGCGATCCGGCGCCGGCGCCGGTCGAACTGGCGCGGCGCGCCGCCGGCTGAGCCCCGCCTGACCGCGCCGGCTTGACCGCCGGCGCGGGCGGTCGCACCCTCCCGCCCGCTTCGCAGCGGAGGCAGGCGTGCAGGGCGAACCCGCGGACATGACGCGCGCGGTGGCTGCGGCGGAGATCGCCGCGCTGACGGCGGAGATCGCGCGCCACGACATCGCGTATCATCGCGACGATTCCCCCCGGATTCCCGACGCCGAGTATGACGCCCTCAGGCAGCGGTTGCGGGCGCTGACGACGCGGTTCCCCGACCTGGCGCCCCCGGAGACGGTGGGCGCCGCGCCGGCCGGCGGCTTCGCCAAGGTTCGCCACCGCATCGCGATGCTCAGCCTCGAGAACGCCTTCGACGGCGAGGAGGCGCGCGCCTTCGACGAGCGCGTGCGCCGCTTCCTCGGCCTGTCGTCCGACGCGCCGCTGGCCTATGTGGCGGAGCCCAAGATCGACGGGCTGTCGCTGTCGCTGCGCTATGAGGACGGCGCGCTGGTCGAGGCCGCAACGCGCGGCGACGGGCGCGAGGGCGAGAACGTCACCGCCAACGCCCGCGTCGTCGCCGACATCCCCCAGCGGCTGGAGGGCGCGCCCGCGGTGCTGGAGGCGCGCGGCGAGGTGTTCATGACCCACGCAGACTTCGCGGCGCTGAACGCGCGGCAGGCGGCGGCGGGGGCGAAGACCTTCGCCAATCCCCGCAACGCCGCGGCGGGATCGCTGCGCCAGCTCGACGCCCGGGTCACCGCCGAGCGGCCGCTGCGCTTCTTCGCCTATTCCTGGGGCGAGCTGTCGGCCCCGCTGGCCGGCACGCAGGCCGAGGCGCTGGCGCGGCTCGCCGCCATGGGCTTCGCGACCAGCCCCGAGGCGAGCCGCTGCGAGGATGTCGAGGCGCTGCTGAGCTATCACGCCGGGCTGGCGGCGCGGCGCGCCTCGCTGGGCTACGACATCGACGGCGTGGTCTACAAGGTGGACGACCTCGCCCTTCAGCAGCGCCTCGGCTTCCGCTCGACCACGCCGCGCTGGGCCGTCGCGCACAAGTTCGACCCCCAGGTCGCCCAGACGGTGCTGGAGAAGATCGAGATCCAGGTCGGCCGCACCGGCGCGCTCTCTCCGGTGGCGCGGCTGCGGCCTGTGACGGTCGGCGGCGTCGTCGTCTCCAACGCCACGCTGCACAACGAGGACTACATCGCCGGACGCGGGTCCGACGGCCAGCCCATCCGTGAGGGCCGCGACCTGCGCGAGGGCGACACGGTCACGGTCTACCGCGCCGGCGACGTCATCCCCAAGGTGCTGGACGTCGACCCGAGCCTGCGGCCTGAGGGCTCCGCCCCCTATGTCTTTCCCGACCACTGCCCCGACTGCGGCGCCGCAGCCCCGCGCGAGGCTGGGGAGGCCGTGCGCCGCTGCACGGGCGGGCTGACCTGCCCCGCGCAGGCGGTGGAGCGGCTGAAGCACTTCGTCTCCCGCGACGCGCTCGACATCGAGGGGCTGGGCGCGAGGCAGGTGGAGGCCTTCTTCGAAGCCGGATGGCTGCGCGAGCCTGCCGAGATCTTCACCCTGCGACGCCGGCAGGAGGCGGATGAGATCGACCTCTACCGTCGCGACGCCAAGGGGCGGCCGACCAACGAGACTTCCGTCGCCAACCTGTTCGCGGCGATCGAGGCGCGGCGCAGCGTGCCGCTGGACCGATTCGTGTTCGGGCTGGGCGTGCGGCATGTGGGGGAGACATCGGCGCGGCTGCTCGCGCGCGCTTACGGGTCGTGGGCCGATCTCGCCGCGGCGATGGCGGCGGCGGCCGACCGCGAGGGGGAGGCGTGGGCGCACCTTCTGTCGCTCGACGGCGTGGGCGAGACGCTCGCGGGCGCAGTCGTCGCCTTCTTCGCCGAGCCGCACAACCGCGAGGCGCTCGAGCGCCTGCTGGCCGAGGTGCGTGTGCAGGACATGGCCGCCCCCGTCGCGACCTCCGGCGCCGTGTCGGGCAAGACCGTCGTCTTCACCGGCGCGCTGGAGCGCATGACGCGCGCCGAAGCCAAGGCGCGCGCCGAGGCGCTGGGCGCGAAGGTCGCCGGCTCGGTCAGCGCGCGGACCGATTTCGTCGTGGCCGGCGCCGACGCTGGCTCCAAGCGGGCGAAGGCCGAGGCTTTGGGGGTTCGGGTGCTGTCCGAAGACGATTGGCTGGCGATGATCGGGTGACAGATCCGGGATCGGTCGATCGCGCTTGTGAATCTGTCGTGAAAGCGTCATCAAGCGCCATGGGACGCGAGATCGAACTGAAACTGCTGCTGGATGAGCCGGGCCTGCGCCGACTGCGCGCCCAGCCCGCGCTGAAGGCGATAAAATCGCGTGAAATCAGACTTCACGCGATCTACTTTGACACATCGGATCACGCGCTCGCCAAGCATGGCCTCGCGCTGCGGCTGCGGCGCGAGGGGCGGCGCTGGGTGCAGACCGTCAAGTCGGGCTCCGGTGTGATCGCCGGTCTGTCCACGCCGCTCGAGGCCGAGTGCCCCGCGCCCGGCGGCCGGATGAACCTCGACGCGATCCCGGACCACGCGCTGCGCGACGCGGTGCGCGACGCCGCCGCAGGTGCGCCGCTCGCGCCGGTCTGCGAGACCGCCATCCGCCGCAGCCTGCGCGCGCTGCACGGGCCTGGCGGCGGCTGTGTCGAGCTGGCGATAGACGTGGGCGAAATCCGCGCAGGCGACCGCGCCGAGCCGATCCGGGAGGCGGAGCTGGAGCTGAAGAGCGGCGCCCCGTCCGAGCTGTTCGCGCTCGCCAAGACGTTGTTCGTCGAGGGGCCCGTGCGCCTGTCCCGCGCCAGCAAGGCCGCCCGCGGCTATGGGCTGGCCGGCGGGCGCGCGGCGGTCGAGGCCGTCCCGCCGCCGGTGCTGGCGGGGCCGGTCTTGCTGACGCAGGGTCAGACCGCGGAGGGCGCGGCGGCGGCGGTGCTGCGCGGCTGCCTCGACCAGATCGCCGGCAACGTCCCCGCCGCGGCCCTGTCCGACGCGCCCGAGGGGCCGCACCAGCTGCGCGTCGGGCTGCGCCGCCTGCGCGCCGCCGCCCGCGCCTTCGCGCCCGTGATCGGCTGCCCGGCGCTGGATGCGCTGGTCGCGGAGGCGCGCGATCTGGCGGCGGTGGCGGGCGGCCTGCGCGACCTCGACGTGCTGGCGGCCGAGGTGGCGGCGCCCTGCGCGGCCGAGCCGGCGGTGGCCGCGCTGGTGGCCGCGCTGGCGAATGCGCGCGCGCCGGCCCGCGCGGCGTTGGAGGCGCGGCTCGCCGCCCCGCGCACGGCGGCGCTGATCTTCGATCTCGGGGGCTTTGTCGAGGGGCGGGGCTGGCTGCGCCCGGCCGATTTCGCCCAGACCGCCGCGCTGGCGGAGCCGGTGGAGGCCCTCGCGGCGCGGGCGCTGGACGCGCGCTGGCGCAAGGTCGAGCGCCGCGCCGCGCGGCTGGACGACCTCGACGTCGAGGCGCGTCACGAATTGCGCAAGAAGCTGAAGGCGCTGCGCTACGTCGCCGAGTTTTTCGCCCCCCTGTGGCCGCCCAGGCGCGCCCGCGCCTTCCTGCGGCAACTCAAGGGCCTGCAGGACCGCTTCGGCGCCTTGCAGGACGTGGCCATGGCGCGGGCTTTGCTCGACGCCCCGGGCGCGCCCGGTTCGGGCGACGCGCAGGCCCAGCGCGGCGCGGGCTATGTGCTCGGCCGGGCCGAGGCTCTGGCGGAGGCCGAGTGGGCCAGCACCCGCGCCGCGTGGGAGGCGCTGGCGGATACGCGCCGCTTCTGGCGCTAGGACGCGCCGTGCCGCATCTTGCGGGCGCATGAGCCAGCGCCCCGAAATCCTGTGGCCGCTTTTCGCCGGCCTGTCCTCGTTGCCCGGCGTCGGACCCCGCCGCGCCGCGCTGTTCGCGCGGCTTGGCGTGGAGCGGCCGGCCGATCTGCTCCTGCTCGCGCCGTCCGGCGTCGTGGACCGCCGCCTGCGCGAGAGCGTGGCCGACGCGCCCGATGGCGCGGTCGCGACGGTGGAGGTCGAGATCGGCGCGCACCATCCGCCGCGCGCGAAGGGCCGCCCCTACCGCATCGCCGTGCGCGACGCGCGCGCGGAGTTTCTCCTGACCTTCTTCAACCCCGCGGAGGAACGCCTGCGCCGCATGGCGCCGATCGGCGCGCGACGGGTGGTGTCCGGCAAGCTCGAGACCTTCGACGGCGTGCGCCAGATCGCCAACCCGCAGCACCTGATCACCCGGGCCGAAGCCGAGGCGCTGCCGCCCTTCGAGCCCGTCTACCCGTTGACCGCCGGCCTGACCCCCCGCGCCGTGGCCAAGGCGGCGCAAGCGGCGCTGGCGCTGGCCCCGGCGCTGCCGGAATGGATCGAGCCCTCGGTGCTGGCGGCCCGCGGCTGGCCCGGCTGGCGGCAGGCGCTGGCCGCGCTGCACGCGCCGGACGGGGAGGGGGCGCTGGACCCCGCCGCCCCGGCGCGCGCCCGGCTGGCCTACGACGAGCTGTTGTCGCACCAGCTGGCGCTGGCGCTGGCGCGGGCGCGGATGAAGCGCGGCAAGGGCCGGCCCAGCGCCGGCGACGGGCGGCTGCGCGACCGGGCGCTCGCCGCGCTGCCCTATGCGCCCACGGGCGCGCAGACGCGGGTGATGGCCGAGATCGCCGGCGACATGGCCTCGGACCAGCGGATGCACCGGTTGCTGCAGGGCGACGTCGGCTCGGGCAAGACGCTGGTGGCGTTCTGCGCCATGCTGACGGCGGTGGAGGCCGGCGGGCAGGCCGCGCTGATGGCGCCGACCGAGATCCTCGCCCGCCAGCACGCCGAGAGCCTGGCGCCGCTCGCCGAGGCGGCGGGCGTGCCGCTGACGCTGCTCACCGGCCGCGACAAGGGCGCCGCGCGCGCCGCGAAGCTCGCGGCCGTCGCCTCCGGCGCGGCGCCGGTCGTGCTGGGCACCCATGCGCTGTTCCAGCGCGACGTCGCCTTCGCCGACCTGCGGTTGGCCATCGTCGACGAGCAGCACCGCTTCGGCGTGCGCCAGCGCATGGAGCTGGGCGCCAAGGGGGGCGGGGCCGACCTGCTGGTGATGACCGCCACGCCGATCCCGCGCACGCTGGCGCTGGCGGGCTATGGCGACATGGACGTCTCGGTGCTGGACGAGAAGCCGCCGGGCCGCAAGCCGGTCGAGACGCGGCTGGTCGCCATGGCGCGCGTCGGCGAGGTGGTGGAGCGGCTGCGCGGCGCGCTGGCCCGCGGGGCGCGGGCCTACTGGGTCTGCCCGCTGGTGGAGGAGAGCGCGGCCGTGGACCTGACCGCGGCCGAGGCGCGCTTCGCCGCCCTGCGGGCTGCGCTGGGCGAGGGCGTGCGGCTGGTCCACGGCCAGATGGCGGCGGATGCGCGCGACGCGGCCATGGCCGACTTCGTCGCCGGGCGCGCGCAGCTTCTGGTGGCCACCACCGTGATCGAGGTCGGCGTGAACGTGCCCGAGGCGTCGATCATCGTCATCGAGCGCGCCGAGAGCTTCGGGCTGGCGCAGTTGCACCAGTTGCGGGGCCGGGTCGGGCGGGGCGCGGCCGCCTCGACGTGCCTGCTGCTCTACGGGCCGCTCGGCCAGACGGCGCGGCGGCGGCTGCAGGCGCTGCGCGACAGCGAGGACGGCTTCCACCTCGCGGAGGAGGATCTGCGCCTGCGGGGCCCCGGCGATGTTCTGGGCCCGCAGCAATCGGGCCTGCCGCGCTATCGGCTGGCCGATCTGGAGCGGCAGGGGGCGCTCATGCGGCTGGCGCAGGACGACGCGCGGCTGGCGCTGGCGCGCGACCCGGATCTGGGCGGGGCGCGGGGTTCGGCGTTGCGGCTGCTGCTCTGGCTGCACGCCCGCGACGAGGCGGTGCGTTATCTCAAGGCTGGCTGAGTTCCCATAACGTTCTTGAACTTGCGTCCGATTCGTGCGAACGCTTGACGAACAAGATCGGATAGGCTGGGAGAGAAGATCATGAAGATGACCATGCGCATCGCCGGCATCGCGGCGCGCCGCCCCGCCTCGGCGGCGGCCGACGCCGCCGGGCTTGGGCTGATCCTCGTGGCGATCGTCGCCGCCTTCGGTCTGGGCTGAGGCGGTCAGGCGGCCGCCGCGCGCCCCCCGAAGCGAAGGTTCAGCCCCAGCAGCACGACGACGCCGACAAGGCCCGCCGCATCGACCCAGATCGGCCCGGGCCAGACCGATGCGACCCCGGCGACGCCCACCGCCGCCCGCATGGGCAGGCTGAGCCGGTTCTCCATCCAGCCCGACATCGCCGCGCAGATGCCGTAGACGCCGACGCAGGCGAACAGGAACACGCGCAGCGCGTCCCACGGGTCGCCGGACAGGAAGGGCGTGTAGGCGAACAGCACGGGCACGATGTAGAGGCCCTTGGCGAGCTTCCAGGCGGTCATGCCGGTCGCCATCGGCGGGCTCTTGGCGATGGCCGCGGCGGTGAAGGCGGTCAGGCAGACCGGCGGCGTGACGTTGCTGTCCTGACTGAGCCAGAAGATGATCATGTGCGCCGACAGCAGCGCCGTCACGATCACGTCGCGGGACAGCGCCAGATCGCGCAGCGGCGAGCGGATCTCCAGCGGCAGGGCCGCCAGGATCGCGTCGGCCTGCGCCGCAGGCATGGGCTGGCCCAGCATCGCCGCGACATCCGGCGCGCCCAGCATCAGGATGGGCGCGGCGGTTGCGGGCAGGGTTCCGGCGGCGAGTTGCGCCGCGACGGCGGCGTCGGCGATCATGCCCGCCAGCGCCGGGGCCGACAGCGTGGCGAGCACGATGTAGGCGGCCGTCACCGGCAGCCCCATGCCCAACACGAGCGACGCCAGCGCGATCAGCGCGATGGCGACCAGCACGTTGCCCGCCGACCACTGGACGATCATCAGGCTGAAGGTGTTGCCCACGCCCGCCGTGGCGATCACGTTCACCACGATGCCGACCGACACCAGCAGGACCGCGGTCTGGATCATGTTGCGCGCGCCCAGCGCCAGCGCCTCGATCACTCCTCGCGGGCCCATGGGCGTGGCGCCCAGCCAGCTCGCCACCACGGCGGTGGCGATGCCCACGACGGCGGCGTAGCTCGGCGTGAAACCCCACAGCAGCGCGCCGATCACGGCGCCGATGGGGAGGATGAAGGCTGCGCCGCCGCGCCGCATCGCATCCATCAGCGAGACATCATCGCCAGCCATGGACCCGAGGCCGAGCTTGCGCGCCTCCATCCGCACGAAGAAGGCGACGGAGGCGAAATAGAGCAGGGCCGGCAGCGCCGCGACCGCGACAATGCGGTCGTAGGGTATCTGCGTGTAGCTCGCCATCACGAAGGCGCCGGCGCCCATGATCGGCGGCATGAGCTGGCCGCCGGTCGAGGCCGCCGCCTCGACGCCGCCGGCGAAACGCGGCGAGAACCCGGCCTTTTTCATCAGCGGGATCGTGATGACGCCCGTGGAGGCGGTGTTGGCGACGGCCGAGCCCGAGATCGTGCCCGTCAGCGCAGAGGCGATCACCGCCACGAGGCCCGGCCCCCCCACGAAGCGCCCCGCCACCGCGCGCGCCAGCACGATGACGAAATCGCCCGCGCCCGAGCGCAGCAGGAATGCGCCGAAGATGATGAACAGGAACACGGTGGCCGAGGAGATGCGCGCGATCGAGCCGAACATGGCGTCGTCGCCGTATAGGGTGCGGAACATCACCGTCTCAGGCCCGAGGCCGGGGAAGTTGAAAACGCCCCCCACGAAGCGGCCCCACCACGCGACATAGCCCAGCGCCAGCAGCATGAGGATCGGAATGACCAGCCCTGCCGCACGGCGCGAATACTCAAGCGCCCCCAGCACCACCACGACGCCCGCCACCCAGTCCGCCGTGACCAGCCGCACGCCGCGGTCGTAGATGCCCGCCTCGGCGTAGGCGACATAGATCGCCGCCGCCGCCACGCAGAGACCGAACAGCAGGTCCGCCCACCGGCCCCACCCCTCGCGCGCGCCTCGGGTCGCGGGATACCAGAGCGCGGCCAGCAGCGCGAAGCCTGCGAAGTGCAGCGTGTTGCGCTGGATCTCCGAGACGATGGGCTGCAGCGCCGCCCACAGGTGGAAAACGGAGATCGCGACCGCCAGCGCGGTCGCCCCCCAAAGCCAAGGTCCGGCGAGGGCGCGCAGGCCCTCGCCGCCCTCCTCGGGCTCGATCGCCACGCTGACGCTTACGGCGCGATGAGGCGGTCGGGAACGTCCAGCCCGGCCTCCTGGAAATACCGCAGCGCGCCGGGGTGCAGCGGCATCGGCAGGCCGTTCAGCGCAGTTTCGAGGCTCATCTCGTTGGTGGCGGGATGGATCGCCTGCAGGAAGGCGAGGTTCTCGAACACCGTCTTGGTGAACTGGTAGACATGCTCCTCCGGCACGTCGGCGTTCACTGCCAGGAAGTTGGGCTGGCCAACGGTGATCACGTCATAGGTCTGGCCCGGATAGGTGCCGGCCGGGATGGGGAACGGCGTCCAGAGCTCGACCTCGGTGTTGGCGCGCTCGATCTGCTCCGGCGTGAAGCTCAGCAGCTTCATGCGGTCGCCGGTGGAGGCGAAAAGCTGGGTCAGCGCGCCGACCGGCACGCCGGCGGGGGTCGAGACGCCCGCGATCTGGCCATTCTGCAGCGCCTCCACGGCCGGGCCATAGCCGCCGTAGACGAGCTCGAAGTCGGCGTCGATGTCGATGCCGAAGCCGGCGAGGATCACCCGGTTGGAGCCGAGCGTGCCCGAGTTCTGCGCGCCGAGCGCGACCGACTCGCCCTTCAGCGCCACGAAGTCCTCGATGGTGCCCGTGGGGGCGCGGTCGGTGGGGATCACGAAATGCTCGACGTTCGCCCAGAGCGAGGCGATCGAGCGCAGGTTCTCCTGCGGCCCGGCGGCTTCCAGAGCGCCGGTGCCCGTGAAGCCCCAGTAGCCGAACAGGCCCTGAAGGATGGAGAACTGCGCCTCGCCCTCGCGCATGAGGCGGATGTTCTCGCCCGAGCCGGCGGAGGAGATGGCCGACATGCCGATGCGCTGGGTCGGCTCCAGCTTCACCTTGGTCAGCGTCGCGAGGGCCACGCCCACGGGATAGTATGTGCCGCCGGTCGAGGCGGTCGACAGGATATAGCTGGCCGCGTCCTGGGCGGGCGCCGCTCCGGCTACGCCAATGGCTGCGATGGCGCCGAGGGCTGCGCGGCGGGTGAGGCTCATCGTGGTCTCCCTGATCGTTGACTGCGTGCGCGTTGATCGCGCTTGAGTCGCGACTTTAGGAGCGACCTGCGTCCCCCGCCAAGCCTTAAGTTTCAGACCGAGGCGTCGGGGGCCTTCCTGATCTGCACGCCGTTGATGCGCCAGACGCCGCCGACCTGCTGCATCGCGTAGGCCGCGACGTAGCGCACGCCCTGCGCGTCCTCGAAATACATGATCTGCACCGGACCGGAGGGGCCCTGCTCCAGCGCGCCGACCTCGACGCGACTGGGGCGCCAGACCATCGGGTAGCCGCCCTTCACCATGTTCGCGAAGCCCGAGGGACTGCGGAACAGGCGCTGGATCGTCGGCGACGCGTAGCTGTAGGCCTGCGCCCAGTCGTCGGCGCGCAGCGCCTCGAGTTGAGCGCCGATCACCCCGCGGATGGCGGCGGCTTCGTCTGCCGCGGCCGGCGCGGCGATCAGGAGAGCGAGTGCCGCAGCGGCGGCGCGGAGGCGGTTGGTCATGCACGTCTCCTCGATGGCGTTCCCTTGTGTGCGACAAGGATGCGACGCGGCGCCGTTTCGGCAAGGAAATTTCCCGACGACTTGACCTGCGCGCAACGAATGCGCTTCATCGCGCCGCCGCAAGACGGGGCCTGCCCTCATGACGACCAGAGCGCGCCCGCGCCTCCTGCTGACCCGCCGCTGGCCCGACGCCGCCGAGCGCGCCGCCAGCGCGGCCTTCGATCTCACGGTCGACGAGGCCGACCGGCCACTCTCGCCGCAGGCGCTGGCGGAGGCCCTGCGCGCTTTCGACGCCGTGGCGCCGACGGTCTCGGACCGGCTGACGGCTGAGATTCTGGCGGGGGCCACGACGCGCATTCTCGCCAACTACGGCGTCGGCGTCAGCCACATCGACCTCGACGCGGCGCGCGCGGGCGGCATGGTCGTGACCAACACGCCCGGCGTGCTGAGCGACTGCACCGCCGATCTGGCGATGGCGCTGATGCTGGCCGCCGCGCGCCGGCTGGGCGAGGGCGAGCGCGAGTTGCGCGCCGGGCGCTGGAGCGGCTGGCGGCCGACGCACCTGATCGGCGCGCGCGTGTCCGGCCTGACGCTGGGCGTCATCGGCTTCGGGCGCATCGGGCAGGCGGTGGCGCGGCGGGCCCACCACGGCTTCGGGATGCCGGTGATCTTCCACGCCCGGCGCCCCGTCGCCCCCGATCTCGCCGCCAGCCTCGGCGCCCGCCGCGCGGCGAGCCTCGACGCCCTGCTGGCGGCGGCGGACGTGGTGAGCCTGCACGTGCCGGGCGGCGAGGAGAACCGCCATCTGATCGACGCGCGGCGGCTGGCGCTGATGAAGCCCGGCGCGATCCTCGTGAACACCGCGCGCGGCGAGGTGGTGGACGAGGCGGCGCTGGCCGCGGCGCTGGCCTCGGGCCGGCTCGCCGCGGCGGGGCTCGACGTCTACGAGGACGAGCCGAAGGTCCATCCCGCGCTGCTGGCCTGCGAGAACGCAGTGCTGGCGCCCCATCTCGGCTCGGCGACCGCCGCGACGCGGGTGGCGATGGGGATGATGGCGCTGGAGAACCTGCGCGCTTACTTCGATGGGCAGGAGCCGCCGAACCGCGTCGTCTGACAGGAGAGCCGCCATGGCCGCCACCGCCCCGATCTGCGACTTCGGCTGGAAGGCGCCGGACTTCGCCCTGTCCGGCGTTGACGGCCGCACCCATGCGCTGGCCGATCTGAAGGGCGCGAAGGGCACGCTGGTCGCCTTCATCTGCAACCATTGCCCCTATGTGATCGCGGTCGTCGACCGGCTGGCGCGCGACGCCCGAGACCTCGCCGAACTGGGCGTCGCCACCGTGGCGATCTGCTCGAACGACGCCCGCAGCCATCCCGACGACAGTTTCGAGAACATGGCGCGCTTCGCCGAGCGCCACGCGCTGCCCTTTCCCTATCTGCACGACGAGAGCCAGGCGGTCGCCCGCGCCTACGACGCGGTCTGCACGCCCGACTTCTTCGGCTTCGACGCCGGGCTGGGGCTGCAATACCGCGGCCGCCTCGACGCGGGCCACCGAGGGCAGCCGCCGGCGGGGGCCCCGCGTGAGCTGTTCGAGGCGATGACGGCGGTGGCGCGGACGGGCCGGGGGCCGCGCGCGCAGACCGCCTCGATGGGCTGTTCGATCAAGTGGAAGGCGGCCTGAGTGCCCACCGTCTACGTCGACGCCGACGCCTGCCCGGTGAAGGCCGAGGCGGTGCGCGTGGCCGAGCGCCACCGCGCAGCCGTCAAGATCGTCTCGAACGGCGGCATCCGCCCCAACCCGCACCCGCTGGTGGAGATGGTGATCGTGGCGGAGGGGCCCGACGCCGCCGACGACTGGATCGCCGCCCGCGCGGGGCCCGGCGACGTGGTGGTGACGGCCGACGTGCCGCTGGCGCACCGCTGCGTCACGGCCGGCGCCGCGGTGCTGCGCCATGACGGCCAGCCCTTCACGCCCGCCAACATCGGGCAGGCGCTGGCCATGCGCGACCTGATGGCCGACCTGCGCGCCGCCAACCCGCTTGGAACGGGCGGCGGCGGGAAGCCCTTCGGCCCGGCCGACCGCTCGCGCTTCCTCGACGGGCTGGAGCGCGCGCTGCGCGCCGCCGGGCGCTGAAGGTTGCGGAGACCGCCGGACACAACCGGGTTGCGCGCGCCGCTGACAAGGCGCGGCGAATGCGCTAACCGCTCGCCGATGTCCCGCCCGCTCATCTACCCCGACCCCGACGCCTACCTGCGCGCGCCCCGCAAGGCGGTGGCGCTTATCGGCATGTCCGGGGTCGGCAAGACCTCGGCGGCCATGATGCTGCGGGGCTCGGGGGACTGGTTCCACTACTCGGTCGATTACCGCATCGGCACCCGCTACATGGGCGAGCGGATCGTGGATGCGTTCAAGCGCGAGGCGATGCAGACGCCGCTGCTGCGCGAGTTGCTGATGAGCGACTCGATCTACATCGCCTCCAACATCACCTTCGAGAACCTCGCGCCGCTGAGCGCCTATCTCGGCAAGCCCGGCGACCCCGACAGGGGCGGCCTGCCCTTCGAGGAATACGTCGCCCGCCAGCGCCAGCACCGCGAAGCCGAGATCGCCGCGCTGCTGGACGCGCCGGAGTTCATCGACAAGGCGCGCGCCATCTACGGCTATCGCCATTTCCTATGCGACACCGGCGGCTCGATCGCCGAGGTCGTCGACCCGGATGATCCGACGGACCCGGTGCTGGTGGAGCTGTCCTCGGCGATGCTGCTGGTGCGCATCCGCGAGACCGACGCGATGGCCGAGGAGCTGGTGCGCCGCTTCGTCGCCGCGCCGAAGCCGATGTATTACGACGAGGACTTCCTGCGCGCGATCTGGTCCGAGCACTGCGCCGAGACCGGCCGAAGCGCGGACCGGGTGGACCCCGACGCCTTCGCCCGCTGGGGCTTTCGCCGCCTGATCGAGCGCCGCCGCCCGCTCTACGCCGCCATCGCCGACCGCTGGGGCGTCACGGTCTCGGCCGAGGAGGTCGCGGCGCTGCGCAAGCCCGCCGACTTCGACGCCCTCATCGCCAACGCCCTCGCGCCCGGCTGAGCGGATCAGGTCCGCCCGCCGTCCACCGACAGGATCTGGCCCGAGATCCAGCCCGCCTGCTCCGAGGCCAGAAACAGCGCGGCGTTCGCGATGTCCTCGGCCCGGCCCAGCCGGCGCATGTAGGTTCCCGCCACCAGCCGCGCCTGACCCGCTTCCCCGTAGCTCTCCCACTGGCGCTGCGTCGTGGGGTTGGACAGCACGAAGCCCGGCGCGACGCTGTTCACGGTTATGCCGAAGGGGCCCAGCTCCTGCGCGAGCTGTCTCGTCAGCCCGACCAGCGCGTGCTTGGCGGCGGTGTAGGCGTGGACGCCGGTGAGGCTCGGCCGCAGCCCGGCGCCGGATGAGACGGTGACGATGCGCCCCCCGCCCTGCGCCTTCATCCCCGGCGCGACCGCCTGGGCGCACCACATGGCGCTGTCGACGTTCGCTGCGAAGACCGCGCGCCAGTCCGGCTCGGCGACCTCCTCCAGCGGCCGGCCGGTCTGGCCGCAGACCCCGCCGGCGCAGCACACCAGCACGTCGCAGGGCGCCGCCAGCGCCTCCAGAACCGCCGCCCGGTCGGAGAGGTCGAGCGTCGCGGCGGCGACGCCGGCCCCGACCTCGGCCAGCCCGGCCGCGTCGCGGTCCACCGCCAGCACCGTCGCCCCCGCCGCGGCCAGCGCCCGCGCCGTCGCGCGCCCGATGCCCTGCGCCGCGCCGGTGACGACCGCGCGGCGGCCTGTGAAGTCGAGCTTCATGGCGCCAGCATCCTGTCCAGCATCGCCCATCCCTGCGGGCTGCGGCCGTCCTCGATCTCGTGGATCAGCGCGACCAGGCGTTCGACCGTGGGGGTCGGCACGCCGACGCGGGCGCCCTCGGCGGCGATGACGGCGATCTGGGCGTCCACCTCGGTCTTGCGCCTGCGCACCGCCAGGTCGCGCCAGACGCCGGAATGGGTCTTGGCGGTGTGGCGGTTGAACTCGGCCATCGCCGCGATGGAGGCGCGCGCGGCGGCCTCGCTCGCGCCGGGCATGAAGGCCGCGGGGTCGAAGCCGTTGAAGCCGAGCGGCGTCACGCCCTTGGCCAGCGCCACCGCCATCACCTCGCGCCCCAGCCGGTCGAAGACGGCGCCATGGGCGGGGCTGGCGAGGTTCTCGCTCATCGAGGCCGGCGTGAGGGCGGTGGCGAACAGCATCGCGCCGTAGCCGAGCTTGCCCCAGAGATAGCCCCAGATGTTCGGCGTCAGCACCGCCTCGGGCTCGTAGAGGGCCAGCAGCCGATGGATCTCCCGCACGCGGTCTGTCTCGCCGCCGTCGAGTTCCCCGACCGCGACCGTGGCGCGGTTGCCCAGCAGGATGCGCCCGGGCTCCAGCCAGTCGGCGCCGAAGTTGACGAAGCAGCCCACCGTGCGCGTCTCGCCGACCTGCGCCGCTATCTCCAGTTCGTTCAGCCCGTTCTGCGCCGACACCACGAAGCCGTCCGGCGCCAGGAGCGGCGCGATCCGCGCCATGGCCCCGGCGGTGTGGTGCGCCTTGACCGCGAGGATCACGACCGAAAGCGGCCCCGCCACGTCCTCCGGCGCACAGGCGCGGACGGGCTGGACGAAGTTCTCCACCGGCCCCTCGATGGCGAGACCCCCGGCGTTCATCGCCGCGACATGCTCGGCGACGATGTCCACCAGCAGCACGTCCTCGCCGGCGCGCGCCATGTAGGCGCCGAGCACGCCGCCGATGGCGCCGGCGCCCCAGATGACGACGGGGCGGCGCTTCTGCGGGGCGCTCACGCCCAGTTCCCATCGATGACGGCGCGGGTCTCGGCCACCGCGACCTCCCAGATCGCCAACATGTCGGCGTCGGGGCGCTGGTACAGCCCGCCGAAGTTGCCGTCGCCCAGCATCTCGCGAGCCTGCGCGGGCGGGACCGAGCGCATCAGGTCCGTATCGACCATCGGCTTCTGCGTCGCCGGCGCCGCGACGCCGGGCAGGCGGGTCCAGGGGAAATTCTCCATCCAGGAGGCGTGGCTGGCCACGGGGTCGGTCTCGCGGACCCTGGCCATGGTCTTCGGCGCGCTCCACCAGTCGTGCCAGCGCACACGGCACGCGGGGTTCTCCGCCATCCACTCCATGGTGATGGTCCGCGCCGGGCTGTTGCCGCCGTGGCCGTTGACGAAGGCGATGCGGCGGAAGCCGGTGCGCGCAAGGCTGTCGAGCACGTCGCGCAGCAGCCTCAGATAGGTCTCCAGCCGCAGCGAGACCGTGCCGGGGTAGGCCGAGAAGTAGGGCGTCACGCCATAGGCCAGCGCAGGGAACACGGGCACGCCGAGCGGGCCGGCCGCTTCGGTCGCGACGCGCTCCGACAGGATGCTGTCCACGCTCAGCGACAGGAAGGCGTGCTGCTCGGTGCTGCCGAGCGGGACGACGGCCCGGTCGTCGCGCTTGAGCCGTTCCTCGACGGCCATCCAGTTGGTCTCGGCGATCTTCACGCGGCGGGCTCCTTCTGGGGGGCGAGGCGCAGGCTGTCGATCAGGGGCAGCAGCGTTTCGCGCACGGATCGGGGGTTGGGCGCATGGCGGAACTCGAAGGCCTCGCAGCCCGGGCGCAGGCGGGCGGTCACGGCGTCGGCGCCGGTCGCGTAGACCACCACGTCGGCCTGCGCCAGCAGCGCCGCGGCGGCCGGGTCGTCGAGCAGGCAGATCGCGGCGCGGGTGACGTCGGGGGCGTAGCGGCGGGCGCCGGCGCGCATGATCGGCGCGAAGTCGCCATAGAGCGAGACCATCACGAGCCGCGCGCCGGGGTCGATGCGGGCCAGCCGCGCCCGCGTCTCCTCCGAGGGCAGCAGCGTGACGCCGAGCGCCGGCGCGGGCGCGACCAGCGCCGCCACCTCGGCGCGACGGTGGGGCAGCGTGACGACGACGTCGGCCGCGGGCGCCGCCGCGCCGGCGCGCAGCGCGTCGATCGTGGCGGCCGCGACGCGCACCCCTTCAGGCAGCAACGCGGCGAGGTGCTCGGCGTAGCGCCGCGTCGCCGCCTCGAACACGCCCACCATCAGCACGGTCAGGGGGCGCCAGGCGGCGGGGGCGGCGGCGCGGGCGGCGACCGCCTTGGCGACCTCGCCCGCGTCGAGCCCCAGCGCCGCCGCCTCGGCCAGCAGCGCGTCGACGCGCCCGTGCAGGCGGCGCATGACGTCGATGCGCGCCGCGCTGTCGCCGGCGAGACGCGCGACATAGGCGCCGGCGCCGGGGCGGGTGGCGATCAGCCCCGCGACCCGCAGATCGCGCCAAACCGCGGCGACGGTCATCGGCGACAGGCCCGCCGCCTCGGCGCAGTCGCGGACCGAGGGCAGTCGCTGCCCCTCCTGCAGCAGCCCCACGGCGATGCCGTACTCCACGAGGCCGCGCAGCTGCTGGGCCACCGGCAGGGGCAGCGAGCGGTCGATGGCGGCGGCGAGCCAGGCGGCCGGGCGCGCGCGACCGGGCGTCTGCCGCTCCACATCGGTGGAGCGGTTCCCGTCGAGCCCGAGCGCCCCCCCTGCGCTCTGCGTTGACTTCGGCAAATCCAGCCGCCTACTGTTATTGTCGAGCAGCACAAGCTGCGCGCAATCCGATCCGCAAATCAAGAGGTCGACAGGGATGCTGAGAACCTTCGCAGGCGGGCGCCTGCTCGTCGCCGGCCTTCTCGCCGGCATCGCCGCGGCCCCTATGGCGGCCGCACAGACGCTGACCATGGGCGTGCGCGCCGGTCCCGAGTCCATCGACCCGCACTGGTCGACGCTGGGCAGCCACGCGGAGGCGCTGCGGCATGTCTTCGACACGCTGGTGGGCACCGACGAGAACCTGCAGTTGGAGCCCTCGCTCGCCGTATCCTGGACCCCGGTCGAGGACGACCTGTGGGAGTTCAAGTTGCGCGAGGGCGTGAAGTTCCACGACGGCTCGACGATGACCGCCGAGGACGTGAAGTTCTCGATCGACCGCATCCCGGTCGTCACCGGCCCGATGTCGATGACGATCTACACCAAGAGCGTGAAGGAGGCGATCGTCGTCGACGACCTCACGCTGCACGTGCGCACCAACGGCCCGGCGCCGACGTTGCCGAACGACTTCATCCGCCTGTTCGTCGTGCCCGCCGCCATCGGCATGGACGCGCGCAACGAGGAGTTTAACGACGGCTCCGCCGCCATCGGCACCGGCCCGTTCCGGCTGGTGTCGTGGGAGCCCAAGGGCGACTTCGTGGTCGAGCGCTTCGAGGATCACTGGCGCGGTCCGGCGCACTGGGAGCGCGTGATCCGCAAGGAGATCCCGAACGACCCCGCCCGGGTCGCGGCGCTCAAGTCGGGACAGGTGGACATCATCAACTACGTTCCCGCGACCGACTACGCCTCGATGCAGCGCGACAGCAGCCTCGACACCTTCATCGGCGACAGCGTCTACATCCTCGACATCTACTTCCGCTTCGACGAGACGCTGCCGACCAAGGCCCGCGTGGACGGAAGCGAGATCGACGCCAACCCGTTCCTCGACGCCCGCGTGCGCGAGGCCTTCGACCTCGCCATCAACCGCGACGCGCTGGTCTCGGTGGTGCTGGAGGGCCTGGGCAAGCCGGCCAACCAGCTGATGCCGCCCGACTTCTTCGGCGGCAGCATGGATCTGCCGGCGCGGCCCTACGACCCCGACCGGGCGCGCGCGCTGCTGGCCGAGGCGGGCTATCCCAACGGCTTCGGGATGGACTTCTTCTGCACCAACAACCGCCTGCCGGGCGACAGCGCGGTCTGCGAGGCGCTGGGCCAGATGTGGGCGCGCGTCGGCCTGCAGATCAACCCGCAGGCCCAGAACGGCACGGTGTTCTTCCCCGCGGTCGCGCGGCAGGAATACAGCCTCTGGATGAGCGGCTGGGGCACGCTGACCGGCGAGGCCGGCTACACCTACGGCTCGCTCGTGCACACCAACGACCCCGTCACGGGCCTCGGCGCCTTCAACCGCGCGGGCTACTCCAATCCCGACCTCGACGCGCTGGTGCAGAAGGCCTCGCGCGAACTCGACGCCGACACCCGGCGCGGGCTGTTCAAGGAGGTGACGGAGGTCTCGATGAACGAGCGCATCCTGATCCCGACCGTGCAACTCCAGACCGTCTGGGCGGCGCGGGCCGGGGCGCTCGATTTCACCCCGCGCATCGACCAGGAGACGCTGGCGCACCTGATCAGCGCGAAGTGACGCGACGCGTCGCCATTCCGGGCCCCGGCGGCGCAGGTCGCCGGGGTCCTTCTCTGTCCGGGGGTGCGGCGTGGCCGGTTTCCTGATCCAGCGCATCCTGCAGGCCCTGGCGGTGATCTTCGCCATGTCGGTGCTGGTGTTCATCGGCGTCTACGCCATCGGCAACCCCATCGACGTGCTGATCGACCCGGCGGCGGATCAGAACCTGCGCGAGGCGCTGATCCGCCAGTACGGCCTCGACCAGCCGCTGCACGTCCAGTACCTCACCTTCGCGGGGAACATCCTGCAGGGCGACTTCGGCCAGTCCTTCGTCTACCGCCTGCCGGTGCTGACGCTCATCCTGTCGCGCCTGCCGGCGACGCTGGAGCTGGCGCTGACCGCCATGCTGATCGCGACGTTGCTCGGCATCCCGCTCGGCGTCTGGGCGGGCTACCGGCCCGGGGCTCTGTCCTCGCGGCTCATCATGGGGCTGTCGGTGCTGGGTTTCAGCGTGCCGACCTTCTGGGTGGGCCTGCTCCTTATCATGCTGTTCGCCGTTGAGCTGGGCTGGCTGCCCTCCGGCGGTCGCGGGCCGACCATGGCGTTTCTCGGCGTGCAGCTCTCGATCTTCAGCGCCCAGGGCTGGAGCCACATCGTGCTGCCCGCCTGCAACCTCGCGCTGTTCAAGCTCGGGCTCCTGATCCGGCTGGCCCGCGCCGGCACGGTGGAGGTCATGCGCGCCGACTACATCCGCTTCGCCCGCGCCCAGGGGCTGCCTGAGGGGCAGGTGGTGCGGCTGCACCTGATGAAGAACATCGCCATCCCCATCGTCACCATCTTCGGGCTCGAGTTCGGCTCGACGCTGGCCTTCGCCGTGGTGACCGAGACGATCTTCAACTGGCCGGGCATGGGCAAGCTGATCATCGACA
>DAINOD010000062.1:0-19214 GCA_036735545.1 Rubrimonas sp. | reverse complement strand
ACGAGTTCCGCTTCTGCTGGATCGTCGATTTCCCGATGTACGAGTGGGACGACGAGGCCAAGAAGCTCGACTTCAGCCACAACCCCTTCTCCATGCCGCAGGGCGGGCTGGCGGCGCTGGAAAAGGCCGCCGCCGAGGGGCGCGAGGCGCTGGAGCGGTTGGTCGCCTACCAGTACGACATCGTCTGCAACGGCGTGGAGCTGAGCTCGGGCGCGATCCGCAACCACCTGCCCGACGTGATGCTGAAGGCCTTCGAGATCGTCGGCTACGACCGCGAGACGGTGGAGGCGCGCTTCGGCGGCATGCTCAACGCCTTCCGCTACGGCGCGCCCCCGCACGGCGGCATCGCGCCGGGGGTGGACCGCATGGTGATGCTGCTGGCAGACGCCGACAACCTGCGCGACGTCATCCTGTTCCCGATGAACCAGCGCGCCGAGGACCTGATGATGGGCGCGCCGTCCGAGCCGACGACGGCGCAGTTGCGCGAACTGGGCATCCGCGTCGTGCCGCGGACCTGAGCGGCTCAAACGAAAGGGCCGGGGTCGCGCGAACGACCCCGGCCAGGATTAACACCGGCCACTTGCCGGCAATGCACACACCGCACCGAACGGAGACTTACTGAAACACACCAACCGTCTGCCGCAGCCAGACTATTGCGCCGAGATTTGGGCAAATCAACGAAGAAATGAAGAAAGCGTTTATTTCAACCTGGAGGCGTGCGCTGCTCAACCGCAGGGCGAACCACAATACCCCTGGGTTGAGGGATGCGCGCGCCCGGGGCGCCCGCCGGGGCGAATCGCGCCGCCCGACGCGGCGGTGACGGGGTGGATCGCGCCGAGGTGATGCGGCGCGTCCGCGGGCGCGACACCGGTCCCGAGCTTTCGGTGCGCCGGCTGCTGCGCGCGGCGGGGCTGACCGGCTACCGCCTGCAGCGGCGCGACCTGCCCGGCCGGCCCGACATCGCCTTCATCGGCCGGCGGGCCGCGATCTTCGTGCACGGCTGCTTCTGGCACGGCCACGACTGCCGCAGGGGCGCCCGCGCGCCGAAGGCCAACGCCGACTACTG
The DNA here is from genome assembly GCA_036735545.1 of Rubrimonas sp. Taxonomy (GTDB): domain Bacteria; phylum Pseudomonadota; class Alphaproteobacteria; order Rhodobacterales; family Rhodobacteraceae; genus Rubrimonas. The sequence continues at coordinate 18,148 of DAINOD010000062.1, read as the reverse complement.
GTCCGCCAAGATCGCCCGCAACCGCGCCCGCGACGCCGCGGCGCTCGACGCGCTGGCGACCGCCGGCTGGCGCACGATGGTCGTGTGGGAATGCGCCCTGCGCGATCCCGGCCTCGGGGCCCGGCTGGCCGCCTTCGTGCGGGCCGGCTTGACAGCGCCGGAGCCGCGCGCGACCTCCCGACCGTCACCCGCGCCGGAGCCCCCGATGGACGACGCCAGCCTGCCCGCCCTCGCGCCGAACGAGGCGGCGCTCGACTTCCTGCTCACCCGCCGCTCGCGCCCGGCCAAGACGCTCGGCGCGAAGGGGCCCGACGCGGCCACCCTGCGGCGGCTGCTCACCGCCGCCGCGCGCGTGCCCGACCATGGCAAGCTGGAGCCTTGGCGCTTCGTGCTGATCGAGGGCGCCGCCCGGGATCGCGTCGCGGGGCTCGCCCGCACGCGCGCCGTCGACCGCGGCCTCGACGCCGCGGCCGGCGACAAGGCCGCCGCCGCCTTCACGCAGGGCGCGCTCGTGGTCGCGGTCGTGGCCTCGCCGAAGCCCTCCGAGAAAATCCCCGAATGGGAGCAGTTGATGTCGGCCGGCTGCGTGTGCCTGTCGCTGGTGAACGCCGCGCTGGCGGCGGGCTGGGGGGCGAACTGGCTCAGCGGCTGGGTCGCGACCGATCGCCCCTTCCTCGACGCGCTGGGCCTCGCCGCCCACGAGTTCGTCGCCGGCTTCGTGCATCTGGGCGCCGAGACCGTCGCCCCGCCCGACCGGCCGCGCCCGGCGCTGGACGCGCTGCTCACCCGCATCGCGGAGTAAGCCGACCGGCGACAACATCGCCCGCGCCAAATCTGCCGGATCATGCGCCAATTTTCGACGTCGGCGGCGCGGGGCCGCCGGTGATTCGGAGGCGGTCATGAAGAAGGCGGTCGCGGAATTCATTGGAACGTTCACGCTCGTGCTGCTCGGTTGCGGCGCGGCGGTCATTGCATCGGGCGACGCCGGCGGCGTCGCCGGGGTCGGGCTGCTCGGGATCAGCTTCGCCTTCGGGCTGGCGCTGATCGCGGCGGCCTATGGGATCGGCCCGATCTCGGGCTGCCACATCAACCCCGCGGTCAGCCTCGGCGCGCTGATCGCCGGGCGCATGGACGTCAAGGAGTTCGGAACCTACGTGCTCGCCCAGTGCCTCGGCGCGCTCGCCGGCGCGCTGGTGCTGTTCGTCATCATGCAGGGGCGCATTGCGACCGGCTGGGGCGGCGGGCTCGGCTCCAATGGCTGGGGCGTGGGCTATCTCGGCGAATACGGGCTGTTCTCGGCGCTGGTGTTCGAGGTCGTGGCGACGTTCCTGTTCGTCGTGACCATCCTCGGCGTCACCCAGACGAACGCGCCGGCCCATCTCGCCGGCCTCGCCATCGGACTGACGCTGGTGGTGATCCACATCGTCGGGATCCCGGTCACGGGCGTCTCGGTCAACCCGGCGCGCAGCCTCGGCCCCGCGATCTTCGAGGGCGGGCGGGCGCTCGGCCAGCTCTGGCTGTTCATCGCGGCGCCGCTGGCCGGCGCGGCTGCGGCGGGGCTGCTGTTCCGCAACGGCCTGCTCGACGCGTCCATCGACGACAGCACGGTCGTCCCGGTCAGCTTCTCGCCGACGGGGCCGCTGCCGCCGACCTGACGCGACGCGGCGTCAGTCGCCGGGGATGAGCCCGAGACCGCGGAGGTAGACCGCCGCGAGCGATTCGAGCAGCGCCTCGGGCGGGATCGGCGCCCGGGGTCCGGGCGGGTGTCCGAACAGGCTCGCCACCCCGTGCGACAGGGACCAGACGTGCCAGGCCATCATGTGGGCCGGGGGGCGGCGCTCGGGCGGCGCCTGCGCCGCCAGCGCCTCGCAGGCGCGCGACAGGGCGGCGAAGGCGCGCTCGCCGGCCGCGAACAGCTCCGGGTCGTCGCGCGTGTCCACGCCGGCCGAGAACATCGCGGTGAAATAGGCCGGCTCCTCGCGCGCGAAGGCGAGATAGGCCCGGCCCACCGCCTCGAACGCGCGCAAGGGGTTGGGGCGGCCGCCGTCCCAGGCCGTCTCCAGCCGCTCGGCGAACAGCGCGAAGCCGCGGCGGGCGGCCTCGGCGATCAGCGCCTCGCGGTCGCGGAAGTGGCGATAGGGCGCGGCGGGCGAGACGCCGGCGCGGCGCGCGGCCTCGGCGAAGGTGAAGCCGGCCGCTCCCTTCTCGCCGATCAGCGACAGCGCAGCCGCGACCAGCGCGCGCGGCAGGTCGCCGTGGTGATAGCTCTTGCGGCTCATGCGGGCTTGTCCATGCCGACGGGTATAGCGCCCCGCGGCTGGGACGTCCCGCCGCGGCGACGCGCCGACGCCGCTCCGCCCAAGATGACGCCGTCAGGCGGAGGGGGAAGCCATGCGGGCGATGCGGCTGCACGAGATCGGCGGCGCCTTGCGCCTCGACGACGCGGCGCGGCCCGAGCCGGGGCCGGGCGAGGCGCTGCTGCGGGTCCGCGCCTGCGGGATCAACTTCGCCGACACGCTCATGGTCGCGGGCCGCTATCAGGAGAAGCCCGCCCTGCCGTTCGCGCCCGGCCTCGAGGTCTGCGGCGTGGTCGAGGCGCTGGGGCCGGGCGTGGAGGGGCTGGCCATCGGCGCGCGGGTGGCGGCGCTGACCGGCCACGGCGGGCTGGCCGACTACGCGACCGCCCCGGCGGCGACCTGCGTCCCGCTGCCCGACGCGATGGACGACGTGGCGGCGGCGGCGCTGCAGGTGGCCTACGGAACCAGCCACGTCGCGCTGGAGCGCCGAGCCCGCCTGCGCCCCGGCGAGACGCTGCTGGTTCTGGGCGCCGGCGGCGGGGTCGGTCTGACGGCGGTGGAGATCGGCAAGCTGATGGGCGCGCGCGTGATCGCCTGCGCCCGCGGCGCCGACAAGGCGCAGGCGGCCCGCGACAAGGGCGCCGACCATCTGGTCGAGGCCGACCCCGCGACGCTGCGCGAGGCGGTGCTGGCGCTGGGGGGAGCGGACGTGGTCTACGATCCCGTCGGCGGCGCGCTGTGGCAGGCGGCGTTCCGGGCCGCCAAATTCGAGGCGCGGCTGCTGCCGATCGGCTTCGCCAGCGGAGAGGTTCCGCAGATCCCCGCCAACGTGCTGCTGGTGAAGAACCTCACCGTGATCGGCCTCTACTGGGGCGCCTACTGGCGCCACGCGCCGGCGGTGCTGGCGGAGAGCTTCCGCAGCCTGCTCGGCTGGTGGGCCGAGGGCCGGATCGCGCCTCATGTGAGCCACGTCCTGCCGCTGGAGGAGGCCGGCGCGGCGCTGGCGCTGCTGTCGGATCGCCGCGCGACAGGCAAGGTCGTGGTGCGGCTTGCGTGACACGGCGCTTCACCAAGCGCGCCGGGGGCGGCTTGATCCGCGCGGCGTTTCGGACAAGCCTGCGCCCATGACCGAGGGAACACGCAGGGCGGGCGCAGCCGCACGGGGTCGGCGCGCCTTTCTGGCGGGGTTGGCGGCGACCGTCGGGGCCTGCGCGAGCGAGCCCGCGATCCCCGACCTCGGGCGCATCTACGCCAACGTCGCGCAACTCAAGGACGAGGCGCGGCGGCCGGTCATCACCATCCCGGGCACGCTGGGCTCTCGCCTTCGCGACCGCGAGACCGACCAGCTGATCTGGGGCGGGCCCAACGCGCTGTCGCTGGCGCCCTCCACCGATGCCGCGATCCGCGCCATCGCGCTGCCGATCGGCGAGCCGGAGACGCCGCTGCGCCAGTTGCGCGACGACGTGCGCCCCGACGGGGTGGTGCGCACCGCCTACGCCTCGATTCTCGGGGCCATCATCCAGCTCGACATATACTCCGGCATCATCCGAACGCTGATCGCCGGCGGCTACGACTTCCGCGAGACGCGCGAGGCCGAGATCGCCGACCGCGACGTGAACCTCGACGCCTTCGAGTTCCCCTATGACTGGCGGCGCGACATCGTCGAGGCGGCGCAGGACCTCGCCTATTTCATCGACCGCAAGCGCGAGCAGGTGGTCGAGGAGCGGATGCGCGTTCTGGGCCACAGCGACACGCCGGTGGTGTTCGACATCGTCGCGCACTCGATGGGCACGCTCGTGGCGCGCTATTACCTGATGTACGGCGCGCAGGATCTGCCCGAGGACGGCTCTCTGCCCGAACTGACCTGGGAGGGGGCGAAGAACGTCGGCGTCGTGGTGCTGATCGCGCCGCCCAACGCCGGCTCGGTGCTGTCGGTCGACAATCTCGTGAACGGGCGCAGCTTCGGTCCCTTCCAGCCGTTCTATCCCGCGGCGCTGCTCGGCACCCATGTCTCGACCTACCAGCTGATGCCCCGCACCCGCCACGCCCGCGTCCAGAGCCCGGCGGAGCCCGAGCCGCTGGACATGTTCGACGTCGAGACCTGGAAGCGCTGGCGCTGGGGCCTCGTCGGCGCCGACCCGGACGCGGAGCGCATACGCGCCGTGCTGATGCCCGAAGAGCCCGACCCCGCGCGCCGCTTGGAGCGGGCCGAAGCGCACCTCGCCAAGACCCTGCGCCGCGCCGCGCAGTTCCAGGGGGCGATGGACCGCGAGATGGTCTACCCGCCCGAGGTGGACGTCTATCTGGTGGTCGGCGGCGGCTTCCAGACGCCTGCGACCGCCGAGATCGACCCCTCCAGCGGCCGCTCGACGATCGTGGGCTTCGAGGAAGGCGACGGGATCGTGCTGCGCGCCAGCTCGCTCGCCGACGAGCGGCAGGGACCCAGCGCGGAGGAAGGCGCGCGGCTGGTATCGCCGATCAAGGGCGAGCGCTCGACGCTGCTTCTGCCCTCCGAGCACGTCGAGATCACGCAAAGCCCGGTTTTCGGCGACAACCTGCTGTTCTGGCTGCTGGAGGACGAGCGCGCCTTCGCGAGCCTGCGCGCGCCCCGCACCGCCGACGTCCCCGGCCCGATCCGCCGCGCCGCGCGCGGCGTCGCCGCGACGGTGATGGATAGCGTCGAGGTGATCGGCTCGGACCGCTGAGCGCCCGTTCCGCACCGCGCCGCGCCATGCTAGAGACCCCCGAACGCGAAGCGAGGACGGGGGATCGCGCATGAGGAAGGTCTACGACGGCGCCGAGGCGGCGCTTGACGGGCTGTTGTTCGACGGCATGACCATCGCCGCCGGCGGCTTCGGGCTTTGCGGCATCCCCGAGAACCTGATCGCCGCCATCGCGAAGTCCGGCGTGAAGAACCTGACCATCGCCTCGAACAACTGCGGCGTGGACGGCTTTGGACTTGGCGTTCTGCTGGACACGCGCCAGATCCGCAAGATGATCTCCAGCTATGTCGGCGAGAACGCCGAGTTCATGCGCCAGTACCTCGCGGGCGAACTGGAGATCGAGTTCAACCCGCAGGGCACGCTGGCGGAGCGGATGCGCGCCGGCGGCTGCGGCATCCCCGGCTTCTACACCAAGACCGGCGTCGGCACCGTCATCGCCGAAGGCAAGGAACACAAGGACTTCGACGGCCAGACCTATATCCTCGAGCGCGCCATCGTCGCCGATCTGGCCATCGTCAAGGCATGGAAGGCCGACGACACCGGCAACCTGATGTTCCGCAAGACCGCACGCAACTTCAATCCGCCGGCGGCGATGTGCGGGCGCGTCTGCGTGGCGGAGGTGGAGGAGATCGTGCCGCGCGGCTCGCTCGACCCCGACAAGATCCACCTGCCCGGCGTCTATGTGCACCGTCTGGTGCAGGGCGCGCACGAGAAGCGGATCGAACAGCGCACCACGCGCGCAGCCTGACGGAGGAGCCCCCCATGCCCTGGACACGCGACCAGATGGCCGCCCGCGCCGCGCAGGAGCTGCAGGACGGCATGTACGTCAATCTCGGCATCGGCATTCCGACGCTGGTGGCGAACTACATCCCCGAGGGCGTCGACGTGACGCTGCAGTCCGAGAACGGGATGCTGGGCATCGGGCCCTTCCCGACCGAGGACGAGGTGGACGCCGACCTCATCAACGCCGGCAAGCAGACCGTCACCGAGCTTGCCCGCACCAGCTACTTCGACAGCGCCACCAGCTTCGGCATGATCCGCGGCGGCAAGATCGCCATGGCCATCCTCGGCGCCATGGAGGTTTCCGAACAGGGCGACCTCGCCAACTGGATGATCCCCGGCAAGCTGGTGAAGGGCATGGGCGGGGCGATGGACCTTGTGGCCGGCGTCGGCCGCGTCGTGGTCATCATGGACCACGCCAACAAGGCGGGCGAAAGCAAGCTGCTCAAGCAATGCTCCCTGCCCCTGACCGGCAAGGGCGTGGTCGACCGCATCATCACCGGCCTCGGCGTCTTCGACGTCGTGGAGGGCGGGCTGAAGGTGGTCGAACTGGCCCCTGACGTCGCCATGGACGAGGTGCGCGCCAAGACTGAAGCGACGCTGGTCGCGTGATCCGGGTCGACATCGTCTCCGACGTCGTTTGCCCGTGGTGCGTGGTGGGCTGGCGCCAGCTCGCCCGCGCCGCCGCCGACACCGGCGTCGCGCTCGACCCGCACTGGCGCCCGTTCCAGCTCAACCCGCAGACGCCGGAGGCGGGGACGAACCTGCGCGCGCATCTGATGGCGAAATACGGCATGACGCGCGCGCAGAGCGAGGCCAACCGACAGCGCCTGTCGGCCATCGCGGCGGAAGTCGGCTTCGCCTTCGACTGGTTCGACGAGATGACGACGCAAAACACCTTGCGCGCCCACCAGCTGCTGCACTGGGCCGAGGCGCTGGGCCGCGGCCATGCGCTGAAGCAGGAGCTGTTCGCGGTCTACTTCACCCGGCGCGGCGACGTGAACGACCCCGACACGCTGGCCGCGGCCGCCGCCGCCGCGGGCCTCGACCCTGCGGAGGCCGCCGCCGTGCTGGCCGAGGATCGCCACGCCGACGCGGTGCGGGCGGAAATGGACTACTGGCGGCGACAGGGCGTCGACGGCGTGCCGGCGATGATCTTCGAGCGCCGCCATCTCGTGTCTGGCGCGCAGGGGGTGGAGACCTTCGCGCGCATCCTCACGCACCTCTCCGAAGCGGCCCAGGGCGGCGTCGCTGGCGGCGCGGTGACGCGCCGCTGACGGTCCCGGCCGCATTCTCCCATACGACCCTTGTCCCCGGCGACGGTCGCGCCGGGTTGCGCCATGCTGGCGCCGCGTCGCAAAGAGGAGAAGCCCGAGATGCTGATGCCGCTCCTTCGCCGCCTCGGCGGCCCCGTCGGTAGGGTGATCGACCGCTCGCCCTGGCTGTCGCGTCTCGCCAGCCGCGCGGCGGTCAACGCCATCGTCGCCTCGACGCGCAACCGCCCGCACCCGCTCAGCACCTTCGGCGACTACGTCTCGTGGCAGGGCCTGACCGACCGCACCTATCTGGCGCGGCACCTCCCGCCCAGGGCCGCGCCCGAGGCGCCGACCGTGCAGGACGTGGCCGCCCTTTTCCGCCGGCCGGCGGGCGGGGGCGTGGCGTCGACGAAGTCGACGTGCCTCTTTCCCGCCTTCGCGCAGTACCTGACCGACGGCTTCCTGCGCACCGACATGGACCGTCGCGATCGCAACACGTCCAACCACGAGATCGACCTCTGCCCGCTCTATGGCCGCACCGAGGCTCAGACCCGTGCGCTTCGGCTGGGCGGCGAGGTCGAGGGCGAGCGGGGGCTGTTGCGCTCGCAGACGATCAACGGCGAGGAATGGTCGCCCTGGCTGTTCCGAAAGGGCTCCCGCGAACTGGCGGAGCCCGCCTTCGAGAAGCTCGACCCGCCTCTGGGCCTCGACAAGATCGAGGATCAGGCGCTTGTCGACGTGCTCTTCGCCGTCGGCGGCGACAGGGTGAACACCTCGCCCCATGTCGTGATGATGAACACGCTGTTCCTGCGCGAGCACAACCGCGTCGCGCGGCGCCTCTCGGCCGACAACCCGGGCTGGGACGACGAGCGGGTGTTCCAGACCGCGCGCAACGTGGTGATCGCGATCTTCATCAAGCTCGTGGTGGAGGACTACATCAACCACATCGCGCCGCTGCCGTTCAAGCTGCGCGCCGAACCCTCGGTGGCGTGGAAGGCGCGGTGGAACCGGACCAACTGGATGACGGTGGAGTTCAGCCTGCTCTACCGCTGGCACCCGCTGCTGCCCGACGCGGTGGACTGGCCCGGACCCGAGGGCAAGCGCTCGATCCCGCTGCACGCCTTCCTGCGCCGCAACGATCTGTTGCCCGAGGCCGGGCTGATGGCCGCCTTCGCCGCGACCGCCGGCCAGCCCGCCAACGCGGTCGGGCCGTTCAACACGGCCGAGGCGCTGTTTCCCTTCGAGGAGCGGGCGATCGAGCAGGCGCGCGGCAACCGGCTGAACGGCTACAACGCCTATCGCCGCGCCTTCGGGATGAAGGAGCGCTATCACATCCACGAAATCTCCAGCGACCCCAAGGTGGTGGCGCTGCTGAAATCGCTCTACCGCAACGTCGAGGACGTGGAGTTCTACCCCGGCATCTTCGCCGAGGACCGGGTGCCCGACTCGCCCCTGCCGGAGTTGCTGATGCGCATGGTGGCGGTGGACGCCTTCAGCCAGGCGCTGACGAACCCGCTGCTCAGCGAGCATGTCTGGAACCCGGCGACCTTCAGCGACTGGGGCTGGGCCGAGATCGCCGCGACCGCCACGCTGGCCGACGTCGTGCGCCGGAACGTGCCGGCGCCCTCCGACGCTCCGGTCGCGATGACGCTGCCCGACTGGAGACCGGGCGGGAAAGGCTAGAGCAGCACCAGCGTCGCCAGCGCGAGGAACGCGAAGAAACCCACGATGTCGCACGACGTCGTGACGAAGGTGCCGGAGGAGACCGCAGGGTCCGCCCCCAGCCTGTCCAGCGTCATCGGCACCAGCACGCCCAGCAGGGCGGCGGCGAACATGTTGGCGATCAGCGCGCCCGCGATGACGGGGCCCAGCATGGCGTTGCCGAAGAAGAGCGCGCCCAGCCCGCCGATCAGCGCGCCGAAGAACAGGCCGTTGCACAGGCCCACCGCCAGTTCGCGCCGCACGACGCGCCAGGCGTTGACGCGGGTCAGCGTCCGCGTGGCCAGCGCGCGCACCGCCACCGTCAGGCTCTGGGTGCCGGCATTGCCGCCCATGGCCGCGACGATGGGCAAAAGCGTCGCAAGCGCGACGAAGGCCTGAATGGTGGCTTCGAACAGCGAGATGACGCTGGCGGCCACCGAGGACGTCACGGCGCTGATGGTCAGCCACGGCACGCGCTGGCGCAGGATGTCGAGGACGCCGTCGGACAACTCCTCGTCGCCGACGCCGGCGAGGCGCAGGATGTCCTCCTCCGCCTCCTCCGACAGCACCTCCATGGCGTCGTCGATGGTGATGACGCCGACAAGCCGACCGCCGGCGTCCACCACCGGCGCGCTGACGAGGTGATACTTGTTGAAGGCGAGCGCCACGTCCTCCTGCGGGTCGTCGACATGGACGATGCGGGGCTCGTCGTCCATGATGCTCTCCAGCGTCACGGGCCGGCGGGCGGAGAGCATCCGGCCGAGCGCGACCCTTCCCAGCGGCTTCATCGCCGGATCGACGATCACGACGTCGTAGAAGTGCTCGGGCAGTTCCTCGGCCGAACGCAGCCAGTCGATCATTTGGCCCACGGTCCAGAACGGCGGGGCGGTGACCACCTCGCGCTGCATCAGGCGGCCTGCGGAATATTCGGGATAGGCGAGCGACTGCTCGACGACCGCGCGGTCCTCGGGGTCGAGGCCCTGCAGGACCCGCGCCTGATCCGCCGCGTCGAGGTCCTCGACCAGGTAGACCACGTCGTCGGTGTCGAGCCCGCGCACGGCCTCGGCCAGCATCTCGGGAGACAGCAGCGCGAGCGTCTGGTCGCGGGCGCCCTCGGACAGCTCGGTCAGCACCTCGGGCAGCACGTCGGCGGGCAGCGCGGCGACGAGGGTCCGGCGCTGGTCTGCCCCGAGCTGCTCGATCAGATCGGCGAGGTCGGCGGCGTGAAGCTCCTCCAGCGCCGCGTCGATCAGGGCGCCGTCGCCCGCCTCGACGCCCTGCAGCAGCGCCGAGATCAGCGCCGGATCAGGCTCATGGCCGGGGCGGCGCGCGGTCGGGTGGTCGTGGGGCGCGTCGGTCATGGCGGAACTCCTGCCGGACGGGGCGAGCGCCTAACTGCGGCGCCCCGGCCGGCAGGTAAACCCCGGCTCAGCCCCGGCGCGCGGCGACGGCCCGATCAAGAGCGTCGCGCAGGGCGACGGCGAGGGCCTCGCGCTCCTCCGGCGTCAGGAAGGCGCCGAGTTCGATGGTGCGCCCGCCGCCGTTCACCGTGAGATAGCGCGCCGTGGCGGGCGTGTCGCGGACGTCGAGGCGCACCCAGTACGGGTTGGCGTTCCAGCGCAGCACGCGGCCGTCGGGTTCGCGACGCTCCACGGCGACGAGGTCCGGCCACAGCCGCAGCTCCTCGGTCAGCCGGCGGGCGCGGTCGTTGGCGCGCACGAAGGACCAGACCAGCGCAAGGGCGCCGAGGAGGAAGGGCGCGAGGAACCACGCCACCGGCGTGCCCCACACTGCGATCATGGGAATCGCCAACCCGCCACCCAGCGCCGCCATGAAGCCCCGGAACCCTGCGGGCGTCAGCGAACGGTGCGGCCAGAGGCGGACGGCATAGAGCGGCGGGTCCGCCCTGAGAAACGGATCGGCCGGGGATCGCTCCCCGGCCTCCTGGTCGGTCGCCATGTCGGGCTCAGTGATGCGCCTTGTCCCACTGCGCCGGGGTCGGGAGCGTCTCGAAGGTGTGCTCCGGCGGCGGGTTGGGCAGGGTCCACTCCAGCGTGTCGGCCGCGCCCCAGTAGGCGGGCTCGGTCAGCTTCTGCCCGCGGGTCACCGTGTGCCAGACGATCCAGAGGAAGAAAACGAAGCTGCCGATCGAGATGAAGGCGCCGATCGAACTGACGTAGTTCCAGAACGCGAAGGCCTCCGGATAGTCGATGTAGCGCCGCGGCATCCCTGCCCGGCCGAGGAAGTGCTGCGGGAAGAAGGTGATGTTGGCGCCGACGAACATCGTCCAGAAGTGCACCTTGCCGGCCCATTCCGGATACTGCCGGCCCGACATCTTGCCGATCCAGTAGTAGATGCCGGTGAAGATACCGAACACCGCGCCCAGCGACATCACGTAGTGGAAGTGCGCGACGACATAGTAGGTGTCGTGATAGGCGCGGTCGACGCCGGCCTGGCTGAGCACGATGCCGGTGACGCCGCCAACGGTGAAAAGGAAGATGAAGCCGAGCGCCCAGAGCATGGGCACCTTCAGCTCGATGGAGCCGCCCCACATGGTGGCGATCCAGCTGAACACCTTCACGCCCGTCGGCACCGCGATGACCATGGTGGCGAGCATGAAATAGGCCTGCGCGTCGGCGCTCATGCCCACCGTGTACATGTGGTGGGCCCAGACGACGAACCCGAGCACGCCGATGGCGATCATCGCCCAGACCATGCCGAGATAGCCGAACACCGGCTTGCGCGAGAAGGTCGAGACCACGTGGCTGACGATGCCGAAGGCCGGCACGATCAGGATGTAGACCTCCGGATGGCCGAAGAACCACAGGATGTGCTGGTAGAGCACCGGGTCGCCGCCGCCCGCCGGGTCGAAGAAGGTCGTGCCGAAGTTGCGGTCGGTCAGCAGCATGGTGATCGCCCCGGCCAGCACGGGCAGAGCCAGCAGGATCAGGAAGGCGGTGACGAAGATCGACCAGGCGAACAGCGGCACCTTGAACAGGGTCATGCCCGGCGCGCGCATGTTCAGGAAGGTGGTGATGATGTTGATCGCGCCGAGAATTGAGGACGCGCCCGAGAGGTGCACCGCGAAGATCGCCAGATCCATCGCCATGCCGGGACTGCCGGACGTCGAGAGCGGCGCATAGAGCACCCAGCCCGCGTGGACGCCCCCATCGACGAACACCGCCAGCACCGCGAGCGTCGCGCCGGCGACGAACAACCAGTAGCTGAGGTTGTTCATGCGCGGGAACGCCATGTCCGGCGCGCCGATCATCAGCGGCATGAAGTAGTTGCCGAAGCCGCCGAACAGCGCCGGGATGACCACGAAGAACATCATCAGGATGCCGTGACCGGTGATGAGCACGTTCCAGAGCCGCCCGTCCGGCGCGCCGTCTGCGGTCAGCATGTACTGGACGCCCGGCTCCATGAGCTCGAGGCGCATGTAGCCCGTCATCGCCACCGAGATCGCGCCCAGCAGGCCCGCGGTGAACAGATAGAGAATCCCGATGTCCTTGTGGTTCACCGAGCAGAACCACCGGGTGAAGAACCCGGGCGCCGCCTGGTGGCCGTTGGACGCGGTGGCGTCAGCCATGCCGTCGCTCCTGCAAAACTCGTCGTGACGCCGATGCGCCGGATGCTGTCCGTGGCGTAACGGGACCGCGCGCGACGCTCAACGTGTCTCGCCGCCGCATTGCTGCAATGCGGAGGGACGGATCGCCGCAGGCCGGCGTCAGGCCAGCAGCGCCCGCAGCATCGCGTTGAGCACCGCCCGCCCCCGCGGCGTGGCCGCAAGCCGCGGCCCCTCGCGTGTCGCCAACCCCTCGTCGAGCAGCATCGCCACCCGCTCCGGCGGCGGCGCCGCGCCGGCGAGGCGGGCGTGCCGGTCCAGATCGACGCCCTCGGCCAGCCTCAGGCCCATCATGAGCTGCTCCACCGCCTGGTCGGCGGGCGCGACGGGCTCGGTCGAGAACGCATGGCCCTGCGCCGCCACCGCCGCGAGCCAGCGGGCGGGCTCGGCTTCGGCGACAGTGGCGCGGCGCGCGCCGTCCGCGCCGGTCAGCCGCCCATGGGCGCCGGGGCCGACGCCGGCGTAGTCGCCGTAGCGCCAGTAGACGAGGTTGTGCCGGCTCTCGGCGCCGGGACGGGCGTGGTTGGAGACCTCGTAGGCCGGCATTCCCGCAGCGGCGCACAGCTCTTGCGTCAGCAGATACATGTCGGCCGCGTCCTCGTCGCCCGGCGGGCGCAGCTTGCCCGCGGCGCGCAGGGCGTGGAAGGGCGTCCCAGGCTCGATGGTCAGCTGGTAGAGCGAAAGGTGGTCCACCGCCATCGTCAGCGCCTGCGCCAGCTCCGCCTCCCAGGCGCGCGGCGTCTGACCCTGCCGGGCGTAGATCAGGTCGAAGGAGACGCGGGCGAACACGGCGCGGGCCACGTCGAAGGCGGCGCGCGCCTCGGCCGCCGTGTGCATCCGTCCCAGCGCGCGCAGGTCGGGGTCGTTCAGCGCCTGCACGCCCATCGAGACGCGGTTGACCCCGGCCGCGGCGTAGGCGCGGAAGCGGCCGGCCTCGACGGAGGTGGGGTTGGCCTCCAGCGTGATCTCCGCGCCGGGCGCGAGGCCCCAGAGCCGGTCCACCGCCTCGATGACGGCGCCCACGGTGGCCGGCTCGGCGAGGCTGGGCGTGCCGCCGCCGAAGAACAGCGTGTCGGCGCCGCGGGGCCCGGTGATCGCCCGCGCCGCCTCCAACTCGCGCGTCAGCGCCGAGGCCCAGCGGGCGTGATCCACCGGGCCCTTCGCGACGTGGGAGTTGAAGTCGCAATAGGGGCACTTGGCCGCGCAGAACGGCCAGTGGACATAAACGCCGAAGCCGCCCGCCTTCCAGTCCATCTCAGGCGCCAGGGGCGGGGCGCCAGCGGCTGAGCGTGTCGCCGCCGACGCGCTCGACCGAGAACAGGCCGAACCGCGGCGCATGCGCCAGCTCGGTCAGGCCGAGGCCGGCGACGGCGGGAACGCCGTCGCCGCCCAGCGCCACGCCGGCCGAGAACAGCGCGATCTCGTCCACCAGCCCGGCGCGCAGCAGCCCCGCGGCGAGCCGGCCGCCGCCCTCGCACAGCACCCGCGTCAGCCCGCGCCCCGCCAATGCCGAAAGCGCGTCGGCGAGATCGATCTCGCCGGCGCGGTCGGCGATCTCCAGCGTCGCGGCGCCGGCCTCGGCCAGCGCCATGCGACGGACGGGGTCGGCCGCGCCGCGGTGCAGCAGCCAGAGCGGCTGCGCCAGGGCGCTGCGCACAAGTCGCGCCGTCAGCGGCAGCGACAGCCCCCCATCCACCACCACCCGCACGGGCAGGCGGCCCTCCAGCCCGGGCAGCCGAACGTCAAGGGCCGGGTCGTCGGCGCGGGCGGTCCCGGCGCCGACCATCACGGCGTCGGCCTCGGCGCGCATCAGGTGGACGCGGGCGCGGGCTTCGGCGCCGGTCATCCAGCGGCTCTCGCCCGAAGCCATCGCGATACGGCCGTCGAGCGCGGCGGCGAGTTTCAGCGTCACCCAGGGACGGCCGCGCTCCAGCCGCGACAGGAAACCGGCGGCCATGTCGCGCGCCTCGGCGGCCAGCACGCCCGTCTCCACCGTCACTCCCGCCTCGCGCAGGATGGCGAAGCCGCGACCGGCGACGCGGGGATCGGGATCCTCGACGGTGGAGACCACGCGCGCGACGCCCGACGCGACCAGCGCGCCGGCGCAGGGCGGGGTCTGACCGTGGTGGGCGCAGGGCTCCAGCGTCACCCACGCCGTCGCGCCGCGCAGCGCCTCCGCGCCCCACACCGCGCGGACCTGCGCCAGCGCCACCTGCTCGGCGTGCGGTCGGCCGCCGCGGGCGGTGTGGCCGCGGCCCAGCACCCGCCCCTCTCGGCCGATGACGCAGCCGACCGACGGGTTGGGCCACGTCGCGCCCAGCACGCGGCGCGCGAGCCGCAGGGCCGCGCGCATGCGCTGGACGTCTTCCTCGGTCATGGGCGGCTCGGCTGGTTTCAGCCGCCGTCGGCGGCCGGCGCGGGGCGCAGCTCCGCGACGAAGTCCTCGAAGTCGCCAGCCTCCTGAAAGTTCTTGTAGACGCTGGCGAAGCGGACATAGGCGACGGTGTCGATCCGCGCCAGCGCCTCCATCACGATGGCGCCGATGGAGTCGGAGGGGACGTCGGTGTCTCCGAGCGATTCGAGCCGGCGCACGATGCCCGAGATCATCTGCTCCACCCGATCGGGCTCGATCGGGCGCTTTTGCAGCGCGATGCGGATCGAGCGGGCGAGCTTGTCGCGGTCGAAGTCCTCGCGCCTTCCAGATTTCTTGATCACCACGAGATCGCGCAACTGCACGCGTTCGTAGGTGGTGAAGCGGCCGCCGCATGCGGGGCAGAAACGGCGACGCCGGATCGCGACATGATCCTCGGCGGGACGGCTGTCCTTCACCTGGGTGTCGACGTTGCCGCAGAACGGGCAGCGCATCCGGTCCCCCCTCCCGCGACATGCGCGACCAGTATAGGCGAGAGACGAGGGGTTGGGTAGTGGCGCGGGCGGGACCCGACATGTGGACCGCCCGACGCCGAAGGCTGTCGGTCAGACCGGCGTGGCGGTGTTCTTGCCCAGCACCTTGTAGACCGGGCAGTGGCGCATCAGGCCGCTGGCGAGCGGCAGCACGCCGAGCCAGCCCCAAGTCCCGATGGTCCCGGTCAGGGCCAGAAGGATGAGCAGGGCCCCGATCACGATCCGCAGGGTCCGATCGGTGCCGCCGACGTTGACGTCGAATTTCATGGTCTTCCTCTCCCGTCTCGTTGCGACTGGTTAAGCACATGTAGGACGCGAACCGCGCCGTGTGACCCCGCGCGACGTCGAATTCGCCACGAGCGCGATCAATTGACCCGCGCTCCGGTCCCGGCCGGCGCTCAGCGGCCCAGCGCCAGCTCCTCCCCCGGCGGCAGCGGCTCGAAAGCTGCGGCGACGCTGGCCGCGTCGGCCTCGGCCAGCGTCGCGGGTCGCCAGCGCGGCGCGTGGTCCTTGTCGATGATGACCGCGCGGACGCCCTCATAGAAGTCGGGGTGCGTCATGCAGAAACGCGCGAGCTGGTATTCCATCCGCATGCAGTCCTCGAACGCCATCGCGGCGCCCTGCCGCAGGGCGCGGAAGGCCAGCCGAAGCGAGGTGGGCGACTTCTTCCGCAGCCCCGCCGCCTGTTCGGCCGCCCAGTCGCCGGGCTCGGCGTCGAGCGCGGCCAGCACCGCCTCGACGCTGTCGCCGCCGAAGCAGCGGTCGATGACCGGGCGCAGGGCGGGCAGGCTCGCCGGGCCGGGGTCGGCGCGGAAACGGTCGAGCACCGCGTCCACCGCCGCCGCCGCGTCGCCCGCGAAGTCGGCCTCGCCCAGTCCGGCGATCAGGGCTCCCTCCCGCGCGCTGGGGGCGTAGAGGTCGCACAGGCCCGCCGCGACGCAATCGGCCGCCTTCAGCCGAGCGCCCGTGAGACCCAGCCACAGGCCCACCTCTCCCGGCAGGCGCGGCAGGAAGAAGGTGGCGCCGACGTCGGGAAAGAGGCCGATGGCGGTCTCGGGCATGGCGAACAGCGTCGCGTCGCCGGCGATCCGGCGCGAGCCGTGCAGCGACAGTCCGACGCCGCCGCCCATCACCACCCCGTCCATCAGCGCGACGTAGGGTTTCGGGAAGCGCTTGATCAGCGTGTTGAGGCGGTATTCGTCGGCGTAGAACTGCCAGTTGCGCGGACCGAGGCGCACGGGGTCGGCGTGGCCCTCCGCCCACACCGCGCGCACGTCGCCCCCGGCGCAGAAGGCGCGCGGGCCTGCGCCGATGATCATGACCGCCGCGACGGCCGGCTCGTCGCGCCAGTGCAGCAGCCGCTCCTCGATCCGCAGCGCCATCTCGTGGGTCAGCGCGTTGAGCTGGGCGGGGCGGTTCAGCGTGACCAGCCCCAGCCGGCCGACCTGCTCGAACAGGACGTCGGTCAAGCGACCTCCAGCAGCTTGCGGCTGATGATGACGCGCATTATCTCGTTCGCTCCTTCCAGGATCCGGTGAACGCGCAGGTCGCGCAGCCGCTGCTCGACGCCGTAGTCGGCGATGTAGCCGTAGCCGCCATGCAGTTGCAGCGCCTCGTCCACGACCTCGAAGCAGGCGTCGGTGGCGAACTGCTTGGCCATCGCCGAGCGCATCGTGGCGTCCGGCGCGCCGGCGTCCAGCGCGGCGGCCGCGCGCCAGGTCATCAGCCGCGCCGCCTCGAGCTTCGTCGCCATGTCGGCCAGCCTGAACTGCACCGCCTGCAGCGCCGCAAGCGGCTTGCCGAACGCATGGCGCTCGCGCACATGGGCCAGCGCCGCATCGAGCGCCCAGGCGGCCCCGCCCAGCGAGCAGGCGGCGATGTTGATGCGGCCCCCGTCCAGCCCGGCCATCGCGTAGCGGAAGCCGTCGCCCTCCGGGCCCAGCCGGTTCTCGGCGGGAACGCGGCAGTCCTCGAACGTCACGGTCGCGGTGGGCTGGCTGTTCCAGCCCATCTTGCGTTCGGGTCGTCCGAAGCTGAGGCCGGGCGTGTCCTTCTCGACCAGGATGCAGCTGATGCCCTTCGGCCCCGCCGCGCCGGTGCGGCACATCACGACGTAGACGTCAGAGGCGCCGGCGCCGGAGATGAACGCCTTCGTTCCGTTCAGGACGTAGCGCGCATTCCCGTCCGACCGCGCCGTGGTGCGCAGCGCCGCGGCGTCGGAACCCGAGCCGGGTTCGGTTAGGCAATAGCTCGCCACGACCTCCATCGCGCACAGCCTCGGCAACCAGCGCGCCCGCTGCTCCGCCGAGCCGAAGCGGTCGACCATCGCGGCGACCATGTTGTGGATGGTCATGAAGGCGGCGGTGGAGACGCAGCCCTTCGCCATCGCCTCGAACACCAGCGCGCCGTCGAGCCGCCCGAGCCCCGAGCCGCCGTGTTCGGGATCGACGTAGAGGCCGGCCAGCCCCAGCGCCGCCGCCTCGCGCATCACGTCCAGCGGAAAATGCGCGTCGCGGTCCCAGGCTCCGGTGCTGGGCGCGAGTCTCTCGGCGGCGAAGGCGTCCACCATCGCGACGATCTGCGCCTGCTCCTCGGACAGGGTGAAATCCATCCGCGCCTCCCAACCTGGCGCGCCACGCTATCGCGGCGGACGCGCTGGCGTCGAGTGGCGCGCGCGCACGCGGCCTCACCGCCAAGTTGAAATCAAGCATTCGCCTCTGCTCACGGTTGAAAAAACAGGTTATACAAATTTTTTTCTTGATCGCACGCGCCGATTTGTCTAATTAACGCCTCGCAAACTCTTTTCCTGGAGAAAAGGCATGAGCTACAGGTTTTCCACCGCGCTGGCCGCCATCATGCTCA
>DAINOD010000061.1:0-19254 GCA_036735545.1 Rubrimonas sp. | reverse complement strand
ACGCAGGCCATGGTGTTGGCGGTGAACTGGCCGCCGCAGGCGCCGGCCGAGGGGCAGGCGACCTTCTCCAGCTTCTCCAGCTCGCACGCCGAGAGGCTCCCGGCCTGCTCGCGCCCCACGGCCTCGAAAACGTCCTGCACGGTCACGTCGCGGCCCTCGAAGCGGCCGGGCAGGATGGAGCCGCCGTAGATGAAGACGCTCGGCGTGTTGAGCCGCACCATGGCCATCATCATGCCCGGCAGCGACTTGTCGCAACCCGCCAGCCCGACGATGGCGTCGTAGGCGTGGCCGCGCATGGTCAGCTCCACCGTGTCGGCGATGGCGTCGCGGCTGGCCAGCGAGGAGCGCATTCCCTCATGGCCCATGGCGATGCCGTCGGTGACGGTGATGGTGGTGAACTCGCGCGGGGTGCCGCGCGCCTCCTTCACGCCCAGCTTCACCGCCTGCGCCTGACGGTTCAGCGCGATGTTGCAGGGCGCGGCCTCGTTCCAGCAGGTGGCGACGCCGACGAAGGGTCGGTGGATCTCCTCCTCCGACAGGCCCATGGCGTAGAAGTAGCTGCGGTGCGGGGCGCGCGACGGGCCCTCGGTCACATGGCGGCTGACGAGGCGGCTCTTGTCGAAAACTCTGGCGTCCATCGGCCCCGGGGCTCCCTCGGTCTTTTTTGCGTGGCGCACCATAGCGGCGCGCCCGCGCGGGCGGCAATCGCCGCGGCGGGGTTTCATTCGGAGGCCGATGCGCGCATCTTCGGTGGACCGGTTCCCGTGTGCGACGGGCGCCGTGCGAGAGGAGGACGCGACCATGCGAGAAGGCAAGACGCCGCTCGACCGCGGCAGGAGCTACGACGACGGCCGGCGGGCCGAGGCCTACGCCGCGATCGCGCGCCGGCAGGGCGAGACCGCCGGCGCCAAGGAGATGGCGATGACGCGCCGGCCCCGCGGCGAGGCGCCCGCGAGTCGCGCCGGGCGCTTCATGGCGATGGCGCGGACCGGCGACGAACGCTGATCCGCCCGGCGGCGCGCGACCCGTTGCGTCGCGCGCCGCCATCGCGAAACTTGCGCAAAAGCCTGTGGCATTTCCCGCTTCGATCCTTGCCGAGTCTGACCTACACTTCGGCCGTCGGGTAGGGAGGGCCATTCATGTCACAGACGATTTCGGGAAAGACGAGCAGGACGCTCGCGGCGCTGGTTTGCGCCAGCTTCACGCTCGCGACGGCGGGTCAGGCGCAGGCCGACCGCGCGCTGGTCGGCGGGCTCGTCGGGGGCCTGATCGGCGGGGCCATCGGCTCGGCGGCGGCCGCTTCGCGCAACCAGCCGCAACCGCAGCCGCAGCAGCGCGTCATCATCGAGGAGCGTCGGGTGGTTCAGCCCGCCCGGCCCGCTATCAGCAATTTCGAGCGCGCCCAGAACCGCAGCGCGCAGGACGCCCTGAACTATTTCGGCTTCCCCGTCGGGGCGCCGGACGGCGTGCTCGGGCCGCGGTCGCGCGGGGCGATCAGCGAGTTCCAGGCCACGCTGGGCTTCCCCGCCACCGGCTACCTCACCGAATACGAGCGCAACTTCCTGCTGTCGTCCCACGCGCGCGCCCAGTCGAGCCCGCTGCAGTCGGGCCAGCTCGCGGCGCAATACGGCATGGGCCAGCGCGGCATTCTCATCGCCTATCACACCGGCCAGGTTCCGGGTCCGATGGTGGCGCAGCAGCCCCAGCAGGTGTTCGTGGCGCAGCCGCAGCCGGTCATCGTCGCGCAGCCCCAGCCCTACGCCCTCGCGCAGCAGCCGCAGGTGGTGATCAACAACAACGCCCCCGCCGCGCAGCCGCCGGTCACGGTCGAGGTCAACGCCCCGCCCGCCGCCGCCCCCGCGCCGCAGACCCAGATGGCCGCCGCGACCCCGGCGCCGACTGCCGCCGCCGCGCCCACCGGCATGATGCCGAGCTTCCTCGGCGGGCCGGTCGAGGCCTCGATGGCGAGCTTCTGCAACAAGACCAGCCTGCTGACCAGCGGCGCCGGCGGCATGGTGACGGCGGCCTCGCTGGCCAGCCCCGCCATCGACGCGGGGCAGGCGCTCGGCGAGCAGTTCTGCCTAGCGCGCACCTACGCCATCGACCAGGGCGAGCAGCTGACCCAGATGGTGCAGGGCGTGTCGCTGACCCAGATGCAGGAACAGTGCGCCGCCTTCGCCCCCACGATGCGCGAGTTCGTCGCCGCCATGGTCGCGAAGGGGCCGTCGGACGCGACGTCGGACCTCTCCACCTTCGTCATCAACACCGGCATGAACCCGGCGCAGCTGTCGGCCAACGCCAAGATCTGCCTGTCCATCGGCTACCGCTCCGACAACGCCGACGTGGCGCTGGCCTCGGCGCTGGTGCTGGTCGGGCTGGGAGAGGCCGCCTACGGCGAGATGCTCGCCCATCACATGGCGCAGGGTTTCGGCGCGCCGAAGCGGCTCGACCGCGCGGCCGACTGGTTCGACGCCACCGGCGCTGCGCTGGAAGGCGGGGCGGTGCGCGTCGTCGCCCCCGGCGCCAGCGAGCGGCCGCAACTGCTGCGCGTCGCGGCGCTGCGCCTGCGCGGCGGTCAGGCCATGGCGCCGGCGGCGCCCCAGCAGGCGGTGCTGCCCAGCTTCGGGATGCCCGTCGCGGCTCCGGCGACCAAAGCCTCGAACTGACACGCTCGCGACGAGACTGACGCGCAGCCCCGGCCTCGCGCCGGGGCTTTCGCGTCTTCCGCCGGTCCGCCGTGCGCGTTCAGCGTCGTGGGGCCCCAAGGCAGAAGCGCCTTGGCCAGCGCGCGCCGACGACCCGGCCCCGGTCGCGACGGCGTCCCCCTCGCCGCGCCGCATCCTGGCGTGGCGCCACGTGTTCGCCGCGGCCTCGTCGCCGCCATCACGGTCGAGCGGCGCCGCCGCCAGAGCGGCCTGGCGGGCTGGCCGTCAGCCCGAGCACGTGTCGCATGGGCTCAGATTAAGGGCGAAGAGGCGTCGCGCCAAGCCGGGCTGTGGCCTCGGCCACAGCGGCGAGGGCCGAATCGCGCGATGGTGGCGCTGTGGGAACGCCACGGAGCCACGTTTCGCCAGCCCCGTCGCGCGCTCACCGTCCCTCGTTCGACTTCGGGGCGGCCGGTCGGTCGCCCCGCTTTTCGTCCGGGAGCGCGCCGGCGGTTCGCGCCGCTTGTCCGCCAAACCCCGAGATTGTATCCTCTATGGGCGCAGGCCAGCGTCAATGAACGTGCCCGACCCATCACCGTGCGTGGAAGGCAGCCCGATCATCAGCGCGCCCTGGGCGCTTTGGTCGCGGCGCTGGGCCGCGCCCCAGGGAAGGGAGATGGCGCATGCCCACCGGCGCCGTGAAGTGGTTTAACGCAACCAAGGGCTTCGGCTTCATCCAGCCCGACACCGGCGGACCGGACGTGTTCGTGCATATCACCCAGGTTCAGCGCGCCGGTCTTCAGGGCCTCGAGGACGGCCAGAAGGTCGCCTTCGAACTGGAGACGCGCCGCGACGGGCGCACCGCCGCCGCCGACATCAAGCTCCTCTGACGCCGCCTTGCGCCGCGCCGCGCCGAGGGGCGCGCACGAGCCTCGCCAGCGCGTTTGGTCCCGCCATGGCGACCCGCCCCAGCGGGTTGCCGTTCAACTGAGCCTTGAACTTCTCGAACCGCATCACGCCGTCGATGCGCCGGTCGAGGAACTCCCACGTCTTGTGCGCCCCGTCCGAAACGTCACCCAGCCAGTAGAGCGCCGTCGCGGAATAGACCCCGGCGAGGATCGCGCGCTTGGAGTACCAGTTCGCGTCCTCCGACACGTCGCCCAGCGCGTCCCATATCGCGTCCGCGGTGCCCCAGATGGCGCGCGCTCCGTCGGCCGCGTAGATCGGCAGCGCGAACAACGCCGCCGCGCGCCGCACCGCCTCGCGGTGGCGCTCCGCGATCTGCAGCCGCGTGCGCACCGCGAAGGCGACCCGCTCGCGCATCCGCATCGTGTCGAGAGCCGCGGCGGCCAGCGCCTGGCGCATCCGCGCGTCGCCGTCCTCGTGGAAGTGCAGCGCGAGATCGACCGCGCCGCGCGGGAAGGCCAGCCGCAGCGTGGCGTCATCCACGTCCGCCTCGACCGCCGCCGCGCGCAGGGTGCGCTCGGACCAGCCGTCGAAGGGCGCGTTGGGCAAGGCGGCCGCCAGAACCTTCGCCTTGGCTTCGGCGATGCGGTCGGTGTCGGCCCAGGCGGGGTCGGTCATGGTTCTTCCGTGCGTTGCGGTGGACAGGACGACGCTTGCTGCGTATATAGCGCCCTCCATGGAAAACTCTAACCCGGAAAGGCGGTGACATAGGTGCAGGTGCTGGTCCGCGACAACAATGTCGAGCAGGCGCTGAAGGCTCTCAAGAAGAAATTGCAGCGTGAAGGCGTTTTCCGCGAGATGAAGCTCAAGCAGCATTACGAGAAGCCCTCGGAGAAGAGGGTTCGTGAGCGTGCGGAAGCCATCCGTCGCGCGCGCAAGCTGGCGCGCAAGAAGGCGCAACGCGAAGGCGGCCTCTGAGGCCGCTTCCCGAGCCGGAAGACCGTCTGCGCGCTGGCGCAGGACGACACGCCCCTAGCCCGCCTCCGGCTCGCCCCGGAGGCGGTTCCACGCCGACGGAGCTCCACCATGCCCCTGCTCCGTGACGCGCGTGCGCCCGAGGGGCTGCGCCTTTACGCCATCGGCGACGTCCACGGGCGGCTGGACCTGCTGCGCCTCGTCCACGCCCGCATCGCCGCCGACCTTGTGCGACGCCCCTGCAGCGCCTTTCGGGTGATCCATCTCGGCGACTACATCGACCGCGGCCCCGACAGCGCCGGCGTGATCGCGCATCTGATCGAGTTCTGCCGAGACGGCGACGCGGTCTGCCTCGCCGGAAACCACGATCTGTTCCTGATGGGCTTTCTCGCCAAGCCGGCCGACGTCGGCGCGATCTGGCTCGACAACGGCGGCGTCGCGGCGCTGGCCTCCTGGGGCGTGGACGCGGAGCTGTCCAAGTCGCTCAAGACCCTGCGCGCGGAGTTCGAGGCCGCGCTGCCGTCCGACCATCGCGCCTTCTTCGAGGCGATGCCGCTGAGCGAGCAGCACGGCGACTATCTGTTCGTCCACGCAGGCCTGCGCCCCGGAGCGCCCATGCGCAAGCAGAAGGCCGCCGAGCTCACCGGCATCCGCGAGCCTTTTCTGAGCTGGGAAGGCGACCACGGCTTTGTCGTCGTGCATGGCCATACGCCGGGCCCCGCCCCGGTGGTGCGACCGAACCGGATCGGAATCGACACCAAGGCCTATGCTTCGGGCGTGCTGACCTGCCTCGTGCTGGAGGACGCCGAGAAGGGCTTTCTCGAGCCCGGCGGCTACATCCCGCTCGCGGCCTGACGGGGGGCGGGACAGGAGCGACCGGGCGGGCTGTCGACGGGATCGGGCGGGACATGGGCGCGCAGGAAGAAGGCGGCGAGCTGCAACGGTTGATCGCGCTGATGGCGCGGCTGCCCGGCCTCGGGCCGCGCTCGGCGCGGCGGGCGGTGTTCGCGCTGGTGAAGAAGCGCGACGCGCTGCTGCGGCCGCTGGCGCAGGCCATGGCCGAAGTCGCCGACAAGGCGCGGCTTTGCGCGGTCTGCGGCAACCTCGACACCGCCGAGACCTGCGCGGTCTGCCGCGACCCCGAGCGCGACGACGGGCTGATCTGCGTGGTCGAGGGCGTGGGCGATCTCTGGGCCATGGAGCGCGCCGGCGCCTTCGTGGGGCGGTATCACGTGCTCGGCGGCGTTCTGTCGGCGCTCGACGGGGTGGGGCCCGAGGCGCTGCGGCTGCCGCAACTGCTCTCCCGCGCCGCCGGCGCACGCGAGGTGATCCTCGCGCTGAACGCCACGGTCGAGGGGCAGACGACCGCCCACTACATCGCCGAGGCGCTGGCCCCCCTTGGCGTGCATGTCACGACGCTGGCGCAGGGCGTGCCCGTCGGGGGCGAGCTGGACTTCCTCGACGACGGCACGATCGGCGCGGCGCTGCGGGCCCGGCGCAGCCTGTAGCGCGGGGCCGAGGCGGCGGGAAAGCCGCCGCCTCAGCGGCTCACCCGGACGTTCGAGGCGCAGCAGTCGGGCATTCCGCCATAGGCGACACACGCGACGACCGCCATGTCGCGGGCGTTCTGGGCGCTGAAGGCGTCGGTCGCCCAGCCGCTCGCCCCGGTCATCGGGCAATAGGCGTCGGCGCGCCACAGGCTCTGGGGCGCCGTCTGGAGCAGAGCGCGCCAGTCTTCGGCGCTCTGGCGCTCCACCTTCGGGACATCCGGGGCGGGATCGACGATCTGCGCGAGGGGCTTCTCGCCCAGAAAGTGCATCACCATCAGCATCACCGCGCCCCCGCCCGCGGCGCGCAGGGCGAGGCCGCCGGTGGAGTAGGACACGTTCACGAAGCCCGGGACCGTCGCCGCGACCGCGGCGGCCATCAGGGCGAGCAGCACGTGCAGGACGGGCTGCATGCCGGGCTGCACCTCGATCTGAAGGATCGTCAGCGCCGCGACCAGCGCCAGGACCAGAAAGGCGAACAGGATGCCGACCGCGCGCTCCACGATGGAGGGGGCGTGGTGGGCCGCGTCCTTGGAAACCGTCTGCGTCATCGGGGTTCTCCCATGGTGTCCGACATGCGCTCTGGCTTGGGCCCGAATCGCCGCCGCCGCAGTGGTCTAACCCACAGTTTCGCTTGCACAATCCGACGCTCTCATCGCGGGGCCGGACATGGCGACGCCGCGCCCCCGGGGGGCGCGGCGCGCGGTCGGTCCGGGCTGCGCCGCGGCGCTGCGCCCCGGGCTCAGCCCTCCAGCGCGGCGGTCGCGCGGCAGGCCGAGGGGTCGCCGCCCGCCATGGCGCAGATGCGCGCGGCGCCGGCCATGGCGCTCTCGGCGCTGTGCGCGCTGATGGCGCGGCCGAGCGCGCCGGTCTCGGCGCAGCGCGCGCTGGCCCGCCAGGTCTGGTCGGCGGCGGTCGGCGCGCTGAGGCCCGCGGTCAAGGCCGCCGTCGCGGCCAGCAGCACGAAGCAGGCCACCGAGGCGGCGCGCAGCCGCGCGACGAGGCTGCGGGGGGTCTTGGTGGTCGGGGTCATCTGGCGCTCCCATGCCGTCAACATGGTTAAGGGATAGCACCCGAATCGGTTGGTCGCCGTGAGCTAGGCCACAGTTCCGCCTTGATGGCGCCGGGGTGCGGTCACCCCAACTCGCGCACGTCCGTCAGGCGGCCCGTGATCGCCACCGCCGCCGCCATGGCGGGGCTCAGCAGATGGGTGCGACCGCCGCGGCCCTGCCGCCCCTCGAAGTTGCGGTTCGAGGTGGAGGCGCAACGCTCGCCGGGGGAAAGCTGGTCGGGGTTCATGCCGAGGCACATCGAGCAGCCGGCATATCGCCACTCGAAGCCCGCCTCGACGAGCTGGGCCGCGATCCCCTCCTCCTCGGCCTGGGCGCGCACGAGGCCCGAGCCGGGAACGATCATGGCGCGCAGGCCGGCCTTCACCTTCCGACCCTTCATGATCCGCGCGACCTCGCGCAGATCCTCGATGCGGCCGTTGGTGCAGGAGCCGATGAACACCGTGTCGATGGCGACGTCGGACAGCTTCGTTCCCGGCGTCAGGCCCATGTATTCGAGCGATCGCCGCGCCGCCTCGACCTTGCCGCCCGTGAAGTCCTCCGGGTGCGGCACGACGCCCGTGATCGGCAGCACGTCCTCGGGCGAGGTGCCCCAGGTCACGACCGGGGCGATCTTCGCCGCGTCGAGCGTCACCACCTTGTCGAAATGCGCGCCCTCGTCGGTGAAGAGATCCTGCCACGCCGCCAGCGCCATCTCCCACGCCGCGCCCTTCGGCGCGCGGGGACGGCCGCGGACATAGTCGAAGGTCTTGGCGTCCGGCGCGATGAGGCCGGCGCGGGCGCCGCCCTCGATGGCCATGTTGCAGACCGTCATGCGGCCTTCCACGCTCAGCGCGCGGATCGCCTCGCCGCAATACTCGATGACATGGCCGGTGCCGCCGCCCGTGCCGGTCTCGCCGATCACCGAGAGGGTGATGTCCTTGGCGGTCACGCCCACGGGCAGGGTTCCCGTGACCTCGACCTTCATGTTCCTCGACTTCTTCTGGATCAGCGTCTGGGTGGCGAGGACGTGTTCGACCTCGGACGTGCCGATGCCATGCGCCAGCGCGCCGAAGGCCCCGTGGGTGGCGGTGTGGCTGTCGCCGCAGACGATGGTCATGCCGGGCAGGGTCAGGCCCTGCTCGGGGCCGATGATGTGCACGATGCCCTGGCGCACGTCGTCCACGTCGTACATCTCGACGCCGAAGTCGCGCGCATTGGTGCGCAGCGCCTCGACCTGGATGCGGCTCTCCTCGTCCTTGATCTCTACCAGCCGGTCGGCGGAGGTCGGCACGTTGTGGTCCGGCACGGCCAGCGTAGCCTCGGGGACGCGAACCTTGCGGCCGGTCATCCGCAGCCCCTCGAAGGCCTGGGGGCTGGTCACCTCGTGCACGAGGTGACGGTCGATGTAGAGCAGGCAGGTGCCGTCGGGCGCCTCGTGGACGACGTGGGCGTCCCAGATCTTGTCGTAGAGCGTGCGCGGCCCTGTCATGGCGTGTCTCCTGCTTGTCGCAGCCCTCATAGGACCGGCGGGCGCGCCCTGACAAGCGGGTGGCTACAGCAGCCCGTCAAGCCGCCCCTCGGCGGCGCCGAACGCGATGAAGTGCTGGGTCGCGGCGTCCAGATCGTCTCCGAAGGCCGCGCGCAGGTCTTCGAAACGCATGAGATAGTCGGCAGGGTCGAAGCGATCAGCGGCCCGACCCTCGGCGCGGCCGTTTTCAATGAAATGGCGCGCGCCGGCTTCGGCGTCCCGTCCGAAGGCGGCGATCAGGTCGCCATGCCCGGCGATGTAGCGCAGGGCGTCGAACCGCGCATCGCGTCCCTCGGCGAAGCCGTGTTCGATGTAGTGCCGCGCGCCGGCGTCGTCGTCGGCGCCGAACGCGGCCGACAGGTCCGCATAGGCAGCCACATACTCCAGACCGTCGAAGGTCGTCTCGCGCCCTTCCGCCGCGCCATGCAGGATGAAGTGGCGCGCGCCGGCCGCCGCGTCAGGCCCCAGCGCGCCGATCAGGTCGCCATGCGAGGCGATGTATTCCAGCGCCTCGAAGCTGATCGCGCGATCCTCGGCGGCCCCGTGACGGATGAAGTGCAGCGCGCCGGCCGCAGGATCGGCGCCCAGCGCACCGATCAGATCGACGTGCGAAGCGATGTAGGCGAGTCCGTCAAAGGTGATCACGCGTCCCTCGGCCCTGCCGACGAACAGGAAATGGTCGCCGCCGGCGGCCGGGTCGTCGCCAAACGCCGCGCGCAGGTCGGGATGCGAGGCGATGTAGGCGAGGGGGTCGAAGCCGGGGGGCAATGCTTCGGGCGCCACGGGCGTTTGTCCGGACCCGGGCTCTGGCTGCGACAGAGATGAGTCCCCTACCGGAATCGACGTCTCGAAACGGTTGTCTCCGCGGTACAGCTCGGTGGACACGATGTCGGTGCTGATGAACGGATCGACGATGCTGGACCCGGACGAGATAACAGGCGTGCGCACCTGCATCGCGACGATCACGGCGGTGGCGACCTTGAACGACTCGTCGAAGCTCAGGATGACCTGGAAGGTCTGGTCGCCGTCCAGTCGCCCCGGCGCGAAAGACCGCGTGAAGGACTCCACGATCAGCCCGAAGCGGCTGTCGCCCGGACCGACCTCATTCTGCGGCGCTGCGAACAGCGCCATGCGCAGTCCGGTCGCGCTGTCGTTCTCGGCGGAAGTCTTGGGGTCGCCGATGACGAACGACGCCCGACCAGGCAGGTCGAAGGCCGGGTTGGCGCCGAAATCGGGTCGCGTGAACGCGGGATCGAACGGTGTGCCGGCGATCGGAACGGTCAGCGTGTAGCTCGTGGTGGCGCGGGCGAGAAACACGCCGTCGCGGACGTTGCTCCATGTGACAGTTCCGGTGATGGCGACCACGCCGTCGGCGGCGACGACGGCGACGCTGGGCGCGGCGGTGGACATCTGGGGCTCCCTATGTTCTTCGATCAAACGAGGATCAGAGAATATGATGCCGTGCGGCATGGCAGTGGCGAAAGCCACAGGCGATGGGCCGGTCGCTGAAGACGTGCGTCTCAAACGCCGAAACCGATGATGTTCGCGGTTCATGGGCTTGGGAGCGGGCGCGGGGCGAGCCCGCGATGACCGTATTGATCCGCCTCGCGACCCGCCCCGAAGTCTCAGGTTTCGGCGCTGCTGCGCTGGTGGCGAGGCTCGCCGACGCGGCGCCTCCCGCAGTATCCACCATCTTGATCCGCGAGCCGGCCGGGACGTGCGCGGCGCGCGCCGCCGCCGCGGCGGCGAAGCTGGCCGTTGGGCAGGGCGCGCGCTAAGGTCCGCGCCGCCTGCAGGAGTCCGCGCCATGCCCGTCACCCTCTCCCACGACGCGCCCGACTTC
The DNA here is from genome assembly GCA_036735545.1 of Rubrimonas sp. Taxonomy (GTDB): domain Bacteria; phylum Pseudomonadota; class Alphaproteobacteria; order Rhodobacterales; family Rhodobacteraceae; genus Rubrimonas. Next base: position 8,758 of record DAINOD010000061.1, on the reverse strand, counting down.
GAGGACCGCTTCGCCGCGCTGCTGCACGCCAAGCGCGAGACGGCCGGGGACGTGGACGCCGCCGCGGCCGCCATCATCGCCGAGGTGCGCGAGGGCGGCGACGCCGCGCTGATCCGGCTGACCGAGCGCTACGACCGGCTGCGCCTGACGCCTGCGACGCTCGCCTTCACGGCGGCCGAGATCGACGCCGCCTGCGCGGCCGCCCCCGCCGACCAGCGCGCCGCGCTCGACCGCGCCGCCGCGCGCATCCGGGCCTTCCACGAGCGCCAGCGCCCCGCCGACGCCTTCTGGACCGACGACGACGGCGTCTCGCTCGGTTGGCGCTGGGGGGCGGTGGACGCGGCCGGGCTCTATGTGCCGGGGGGCACGGCCTCCTATCCCTCATCCGTCCTGATGAACGCGATCCCGGCGCAGGTGGCGGGCGTCGGCCGGGTGGTGATGTGCGCGCCCACGCCGGAGGGCGCGGTCAACCCGCTGGTGCTCTACGCCGCGCGGCTCGCGGGGGTGGCGACCGTCTACCGCATCGGCGGCGCGCAGGCGGTGGCGGCGATGGCCTACGGCACCGAGACCGTGCGTCCGGTGGACAAGATCACGGGGCCCGGCAACGCCTGGGTGGCGGCGGCGAAGCGGCGGGTGTTCGGCCATGTCGGCATCGACAGCATCGCCGGCCCCTCGGAGGTCGTGGTGGTCGCCGACGCCGGCCAGAACCCCGACTGGCTCGCCGCGGACCTGATGGCGCAGGCCGAGCACGACGCGGCCGCCCAGTCTATCCTGATCACCGAGGACGCGAGCTTCGCCGCAGAGGTGGGCCGGGCGGTGGACCGCCTGCTCCAGCGCCTGCCGCGCACCGGGATCGCCTCCGCCTCCTGGGCCGCGCACGGCGCGCTGGTGGTCGCGCGCGACGCGGCCCACGCGGCGGCGCTGGTCAACCGGCTGGCGCCGGAGCACCTGCAACTCTGCCTCGCCGACCCCGCCGGCTTCGCCGCGCAGGTGCGCCACGCGGGGGCGATCTTCCTCGGCGCGCACACGCCGGAGGCGCTGGGCGACTACGTGGCCGGGCCCAACCACGTGCTGCCCACCGCGCGCTCAGCCCGCTTCGCCTCGGGGCTGTCGGTGCTGGACTTCATGAAGCGCACCACGCTGGTTGGGGCCTCGGCGGCGGGGCTGGCGGCGGTCGGCCCGGCCGCGGCGACGCTGGCCGCCTCCGAGGGGCTCGACGCCCACGGGCTCAGCGTGACCCTGAGGCTGGCCTCGTGAAGCTGACGGCTGTCCGCCTCGACGACGAGGGCCTGCCGCCGCCCACCCCGGAGGTGGAGCAGGAGCGCCGCCAGGCGCTCTACGACCTGATCGAGGACAACGACTTCCGCCTCGCCGCCCGTGACGGCGCGGCGCCGCCGCCCGGGCCCTATCACCTCGCGCTGTCGGTGCGCGACGGGCGGCTGGCCTTCGAGGTGACGACCGAGGCCGGCGCGCCCGCCGGCGCCTTCGTGCTGTCGCTGACGCCGTTCCGCCAGGTGATCAAGGACTATTTCGCCATCTGCGCCAGCTACTTCGATGCGGTGAAGCGGCTGCCGGCGGCGCAGATCGAGGCCATCGACATGGGTCGCCGCGGCATCCACAACGAGGGCTCGACGCTGCTCATGGAGCGGCTTGCCGGCAAGGTGGAGTGCGACTTCGACACTGCGCGCCGGCTGTTCACGCTGATCTGCGTGCTGCACTTCAAGGGCTGAGGGCCATGGCGCACGGGCCGCACGCTGGGGGCTTGCCGGGCTCGACGCTCTTCGCCTGCGACTGGAACGCGGTGCGCTCGCCCATGGCGGAGGGCATCGCCAAGACGCTGCTGGGCAAGCGCGTGTTCGTCCAGTCCGCCGGGGCGCGCGGCGAGCTGCCGGTGGACCCGCTGGCGGTGGCGGTGTGCCGCGAGATCGGCGTCGACATCGCCGCGCATTCCACCCACACCATCGACGCCATGCTGGAATGGGGCGACGAGCTGACGCAGTACGACCTGATCATCGCCCTCTCCCCCGGCGCGCAGCGACGCGCGCTCGAGGCGGCCCACGGGACTCCCGTGGAGGTCGAATACTGGCCGACGCTCGACCCCACCGACCTCGGCGAGACCCGCGACCAGAAACTCGACGCCTACCGCCAGACCCGCGACCAGATCCGGGAACGCATCATGACGCGCTTCGGGCTGGTGCTGTAGAGATCGCGCCCGCGCCGTCGATTGTCGTGCAGCGCACCCTCCCGCTCAAGTTGTTGAACCGGTCTCAACCGAAGCGGCGCAGCGCATCGATCGAATAAATTTACCACGATATCGGTTGATCGGTCGCAGGGCGCCGTTTATTTGACTTGCAGGCTGCTTCGGTCGGCCGCTCAAGACACGGAGAAGAAACGGATGAATTCACGGGCCATCGGTATATCGTCCCTTGCGGCGGTTCTATTCTGGGTCGCGGGCGCTGAGGCTGCGACGGTCGGCGCGACTCTCGTCATTTCGGGAAACACCAACGTGCCGACCTTTGCGCTGACAAACGACAGCGCCGCCGCGCGACTGGAGCGCTTCACGTTCACCATCGGCCACGCCTCGCGCGGGTTCGACTATGTGCAGCAACTGACCGCGCCCACCGGCGGGACCGCGACGCTGAACAGCCCCGACGATGTCAATAACTTCGAGCGCAGCCAGATCATCGACATCGCGTTCACCGGGTTCTCGGCCGGCGACACGATCTCTTTTGTCGCAGACGTGGACAACGAGACGGCGAACGCGACGCTGGACTACCGCAACACCTTCTTCAACAACGGAACCCAGGCCAACGCAGTCTTCACGGCGTTCTTCGGCGGTGGCGAGGTGTTGAGCCTGACCCTGCCCGACCAGACCGCGGGCCGGACAAGCTACAGCTTCAGCCTGTCCGGCCCTGCGGCCGGGACGCCGACGCCGGTGCCGGCGCCGGCCGCGGCCCCGCTGCTGGTCGCCGCCCTGGGCGCGCTGGCCGTCGCCCGACGTCGCCGGCGCATCGGCTGAGACCGGTGGGGCCGCCGGCGGGTCAACGCCCCGCCGGCCGGTCCCATGGCAGGCGCGCGGCCTCGATCTGCGCGTCCGCCTCGCTGACGCCGATGTCGCGCAGGAGACGCGCGTCCAGCGCGGCCAGCGCGCGGCGCTCACGGCGCAGGTTGGCGGCCGTGCGCGCCTCGACCACGACGCGGCGGACCCAGGCGGCGGCGTCGAGAGGCAGCGCGGCGGTCAGGCGGTCAAGGACGAACATGGCTCTCTCCATCGCGAGCGGCGATCCGTCGGCGCGGGTTGCATCGCGGATAGCGATTGAACTACCATTCCGGTTGCGATAAAGGAAACGCATCTATTTGATCCTCAGCATCACGGGAATCGAACGATGCCGCGCACCCTCGACCTCGGCGCCCTGTCGAGCCTCGTCACCGTCGCCGAGGTCGGCGGCGTCACCCGCGCCGCGGGGATGCTGAATCTCACCCAGTCGGCGGTCTCCATGCAGATCAAGCGGCTGGAGGAGGCCGTGGGCCAGCAACTGCTCGACCGCACGGGCCGCGGCGTCAGCCTGACGGCGCAGGGCGAGGTGCTGGTCTCCTTCGCGCGCCGGATGCTGGCGCTGAACGACGAGGCGCTGGGGCGGCTCAACGGCGCGGCGTGGGAGGGCAGGATCACCCTCGGCGTGCCCCACGACATCGTCTATCCGCACATCCCCGGCGTGCTCGCGCGCTTCGCCCGCAGCTACCCGCAGGTGCAGGTCAGCCTCGTGTCGACCTTCACCCGCGCGTTGAAGGCCCAGTTCGGCCGCGGCGAGGCCGACGTGATCCTGACCACCGAGGACGAGCCCGACCCCGGCGGCGAGACGCTGATGGAATGCCCCCTCGCGTGGGTCGGCGTGCCCGGGGGGCAGGCGTGGCGGCGCCGGCCGCTGCCGCTCGCCTTCGAGAACCAGTGCATCTTCCGCCCCGCCGCCATCCGCGCGCTGGACGCCGCGGGCATCCCATGGGTCATGGCGGTGGAAACCGACTCGACCCGGACCATAGAGGCGACGCTGTCGGCCGATCTCGGCGTGATCGCGATGATCGGCGCGGCTGCGCCGTCCGGCTGCGCGCCGATCCAGCACGGCGGGGCGCTGCCGCCCCTGCCCAGCACGAAGATCAATCTCTACCACGCCCGCCGGCCGAACGCGGCGCTGATCGGCGCCATGGCCGACGCCCTGCGCGACGCCTATCGCGAGGAGGCGCGCATCGCCGCAGAGTGACGCCCGGGGCGGCTCATCGACCGTCTGCGCGCCGTGCGATACGCTCGCGGCGCGCAGTAGCCGAGGCCCGCCATGACGTCAGAACGCCACCCACTCGCCCCACACCAGTTGCCCGCGTTCTTCACGGCCCCGGGGGAGACCGACGTGCTGATGGCGGCGATGGCGATCTTTCTGATCGCGGTCGTGTTCGGCATCGGACTGCTGTATTTCGCCATCCACGCGATACCGGAACACCTCGCGCATCGAGGCCGCAAGCTGCAGTTCGAACTGGTGGCGGTGCTCAGCCTGCTGGCGCTGTTCACCCACAACGGCCTGTTCTGGGTGGCTGCGCTGCTGCTGGCCGTCGTCGATCTGCCCGACGTCGTCGGCCCGCTGCGGCGGATCGCGGACGCCGCCGAGCGCCTGTCCCCGGGCGGCGCGCCCGCCGAGGCTGTCCCAAAGGCCCGGGAGCCCGGGAGGGAGGACCGGGCCGATGCTTGAGACCCTGCTGTGCGCGATGGTGACGATCCTGCCCGACTACCTGTTCCGGCGTTACGGACAGGGCAAGCGCATCGGCCGCGAGATCACCCTGTTCTCGGTCTGGTACGAACTGCGCTGGGGGCTCGTCGCCTGCGGGATCCTCACCGTCACGCTGCTGACGCTCATCTTCTACTTTCATCCTTCCACGACGAACGCGGTCGCCGCGTTCCGCGTGGTCCCGATCCTTCCCGAACGCAGCGGCCGCGTCGCCGAGGTGGCCGTCGCGAACGGTCAGCGGGTGGAGGCCGGCGAAGTGCTGCTCAGGCTCGACGACGAAGCCCAGCGCGCAGCCGCCGAGACGGCGCGCCGGCGCGTCGCCGAGATCGACGCCGCGCTGGCGGTGGCGGGCGACGAGATCGCCGCCGCCGAAGGACAGCTGCGCGCCGCCGAGAGCGCCCTGCGCGAGGCGCAGGGCGAGCTGGAGACGCGCCGCGAACTGGTCGCCCGCAACCCGGACGTGGTGTCGCGCCGCGAACTGGAGCGCCTCGAGGCGGTCGCCGACGCGCGGGCCGGGGGCGTCGACGCGGCGCGCGCGTCGGCCGCCGCCGCCCGCTCGCGCGCCACGGTGCTGCTGCCGGCGCAGAAGGCCAGCGCCGAGGCGGCGCTGGCCGAGGCCATCGTCGCGCTCGATCAGACGGTGCTGCACGCCGGCTTCGCCGGCGTCGTGGAGCAGTTCGCGCTGCGAGTCGGCGACGTCGTGAGCCCGCTCATGCGCCCCGCCGGCGTGATGGTGCCGGTGGAGGCCGGACGGCGGCGGGTGGCCGCGGGCTTCGGGCAGATCGAGGCGCAGGTGGTCAGGCCGGGCATGGCGGCCGAGATCTCCTGCGCCGCCCTGCCGCTGCGGGTCATCCCCATGGTGGTGGTGGACGTGCAGGAGGCGCTGGCGTCGGGCCAGTTCGGCGTTTCCGACGCGCTCGTGGACCTGTCGGCGATGGGCCGGGAGGGAACCCTCCTGGCGTTCCTCGAGCCGGTCTATCCTGACGGCCTCGACGGCCTGCCGCCCGGGGCGAGGTGCATCGCCAACGCCTACACCTCGACCCACGAACGCCGCAGCGCGCCCGACGTCGGCGCGTTGCAGGCCTTCGGCCTTCACGCCATCGAGGCGGTCGGGGTCGTGCACGCGGCGATGATGCGCGTGCAGGCCCTGCTGCTGCCCGCGCGGACGCTGGTGCTGGGCGGCCACTGAGCCGCCCGGCGGGCCGCACGGCGGGGTTGCGCCGGACGGCGCGTCGCGGTCACATCCGGGAGCCGAAGGTGGACCGAACCGCCCGCACCCTGGAGGAGATCCCATGCTCGACACTACCCCGGAGGGGCGCGTCGCCCACGCGCTCGCCGCTTTCGGCGAGGCGCTGGAGAAGGGCGACGCGACGGCCGCCGCCGCCATGTTCGCCGACGACGGCCACTGGCGTGACCTCGTGGCCTTCACCTGGAACATCGCCACCCTGTCTGGCCCCGACGCGGTGCGCGCGATGCTGGAGGCGCGGCTTGCGGACGTGAAGCCGAGAAACTGGGCGGTGGACCCGGCGAACGGCGCCTCCGAGGCGAACGGGCTGACCGAGGGCTGGATCGTCTTCGAAACCGCCGTCGCCCGCGGCTATGGCCATGTCCGCCTGCGCGACGGCAGGATCTGGACGCTGCTGACCACCATGGCCGAGTTGAAGGGCCATGAGGAGCCGCTGGGCGGCGACCGCCCCTTCGGCGCCAAGCACGGGATCGGCAAGCATCGCACGACATGGAAAGAAGAACGCGAGGCCGAGGAGAAGGCGCTCGGCTTCGAGACGCAGCCCTATGTGGTCATCGTCGGCGGGGGCCAGGGCGGCGTCATGCTGGGCGCGCGGCTGCGGATGCTGGGCGTGCCCGCGCTGATCGTGGAGAAGAACGCCCGCGCCGGCGACAGCTGGCGCAACCGCTACAAGTCGCTCTGTCTGCACGACCCGGTCTGGTACGACCACTTCCCCTATCTGCCCTTCCCGCCGAACTGGCCGGTCTTCAGCCCCAAGGACAAGCTGGGCGACTGGATCGAGATGTACGTGAAGATCATGGAGATCCCCTACTGGACCTCCACCGCCGCGACGAAGGCGACGTGGGACGAGGCGACGAAGGAATGGACCGTCACCGTCGAGCGCGACGGCCGCGAGATCACCCTGCGCCCGAAGCAGTTGGTGATGGCCACCGGCATGTCCGGCAAGGCGAACGTGCCCGCCTTCCCCGGCATGGAGCGGTTCAAGGGGGTGCAGCACCATTCCAGCAAGCACCCCGGCCCGGACGGCTGGGCGGGCAGGAAGGCGGTCATCGTCGGCTCCAACAACTCCGCCCACGACATCGCCGCCGCGCTGTGGGAGAACGACGTCGACGTGACCATGGTGCAGCGGTCCTCCACCCATATCGTGCGGTCGGACACGCTGATGGATATCGGGCTCGGCGCGCTCTACTCCGAACAGGCGGTGGCCAGCGGGATCGACCACGACAAGGCCGACCTGATCTTCGCCTCCCTGCCCTACGCCATTCTGGCCGACATCCAGAAGCCGCTCTACGCGCAGATGAAGGAGCGCGACGCGGCCTTCTACGAGGGGCTGGAGAAGGCGGGCTTCTGGCTTGACTGGGGCGACGACGATTCCGGGCTGTTCATGAAGTATCTGCGCCGCGGCTCGGGCTACTACATCGACATCGGCGCCAGCGAGCTGATCATCGAGGGCAAGGTGAAGCTGAAGCGCGGGCAGGTTCAGGAGGTCGCCGAGACCGGCCTGACCCTCGACACCGGAGAGCATCTGCCCGCCGACCTGATCGTCTACGCAACCGGCTACGGCAGCATGAACGGCTGGGTGGCCGACCTGATCGACCAGGAGACGGCGGACAAGGTCGGCAAGGTCTGGGGCCTCGGCTCCGGCACCACCAAGGACCCCGGGCCGTGGGAGGGCGAGCAGCGCAACATGTGGAAGCCGACGCAGGCGGAGGGGCTGTGGTTCCACGGCGGCAACCTGCATCAGTCGCGCCACTATTCGCAGTTCCTCGCCCTGCAGCTGAAGGCGCGGCAGGTCGGCCTCGACACGCCGGTCTACGGCCTGCCCGAGGTGCGCCACCTGAAGTAGGCCGGGCCGCGCGCCCGCTTGGCGCGGGCGCGCGGCTGTGCGACGTCTGCGCCGACCGGAGCGGGAGGCGCGCATGGCGCAGGCGATGATCGGGGTGATCGGCGGCAGCGGCGTCTACGCCGTCGACGGGCTGGAGGGCGCCGAGTGGCGTCGCGTCGCCTCGCCATGGGGCGAGCCCTCGGACGCGATGCTGTTCGGCGAGATCGCGGGAACGCCGGTGTGCTTCCTGCCTCGCCACGGGCGCGGTCACGTCCAGACGCCCACCACGATCAACTACCGCGCCAACATCGACGCGATGAAGCGCGCAGGCGTCACCGACGTCATCTCCGTCTCCGCCTGCGGCTCGTTCCGCGAGGAGATGGCGCCGGGCGATTTCGTGATCGTGGACCAGTTCATCGACCGCACCTTCGCGCGGGAGAAGTCGTTCTTCGGCCCCGGCTGCGTCGCCCATGTCTCGATGGCCGAGCCGGTGTGCCCGCGGCTGGGCGACGCGCTGGAGGCCGCCTGCCGCGCCACCGGCGTCGCGGTCCACCGCGGCGGGACCTACCTGGCGATGGAGGGGCCGCAGTTCTCCTCGGTCGCGGAGAGCAAGCTCTACAAGGGCTGGGGCTGCTCCGTGATCGGCATGACCAACATGCCCGAGGCCAAGCTCGCCCGCGAGGCGGAGCTCTGCTACGCGACCGTCGCCATGGTCACCGACTACGACGCCTGGCGCCCGGGCCACGACGCGGTGGACGTCGCGGCGGTGGTGAAGGTGCTGACCGGCAACGCCGAGAAGGCCCGCGCGCTGGTCAAGGCCGTGGTCCCCGCGCTCGGCGGCGAGCGCGCCCCCTGCCCCGCCGGCTGCGACCGGGCGCTGGACCACGCGCTGATCACGGCGCCGGAGGCGCG
>DAINOD010000060.1:0-19385 GCA_036735545.1 Rubrimonas sp. | reverse complement strand
TTCGAGCAGCGCCGCCGCCGCCGCAAGGTCGATCCGCCCGTCGTAGAGCGCCCGCCCCGAGATCACCCCGTCCAGCGGCGCGCCGCAATCCTTGAGCGCCGCGAGATCGGCCATCGACGACACGCCGCCCGAGGCGATGACCGGAATGGTCACGGCCCGCGCCAGCGCCGCCGTGGCGGCGACGTTCGGCCCCGCCATGGCGCCGTCGCGGTCGATGTCGGTGTAGATCAGCGCCGCGACGCCCGCATCCTCGAAGCGTCGGGCGACGTCTAGGGCGGTCAGGTCGGTCTCCTCCGCCCAGCCCTGCACCGCCACGCGGCCGCCGCGAGCGTCCACGCCCACCGCGATCCGATCCGGAAAGGCGCGCGCGGCCTGCCGCACCAGCGCGGGCTCGCGCACCGCGACGGTGCCGAGGATCACCCGCGCGACCCCCTTCGCCAGCCACCCCTCGATGGCCGCCATGTCGCGCACGCCGCCGCCGAGCTGGCAGGGAACGGCCACGCGGGCGAGGATCGCCTCCACCGCCGCGCCGTTCTCGCTGCGCCCCGAGAAGGCGCCGTTCAGGTCGACGAGGTGCAGCCAGCGGCAGCCGGCGGCCACGAAGGCCTCGGCCTGCGCCGCTGGGTCTTCGCCGAAGACGGTGGCCGCCTCCATGTCGCCGCGCAGCAGGCGCACGCAGCGGCCGTCCTTGAGGTCTATGGCGGGGTAGAGGATCATGCGTTCGTCCCTGATGCGCGGCCCTGCTAGACCAGTTCGGGGGGCTCGGAAAGATCGGGCGAGCGCGCCCTCAGGGCCGCCAGCGCAGGAAGTTGGTGATGAGCCGCAGGCCGGCGCGTTGGCTCTTTTCGGGGTGGAACTGCACGCCGACGATGTTGTCCCGCCCGACCGCCGCCACCACCGGCCCGCCGTGATCCGTCGTCGCCAGCGCATGCGCGGCGTCGTCGGGCAGGAAATGGAACGAATGGACGAAATAGGCGTGCTCGCCCGGCGCGATCCCGTCGAACAGCGGGTGCGGCGCAGGCGTCAGCGCGTTCCAGCCCATGTGGGGCACCTTCAGGGCCGGGTCGGACGGCGCCAGCCGCTCGACCGCGCCGGCGACCCAGTCGAAGCCCGGGCAGTCGCCGTGCTCGCGGCCGACCGTGGCCAGAAGCTGCATCCCGACGCATACGCCCAGAAAGGGCGCGCCGCCGCGGACGACGCGCTCCTCCAGAACCTCGCGGAAGGGCGCGACGCCCCGGGCGCAGTCGGCGAAGGCGCCCACGCCCGGCAGCACGATGCGGTCGGCCCGGCGCAGCGCCTCGGGTTCGTCGCTGACCGCCACCGGTCCGCCGGCGCCGGTCTCCGCGGCCATCCGGGCGAAGGCCTTCGCGGCGGAGGCGAGATTGCCGGAGCCATAGTCGACGATCACCGTGCTCACGCCGCCGCCCCCCACGGCCCGCGCGCGGCGCCGACCCGCGCCGCCCACAGCGTCTCGGCCTCCTCGGCGTCGGTCGCAGCCACCGCGCCGGCCTCGCGCCAACCGCGCAGCCGCCGGTCGAGCCGGGCCGCCGCGCCGCCCTCAAGCCCCACCGCCACACGCACGGCGAGATCGGCCAGCGCCGCCTGCGCCAGCCAGCCGCCCTCCGCCGCCGCGCCAAAGGCCGCCGTGGCCAGCAGCAGCGCCCCGGCCAGCAGCCAGTGCCGCCCCCACAGCGCCCAGAGCAGGGGAAAGACGAAGGCCCAGAACCGACCCCGATCGTCGATCAGCACGGCGTCCGCGGCGCCGGAGCGCGGGGCGTGGGCGGTGAAGACGCGGCTCATGCGCTCAGCGTGCCCTTGGTGCTGGGCGGCGCGCCCTCGGCGCGGGGGTCGGGCTCCACCGCCTCGCGCAGGGCGCGCGCCACGGCCTTGAAGGCGGCCTCGGCGATGTGGTGGCTGTTGGCCCCGGCCAGCAGATCGACGTGCAGCGTCATGGCGGCGTTCATGGCGAAGGCGGTGAAGAACTCGCGCACCAGTTCGGTGTCGAAGCTCCCGATCTTCGCCGTCGGAAAGGGGACCGACCAGACGAGGAACGGCCGGCCCGACAGGTCGAGGGCGGCGCGCACGAGCGTTTCGTCCATCGGCAGGTGGCACGCCCCGTAGCGGCGAATGCCCGCCTTGTCGCCGAGCGCTTCGCGCAGGGCCCGGCCCAGGACGATGCCGCAATCCTCGACCGTGTGGTGGTCGTCGATGTGACGGTCGCCCTCGGCGCGCAGGCGGATGTCGATCAGGCTGTGGCGTGACAGTTGCGCCAGCATGTGGTCGAAAAAACCCACGCCGGTCGCGAAGTCGTGCGCGCCGCGGCCGTCGAGGTTCACGGCGACGGCTATGCGCGTCTCGGACGTCTCGCGGCTCAGCTCTGCGCGGCGCATGGCGGCTCCCCCGGAATGTGGGGGCTGGATAGCCGCCCCGGCCCGCCGCGCCAAGCCGCAGGATCAGCGAACGCGGATGCGCCCGGTGTGGATGATGTCCGGGCGCGTCATGCCGGCGCTCTCGCGCACCACGACCGTGTCGATCCCGCTCGCCGCGCCGTCGTAGAACACCGTCGACTGGGGCACGATCACGCCGTCGCAGTCTCCGCCCTCGTCCTCGATGGTCCTGCCGCCGGCGCCGATGCTCGCCGCGCCGAGAGAGCCCTGCTGCACGATCTCAAGGATGGGAGCCGTTCCCGCGAGGCAGTCGTCGCCGAGCGGCGCCTCGAAGGAGGCGACGGTGGCCGTCGCGCCGAGCGGGGCGTCCGCCGCGAATGACGCGGCGGCAAGCCAGGGGTCCGGCGCCCCGCCGCAACCCGAAAGCAGCGCGGCGGCGGCCGCCAGGCAGGGAATGACGCGCTTCATCGGGAGACTCCAAGCAGTTGTGCGGCGGAGCTTACACGCCGGCGCCGCCCGCCCGCAACCGTCGCGTCACGCCCCGTCGTCTGGCGCCGGGCCGCGCCGGGGTCTATGTGCAGTCGGCACGAGGCGGAGCGAGAGCATGAGCGCATTTCCCGGCTGGCACGGCACGACCATCCTCGGCGTCGCCAAGGGCGGGCGCGTGGTGGTCGCGGGCGACGGGCAGGTCAGCCTCGGCCAGACCGTCATCAAGGGCACCGCGCGCAAGGTGCGCCGGCTCAGCCCCGGCGGCGCCGACGTGGTCGCGGGCTTCGCAGGCTCCACCGCCGACGCCTTCACCCTGTTCGAGCGGCTGGAGAAGAAGCTGGAGGCCGCCCCCGGCCAGCTGCGCCGCGCCTCGGTGGAGCTCGCCAAGGACTGGCGCTCGGACAAGTATCTGCGCAACCTCGAGGCCATGCTGCTGGTCACCGACGGCTCGGACCTGCTGGTCATCACCGGCGCCGGCGACGTGCTGGAGCCCGACGGCGGCGTGGCGGCCATCGGATCGGGCGGCAACTTCGCGCTGGCCGCCGCGCGCGCCCTCTACGACAGCGACATGGACGCCGAGGCCATCGCGCGCCGCGCCATGGCCATCGCGGCCGAGATCTGCGTCTACACCAACGCCTCGCTGACCGTGGAGAGCATCGGTGGCTGAACTGGCCCGCGACGACCTGCGCGCGGCGGTGGCGGCGGGCGTGCTCAGCGAGGCGCAGGCCGTGCGGCTGATCGCGCTCGCCGAGGCGCGGGCCGGCTATCGCGGCGCCATGGCCGGCGGCGACGAGCCCTTCGAGCTGTTCCGCGGCTTCAACGAGGTCTTCATCGCGCTGGGCGTGGCGCTGCTGGGCGCGGGCGTCTGGACGCTGGCGCTGCTGCAGGGGATCGGCGCCAGCGGGCCGCAGCTCATGGCGGCGGTCTTCGCCTGGGCGCTGGCGGAGTATCTGACGCGACGGCGGCGCATGGTGCTGCCGAGCCTGCTGCTGGCGATCGGCTTCACCGCCCCGATGGCGGGGCTGGCCGGCACGCAGGCCATGGCGTGGCTCTTGCGGACCACCGAGCCGGGCCGGCTGGGCGAGCTGATGGCCTCGGGCGGCTTCGGCGCGACCATCGGACTGGCCGCCTGCCTCGGCGGGGCGCTGGCGGCGCTGGCCTTCTACCTGCGGTTCCGCCTGCCCTTCGCGGTGTTTCTCGTCGCGCTCGCAGGCTTCGCGGCGGCGCTGATCGCGGGCGGACTGCTCGACCCGACGCGGATCATGCAATCGGGCGGGGTGCGGCTGTCGAACCTGTTCGACCTGCGCGCGCAGGCCGGGCTCGGGCTCGTGACGCTGGGCTTCGGGCTGGCCTGCTTCGCGGTCGCCATGGCGTTCGATTTGCGCGACCCGCACCGGGTGTCGCGGCTGTCGGCCTGCGGGTTCTGGCTGCACCTGATCGCCGCGCCCGCCATCGTCAACACGCTGGCGCTGACGCTGTGGAGCCTGCCGGGGGCGCTCGGCGCGGTCGGGCTGGGGCTGGCGGTGACGGCGATGGCGGTGGTCGCGCTCGTGATCGACCGCCGGTCCTTCCTGATGGCCACCGTCGTGTGGCTCGCCGCGCTGCTGGGCTCGGCCCTCGGCGCCGGCACCATGGCCGCGGCGCTGCTGCTGCTGGCGCTGGGCGGCTTCCTGACCGCGACGGGGGCCGGCTGGGCCGTCTTGCGCGGCCTGCTGATGGGCGCCCTGCCCGACTTTCCCGCCAAGGACCGCTTGCCTCCCTGGAGCGCCCCCGCATGACCGAACTGACCCCGCGCGAGATCGTCTCCGAACTCGACCGCTTCATCGTCGGGCAGGCTGACGCGAAGCGCGCCGTCGCCGTCGCGCTGCGCAACCGCTGGCGCCGCCGGCAGTTGCCCGACGACATACGCGAGGAGGTCTATCCCAAGAACATCCTGATGATCGGCCCGACCGGCGTCGGCAAGACCGAGATCAGCCGCCGCCTCGCCAAGCTGGCCAACGCGCCGTTCCTGAAGGTCGAGGCCACCAAGTTCACCGAGGTCGGCTATGTCGGCCGCGACGTGGATCAGATCGTGCGCGATCTTGTCGAGACCGCCATCGCCATGCAGCGCGCGGCCAGCCGCGAGCGCGTGGCGCCCCAGGCGCAGAAGGCGGCGGAGGAGCGGGTGCTGACCGCCCTCGTCGGTCCCGGGGCCAGCGACGGCACGCGCGAGAGCTTCCGGCGCAAGCTGCGCGACGGCCAGCTCGACGACAAGGAAATCGAGGTGGACGTCGCCGACGCCTCCAACCCGTTGGGGATGCTCGATTTGCCGGGCGCCCAGGGCGGCATGGGCATGGTCAACATGGCCGACATCTTCGGCAAGGCGTTCGGCGGGCGCACGCGGCGGCGGCGCATGAAGGTGTCCGAAAGCCACGAGGTGCTCGTCGCCGAGGAGGCCGACAAGCTCGTCGATCAGGAGGCCATCACCCGCGACGCCATCGCCGCGGTGGAGAACGACGGGATCGTCTTTCTCGACGAGATCGACAAGGTCTGCGCGCGCGAGGGCGCGCGCGGCGCCGACGTCAGCCGCGAGGGCGTGCAGCGCGACCTCCTGCCCCTGATCGAGGGGACGACCGTCTCGACCAAGCACGGGCCGGTCAAGACCGACCACGTGCTGTTCATCGCCTCGGGCGCCTTCCACATCGCCAAGCCGTCGGACCTGCTGCCCGAGCTGCAGGGCCGCCTGCCGATCCGGGTCGAACTGAAGGCGCTGACCGAGGCCGACTTCGTGCGCATCCTCGCCGAGCCGGACAACGCGCTGACCAAGCAGTATGTGGCGCTGATGGCCACCGAGCAGGTGCAGGTGCGCTTCACCGAGGACGGCGTGGCGGCGCTGGCCTCGGTGGCGGCGGAGGTCAACCGCGCGGTCGAGAACATCGGCGCGCGGCGGCTGCACACGGTGCTGGAACGCGTGTTCGAGGACCTGAGCTTCGCCGCCCCGGACCGCGCGGGCGCCGAGGTCGCGGTCGACGCCGCCTATGTCGAGGAGCGCGTCGGCGCGCTGTCGCGGTCGGCCGATCTGTCGCGCTACGTGCTCTGAGGGGCTGACGCTTGCCCCTCGCCCCGCTGCGCCGCCTGCGCGACCCCGCCACCGACAGCGGCGTCGTGCTGCGGCTGATGTCGGAGAACCTGCGCGTCTACGCCCGCGGCTACGCGATCGCCTTCGCCTTCATGGCCGCGTCCGCCGCGGCGACGGCCGCCGCCGCCTGGCTGATGCGCGACATCATCAACGGCATCTTCGTGGACAGGCGCGGCGATCTCGTCGCGCCCATCGCCGGCGCGGTGGTCGCGGTCTTCGCGGTCAAGGGCGCGGCGATGTATGGTCAATCGGCGATGCTGGCGAGCATCGGCGCGAGCATCGTCGCGCGCATCCAGATGCGCATCATCGACCGGGTGCTGGCGCAGGGCGTCGCCTTCTACGACCGCGAGGCGACAGGCCAGCTGACCACGCGCCTCTCCTACAACGCCGACTCCGCGCGCGAGGTGATCAACACGCTGACCACCGCGCTGGGTCGCGACGCGCTGACCGTCGTGGCGCTGGTGGCCGTGATGCTCGCGCAGAACGCGGAGCTCGCGCTGGTCGCGCTGATCTTCGCGCCGCCGGCCATCGTCGCCGTGGGCCGCCTGGTGCGCCGGGTGCGCAAGCTGGCCGCGCAGGAGTTCGCCTCGCTCGCCCGCGTCGTCGAGGTCATGAACGAGACCGCCCGCGGCGTGCGCGTCATCAAGGCCTTCGGGCTGGAGCCGGTGATGCGCGAGCGGCTGGAGGCCGCGGTGGAGGACGTGCGCCGGCGCGCGACGCGCATCGCCAAGCTCGGCGCGCTCTCGACCCCCATCACGGAGGCGCTGGGCGGCCTCGCCATCGCGGCGGTGATCCTCTACGCGGGCCGTCAAGTCGTCAGCGGCCAGAGCGACCCGGGCGCGTTCTTCTCCTTCGTCACGGCCCTGCTGCTGGCCGCGGACCCCGCCAAGCGCGTGGCTCGGCTGCGCGTCACGCTGCAAAGCAGGATCGTGGGGGTGCGGCTGCTCTACGAGCTGCTCGACGCGCCGGTGACGCTGGCCGAGGCGCCCGACGCGCAGCCGCTGCGGCTGGAGCGGGGACGGGTCGCCTTCCGCGACGTGCGCTTCGCCTACAGCGGCGCGCCGGTTCTGGAGGGTCTGAGCTTCGAAGCCGAGCCGGGCGGGCTGACGGCGCTGGTCGGCCCCTCCGGCGCCGGCAAGAGCACCGTCTTCAGCCTGATCGCGCGCTTCTACGACGCCGACGCCGGGGCGATCGAGATCGACGGTCAGGACATCCGCGGCCTGACGCTGGGTTCGCTGCGCGGGGCGGTGGCGCTGGTCGGGCAGGACGCGTTCCTTTTCGCCGGCTCGATCCGCCAGAACATCCGCCTCGGCCGCGCCGACGCCAGCGACGCCGAGATCGAGGCGGCGGCGCGCGACGCCAACGTGCTGGACTTCGCCGCCGCCCTGCCCGACGGGCTGGACGCAGAGGTCGGCGAGGCAGGCGGGCGGCTATCGGGCGGTCAGCGCCAGCGGGTGGCCATCGCGCGCGCCATGCTGCGCGGCGCCCCGATCCTGCTGCTCGACGAGGCGACCTCGGCGCTGGACGCCGAGAGCGAGGCCAAGGTGCAGGAGGCGCTGGAGCGGCTGATGGAGGGGCGCACCACGCTGGCCATCGCGCACCGGCTCGCCACTATCCAGCGCGCCCGGCGCATCGTGGTGCTGCAGGGCGGCCGGGTGGTCGAACAGGGCGACCATCCGGGCCTGCTGGCGGCCGGCGGGCTCTACGCGCGGCTGCACGCCTTGCAGTTCCGCGAGCTTCCTTGACCCTCCGCCCCCTCGCCGCTATGCCCCGGGGCGGCGAGCCGGTAGCTCAGTTGGTAGAGCATTCGACTTTTAATCGAATGGTCCTGGGTTCGAGTCCCAGCCGGCTCACCATGAAAGCAACAGCTTGAGCGGCCGCCGGCCGGCCTACTCCGCAGCGTCGGCGTAGGCGCGGGGCGGGTAGGCGAGCGGCGGCGCCGGCGGCTCGGCCACGTCCCACAGGATCGGCCCGGCCGGCAGGGCGCCCGCGCGGCGGGCGAGGCGTCGGTCGGCGCGGTTGCGGGCGGCGGCGGCGGTCGGCGCGCGGTCGGCCAGCCACGCGACGCCGCGCCAGAACCAGATGCGCAGGGCCAGCGCCGCGGGCGTGACCATCAGCGTCAGCACGGTGGCCACGCCCAGTCCGAACACCACCGCGGTGGCGAGCTGCACCCACCACAGCGCGGTCGGCGCGCCCTGCAGGAACACCGCGCCCGCCAGGGCCTGCCAGCCCGCCGCGGTGAGCGGGCCCGCGGCCCAGAGCGCCGCCAAGCCGGGAACGACGCCGCCGAACTCGATGGAGACCGCGAACATCATCGGCGCGAGCCCCGCCATGGTGGTGATCGTGGTCAGCAGAACCGGGCGGATGCGCTGCTCGGCGGTGCGCACGATGGCCTCCAGCGGCGGCATCGTGCGGACGAACTCGCGGTAGGTGTCGATCAGGACGATATTGTTGTTCACCACGATCCCGGCGAGCGCCACGATCCCGGTGCCGGTCATGATGATCGAGAAGGGCTGACCCATCACCATCATGCCCACCAGCACGCCCGCCACGCTCATCACCACCGCGGTCAGCACCAGCACGCTGTTGTAGAGGCTGTTGAACTGCGCCAGCAGGATCGCGAACATCAGAGCCAGCGCGCCGATGAAGGCGTTCATGAGGAAGGTCTGGCTCTCCGCCTGCTCCTCCTGATCGCCCTGCAGGGCGGGGCGCACGCCCTCCAGCGGGCGGGCCTGCAGGTCCTCGACGATGGCGGCGATCTTCTCGTTGACGTTCACGCCCGGCATCACGTCCGCCTTGACCACGAGATAGCGCACCCCGCCATAGCGGGTGATCTCGGCGAGCGCGGGCTGGGGCTCGATGCGCAGGAAGTTGCCCAGCGGCACGAGCCCGCGCTCGGTGCGCATCTTCACCGACTGCAACGTGGTGAGGGTGCGCTGGTCCTCGGGGAAGCGGACGCGGATGTCGATCTCGTCCTCGGCGTCGTCGGGGCGGATGACGTCGATCAGCGCGCCGCGGGTGACGAGCTGGACGATGGCCCCGACCGTCTGGATGTCGGCGCCGAAGCGGCCCGCCGCCTCGCGGTCGACGCCGATGCGCCAGTCCACGCCGGGCAGCGGGCGCGTGTCCTCGATGTCGCGCAGGCCCTCGAGGGCGCGGAAACGGTCGGCCAGCTCGCCCGCCGCGGCCTGCAGGGCGGGCCAGTCGTCGCTTTCGAGGCGGATCTGGATCGGCTTGCCCTGCTGCGGGCCGTCCTCCTGCTCCTGCAGCTCGACGATGACGCCGGGAATGTTTGCGGTGCGCGCCACAAGGTCGGCGAGGATCATCTCGCCCGGCGGCCGCTGACCCCACGGCGCAAGCTCGACCTGGACCTGGCCCACGGCGTCCTTCGGCGCGTCGCCGCCGAAGGCCTGAAGCCCCGCGTCGCCGACGAAGGCGAAGACCGCCGCCAGCCCGTCCGCGCCCAGCACGCGCCGCTCGACCTGTGCGACCAGAGCGTCCTTCTCCTCCAGCGCAAGGTTGCCGCGCGCGCGGACGTGCAGGATCGCCCGCTGCGGCTCGGTTTCGACGAAGAACTCGACGCCATTGTTGTTCTCGGCGAAGGCCCCGACGATCATCACCATCGCGCCCACGGCCGCGCCGATGGCGACGAAGGGGCCCAGCGGGTTCATGACGATCAGCGAGATCACGCGGCCGAAAGTCGTGCGGCGCTGCGCCTCGGGGAGCTCCGGCATCGGCTCGGCGCGGCCCACGAGCCGGCGGGCCCCGCGGCCGAAGCTGGCGGAGACGTGGCCGACCAGCCCCCCCAGCACCGGCAGATAGATCAACGCCACCACCAGCGAGGCCGACAGCACGAAGATCAGCGTGATCGGCAACTGGCCCATGAACTGGCCCGGAACGCCCGGCCAGAGCAGCATGGGCAGGAAGGCGCAGAGCGTCGTCGCGGTGGACGCCACGATCGGCCAGAACATCCGCCGCGCCGCCTCGGCGTAGGCGTCCTCGGGCGCGGCGCCCTCGCGCAGCCGGCGGTCGGCGTATTCGCTGACCACGATGGCCCCGTCGACGAGCATCCCGACCGCAAGGATCAGGCCGAACATGACCATATTGTTGACGGTCATCCCGAAGGCGGCCAGCAACGCGAAGCTGAGCAGGAACGACAGCGGGATCGCGAGGCCCACGAGCAACGCCGAGCGGAGCCCCAGCGTCAGCACCACCACCAGCATGACGAGGCCCACGGCCGTCATCACGCTGCCCTCGAGCTGGCCCACCATCGAGCGGACCTCGACGCTGTTGTCCATGGCGAAGTCGACGCGCACCGCCGCCTGCAGCGCGGCAGGCCAGCTCGCCCGCACCTCCTCGGTGCGGCGCTGAACCATCTCCACCGTGTCGATGATGTTCTCGCCGATGCGCTTGGAGACCTGCAACGCGATGGCGGGCTCGCCGTTGAACCTGGCGATGCCCGCGCGATCGTCGAAAGTGCGCGAGATACGCGCCATGTCGCCGATCCGCACCATGCGCTCGCCGGAGACCCGCACCGGAGTGTCGAGAATGTCCTGCGGCGTGGCGAGATTGCCGGCCAGCCGCACCGCGAAGCGGCCCGTCGGGCTCTCCATCGCGCCGGCCGGAACGAGATCGTTGTTGCGCGACACCACGGAGAGGATGTCGGGCACGGTCACGTCGTAGGCTTCGAGCTGCAGCGGATCGACGATGATCTCGACGAGCTCGTCCCGCTCGCCCGCGATGCCGACCTCCAGCACCGGCGTCAGCGCCTCCAGCTCGCGCTGAAGGTTCTTGGCGACGCGCTGCAGCGTGCGCTCGGGCGCGTCGCCGGAAAGCGCTACGATGAGGATGGGGAAGGCGGAAAGGTTGACCTCGCTGATCAGCGCGTTGTCCGCGTCCGCTGGCATCTCCGCCTGCGCCTGGTCTGCGAGCGCGCGGACGTCGGCGATGGTGCCGGTCTTGTCCCAGCCGAAGTCGAACTCCAGCAGCACGCTCGCCCGCCCCTCGGAGGCGGTCGCCGTCATCTTCTTGAGGCCTTCGAGACCCCGGAACTTGGACTCCAGCGGCTTGACCAGCAGGCGCTCGGCGTCGGTCGCTGACACGCCCGGCAGCGAGACCGAGACGTAGAGGACCGGAATGTCGATGTTCGGGCTGCCTTCCTTGGGCAGCCCGACATAGGCGGCGAGGCCGCCGGCGACGGACAGCACGACGAGCGCGCATATCATGCGCGCCCGCTCCACCGCCCAGCCGATCAGCCCCGACATGCGTCCGCTCCCGCGTTCAGTTGCTGCGCGAGGCTTCGGCGTAAGTGACTTCGATGGCGGAGCCCTCGGTCACGAACTCGTGGCCCACCACGATCACCTCGACCTCGTCCGGCAGGCCCGCGAGCCACACCCCGCCCGGCGCGTCGGACATGATCTCCACGCCCATGAACCGAGCCTCTCCGCCCTGCACCACGCGCACGCCCAACCGGCCCGCGTCGCTGAGCGTCAGCGCGGAGGACGGCAGGAAATGCGCCGGCGCCGAGGGCAGGCCGATCATGACCTCGGCCGTCATGCCGTCGCGGATGTCGAGCGCGGCGTTCGGCGCGGCGACCTCGACGCGATAGGTGCGCGTCTCGTCGTCGGCGGAGCGCGCGACGAAGCGGATCGTCCCCTCCACCATGCGTCCCGTCACCAGACGGGCGCGCGCCGGCGCGCCGACGCGCAGGCGGTCCACGTCGCGCTCCGCGGCGAAACCGACCAGCGCGATGGGGTCGAGCGAGATCAGCGTGGCGCAGACCGTGCCCGGCTGCAGCAGCGCGCCCAGTTCGGCGGTGTCGCTCTCCAGCACGCCGGCGAAGGGCGCGACGATCCGCAGGCGCTCGATGTCGATCTCGGCGCGCAGCAACTGCGCGCGAGCCGCCTCCAGCCGCGCTGCGCGGGTGAGCGATTCGGTCTCGGCGGTGAAGCCCCGCTGCGACAGCTGCACGGCGGCGTCGTATTCGACCTGGGCCTGGCGCAGGTTGGCCTGCGCCTCGGCGACCATGGCCGGGCGCTCGCCGGGATCGAGTTCGCACAGCGGGTCGCCGCGCTTCACGATGGCGCCCTTGCGGATAGGCTCGGACGAGACCAGCCCCGCGATCTGCGCGCGCACGTCGACGCGGCGGTCGGCCTCGGTGCGCCCGCGCAGGACCAGCTGATCCTCGTAGGGCCGGGCCGTGCTGCGCACCGCCACGACCTCGACCGTCGCCCGCGCCACCGCCGGCTCCGCCGCCGGGATCGTCTCGTCGGCCGCGGCGACGGCCGCGGCGGCGGCGAGCGCCGCGATGGTCAGGATCGCCTGTAGCATTCTGTCCCCCTTGGTCGCGCCGGATGACCGGTTCGCGACTCAGTCATGTAAGAGATCGTTGCATTCGGTCGGGAAAGAAAGAGCCCAGTTAAATTTTCCCGGCTCGGATGTTAGCACGGCGCGGCGGCTGCGACAGGCCGCCGCGCCGCCGGGGCGCGGCCTTGCAGGAAAAATCCGATGTCCACGACCAGCACGATCTCGAAGAAGTCCGCCGTCGCGGACCCCGATCAGGCCGCCGACGGCGCGCCGAAGCGGCGCAGGATGACAGTGCCGGCCTTCACGGCGCGCAAGGGCGGCGAGCCGCTGGTGTGCCTGACCGCCTACACCGCCCATGTGGCGCGCATCTGCGACCGCCACGCCGACCTGCTGCTGGTCGGCGACAGCCTCGGCATGGTGATCCATGGCCTGCCCAACACGCTGGGCGTGACGCTCGAGCACATGATCATGCACGGCCAGGCCGTCGTCCGCGGCGCGGAGAAGGCGCTGGTCGTGGTGGACATGCCCTTCGGCAGCTTCGAGGAGAGCCCGGAGGTCGCCTTCCGCAACGCCGCGCGCGTGGTGAAGGAGACCGGCTGCACCGCCGTCAAGCTGGAGGGGGGCGTGGAGATGGCCCCGACCATCCGCTATCTGGCCCGGCGCGGCGTTCCGGTGATGGCCCATGTCGGACTGATGCCGCAGGCGATGAACGTGGCCGGCGGCTTCAGGGCCGTCCGCGACGCGGCGGAGTGGGACGCGGTGATCGAGGACGCGCGCGCCGTCGAGCAGGCCGGCGCCTTCGCGGTGGTCGTGGAAGGCGTCGCCGAACCGCTCGCCGACCGCATCACCCGCGCGGTCGCGATCCCCACCGTCGGCATCGGCGCCTCGGCGCAGTGCGACGGCCAGATCCTCGTGTTCGAGGACATGGTGGGGCTGTTCCCCCGCGTGCCGACCTTCGTGAAGCGCTACGCCGCCATGGAGCGGATGATGGAAGACGCGGTGAGCCGCTACGCCGCCGAGGTGCGGGCGCGCGAGTTTCCCGGCGAGGAGCACACCTACAAGGCCAGCGGCCTGTGACGAGCCCGGGTCTTGGCGCGGGGGCGCCCTGCGGATAGGGTCCGCCCGCATTCGGGACCAGGGCCGGGAACAGCGCCGTTGAGCGACAGCGACAGCTTCATCCAGGAGGTGACCGAGGAGGTCCGCCGCGACCGGATGTTCCGCCTCTGGCGGCGCTACGGCCCCTTCGTGATCGCGGCCATCGTGGCGGCCGTCCTGGCGGCGGCGGGCGTGGCCTGGCTCGACCAGCAGCGGCGCGCCGAGGCGCGGCAGGCGGGCGGAGCGTTGCTGCAGGCGCTGGACGCGCCGGACGGGCTGCGGCGGGCCGACAACCTTCTGGCCGCGGCGGACGCGCTCGATCCGGGCGCGGCGATGGCGGCGCGGCTGCGCGCGGCGGCGGAGTTGTCGGCTGCGGGCGACGCGGACGCCGCCCTGTCGGCCTATCGCGCCGTCGCCGAGGACGCCGCCGCGCCGACCGCGCTGGCCGCGCTGGCCGCCTACCGCGTCGCCGTCATCGAGGCGGAGCGCGGCGGCCCCGACGTCGCCGTCTCCCTGTTCGGCGCGCTGGCGGGCGATGGGGCCCCGTTCCGGCTGCTGGCGCTGGAGGGTCGCGCCGCCGCCCATCTGCGCCGCGGCGACCGGGCGGCGGCGCGGGCCGACCTGCGCGCGATCCTCGCCGACCCGACGGCGACCGAGGCGACGCGGCTGCGCGCCGCCGAACTGCTCGAGGCGGCTGGGCCGGAGACGCCCTAGGCCGCGACGCCCACGACTTCCGCCGCCCCGACCTGGAGTTCCGCCATGGCCCCGAGCCGCTTCCTCCCAGCCCTGGCCCTGCTCGCGCTCGCCGGCTGCGGGCTTTTCAGCGACGAACAGCCGCCCCTGCCCGGCGAGCGCATCCCGGTCCGCGTCGCGGTCGGCGAGGCGACGATCCCCGCCGCCCGCGCCGCCGAACTCGCGCCCCTCGGCCAACCCATCGCCAACGTGGACTGGAGCCAGCCCAACGCCGGGCCGACCCGCGCGCCGGGCCACCTCGCCGGCCCCGCCTCCCTGCGCGAGGCGTGGCGGACCGACATCGGCCGCGGCTCGGGCGGCTCGGCGCGTATCACCGCAGGGCCGGTCGTCGCGGACGGGCGGGTCTACACGCTCGACGCGGGCGCGCGGGTCTCGGCGCTGGAGGCGGGGACCGGCCGGACGTTGTGGACGGCGTCCGTGGTCCCGCCACGCCAAAACGCGGCCTCTGGTTTCGGCGGCGGGCTCGCGGTGATGGACGGACGGCTTTTCGCGGCGACGGGCTTCGGCGAAGTGGTGGCGTTCTCGGCGATCGACGGCGGCGAACTCTGGCGCCAGCCGCTCGGCGCGCCGATGCGCGCCGCGCCGGCCGTCGCCGACGGGCGCGTCGTCGTGGTCACGCGCGACAACGCGGGCTTCGGGCTGGACGCGGAGACCGGGGCCATCCTGTGGCGCGCCCTGGGCTCTGCGGGCTCGGCCGGCCTGCTCGGCGGCGCAAGCCCCGCGATGAGCGGCGATCTGGCCGTGCTCCCCTTCGCCTCGGGCGAGATCATCGCGGTGCGCGCCGACAGCGGGCGAAGGCTCTGGACCGACGCGCTGGCCAGCGGGCGGCGCGGGCTGGCCGACATCGGCATCGCCGACGTATCGGGCGACCCGGTGATCGCGGGCGCGGCGGTCTTCGCCTCGAACTTCGCCGGCCAGATGGTCGCCATCGACGGCCGCACCGGCCAGCGCGGCTGGCTGCGGGCGCTCGGCTCCTCCTCGCCGGCCTGGTCGGTGGGTCCGACGCTGTTCGTCGTGACCAACGACGCCCGCGTCATGCGGCTCGCCGGGGCCACGGGCGAGACGATCTGGACCGCCGACCTGCCCGAGCCCGGCGACCCGGCCTCCCGCGCCGGGCGCACCGCCTACCGCGGTCCGGTCGTCGCTTCGGGGCGGGTCTACGTCACCTCCAGCCGCGACGGCCTGCTGAGCTACGACGCCCTGACCGGCGACGCCGGCGAGCGCGTCGCGATCCCCGGCGGCTCCAGCGTCGGGCCGGTGGTGGCGGGGGGCACGCTCTATGTGCTCTCCGACAACGGTGTGCTGCACGCCTTCCGCTGAGGTCGACCCCGCCGGCCTTGGGTCCTAAGCTTCCCCCAAAACCAGGGGGGAGACCATGACCGCGCCTTATGTCCTCGCCATCGACCAGGGCACCACGTCGAGCCGCGCCATCCTGTTCGACGGCGCGCTGCGCGTCGCCGCCAGCGCGCACGAGGAGTTCCCGCAGTATTTTCCCGATTCCGGCTGGGTCGAGCACGACCCGGCCGACCTGTGGTCCAGCGTGGCCGGCTCCGCGCGGGCGGCCATGGAGCGCGCCGGAGCGCGGCCGGGCGACATCGCGGCCATCGGCATCACCAACCAGCGCGAGACCACGCTGGTCTGGGAACGCGCGACCGGCAAGCCGATCCACCGCGCCATCGTCTGGCAGGACCGCCGCACCGCCGAAACCTGCCGCCGCCTGCGCGACGAAGGCCACGAGGCGCTGGTCGTGGAGCGCACCGGGCTGCTGCTGGACCCCTACTTCTCCGGCACAAAACTCGCCTGGATGCTCGACCGCGTGGAGGGCGCCCGGGCCCGCGCCGCGCGGGGCGAGCTGATGTTCGGCACGGTGGACAGTTATCTGATCTGGCGGCTGACCGACGGCGCCGTGCACGCCACCGACGCCACCAACGCCGCGCGGACGCTGCTCTACGACATCCGCCGCGGCCGCTGGGATGAGGACATCTGCGCGCTTCTCGACATCCCGCTCGCGATGCTGCCGGAGGTGCGCGACAGCGCGGCCGATTTCGGCATGACGCGGGCGGACCTCTTCGGCCGTCCCGTCCCGATCCTGGGCGTCGCCGGCGACCAGCAGGCGGCCACGGTGGGACAGGCCTGCTTCCGGCCGGGCATGGTGAAGTCAACCTACGGCACCGGCTGCTTCGCCGTGCTGAACACCGGCGAGAAGCCCGTGACATCGAAGAACCGGCTGCTGACGACCATCGCCTACCAGCTCGACGGGCGGCCGACCTATGCGCTGGAGGGCTCGATCTTCATCGCCGGCGCGGTCGTGCAGTGGCTTCGCGACGGGCTGAAGATCATCCGCGAGGCGAAGGAGACCCAGCCGCTGGCCGAGGCCGCCGACCCCAACCAGCAGGTCTATCTGGTGCCCGCCTTCACCGGCCTCGGCGCGCCCTACTGGGACCCCGACTGCCGCGGCGCCATCTTCGGCGTCACCCGCGCCACCGGGCCGGCCGAACTGGCGCGCGCGGCCCTGCAGAGCGTGGGCTTCCAGACCCGCGACCTGCTGGAGGCGATGATCGCAGACTACCCGGAGGCCGGCGACGTGGCGTTGCGCGTGGACGGCGGCATGAGCGCCAGCGACTGGACCATGCAGTTTCTCTCCGACATCCTCGGCGCGCCGGTGGAGCGGCCGAAGGTGACGGAGACGACGGCGCTGGGCGCGGCGTGGCTGGCCGGCATGAAGGCCGGCGTCTACCCCGACCGCGACGCCTTCGCCGCCACCTGGGCGCTGGAGCGCCGCTTCGAGCCCGCGATGCCCGAGCCCGCGCGACAGGCGGCGACCGACGGCTGGCGGGACGCGGTGCGACGCACGCTCAGCCGCCCCGGCTGAGCGCCGCCTCTGGACACCGCGTCGCAGCCGGTGCTAATCGGCTCGCAGCGCGGTTGCGACCGCGCGCGCCCGGGTAGCTCAGTTGGTAGAGCACGCGACTGAAAATCGCGGTGTCGGTGGTTCGAATCCGCCCCCGGGCACCATGCGCTCCTTGCGACCTGCGGCGAACCGCCCGCATCCCGGGCCCGCGGACCGGAGCGGCGTCAGGGCGGCGCTTCCCCCTCAGGTGGTGGTGACATGCTCACGGCGGATATCGACCTACCCAAGGCTTTGGCCGGCGCCCTGGCCGACAAGGGCTACGAGAGCCTGACGCCGGTGCAGATGGCCGTGCTTGCCGGCGAGGCCGCCGGTCGGGACGCCCTGGTTTCGGCGCAGACCGGCTCGGGCAAGACGGTCGCCTTCGGGCTGGCCATCGCGCCGGAAATCCTCAAGGGCGACGACCGCCTGCAGCCCGCCGAGGCGCCGCTGGCGCTGGTGATCGCGCCGACGCGCGAGCTGGCTCTGCAGGTCGCGCGGGAGCTGTCATGGCTCTACGCGCAGG
Organism: Rubrimonas sp.; assembly: GCA_036735545.1. Lineage (GTDB taxonomy): Bacteria > Pseudomonadota > Alphaproteobacteria > Rhodobacterales > Rhodobacteraceae > Rubrimonas. The sequence goes on along the minus strand of DAINOD010000060.1, from coordinate 1,824 downwards.
CCGGCGCGCAGATCGCCACCTGCGTCGGCGGCATGGACTACCGCACCGAGCGCCGGGCGCTGGAGGGCGGCGCGCATATCGTCGTCGGCACGCCGGGCCGGCTGCGCGACCACATCGACCGGGGCGACCTGAACCTCGCCGGCCTGCGCGCCTGCGTGCTCGACGAGGCCGACGAGATGCTCGACCTCGGATTTCGCGAGGATCTGGAGTTCATCCTCGGCGCCGCGCCGGCGAGCCGCCGCACGCTGATGTTCTCCGCCACCGTGCCCAAGGCCATCGCGGATCTGGCGCGGACCTTCCAGCGCGACGCCCTGCGCATCGAAACCGCGGGCGAGGCGCGCCAGCACGCCGACATCGAGTACCACGCCGTGACGGTGGGGCCGCGCGACCGCGAGCCCGCGATCTTCAACCTGCTGCGGCTGCACGAGGCGCGCGCGGCCATCGTGTTCTGCAAGACGCGGGCGAACGTGAACCACCTGCTGGCGCGCATGGGCAACCGCAACTTCCAGGTGGTGGCGCTGTCGGGCGAACTGAGCCAGCAGGAGCGCACCCACGCCCTGCAGACGCTGCGCGACGGGCGGGCCCGGGTCTGCATCGCCACGGACGTGGCGGCGCGCGGCATCGACCTGCCGGGGCTCGATCTGGTGATCCACGCCGATCTGCCGACGAATTCGGAGACGCTGCTGCACCGTTCGGGCCGTACGGGCCGTGCGGGCGCCAAGGGGGTTTCCGCGCTGATCGTCACGCCGGGCGACTTCCGCAAGGCCCAGCGCCTGCTGCAGGGCGCGCAGGTGGAGGCGAGCTGGGGGCCGGCGCCCTCGGCCGAGGCCGTGCAGGCGCGCGACGACGCCCGAATCATGGAGCACCCCGCCCTGACCGCCGCCACGGACGAGACCGCGCCGATGGCCGCAGCCCTGCTGGAGCGATTCGGCCCCGAGCAGGTGGCGGCGGCCTTCGTGCGCCTCTGGCGCGAGGGACGCTCGGCGCCCGAGGAGATCACGGCCGCCCCGGCCCCGGTGGCCCGCCCCGCCCGCGACCTCGGCGCCTTCGGCGACGCGGTGTGGTACACGCTGTCGGTCGGTCACAAGGATCGCGCCGAGGCCCGCTGGCTGTTGCCGCGCATCTGCGAGGCGGGCGCCATCACGCGCGACGCCATCGGCGCCATCCGTGTGCAGCAGAACGAGACCTTCGTGCAGATCGCCAGGGCCGCCGCAGAGGCGTTCGGCTCGGGCGGCGCTTTCGAGGACGGCGTCGTGATGCGCCGGCTGGACGGCGAGCCGACGCTCGACCAGCGCCCGGCCCGATCCGAGGCGAGACCCCGCCCCGTGGCGCGCGCGGGCGGCGCGAAGCCGGGCAAGCCGCCGCGCGCCAGACGACCCTGATCGGACCCGCCCGAAGCGCCTTCCCCGAAACGCCACCGCCGGCATGCCATGCGGAGGTCGGCGCCAGCCCGGGCGACGCTCATGACGCCGGCGACGTCATACAGCGCGCGCGGACCGTCGCACGATCCGTGTCGTTGGGCGTCGTCGACGGGTCTGCGCTACACTGGAGCGGGCGATGAGATTCGAACTCACGACCCCAACCTTGGCAAGGTTGTGCTCTACCACTGAGCTACGCCCGCGATTCCAGTGTCGGGCGTTATAGCGGTTCCGACGGACTGCGCAATGGGGCGCAAGCCTTGCGCACGGCGCCTCCGGGGCCCTTGCCAAGGCAGGTCGCAGCGGGTAGCAGACGGCCCTCGAGACGGGCGCCCGTAGCTCAGCTGGATAGAGCACCAGACTACGAATCTGGGGGTCAGAGGTTCGAATCCTTTCGGGCGCGCCA
>DAINOD010000059.1:2826-19614 GCA_036735545.1 Rubrimonas sp. | reverse complement strand
CCCGATCTTGCCGCCCTTGGCGTAGGGCGCCAGCAGGTCGATCACCTTGATGCCGGTGACGAGGATGTCGGAGCTGGTGGACTGCGCCTCGAAGCTCGGGGCCGGCTGGTGGATGGCGCGGCGCTCGGAGCCCTCGATGGCGGGGCGCTCGTCGATCGGCTCGCCGATGACGTTGAGGATGCGGCCCAGCGTGGCGTCGCCGACCGGCACCGTGATCGGACCGCCCGTGTCCGTGACCGCCTGGCCGCGCACGAGACCCTCGGTGCTGTCCATCGCGATGGCGCGCACGGTGTTCTCGCCTAGGTGCTGGGCGACTTCGAAAACGAGGCGCGAACCGTTGTTGTCGGTCTCCAGCGCGTTCAGGATCGCCGGCAGGTGGCCGTCGAACTGCACGTCGACGACCGCGCCGATAACCTGGGTGAGCTTGCCTGTGGCGGCCATTGGTGCGGTTCCTCGTCGGTCAGAGCGCTTCCGCGCCCGAAATGATCTCGATCAGTTCCTTGGTGATCGCAGCCTGGCGCGACCGGTTGTAGACGATCGTCAGCCGGTCGATCATGTCGCCCGCGTTGCGGGTCGCGTTGTCCATCGCGCTCATGCGCGCGCCCTGCTCCGACGCCGCGTTCTCCAGCAGCGCGGTGAATATCTGCACGGCTATGTTGCGCGGCAGCAGGTCGGCGAGGATGGACTCCTCGTCGGGTTCGTATTCGTAGAGGGTGCTCGCGCTCTCCACGCCTTCCGTCTTTTCGAAGACCGCCGGAATGATCTGCGGCCCCTGCGGGATCTGCGAGATCACCGACTGGAACTTGCTGTAGAACAGCCAGCAGACGTCGAACTCGCCGGCGTCGAAGCGGCGCAGCACGCCTTCCGCGACCCGCAATGCGTCGGCGTAGCCCACGCGCTTGATCTCGGAGAAGTCGACATGGTCGATCAGCCGGTCGCTGTAGTCGCGCCGGAACTGGTCTCGACCCTTCTTGCCGACGGTGATGATCCTGACCGTCTTGCCCTGCCCCTCGAGCTGCGCCGCCTTCTGCTTCGCCAGCCGCACGATCGAGGAATTGAAGCCGCCGCACAGCCCGCGCTCGGAGGAGCACACCAGCAGCAGATGCGTCCGGTCCGCCCCGGTGCCCGCGAACAGGCGCGGCGCGGTCGGGCTGCCCTCGGCGGCGCGGGCGAGGCTGCCGAGCACGCCCGCCATCTTCTCGGCGTAGGGACGCGCGGCCTCGGCCGCCTCCTGCGCGCGGCGCAGCTTCGCGGCGGCCACCATCTGCATGGCCTTGGTGATCTTGCGCGTGTTCTTGACCGAACCGATGCGGTTCTTGAGGTCCTTCAGGCTCGGCATGGCTCCGGCCCCCGCCTCAGGCCGCGAAGGTCTTGGCGAAGTCCTCGATGGCGGCCTTGATCTTGGCCTCCAGCTCGCCCGCGACCTTGCCGTCCTTCTCGCGGATGGTCTTCAGGACGTCCGACGCCTTGCCGCGCAGATGGGCCAGCAGCCCCCGCTCGAACTTGCCGACCGCCGAGACGGGCAACTTGTCGAGATAGCCCTTGGTGCCGGCGTAGATGACGCAGACCTGCTCCTCGGTGGTCAGAGGGGCATACTGCGCCTGCTTCAGCAACTCGGTCAGTCGCGCCCCGCGCGCCAGCAGCCGCTGGGTGGCGGCGTCGAGGTCCGAACCGAACTGGGCGAAGGCGGCCATCTCGCGATACTGCGCCAGCTCCAGCTTGATGGAGCCCGCCACCGACTTCATCGCCGAGGTCTGGGCGGAGGAGCCGACGCGGCTGACCGACAGGCCGACGTTCACGGCCGGGCGCACGCCCTGATAGAACAGGTCGGTCTCGAGGAAGATCTGCCCGTCGGTGATCGAGATCACGTTGGTCGGAATGTAGGCCGACACGTCGCCCGCCTGCGTCTCGATGATCGGCAGCGCGGTCAGCGAGCCCGCGCCGTTGTCGTCCGACAGCTTCGCGGCGCGCTCGAGCAGGCGGGAATGCAGGTAGAACACGTCGCCGGGATAGGCCTCGCGGCCCGGCGGGCGGCGCAGCAGCAGCGACATCTGGCGGTAGGCGACGGCCTGCTTGGAGAGATCGTCGTAGATGATCAGCGCATGCATGCCGTTGTCGCGGAAATACTCCGCCATGGCGCATGCGCTGTAGGGCGCGAGATACTGCAGCGGCGCCGGCTCGGACGCCGTGGCGGCGACGACCAGCGAGTATTCCATCGCTCCCGTCTCCTCCAGCTTCTTCACGAGCTGGGCCACGGTCGAGCGCTTCTGGCCGACGGCGACGTAAATGCAGAAGAGCTTCTTGCTCTTGTCGTCGCCAGCGGCGTCGTTGTAGCTTTTCTGGTTGAGGATCGCGTCGAGCGCCACGGCGGTCTTGCCGGTCTGGCGGTCGCCGATGATCAGCTCGCGCTGGCCGCGGCCGATGGGGATCAGCGCGTCGATGGCCTTGATGCCGGTCGCCATCGGCTCGTGGACCGAGCGCCGGGGAATGATGCCGGGGGCCTTCACGTCGGCGCGCGAGCGCTTCTCGAACATGATCGGACCCTTGCCGTCGATGGGGTCGCCGAGGGCGTCCACCACGCGGCCCAGCAGGCCGGGCCCCACCGGCACGTCCACGATCGAGTTCGTGCGCTTGACCGTATCGCCTTCCTTGATCGAACGGTCGTCGCCGAAGATCACGATGCCGACGTTGTCGGTCTCGAGGTTCAGCGCCATGCCGCGGATGCCGCCCGGAAACTCGACCATCTCGCCGGCCTGCACGTTGTCCAGCCCGTAGACGCGCGCGATGCCGTCGCCGACGCTGAGCACCTGGCCCACCTCGGCGATCTGGGTGTCCTGCCCGAAGTTCCGGATCTGCTCTTTGAGGATCGCGGAGATCTCGGCGGCCTGGATGCTCATATGCCTGCCTCTTTCATCATGGTCTGCAGCTTGGCCAGCTTCGCGCGGATCGACGTGTCGATCATCTTCGAGCCGACCTTGACGACGAGGCCGCCGATGAGCCCGTCGTCCACGATTTCCTTGAGGGCGATCTGCGAGCCGGTGGCCCGCGCCAGCGTATCGGCCAGCGACGCGCGCTGGGCGTCGCTCAGCGGCGCCGCCGAATGCACCTCGGCCGTGACGATGCCGCGCTTCTTCGCCAGCAGGGCGCGAAAGCCGTCGATCACGCCGCGCAGCACGAAGAGCCGCCGGTTCGCCGCCATGAGGCCCAGCAGCCCCGCGGTCGGCGCGCTGATGGCCATCGCGCGGCAAAGGGCGGCCATCGCGGCGCCCTGCTCATCGCGACCGTGGACAGGCGAGGCGACCATGGCGCGCAGGTCCTCGCTTTCGCGAAGGGCGGCGTCGAGCGTGTCGAGATGGCGCTCCACCGCGTCGAGCGCGCCGGTCTCGTCGGCCAGTTCGAACAGGGCCGTCGCGTAGCGACCCGCGACCCCCGAGACCACCGCAGCGTCAGACACGGATGAACCCCTGCACGAGCGACCCTTCGGCTTGAGCCCGCGCGAACGGCGGGCAAGTGGAACGCGCGGCGAAGAAACTTCCCTCGCCAAGCGCGAGCGCTGGCTAGCATAGGGACTCACGCCGCGCAACCGAACTGCTGCGCCGCAGCGGCCCTTCAGAGCGGCAGGGCGCGGCGCGGTTCGGCGGCGTCGGGAAGGGCCCGGGCGGCCACCGTCTCGTCCTTCAGCGCGACGCCGCTCAGGCCCCGCCGCAGCGCCTCGGAGACGAGGAATTCGGCGCGGTAGGCGGCCTCGGCCCAGGTCAGCCCGCCGTCGCGGACGTTGGAGACGCAGTTGCGCTCGGCGTCGAGCCGGCCGGGGCGCGGCTCGAAGGTCAGGTAGAGCCCGAGGCTGTCCGCCGCCGACAGGCCGGGCCGCTCGCCGATCAGCATCAGCGTCAGCCGCGCGCCCAGCGCCGCGCCGATCTCGTCGCCCAGCGCCACCCGCGCCTGCGTCGCCACCACGAGCGGCGCGAGCGTCCAGCCCTGCCGCGCCGCCCGCGGCAGGAAGGCGTCGAGAAAGCCCTCCGCGTTGCGCTCCACCGCCAGCGCCGACAGGCCGTCGCCGATCACCACCGCGACCGCCGCCTCGCCCCGCGGCAGCCGCGCGGCGGGATCGAGCCGCCGGCCGAGGTCGGGGCGCTGGAGATAGACCGCGCGGTCGGCGGCGCGGCTGCGCACGACATGCGCGCCGGGAAACCGATCCGCCAGCCGGGCGGCCAGCGCCTCGGCGTCGAGCGGGTGATGGACGGCGGTGCGCGCGGCGGCGTGGGCGGCCTGGAAGGCCAGCGCCCGCGCCGTGGGCAGCGACACCCCGCTGCGGCCCTGCGCGATGCGCGCCGGCGTGAAGCGCGACAGCCCGCGCCAGAGGTCGGGCGGCGCGGTCACGCCGCCGAGGCCCGGTCGAGCGCCGCGGCGAAGCGCGCCCGCCCGTCGCCCAGCGCGAAGCGACCGTCCGCCGCCATGATCCCGCTCTCGGCCAGCCACGCCTCGAACTCCGGCGCCGGCCGCAGCCCCAGCGCGCGGCGGGCGTAGAGCGCGTCGTGGTAGGACGTGCTCTGGTAGTTCAGCATCACGTCGTCCGAGCCGGGCACGCCCATGACGAAGGTGACGCCGGCCGCGCCCAGCATGGTCAGCAGCACGTCCATGTCGTTCTGGTCGGCCTCGGCGTGGTTGGTGTAGCAGACGTCGCACCCCATGGGCGCGCCGAGCAGCTTGCCGCAGAAATGGTCCTCCAGCCCGGCGCGGATGATCTGGCGGCCGTCGTAGAGGTATTCCGGCCCGATGAAGCCCACCACGGTGTTCACCAGCAGCGGCTGGAAGACGCGCGCCACGGCGTAGGCGCGGGCCTCGAGCGTCTGCTGGTCCACGCCGTGATGGCCGCCTGCGGAGAGGCACGATCCCTGCCCGGTCTCGAAATACATCACGTTCTCGCCGACGGTCCCCCGCCCCAGCGACAACGCCGCCTCCCGCGCCTCGCGCAGCGTGGCCAGCGAGAAGCCGAACGAGGCGTTCGTCGCCTCGGTGCCGGCGACGGACTGGAACACGAGATCGACCGGCGCGCCGGCCTCGATGGCGGCGATGGTTGTCGTGACATGGGCCAGCACGCAGGACTGGGTGGGTATGGCGTAGCGCGCGATCACCTCGTCGAGCAGGCGCAGCAGCCGGTCCACCGCCGCGGTGTTGTCGGAGGCCGGGTTGATCCCGATCACCGCGTCGCCGGCCGCGTACATCAGCCCGTCGAGGATCGAGGCGGCGACGCCCGCGGGGTCGTCGGTCGGATGGTTGGGCTGGATGCGGGTCGAGAGCCGCCCGGCCAGCCCTATCGTGCCGCGGAACCGCGTCACCACGCGGCACTTGCGGGCGATCAGCACGAGGTCCTGGATGCGGCAGATCTTGCTGACGGCCGCGGCCATCTCGGGCGTCAGACCGGGCGCGAGCGCCGCCAGCGCGGCCTCGTCGGCGGCGTCGGACAACAGCCAGTCGCGCGCGTCGCCGACGGTCATGTGGGCGACGGGGGCGAAGGCGGCGGCGTCGTGGCCGTCGAGGATGAGGCGGCTCACCTCGTCGCTCTCGTAGGGCACCACCGCCTCCGACAGGAAGGCGCGCAGGGGCAGATCCGCCAGCGCGATCTGGGCCGCCGCGCGTTCCTCCTCGGTCTCCGCCGCGACGCCCGCCAGCGCGTCGCCCGAGCGGAAGGGCGTGGCGCGGGCCATCAGCGTCGCCAGCCCGTCGAAGGCGTAGCGGCGGCCGTTCAGCGTGGCGCGGCGGATCGGCATCGCCCCCCTCCCCTGTTCCCGCCGCCAGCTTAGCGCGGCTGCGCCCTCACGCCAGCGCCGCGCGCGACACGGCGGCCGCCGCGGCGCGCGCCTCGGCGAAGACCGCCCGCCAGCGCGCCGCGCCGCCGCGCGGCTCGATCCGCAGCGACGGCCGGCCGGGCTCCAGCGTCGCGCCGAGGCCCAGCGCCGCGAGCGAGGCGACGCCTCCGGCGGTCAGCTCCGGTTGCAGCGCGACCTCGACGGGGCGGTCCAGCACGTCGGCGAGAAAGCCGTGGAAGGCTGGCGAGCCGGCCATGCCGCCGTCGATGGCGACGGCGCCCTCGACCCGTCCGACGCGGGCGAAGGCGTCCACCACCTCGGCGGCGCGGAAGGCCACGCCCTCCAGCACCGCGCGGGTCAAGTCGCCAGAGCCCGTGTCGAGGCCCAGCCCGAAGAAGGCGCCCCGCGCCGCGCGGTCCCAGTGCGGGCAGCCCAGGCCCGCCAGCGCCGGCACGAACAGAAGCCCGCGCGCAGCGGCCGGCGGGGCGGCGGGGTCGAGCGTCGCCGGGTCCGCCGCCAGCCCCGCCTCCCGCGCCCAGTCGAGCGCGGCCCCGGCGCACCAGACGCCGCCCTCCAGCGCATAGCGGACGCCTTCCGGCAGCGCCCATGCGACGGTCGGCAGCGGCCCGGCTGGGTCGGTCGTCGGCGGCGCCGAACCGGCGACCGCCAGCGCGAAGGCGCCCGTGCCGAAGGTGATCTTGACCGCGCCGGGGCCGCGCTTGCCGTGGCCCCAGAGCGCCGCCTGCTGGTCGACGATGCTGGCCGTCAGCGGCGCGCGCCCGCCCGGCGTCGAGACGGCGCCGAAGTCGCCGACGCTGGGCGCGATGGGCGGCAGCGTGTCGGCCGGCACGCCGTGCAGCGCGCAGAGCCGCTCGTCCCAGGCGCCGGTCGCCAGGGACATGAGGCCGGTGCGCGAGGCCGTGGCCATGTCTGTGACGCAGCGCCCGGTCAGTCGCTGGAGGAAGAACGCATCGGTCGTCCCGAGCCTGAGCCGCCCCTTGGCGTGAAGCCGCCGCGCCTCCGGGACCTCGGCCATGATCCAGCCCAGCTTGGACGCCGAGAAGTAGGGGTCGAGCGGCAGGCCGCTGAGCGCGCGCGACTCCGGCTCGGCGCCCGCGGCGCGCAGGCGCGCGCAGGCGGGCTCGGCGCGGTCGTCGAGCCAGACGAGGACGGGCGTGATCGGCTCGCCTGTCGCCGCGTCCCAGGCGAGGCAGCTCTCGCCCTGGTTGGCCAGGCCCACCGCGTCGACCGCGCCCGCAGCGTCGAGGCAGGCGCGCAGGTTGGCCAGCAACGCCTCCGGGTCGTGCTCGACGCGCCCCGGCGCCGGGCGACGCTGGCGGTGCGCGACCGCATGGACCGGGCGCAGCGCGCCGTCGGCCTCCAGCACGATGCCCCGCGTGCTGGTGGTGCCCTGATCCAGCGCCAGCACGCGCATCAGGCGGGCTCGACGGCCAGCGTGATCTCGCCCCCCGCGGCCAGCGCCGGCTCGATCGGCGCCGACAGGCGCCGCTCCGGCAGACTGTCCACCGGGCCCGACCAGAGCCGCCGCGCGCCCGCCCGCAGCGTCAGCCGACCGCGCCCGGGCCGGTCCAGCCGCAACTCGATCCGCTCCGCCGCGCCGGGACCGCCGCCCGCCGCCAACCGTTGCGGCGTGGCGAGCCTCACCCCCGCGCCCGGGCGCAGCCGGGCCACGGCCTCGGGCGGCGGCAGCCGCCCTTCGAGGTCGGCGGCGACCGCGGCGGCGATGCGACGCCCCTCGTCGGCGCACCAGCCGGCGGTCTCGATGGGGCGCAGCAGGTTGCCGGCGGCGAAGACGCCGGGCGCGGCGGTGCGGCCGAACTGGTCCACCTCCGCCCCGCCGGAGCCTTCGTCCACAGCGATGGCGCTCGCAGCCAGCAGCGCCGCCTCGGGGCGGAAGCCGCCGGTGACGAGCACGCCGTCGGCCTCGATCACCCGCAGCGCGCCGCCCTGCGCGATCTCCACCCCCTCCACGCGCGCGGCCCCGAGGATGCGCGTCACCCGCGCGCTCAGCAGGAGCGGCACGCCGAGCAGCCGCGGCAGGGCGGCGGCGAAGCGGCGCGCGGTGGGCCGCGGGTTCGCCTCGACCATGGCGACGGGCGCGATCGCCGCCTTGCGGCAGGTCAGCAGCGCGGAGAAGGCGACGAGCTCGGTGCCCACGATCACCGGCCGGCGGAACGGACGGAGGCCCTTGAGGTGGACCATCGCCTGCAGCGCGCCCGTGGTCAGCACCCCGCCGGGACGGGCGCCGCCGATCAGCCGCGCCGCCCGCGGCGTCTCGCGCGCGCCGAGGCACAGGACCGCGCGGGCCGGGCGCAAGGTCTCGGCGCCCTGCGCCGTGGCGAGGGCCAGCGTCGGCCCGGGGCCGACGGCCACGACCGTCACGCCGACGCGGATCGCGACGCCCGCGCCCTGGGCCTCGGCGACCATGCGCCGGGCGTAGGCGGGGCCGCGCATCACCCGGTCGAACTCGCGCCAGCCATAGGGCGGGTGGTCGCAGTGGCGGGGAACGCCGCCGGGCTCGGCCTCGCGCTCCAGAGCCACGACGCGCAGGCCCGCGCGCGCCAGCGCTGTCGCGGCGGCGAGCCCCGCCGGTCCCGTCCCGACCACGACGACGTCAGCCAAGGGGTTCGGCCATCGGCTCGCGCAGCCGGCCCTGCGTCAGGGCGGCAAGCTCCGCCATGCAGGCGAACCCCTGGCAGCGGCCCATGCCGCACCGCGTCCGCCGCTTGAGCCCTGCGAATGTGCGCGCGGCCATGGGGCCAGTCAGCGCCGCCTCGATCTCGCGGCGGGTGACCATCTCGCAATGGCAGACGATGCCACCGTGGCCGGGCCGGCTCCAGTCGCGCGGGCCGGTCTCGGCGATGAGCGGCGCGGCGGGCCAGACCGGCGCGGCGGGCGCCGGAGTGTCCAGCGCCAGCAGGCCCCAGACGTGGCGCGCGAGCCCCAGCGCGGCGCTGAGGCCGGTGGAGCGGACGCCGCCGACCGTCACCCAGTTGCGGTCGGCCTCGTGGCGGATGCGGTAGTGCTTCTCCTCGGTCGCCGGGCGCAGGCCGGCGTAGGTCGCGGTCACCGCCATGCCGCTGAGGCCCGGCAGGATGGCGGCGCCGCGCGCCATCAGGGCGGCGAGCGCGCCGGCGTCGGTGGAGGCGTCCTCGCGACTCTCCTGCTCCTCGGCGGTCGGGCCGACCAGCAGGTTTCCCCAGGCGGTGCGGCAGACGACGACGCCCTTGGTCGTGTCGCTCGGCACCGGCAGCAGGATGTGGCGCGTCAGCCCGAAGGCGGCCTTGTCGTAGACGACGAACTGGCCCTTGCGGGGGCGTATCTCGAAATCAGCGTCGCCCAGAAGCAGCCGGTCCACCACGTCGCCCCACAGGCCGGCGGCGTTCACGACCGCGCGCGCGCGCACCGGTCCCTGCGCGGTGTCGAGCCGCCAGCCGTCGCCCTCCCAGGCGCCGCCGGTCGCCTCCGCCCCGCGCAGCAGCGCCGCGCCGTTGGCCAGCGCCTGCGCCAGATAGGCGTGGGGGGCGGACCACGGGTCTACGATGTGCTCGCCCGGCACGCGAAAGGCGGCGACGACGCCATCGGCCAGCCCCGGCTCCAGCGCCCGCGCCTGCGCGCCCGTCAGCGGCTCGACGGCGACGCCGTTCACCGCCGCCGTCGCCGTCAGCGCCGGCAGCCGCTCGGCCTCCGCCTCGCTCCACGCCAGCACCAGCGCATTTGTCTCCAGCAGCGGCAGGTTCAGCCGCTCGCGGATCGCGAGATACTCGGCGTGGCCCTCGGCGACGCAGGCGCGCTCCAGCGAGCCCTCCGGCGCGTCGAAGCCCGTGTGCAAGATGCCGCTGTTGCCCTTGGAGGCGCCGTCGAGGACGTCCCACGCCTTTTCCAGCACCAAAACGCGCGCGCCCTCCAGCGCCGCGCGCCGCGCCACGGCGCAGCCGACGACGCCGGCGCCGATCACCGCAAGGTCGAACCGTTCGATCATGGCGGGGAGAGTGGGCGCCGCGCGGGCGAAGGTCAACGCGGCCGCCCATCGCCTGCGCAGCTTTGCGGCGCCGCGCCGCTCCGCCTGCGTGGGTGTTGACGGGTCGCGGGGGCCTTCGCCTAATGCGCAGGCGGGGGCTGATGGGAGGGGACGTGAGGAAACCGGAATTTCTGTCGCGCCGTCGATGACCGCGCCCACCCTGCCGCTCGCCTTCCGCCTCTACGTCCGCTGGGTCGACCGGCTGTCGGAGGGCGTGGGTCTCGTCGCGATGTATCTGATCTTCGTCATGATCGCGGTGTTGCTGGCGGATTCCGTCGCCCGCAACATGGGAACCTTTCCGATCCACTGGGCCGTCGAGCTCGCGCAGTTCTGCCTCGCCGCCTACTACTTCACCGGCGGCGCCAAGACCCTGAAGGACGGCGAGCATGTGCGCATGGACCTGCTCTACGACCGCCTTTCCGCGAAAGGCAAGGCGCGGATGGACTTGATCACCAGCGTCTGCCTGATCTTCTTCCTCGCGGTGCTGCTGTTCGGCGCGATCTCCAGCACCCGCTACGCCATCGACACCAACCAGCGCAATTTCTCGATGTGGAACCCGTCGATGATCCCGATCAAGGTCATCATGTCGGCGGGCGTTGTGCTGATGCTGTTGCAGGCGTTCTCGCTGGCGCTGAAGGACTGGGCCAGGCTCACCGGGCGGGCGGCGTCATGAGCAACGAGCTTGTCGCCATCCTGATGTTCTCCACGATGCTGGTCGCGCTGCTCAGCGGCCAGCGCGTGTTCGCCGCCATCGGCTTCGTCGCCGCCGGGGCGGCGCTGCTGCTCTACGGCCAGGGCGCGGTGGAGATGCCGTTCAACCAGGCGTTCAAGCTGTTCAACTGGTTCCCGATGCTGACGCTGCCCCTGTTCATCTACATGGGCTACGTCCTGTCGGAGAGCGGGATCGCCGAGGACCTTTACCGGATGTTCCATGTCTGGTTCGGCCGGCTGCGCGGGGGGCTGGCCATCGGCACGATCCTGCTGATGGTGGTGATCTCGGCGATGAACGGGCTGTCGGTCGCGGGCATGGCCATCGGCGCCGCCATCGCCCTGCCCGAGATGCTGCGCCGCGGCTACGATAAGGTGCTGATCACCGGGGTCGTGCAGGGCGGCTCGACGCTCGGCATCCTCGTGCCGCCCTCGGTGGTGCTGGTGCTCTACGGCATGATCGCGCGCCAGCCGGTCAGCCAGCTCTGGCTCGCCGGCGCGGTGCCGGGGCTCCTGATGGCGGCGTGCTTCATCCTCTACATCGTCGTGCGCTGCCGGCTGCAGCCCCATCTGGCGCCTACGGTCTCGGAGGACGAGCTGGCGCTGCCGCTGCGCGAGAAGCTGAAGCTGCTGCGCGCCGGGATCATCCCGTTCCTGATCTTCTTCCTGATGACGGGGCTGTTCCTGATGGGGATCACGAGCCTCGTGGAGAGCGCCGCGGTCGGCGCCACGGCTGCGACGCTGGCGGCGGCCTTCAAGCGCAGGCTCAGCTTCCGCCTGATCCACGAGACGGTGAAGCGCACGCTCGGCGTCTCGTGCATGTTCCTATGGATCATCCTCGCCGCGCTGGGCTTCGGGGCGGTGTTCGACGGCATCGGAGCGGTGCGCGCGGTGGAGGGGCTTTTCATCACCAACTGGGAGCTGACGCCCTGGGAGGTGCTGATCATGATGCAGCTCAGCTATCTCGTGATGGGGATGTTTCTCGACGACACGGCGATGCTGGTGATCGTGGCGCCGCTCTACATCCCGCTGGTGCGGATGCTGGGCTTCGATCTGGTCTGGTACGGCGTGCTCTACACGATCACCTGCCAGATCGCCTACATGACGCCCCCCTTCGGCTACAACCTTTTCCTGATGCGCGCTCTGGCGCCGAAGGAGATCGGGCTGGTCGACATCTATCGCTCGATCATCCCGTTCGCGCTGATCATGGCCTTCGTCATGGGGCTGGTGATGGCGTTTCCCCAGATCGCCCTGTGGCTGCCCCGGGCGCTCCGCTGACCCCCCCATGAGAGGATGAGCCATGATCGAGAACAAGAAGCCCCTGAGCCGGCGCAAGCTGCTGACCGGCGCCGGCGTCGCCGGCTCCACGGCGTTGGCCGCACCCTATCTCAACGCGCAGAGCGGGCCGATCCGCTGGCGGCTGCAGACCTATTCCGGCGCGCCGCTGGGGGCTCACGTGATCAAGCCGCAGATCGACGCCTTCAACAAGGCCGCGAACGGCGAGATGATCATCGACCTCTACTACGCCGATCAGCTCGTCCCGACCTCCGAACTGTTCCGCGCCCTGCAGAACGGGACCATCGACGCGGTGCAGTCAGACGACGCCACCATGGCCTCGCCGGTCGATATCGGCGTCTTCGGCGGATACTTCCCGTTCTCGACCCGCTACTCGCTCGACCTGCCTGTCCTGTTCGACCGCTACGGGCTGAAGGAGATCTGGGCCGAGGCCTACGGCGAGGTGCAGGGCGTGGAGTGGATCAGCGCCGGCGCCTGGGACCCGCTGCACATCTTCACGAAGGACCCGATCCGCAGCCTCGCCGACATGCGCGGCAAGCGCGTGTTCGGCGTGCCGACGGCGGGGCGCTTCCTGTCGCGCTACGGGCTGATCCCGGTGACGGTGCCCTGGGACGACGTGGAGGTGGCGCTGCAGACCGGCGTTCTCGACGGCGTGGCGTGGTGCGGCTTCACCGAGGCCTATGAGGTCGGCTGGGCCGACATCTGCAACTACGCCCTGCTGAACAACGTCACCGGCGCGTGGTGCGGCAGCTACTTCGCCCACACGGCGAGCTGGGAGCGGGTGCCGGAGCACCTGAAGGAGCTGTTCCGCATCACCATCGACCAGTCGCATTACTACCGGCAGGTCTGGTACTGGGGCGGCGAGGCAGACCTGCGCGTCAACGGCGACAAGATGGAGCTGACCACCATTCCCCAGCAGGAATGGGACCAAGTGGTCAAGGACGCGGAAGGTTTCTGGGAGGAGATCGCCGCCACCAGTCCCCGCGCCGGGCGCGTGGTGCAGATCTTCAAGGACTACGCCGCGCTGATGGAGAAGGCGGGCGTGCCATACCGCTACCTCTGAGCGATCACCGCCTCGGCCTCGATCTCCACGAGATAGGGGCCGACCAGCCTGCCGGTCTCCACCAGCGTGTTGGCCGGCATCGCGCCCGCCAGCGCCCGACCGTGGGCGCGGGCGATGGGCTCCCAGTCCTCGGCGTGGGCGACCCAGATCCGGGTGCGCACGACGTCCTCCATGCGCGCGCCCAGCGAGGACAGGGCGGCGGCGATCTTGTCCAGCGCATGGACCGCCTGCCCGCGCGGGTCGCCCTCGCAGATCACCCGCTCGGCGCCGTGGGTGGCGGTTGTGCCGGAGACGAGCACCCGGTCGCCCACCCGCACGGCGCGGGAGAAGCCCGCCAGCGGCTCCCACACGCTGCCCGAGGACACGCGCCAGCGGCCCGGGCCGACCTGCTGCGGCGGATAGGCCGGGTGGATGGCGTTCAGATGGTGGCTGAGGTCGCCCGATGCGGTGAGGAAGGGCGGGCGGCGGTATTCGTCGCCGCAGTCGCCCGGGATCGGCCGCAGCGCGGCGAAAGCCTCGGCCAGCGCCGCCCGGTCGTCCGCGTCCAGCGCCACCTCGAAGGCGGCGACGCCGCCCGCGCGGTGCTCGCGCTCGGTCAGCCGCGCGCCGACGATGGCGCAGCCGACGGCCGGATGGTCCATGACCCAGCGCAGCGCCACCGCCGAGACGGTCGCGCCATGCCGCTTCGCAACCCGGTCCAGCGCCGCGAGCGCGCCCTGGAACGGCGCCCAGCCCCCGGCGGCGTCGATGAAGCGGCGGTATTTCATGCGCGACCAGTCCGACACGGCCTCGGGCTCGGCCGCGCCGACCCAGCCGTCGGACAGGAAGCCGCCGCAGAGCGCGCCGTAGGCCAGCAGCTTCACGTCGTGATCGAGGCACACGGCCGACATGTCGCCCGCCGCGCGCCGGTCCACCACGGAGAACGACACCTGGTTGGTGGCGATCGGATAGCCCTCGGCGCAGAGCAGGTGCAGGTGGTCGGCGTCGAAGTTGGTCACCCCCAGCGCCGAGATCCTGCCCTCCGCCTGCAGCACGGCAAGCTCGTCCATCACGTCGATCCAGCCGGGATGGGCGAAGGTCCACCAGTGCAGTTGCAGCAGGTCGATCCGCTCAACCCCGAGCCGCTCCAGCCGTTCGGCGACGCCGGCGCGGACGTCGGCGGCGGTCAGCCAGCCGGGTTCGGGGCACCACTTGGTGAAGAAGCGCGCCCCCGTGACGCCGTCGCGGTCGAGCAGCTTCTCCCGCGCCCGCCCCGCGATCAGTTCGGCGGTGCCGTAGTGGTCGGCCATGTCGAAGCCGTCGAAGCCCGCGTCGGCGTAGGCGACCAGCGCGTCGGACGCGGCCTCGCGGTCGAGCGGCGTCCCGCCCCGCTCGAGGTCGGCGACCTGCCAAAGGCCGGTCAGCAGACGGGGAACGACCAGCCCGGGGGCCAGCGTCACGCGGGGCGGGCGCGGGGTCATTGCACCGAGGCGATGAAGCCGTTGACGTCCTCGATGGTGAAGTACTGCAGCTCCACCGGGCCGTCCGCGCCATAGCCGAAGGCGACCGCCGGGGCCGAGACGTCGCCGTTCTCGTCGAACACGACCGGCCCGGTCGCGCCCTGCAGGGAGACCGTTCCGCCCGCCGCCAGAACCTCCTTGGCGCGCTTCAGGCCGTCGGCGTCGGGGAACACCGGCTCGCCGGCGGGGTCGGTGACGCGGGGCACCTGCGCGGCGATGTCGGCGCCGCGCAGCGCCGGGGCGGCGTCCATGGCGAGCAGCGAGATCATCGCCGCGTCGAACATGTTGGGCAGGCCCGGCCCGTTCGGCCCGGCGCCGAACTTGGCGGTGTAGAGGTCCACGAAGCCCTGCGCGCTGTCGGTGCGCGGGGGCGCGCTGTCGTGGCCGACCGCCTCGCCGAGATACTGCAGCCCCACCGCGTCGCGGAAGTCGTCGGAGCGCAGGGAGTTGGCGACCACGAACTTCTGCGCGCCGCCGAGGCTGATCCACTCGCGCGCCACCGCCGAGCCCTCGGTGGGGTAGAGCGCCATGTAGACCGCCTCGGGCTGGCTGCGCAGGGCCTCGGTCGCCTCGGCGCGGTAGCTGGGCTGGCCGTCGGTGACCGCGACGCGGGCCGTGACCGTCACGCCCAGCTTCTCGAGGTCGGCCGCCACCAGCCGGCCGATGTCCTGGCCCCAGTCGTCGTTGCGGTAGAAGATCGCGACGCGCTGGTAACCGCGGTCGCGGATCAGCATGGCGGCGACCGCGGCCTGGTTGCGCGTGGTCGCGAAGGTGCGGAACCACAGGCCGTTGGTGCGGCCCTCGGCGGCGACCTGGGTGAAGGAGGTGGCGGAGGAGCAGCACGACATCTGCATCACGCCGGCCGGCACGGTGACGGAAGTGAGGATCGGCATCGACACGCCCGAGGCGACCGCGCCCCAGAGCAGCGGCACCCGGTCGAGGTCCACCAGCGCGCGCGCCGCGTCCACGCCCACGCGGGGGTCGGCCTGGGTGTCGCGCAGCACCATCTCCACCGGGCAGCCCTTCACGCCGCCGGCCTCGTTCATCAGGTCCACCGCGAACTGCGCCGTGGCGGCGATCGGGCGGCCCCAGTCGATGGAGGTCGGCAGCACCGCCCCCACCTTCACCGGGCAGTCCTGCGCGGCTGCGGCGCCTGCGGCCAGCGCCGCGAGCCCGGCGGCGATCAGCGTCCTTGTCGTCATCGCACCTCTCCTGTCGTCATGGTTGGCCGCGGCGTCAACGTCGCGGCGGTCGAAATCGAAAGCCTCTCGGGCAGCAGGCCCCGCGGCCGCCACAGCAGCGCGCCGACGATGACGAGGCCGATGAGGATGTATTGCAGCGTCCCGGCGTAAAGCTGCCAGCCCTGCGGCGCCCATGCCGCCAGCGCCCAGCCCGAGCCGGTCCAGCCCGCCCAGACCACCAGCGCCCCGAGCAGCGCGCCGGCGTTGTTGCCGGCCCCGCCGACGATCAGCATGGCCCAGATCTGGAATGTCAGGATCGGCGCGATGTCCTGCGGGCTGACGAAGGCGTAGAACATGCCGTAGAGCGCGCCGGCGAGCCCCGTGATCATCGAGCCCAGCACGAAGGCCTCCAGCCGCGCCCGCGCGGGCGACTTGCCCAGCGCGCGGGCGGCCGTCTCGTCCTCGCGCACCGCGCGCAGCAGGCGGCCGAAGGGGGAGCGCAGCGTGCGCTCCAGCCCCGCATAGACCAGCGCGGCGCAGAGCGCGACGAAGCCGAGAAAGCCGAGGCTGTAGAGGAAGGGGTCGCCCACCGCCGCCTCGTAAGGCCGGGGAAAGCCGCGCAGACCGCGGGCGCCCCCCGTAAGCCAGTCGGCGTTGCGCGCCACCGCCTCCAGCGCGACCGAGACGCCGAAGGTGGCGATGGCGAGGTAGTCGTGCCTGAGCCGCGCGGTCAGAAGCCCCACCGCCAGCGCCAGCAGCCCCGCGAGCGCCACGCCCGCCAGCAGCGCCAGCGGCCAGGGCAGGCCGAAGCCGCCGAGCCCGTCCGGCCGCGCCGGCCCGCCGACCAGCAGGAGCCCGTAGGCCCCGGCGCCGAAGAAGGCCGCCACCCCGCCGTTGAAGATGCCCGCCGCGCCCCATTGCAGGTTCAGCCCCATCGCGGCGATCCCGAGGATCAGCGCCATGGTGAGGAAGAAGGCGAGGTAGGAGACGAGCCCGATCATCGGGCGCCCCCTGCGTCGCCGAAGATGCCCTGCGGCCGCACCGCGAGCACGGCGAGGATCAGCAGGAACGGGATCGCGGGCTTGTAGCCCGCCGGCAGGATCAGCAGCGACAGCGACGAGGCCAGCCCCACGGCGAAGCCGCCGACCACCGCGCCGGGGGCCGAGCCGAGCCCGCCGACGATGGCCGC
>DAINOD010000059.1:0-2726 GCA_036735545.1 Rubrimonas sp. | reverse complement strand
AGCACCGCCACCTGGTCGGGCTTCACCAGCAGGAACGGATCGGCCGAGACCATCACCGCGAAGGCGATGGCGTCGTCGTAGCGCTGGGTGTGCAGGCCGAAGAACAGCGCGATCAGGTTGCGCGCGATCAGCGCCACGCCGAAGGAGGCGAACACCATCGTCAGGGGGCCCGCGCGGTCGCGCAGGCGGCGGAACACCAGCCGGTCCACCGCCACGGCGCTGAGGCCCGTGAGCGCCACGGCCAGCAGCGCCGAGAGCACGAGCGCGGCCGTGACGGTCGTGGGCGCGAAGGCGGCGGTCAGCGCGGGGGACAGGGCGCCGAACAGCGCGTCGAAGACCAGCGCGACATAGGCGCCGATGCTCAGCAACTCGGCGTGGCTGAAGTTGGCGAAGCGCAGAATGTGCATGACCAGCGTCAGGCCCACCGCCCCCAGCGAGACGATGGCCCCCTCCAGCACCCCGTCGAAAAGCGCCTGGATCACGCCGCCGCCCCCTGCCCGCCCGGCGCCCGCAGCCCGCCCAGATAGATCGCCGCGATCTCCGGATCGGCCAGCAGGTCGGCCGCGCGGCCCTCGCGCCGCACCAGCCCCTCGGCCAGCACATAGCCGCGGTCGGCCATGCGCAGGGCGGCGCGGGCGCGCTGCTCCACCAGCAGCACCGCCACGCCCTCGTCGGCGACGGCGCGCACCAGCGCCAGCGCCTCCTGCGCCGCGAGGGGCGAGAGGCCGGCGGTCGGCTCGTCGAGCAGCACCAGCCGCGGCGCGGCGACCAGCGCCATGGCCAGCGCCAGCGTCTGGCGCTGGCCGCCCGAGAGGCCGCCGGCGAGCACGTCGCGCTTCTCGGCCAGCATGGGAAAGCGCGCCAGCATCGCCGCCTCGGCCCCGCGCCGGTCGCCCGCCATGCGCCGCGCGGCGAGCCCGAGGTTCCGGGCGACGGTGAGACGGGTGAAGACGTTGGCGCTCTGGGGCACGAAGGCGACGCCGAGGCCGGCGAGGCGGTCGGGGCGCATGCCGGTCATGGGGGCGCCGTCGATCAGGATGCGCCCGCCCTCGATGCGCGCCAGCCCCGCCACGGCGCGCACCAGCGTGGACTTGCCCGCCCCGTTCGGCCCGATCAAGGCGACCACCTCGCCGGCGGCGACGGTCGCCGAGACGCCGCGCAAAATCGGCAGGCCGGGCCGGTAGCCCGCCGACAGCCCCGCCACCGCCAGCCGCGGCTCAGGCATCGAGCGTCTCGCCGAGATAGGCGTCGAGCAGGCGCGCGTCGGCCTGAGCCTCGGCGGCCGAGCCCTCGAAGATCACGCGCCCCTCGGCCATGGCCACGATCGGGTGGCAGTGGCGCATCACGAGGTCCATGTCGTGCTCGACGACGAGGAAGGTCACGCCGCGGGCGTTGAGGGCCTCGATCTTCTCGATCAGCACGCGGGTCAGCGAGGGGTTGACCCCCGCCGCGGGCTCGTCGAGCAGGATCATCCGCGGGTCGCCCATCAGCACGCGGGCGAGTTCGAGCAGCTTCTGCTGGCCGCCCGAGAGCCGCCCCGCCGCCTCCCCCGCCACGCGCTCCAGCGTGGTGAAGGCGAGGATGTCGCGCGCCCGCTCCACCAGCGCCGCCTCCTCGGCCCGCACGCGCGCGCCGCGCAGGACCGGGGCCCAGAAGCGCTCGCCGCTCTGGCGGGGGGCGGCGAGCATCAGGTTCTCCAGCACCGTCATCTCGGCGAAGGGGCGCGGGATCTGGAAGGTGCGCGCGAGCCCCCGGGCGAAGACCGCGTCGGGCCCGAGGCCGTCGATGCGCGCGCCGGCGAAGCGGATGGCGCCGGCGTCGAGGCGCCGCTCGCCGGCCACCGCCGAGAACAGGGTGGACTTGCCGGCGCCGTTCGGGCCGATCAACCCGGTTATGGTCCCCTCGCGCACCGGGAAGCTCGCGCCGTCCACGGCGGCGAGCGCGCCAAAGCGGACGGCGGCGCCGTCGATCTCCAGCAGCGCGCTCACGCGGGGGTCTTGTTGAGGTTGTATTTCATGATCCGGCCATGGCGGCCCTCGCGGTCGCTCTCCAGCCCGAAGATCGGCCCGGCGGGCCCGGTCGCATGGGAGCGGGCGGCGGCGATGTCGGCGCGGTCGGCGTCGTCGAGGCGCAGGGCGAACACCGCCAGCGTCTCGGCCAGCCTGCGCGCGGTGCGGGCGCCGAGGATGACGCAGGCCACCTGCGGCCGGTCGAGCATCGCCCGCGCGGCCACCGCGCCGATGGTGACGCCGTGCTTGCGCGCGATGCGGTCGAGCGCGGCGAGCAGCGCCTGGAAGGCGTCCCAGCCGCCGAACTCGTCGATGATGAGGCGGTATTTCACCAGCGAGCGGTTCTCGAAGGCGTGGCCGGGGTCGGCCTTGCCGAGCCACGCCTCGGTGAGGAACCCGCCCGCCAGCACGCCGTAGCAGATCAGCCCGATGGCGCGGGCCGCGCACCAGTCGGCGAAGCGCCCCTCGGGCCGGGCGTCGAGCAGCGAGTATTGCACCTGCGCCGAGACCACATCGAGCCCGGCGTCGAGCAGCGGCTGGATGGCGCCGGCGTCGAAGTTGGTGACGCCGACATGGGCGATCCTGCCGGCCGCCTGCAGCGCCTTCAGCGAGGCGAAGACCTCGAACGGCCGGCCGCGCGACAGGTCCCACCAGTAGACCTGCACCAGATGCAGCCGCTCGATGCGCAGCCGCCGCAGCGAGCGGTCGATGATCGCC
>DAINOD010000058.1:0-19642 GCA_036735545.1 Rubrimonas sp. | reverse complement strand
GGCTTCGCGCCTCGGCGACGACGGCGGCGCTTCCGCTCTGATCCACTTTTCGGCCAGCCGGGCTGCGGCGCAGGGACGGGCCGGCGCCGCAGCCGCGCGCGGAGCCTGACGGCGACAGAGTCCCGCATTCGGAGGCGATCGCCGCGACGGATCACGGTTTACTTCGCATGTTTCAGGCTTAAAATATCTGCGGACAGCGAGGGAGCGGAACCATGCGCATCACGGTCATCGGCGGCGGCCCCGGCGGGCTCTACTTCGCGATCCTGACCAAAAAGGCCCGGCCGGACTGGGACATCGAGGTCTTCGAGCAGAACCGGGCCGGCGACACCTTCGGCTTCGGCGTGGTGTTCTCCGACGAGACGCTGGACGAGTTCCTGTCCCGCGACCCGGAGACCTACGCGATGATCCGCGACGACTTCGCCTACTGGGACGATGTCGCGATCCATCGCCACGGCGTCGAGGTGCGCTGCGCCGGCAACGGCTTCTGCGGCATGTCGCGCCACACGCTGCTCGAGATCCTGCAGACCCGCGCCGCGCAACTGGGCGTGCGCCTGAGCTTCGGCGAGAAGATCGACCCCGCGGCGCTGGCGACCTGCTTCGCCGACCGTGACGTGATCGTAGCGTCGGATGGCATCAACTCCGCCATCCGCGAGCATTTCCGCGATCATTTCCGCCCGGCCACCGAACTCAAGGCCAACCGCTTCTGCTGGATGGGCTCGACCCGGCCGATGGGCGAGTTCAACTATTTCTTCCGCGACACCCCCCACGGGATGATCTGCGCCCATACCTACCAGTACGCCGCCGGCCGCTCGACATGGGTGTTCGAGATGGACGAGGCGTGCTGGCAGGGTCACGGCTTCTCGGAGTTCGACGAGGAGGGCTCGCGCGCGAAACTCGCGGAGATCTACGCCGCCGAGCTTCAGGGCCATCCGCTGCTGCTGAACCGCTCGCACTGGCGGCGCTTTCCGCGCGTGTTCTGCGAGGTCTGGTGGAAGGACAACGTCGTGCTGCTGGGCGACGCCAAGGCCAGCGCGCATTTCTCGATCGGCTCGGGGACGAAACTCGCCATGGAGTGCGGCATCGCCCTGTCCGACGCGGTGCTGGCGCACGGGGAGACTTCGGTCGAGGCGGCCTTCCGCGCCTACGACGCCGAACGGCGCACGCCCTGCCAGATCATCCAGCACAACGCCGACGTCTCGCTGGCGTGGTTCGAGCACATGGGCCGCTCGGCCGACATGGACCCCACCCAGTTCGCCATGGTCGTGATGTGCCGGGCCAAGTCGATCACCTACGACAACCTCGTAGTCCGCGACCCCGACTTCGTGCGTCGCGCCGACGACGCCTGGTACGCCCGCTACGAGGCGGAGACCGGCTTCACGGTGAAGGGCCGCCCCACGCCGATGTTCACGCCCCTGCGGCTGCGGGAGGTGTTGATCCCCAACCGCGTCGTGATGTCGCCCATGGCGCAATACATGGCGACCGCGGAGGGCGAGCTTACCGACTGGCATCTTGTGCACTACGCCGGCCACGCCATGGGCGGCATGGGGTTGGTCTTCACCGAGATGACCTGCCCCTCGCCCGACGCGCGCATCACGCTGGGCTGCCCGGGCCTGTGGTCCGACACGCAGGAGGCGCAGTGGCGGCGCATCGTGGATTTCGTCCACGCGCACGGGTCGACGAAGATCGCGATGCAGCTCGGCCATGCGGGGCGCAAGGGCTCCACGCAGCTGGGCTGGGAGCGGATGGACCATCCCATCGCCGAGCCCGACCGCAACTGGCCGCTGGTGTCGGCCTCGCCGATACCGTGGTTCCCGGGCGAGAGCGCGCCGCCGGCCGAACTCGACCGCGCCGGCATGGAGCGCATCAAGGCGGACTTCGTGCAGGCGGCCGCGCGCGCCGCCCGCGCCGGGTTCGATCTGCTGGAGCTGCACTGCGCGCACGGCTATCTGCTGGCGTCCTTTCTGTCGCCGCTGACCAACCTGAGGACGGACGACTACGGCGGGCCGGTGGAGAACCGGCTGCGCTGGCCGCTCGAGGTTTTCCGCGCCATGCGCGCCGTCTGGCCGGATGAACGCCCGATGTCGGTGCGCATCTCCGCCTGCGACTGGGCGCCGGGCGGCCTTAGCGAGGACGACACCTTCGCGATCGCCGAAGCTTTCCGCGACGCGGGTTGCGACCTGATCGACGTCTCGGCCGGCCAGACCGTGCCGGACCAGAAGCCGGTCTACGGGCGCATGTTCCAGACCGGCTTCGCCGAGGCGATCCGCAACGTCGTCGGCATGGCCACGATGGCGGTCGGCGCGATCACCGAGCCCGGGCAGGTGAACACGCTGCTGCACACCCGCAGGGCCGATCTGGTGGCGCTGGGGCGGCCGCATCTGTGGAACCCGTTCTTCGCCCACCAGGCCGCCGCGCACTATGGCGCGCGCACCGACTGGGCCAAGCCCTACTACGCCGGCGCCCAGCAGGCGGCGCGGGAGCTGGAGAAGGCGCGGGACAAGCAGGTCGAACTGGCCCGCAAGGCCAAGCCCAAGCGCCACGGCGATGTGCCCGCGCCGCGGCTCGCAGCGGAATGAGCCGCGTCTTCGAGGCGACCTCGCCCCTGCGCTTCGCCGAGTGCGACCCGGCGGGCATCGCGTTCTATCCCCGCCTTGTGGAGCGGGTGAACAACGTGGTGGAGGACTGGTTCGCCGCCGAGATCGGCGTCAGCTTCGCCGACATGCACCGCGACGGGGCAGAGCGCGTCGGCGTGCCCTGCCGATCGCTTGCGCTCGAATTCCTGAACCCCGGCCGGCTCGGCGAGCCGCTGACGCTGGCGCTGACGGTGGCGAGCCTCGGCCGATCCTCCATCGCGCTGTCGGTGCCGGCTCGGCTGGGCGACGGGCGGCCGATGTTCGAAGCCCGCCCGACGCTGGTGTGGTGCGCCTACCGCGACGGCGCCCTGCGCGCAGCGCCCATCCCCGACGCGGTGCGCGCGCGCATGGAGGCGTTCCGCGCGGCGCCGGCGGCGTGATCCCTATCCCGCCAGCGCCACGGCCAGCGGATGCGACGGGTCGGCCAGCCCGTCGATGACGTCGAAGTGGTGGCGGTCGGGTTCCGCGACCGCCTCGGTCCAGAGCCCGCAGCCGCGCCAGGCGCTGGCGAGAAGGGCGTTCTGGCGCACGAACTCGGCGCGCTCCGTGGCGCCGACCCAGCAGGTCAGGCGCACGCCCGCTCGGGGCTCCAGCAGCGCGGGGCTCTCGGCGCGGGCCTCGGCCGCGTCGAGGCGCAGCGTCTCGTTCATCTTCGTGCGCAGCATCGGGCGCAGGTCGTGGACGCCGGAGATCGAGACCACCCGCTCCACCCGCGCCGCCACGGCCTCGTCCAGCGGACCGCCCTCGCAGACCATGCGCGCGGCGAGGTGGCCGCCGGCGGAGTGGCCGCTCAGCCGCACCGGCCCGGGAACCAGCGCCGCCGCCGCCGCGACCGCGCGCGCCACGGCGCCGGCGATGTCGGCGATGCGCGCGTCGGGAGCGAGCGGATAGGACGGCATCGCCACCGCCCAGCCATGCGCCAGCGCGCCAGCGGCGAGGTGGGACCAGAAGCTCTTGTCGAGCCGCATCCAGAAGCCGCCATGGATGAAGACCGCAAGGCCCCGCGCGGCGCCCTCCGGGCGGAACAGGTCGAAGCGCTCCCGCGCGCCGGGGCCGTAGGCGTGGTCGATCCCGGCGCGCGCCGCGAGACCTGCGCGGAAGTCGGCGGCGGGCGCGACCCAGGCGTCGGGCCAGCGCTCCCCGCGGGGGATGTTGGCCCCGTTGGCGTAGGCGTCGTCCCAGTCGGTCACGCGATGGCCGAACATGCGGCGCCTCCCTCCAGCATGGCCCATGAACGGTGCGCTTGAAGCCTAGATATTTCAAGCACGAAGTTTCCGCTTGATCTGCGCCGCGACGGGCGCGACGGTGGCGGCCAAAGCGGGGTCGGTTGCGAGCCCCGCGGCAAAACAGGGAGCCTGCCGATGACCCGCCTTCTCGCCACGACCGCCCTCGCCTTCGCCCTCCCGCTGGCCGCCGCGGCCGAGGTGCGCGTGGGGATGCTCGTCACGCTTTCCGGCCCCGCGGCCCTGCTCGGCGAGCAGGCGCGCGACGGCTTCCAACTCGCGCTCGACAAGCTGGGCGGCACGCTGGGCGACCAGCCGGCGACATTCCTCGTCGAGGACGACGAGCTGAAGCCCGACGTCGCGCTGACAAAGGTCAAGGCGCTGACCGAGCGCGACGGCGCCCAGATCGTCGTCGGCACGATCTTCTCCAACATCCTGCAGGCGATCTATCGCCCCGTGACCGAATCCGGGGCCTTCCTCATCAGCCCCAACGCCGGACCCTCGACCTTCGCAGGCGAAAACTGCCACCCCAACTTCTTCGTCACCTCCTACCTGAACAACCAGAACTACGAGGCGCTGGGCGTCTACGCCAACGAGCGCGGGTTCCAGAGGGTATTCATGCTGGCGCCGAACTACCAGGCGGGCCGCGACGGCACGACCGGCTTTCAGGCGACCTATACGGGCGAGATCGCCGACGAGGTCTATACGCCGCTTGGCCACAACGACTTCTCCGGCGAGATCGCGCGCATCGCCACCTCGGGCGCCGATGCGCTGTTCGTCTTCATGCCGGGGGGCATGGGCGTGCGCTTCGTCAAGCAGTTCGCCGCCGCCGGCCTGACCGACCGCATCACGGTGCTGTCGGCCTTCACGGTGGACGAGACCACCCTGCCCGCCCAGCAGGAGGACGCGCTGGGCATGTTTGGCGTCGCAGGCTGGGCCCCCGACCTCGACAACCCGACCAACGCCGCCTTCGTGGAGGCGTTCGAGGCGAAGTACGGCTACGTTCCCGGCAGCTACGCGGCGCAGGCCTACGACACGGCCATGCTGATCGACAGCGCCGTTCGCGCCTCGGGCGGCGTCGAGAACGCCGACGCCTTCCGCGACGCGCTGCGGGCCGCCGAGTTCGACTCGGTGCGCGGCAGCTTCGCCTTCAACACCAACCACTACCCGATCCAGGACTTCTACCTGCTGGGCGCCGAGAAGCGCGAGGACGGCAAGTTCGCCACCACCATGATCCAGAAGATCCTCGAGGACGCCACCGACACGCTCGCCGCCGACTGCAAGATGTGAGCGGGCGGACCTGAGGAGGCGGGCCCGACCATGTCCACGTCGCTGCTGCTGATCCAGCTCCTCAACGGGTTGCAGTACGGGGTGCTGCTGTTCCTGATCTCGGCCGGGCTGACGCTCGTGTTCGGGGTCATGGGCTTCATCAACCTAGCCCACGGCGTGCAATACATGATCGGGGCCTATCTCACGGTGATGTTCGCCGGTATGACCGGCGACTTTTTCACCGCGCTCGCGCTCGGGCTGGTCTCGGCGCTCGCGCTCGGGCTGGCCCTGGAGTTCTTCGTGTTCCGAAGGCTCTATGACCGCGACCACCTCGATCAGGTGCTGGCCACCTTCGGGGTCATTCTGTTCGTCAACGAGGCGGTCAAGGCGATCTGGGGCGCGCAGTCGTTGATCCTGGCGCCGCCCGGCTTCCTGTCGGGCGCGATCGTGCTGGCTCCGGGGCTGCTCTATCCGGTCTACCGCCTCGCGGTCATCGGGGTCGGGCTGGCCGTGGCGGCGCTGCTGTGGCTGGTCATCACCCGCACCCGTGTCGGCATGCTGGTGCGCGCAGGCGCCTCGAACCCGGAGATGGTCAACGCGCTGGGCGTGAACTGGACGCGGCTCTCGATGACCGTGTTCGGCTTCGGCGCGATGCTGGCGGGCTTCGCGGGCGCGGTGGCGGCGCCGATCTTCTCGGTGGAGCCGGGAATGGGCGACAACCTGCTGATCTCGGCCTTCGTCGTCATCATCATCGGCGGCATCGGCTCGATCCGCGGCGCCTTCGTGGCGGCGCTGCTGATCGGGGTCATCGACGTGATGGGCCGCTCGGTGATCACCGACGTCGTGCGGCTGTTCGCCAGCCCATCGGCGGCGAACCAGATCGGGCCGGCGCTCGCCTCGATGCTGGTCTACGTGTTCATGGCGGCGGTGCTGTTCTTCCGGCCGACGGGGCTGTTCTCCGCCAAGGGTGGGGTATGAGCGTCGCCGCGCTGGAGGCGGCGCCGCCCGGGGCCGTTCGCGCGCGGCCGTCGGACTCGCTTTGGCTCGGCTTGCTGCTGCTGGCGCTGATGGCGGCGGGGCCGCAACTCGCGCAGGTCTGGGGCGGCAGCTATGTGCTGTCGCTGGCCATGAAGGCGATGCTGTTCGCCATCGCCGTGGTGGCGCTGGACCTGCTGGTCGGCCGCGGCGGCATGGTCAGCTTCGGCCACGCCGCCTTCGTGGGCCTCGGCGCCTATGTCACCGGCATCGGCCTGAGCGAAGGGATCAGCGACGCGCTGACGCTGCTCGCGCTGGCGGTGCTGGGCTCGGGGCTGTTCGCGCTGGTGACGGGCGCGATCTCGCTGCGCACCTCGGGCGTCTATTTCATCATGATCACCCTGGCCTTCGGCCAGATGCTGTTCTTCAGCCTGACCTCGCTGGCGCAATACGGCGGCGACGACGGATTGACGCTGTGGAACACGGGGCGGCTGTTCGGCACGCGGATATTGCAGGACTCGACAAGCCTCTACTACGTCATCCTCGGCGCGCTGGCCTTCACCTGGGTGTTGGTCGGGGTGATCGTGAACTCCCGCTTCGGCCGCGTGCTGCGCGCGGGCAAGGAGAACCCGACCCGCGTCGCCGCGATGGGCTTCACGCTCTACCGCTACCGGCTGGTCGCCTATGTCATCGCCGGGATGATCGCGGGGCTGTCGGGGTTCCTGCTGGCCCATCAGGCGCAGTTCATCAGCCCCGCCGCCGCCTCCTGGCAGCGGTCCGGCGAGTTCCTCGTGATGGTGGTGCTCGGCGGCATGGGCACCCGCAACGGGCCGCTGCTGGGCGCGCTGGCCTTCGTGATCGTGGAGGAGGCGCTGTCGAGCTACACCCAGCAGTGGCGACTGATCTTCGGGCCGCTGCTGATCCTTGTCGTGCTGGGCTCGCGCGGGGGGCTGGCGGCGCTGATCGACCGGGTGGCGCGTCGATGAGCGCGATTCTCGCCGTGGACCGGCTCACCAAGTCCTTCGGCGCGCTGCGCGTGACCGACGGCGTGTCGATGACCCTGCGGTTCGGCGAGTGCCATGCGCTGATCGGACCGAACGGGGCCGGCAAGACCACGCTGATCCACCAGCTTTCGGGCCTTCTTCGTCCCGATTCCGGGCGCATCCTGTTCGACGGGCGCGACGTGACGGGGCTGTCGATGCCGGAGCGGGCGCAGGCGGGCCTCGGGCGCAGCTTCCAGATCAGCGCGGTGATCCCGTCCTTCTCGGCGCTGGAGAACGTGGCGCTGGCGGCGCAGGCCACCGACGGCTCCAGCTTCCGCTTCCTGCGCGCCGCGGCGAGGGAGGCGGCGCTGAACGAGCGCGCCCGCGAGGCGCTGGGCGACTTCGCCCTGGGCGCCCGCGCCGAGGTTCCCGCCGGCGTGCTCTCGCACGGAGAGCGGCGGCTGCTGGAGCTCGCCATGGCCTGGGTTCAGCGGCCCAAGGCGTTGCTGCTGGACGAGCCCATGGCCGGCCTCGGCCGCGCCGAGAGCGTCACGCTTACCGAGACGCTGGGGGGGCTGAAGCGGCAGGTGCCGATGCTGCTGGTCGAACACGACATGGACGCGGTGTTCGCGCTGGCCGACCGGGTGTCGGTGCTGGTCTACGGCGCGGTCGTCGCCAGCGGCAGCCCCGACCACGTGCGCGCCGACCCGCAGGTGCGCGCGGCATACCTCGGCGAGGCGCTGTGACGGCGCTGCTGGACGTCGAGGGGCTGGAGGCCGGCTACGGCCCGGCCAAGGTGCTGTTCGGCGTGGATCTCTCCGTCGGCGCCGGCGAGGTGCTGGCGCTGGTCGGCCGCAACGGCATGGGCAAGACCACCACGGTCCGCGCCATCATGGGCCTCTTGCGCCCCAGCGCGGGCAGGGTGCGCTTCGGCGGCGCAGACATCACCGGCGCCCCGCCCCACCGGATCGGCCGCGCCGGCGTGGGCCTCGTGCCCGAGGGGCGGCAGGTGTTTCCGACGCTCAGCGTGGAGGAGAACCTCGTCGCCGCCTCGCGCCCCGGGCGCTGGACGTTGGCGGCGGTCTACGACTTCCTGCCGCGCCTCGCCGAGCGGCGGCGCAACGCCGGCTCGCAGCTTTCGGGCGGCGAACAACAGATGCTGGCGATCGGCCGGGCGCTGATGACCAACCCGCGGCTCCTGATCCTCGACGAGGCGACCGAGGGGCTGGCCCCGCTGATCCGCGCCGAGATCTGGGACCGGCTCGCCGCGCTGAAGCGCGAGGGCTCGGCGATCCTCGTCATCGACAAGAACCTCGACGCGCTCGCCCGCCTCGCCGACAGGCATGTGCTGCTGGAGAAGGGCGAGGTCGCCTGGCGAGGCAGCGCGGTCGCGCTGGCCGCCGAGCCGGACGCGCTGGAGCGACGACTGCATCTTTGACAGGGAGAGACCCATGGACCTGAGCCACGGCGTGACCAAAGCGGCGGAGGCGTTCGGCGCGCCCGCCTGGAACGTGGTCGGCCACACCTACACGCCCAAGCTGCTGTCGGACCGCGCCTTCGTCTGGCACGCGGTCATCCCCGACGGCACCTTCGTGCCGCCCCACATCCACACCACGCAGGACGAGTGGATCACCGTGCTGGAGGGTCGGCTGGAGGTCGAGTTCGGCGCCGAGAAGGTCGCCGCCGGACCGGGCGACGTGGTGCGGATGCCGATGGGCATGGCGCATGGCATCTTCAACCGCTCCGGCGCCACGGCGACCTGCATGTTCGGCGTCGCGCCATCGGGCAAGCTGTTCGATCTGTTCAAGGCGCTGGACGGCGTGACCGACCCGGGCGAGCTCGTGCGCATCTCGGCGCTGCACGACGTGGACTTCCTGCCGCCCCCCGGTTGATCGCTATACGGGGAGGAGCGCCGCAGCCACGCGGCGCTCTTCGGCCAGCAGGACGTTGAAGGTGCGGCAGGCGGCGGGCGTCGCCATCACCTCCACCCCCAGCCCCGCCGCCTCCAGCGCGGCGAGGGTCTCGGACGGCAGCGGCGCGATGTCGGCGCCCGTGCCGACCAGCAAGAGGTCGATCTCCCCCGCCGCGGCGAGCGCGTCGGCGAAGCAGGCAGGCGTCGGCGGCCATGCCGGGGCCCACGCCGAGACGCGGGCAGGCAGCGCCAGCAGCCCGCCCATATGGGCGTAACCCGCGATGCGAAAGCCGCCCGCCCCGTAACCGTCGATCGGCGGGCGCGTCGCGAAGCGCACTTCGTTCATGAGCATCGCCGGCCCCTCAGGGCGCTTCGGGCGAGCCGAAACGCACCCCCGCCGCGACGTCGGCATCCACGGTCTCGCGCGTGACGCCGAGCCGCAGCAGCAGCACGGCGGCGACGAAGATCGACGAGTAGGTGCCGATCACCACGCCCCAGATCATGGCGAAGGTGAAGCCGCGGATCACCTCGCCGCCAAGCACATAAAGCGCGATCAGCGCCACCAGCGTCGTGGCCGACGTCATGAGCGTGCGCGACAGCGTCTCGTTGACCGAGAGGTTCAGCAGCTCGTCCAGCGGCATCGTCTTGAACTTGCGCAGGTTCTCGCGCACCCGGTCGAACAGGACCACGGTGTCGTTCAGCGAGTAGCCGATGATGGTGAGCAGCGCGGCGATGATGGCGAGGTTGAACTCGAGCTGCAGCACCGCGAACAGGCCCAGCGTCAGCAGCACGTCATGGGCCAGCGCCAGCACGGCGGCGAGCGAGAACTGCCACTCGAAGCGCAGCCAGATGTAGACGAGGATCGCCGCCACCGCGAGCGCCAGCGCCAGCGCGCCGGAGATGAACAGCTCGTTCGAGACCTTGGCCCCGACGGCGTCGGTCGAGAGCACCCGGACGCCCGCGATCCCGGTCTCCAGCGCCCGCACCGCGGCGAGCGCGGCGTCGTTCACCGTCTCGCCCGGCGCGCCGATCCGCGCCATGACAGCGTTCTGCGAGGCGCCGGTCAGTTGGGCGGCGGGGTCGGAGATCGAGGTCACCGAGACGTCGCCGACGCCCAGCGCGCCCAGAACGCTGCGGAACTGCGCGACGTCGGCCGGTCCTTCGGTCTCGGCGAGGATCATCACGCCGCCGCGGAAGTCGATGCCGAGGTTGAGGCCGATCACGACGAGCGCCGCGAGCGAGGTCAGCGCCAGCGCCGCCGACAGGCCGACGCTCCAGAGGCGGATGCCCATGAAGTCGACGTGCGTCTCGGTGTTGACGAGCCTCAGACGCATGGCGCCCTCCCTTTCAGACCGCCAGCGCCTTGGGGCGCGCGGCGGCGAACCAGGTCGCCACGATCAGCCGCGTGACGAGCACGGCGGTGAAGACCGAGGTGACGACGCCCACGCCCAGCGTGACGGCGAAGCCCTTCACCGGGCCCGAGCCCATGGCGAACAGGATGAAGGCGGCGATGAAGGTGGTGATGTTGGCGTCCACGATGGCCGAGAGCGCGCGCTCATAGCCCGCCTCGATGGCGCGCGCCGGGCCGCGCGACCGCTTGAGCTCCTCGCGGATGCGCTCGAACACCAGCACGTTCGCGTCCACCGCCATGCCGATGGTCAGCACGATGCCGGCGATGCCCGGCAGCGTCAGGGTCGCGCCGATGGCCGACAGGAAGCCGATCAGCAGCGCGATGTTCACGATCAGCGCGACGTTGGCGAACAGCCCGAACAGGCCGTAGCTGACCACCATGAAGACCATCACCGCCCCGAAGGCGACCAGCGTCGCGATCCGCCCCGCGGCGATGCTGTCGGCGCCGAGGTCGGGGCCAACCACCCGCTGCTCCAGCACCGCGATCTCGGCCGGCAGGGCGCCGGACCGAAGCAGGATCGCCAGCCGGTTGGCCTCCTCCACCGTGAAGGCCCCGGTGATCTGCCCCGAGCCGCCGGTGATGGCGCTGATGATGCGCGGCGCGCTGATCACCTCGTTGTCGAGCACGATGGCGAAGATGCGCCCGACGTTCTGGCGGGTGTAGTCGCCGAACTGCCGCGCGCCGGTGGTGTCGAAGCGGAAGTTGACCGCAGGCTGGCCGTTCTGGTCGAAGCCGGCGGAGGCGTCGGTCAGGTTCTCTCCCGCGACCTTGGGGATGCGGTCCATGATGTAGAACTGGCCGGGCGCCTCGGCGTCGGGCACGAGCATGTTGCCGGCGCCGGGGGCGGCCTCCGCGTTGGCGGTCTGGCCGATCACCTCATGGAAACTGAGCCGCGCGGTGCGCCCGAGCAGCGCCAGCAACTCCTCGGACGAGCCGATGCCCGGCACCTGGATCAGGATGCGCCGCTCCCCCTGACGCTGGATCGAGGGCTCGCGCGTGCCGGCCTCGTCGATGCGGCGGCGCACGATCTCGAGCGACTGGGCCATCGTGCGTTCGAGGATGGACTGCCGCTCGAGGTCGGTCAGGGTGACGCGCAGCACGCCATCGGCGCCGCCGGCGACCTCGATGTCGCGCCCCACCGCGCCGAGCAGCCCCTGCTGCACCGGCTGGGCCAGTCCGCGCAGCGCGGCGACGGCCGCGTCGACCCCGGCGGGGGTGGGTTCGTTCAGGCGGATGACCAGCGCGTCGGTCGCGCCCTCGACCTGGCGGAAGGGCCCGACCGTCTCGCGCAGCCCCCGCAGCGTGTCGCGGGCCTCGGGCCAGAGCGACTGGAGCCGCTGAGTCCAGACGGTCTCGACCGCGACCTCGACCAGCACATGGGCGCCGCCCCGCAGGTCGAGACCGAGGTTGAGCACCGCGCCCGGCAGAAAGGAGGGCCAGCGCTCGGCCGCCGCCACGACATCCGGCGGCGCGGCGACGCCCCGGTCGGCCAGCCGCGCGATCTCGGCGCGGGCCCGCGCGGCCTCGTCGGCGCTGTCGTAGAAGAGGTTCGGCGCGGCGAACAGGATGCCCAGCAGGCAGAGCCCGAGCACAAGCGCCTTTTTCCAGGGGGCGAAATACAACATGATGCGCCCTCAACTGGGGTCCGGCCGCGGGCGCGTCAATCGCGCACCGAGCTTCAGTTGTCGTTGGCGGGCTCGGACTTCGACACCAGCGCCGCGATGGTGCCCTTGACGACCTTGACCTTGACGTTCGGCGCCAGCTCGATCTCCAGCGCGTCGTCCATGACGCGCGCGATCTTGCCGTAGAGGCCGCCCTGCGTGATCACCTGGTCGCCGCGGCGCAGCGCGTCGATCATGGTCTTGTGCTCCTTGGCCTTCTTCTGCTGCGGGCGGATCAGGAAGAAGTAGAAGATCACGAAGATCAGGATCAGCGGCAGAAGCTGGATCAGGAAATCCCCGCCCCCTGCGGCGCCGGCGGACTGGGCGTAGGCGGGCGAAACGAACATCTGGCGCTCCCTTGTCGCGGTCGGCGCGGACTATAGCCATGCGCCCCCCCGGCGCAAGCCGCCCCGCAACTGGCGCTTGCGGCGCTTTCATGGCAAGAGCGCGGGGCGATTCCTCGCGACAAATCAACGCCGGACTTGAGCGATGCACGACCTGCGCCAGTTGCGCGACGACCCCGAGGGCTTCGACGCCGCGCTCGCCCGGCGCGGCCTGCCCCAGCGCGCGGCCGGGTTGCTGGCCATCGACGCCCGCCGCCGCGCCGCCATCGCCGCCGCCGAGAACGCGCAGGCCGAACGCAACGCGGCCTCCAGGGACGTCGGCGCCGCCAAGGGGCGGGGCGACGCGGCCGAGTTCGAGCGCCTCCGCGCGCTCGTCGCCGCCAAGAAGGACGAGATCGCCCGCCTCGATGCCGACGCCAAGGCGGCCGACGAAGCGCTGGCGGCCGAGCTGATGCTCCTGCCGAACGCCCCGCTCGACGAGGTTCCCGACGGCCCGGACGAGAGCGGCAACGTCGAGCGGCGCCGCTGGGGCGCGCCGCGCAACTTCGCGTTCAATGCCCGCCAGCACTACGAGATCGGCGAGGCGATGGGGCTGATGGACTTCGAGACCGCCGCGCGCCTCAGCGGCGCGCGCTTCGTGGTGCTCAAGGGCGCGATGATCCGCCTGCACCGCGCGCTGGCGCAGTTCATGCTCGACACGCACATCGACGAGCATCACCTGACCGAGGTCTGGACGCCCGCGCTGGTGCGCGAGGAGGCGATGCTGGGCACGGGCCAGCTGCCGAAGTTCGCCGAGGACAGCTATCGCGTTGAGGGCGGGCTGTGGCTGATCCCGACCGCCGAGGTGACGCTGACCAACATGGTCGCGGGCCAGATCCTCGACGCCGCCGCCCTGCCCCTGCGCTGGACCGCCTGGACGCAGTGCTTCCGCTCCGAGGCGGGCTCCGCGGGCAAGGACGTGCGCGGCATGCTGCGCCAGCACCAGTTCGAGAAGGTGGAGATGGTCTCCATCGTCACGCCGGAAGCGGGGATGGCCGAGCACGCGCGCATGACACGCTGCGCCGAGGCGATCCTGGAGAAGCTGGAGTTGCCCTATCGCACCATGGTCCTGTGCGCGGGCGACATGGGTTTCGGCGCGCGGATCACGCATGACGTGGAGGTATGGCTGCCGGGCCAGAACGCCTATCGCGAGATCAGCTCGGTCAGCTATTGCGGCGACTTCCAGGCGCGGCGCATGAACGCGCGCTTCCGCCCCGCCGAGGGCGAGCGGCCCGAGTTCGTCCACACCCTCAACGGCTCGGGTCTCGCGGTCGGGCGGACGCTCATCGCGGTGATGGAGAACTGGCAGACCGAGGACGGCGGCGTCCGCATCCCCCCGCCGTTGCGTCGCTACATGGGGGGCGCGGAGCGGATCGGGGCTGACGGCCGCCTCGTGGTCGGGAGTCTCGTCTGAATGCGCATCCTCATCACCAACGACGACGGCATAACCGCGCCGGGCCTGGCGACGGCCGAGGCCATCGCGGCGGAACTTGCGGGGTCGGACGGCGAGATCTGGGTGGTGGCGCCGGATCAGGAGCGCTCGGGCGCCTCGCACTGCATCAGCTACACCCGGCCGCTGCGGCTGACCCGGCTCGGCGAGCGGCGTTTCAGCGTCGAGGGCTATCCGGCGGACTGCGTGATCGTCGGCATCCACCACATCCTCGCCGAGTTCCGCCCCGATCTCATCCTTTCGGGTGTCAACTCGGGCCACAACGTCGCCGAGGACACGGCCTATTCGGGCACCGTGGGCGGCGCCATGGAGGGCGCGCTGCAGGGCGTGCGGTCCATCGCGCTCAGCCAGTTCTACGGCGGCCCGAATCAGCCGGCCGACCGATTCGCGGCCGCCGCGGCCCATGGCGCGGCTGTGGTGCGCAAGGTGCTGGACTGCCCGTGGGGTCAGGACGTGTTCTACAACGTCAACTTCCCCGCCTGCCCGGCCGAGGACGTGCGCGGCGTGGCGCTGGCGGCGCAGGGCCGTCGCGTCGCGGGGGTCTTCGACTGCGTGGAGTATGTCTCGCCGTCCAAGCGCACCTTCTTCTGGCTGAGCCACCGCACCAACAACGAGAGCGCGGCGCCCGACACCGACGCCGCCATGGGCGCCGGCGGCTGGATCACCGTGACCCCGATGCGCCCCGACCTCACCGCGCGCGACCTGATGGACGGCGCGCGGACCGCGCTCGCCTGAGCGCCGTGGCCCCGGTCGCCCCCGACGGCAGGCCCGATCGCGAACAGCTTATGCAGCTGATCTTCGCGCTGCGGACCCACGGCGTCACCGACCCGCGCGTGCTGGCCGCGATGGAGGCGACGCCGCGTCAGATGTTCGTCGACCGCGCCTTCCGCGAGCGGGCCTGGGAGGACATCGCCCTGCCCATCGCCTGCGGGCAGACGATCTCGCAACCCTCGGTGGTGGGGGTGATGACACAGGCGCTGGCGGCCACCTCGCGCTGCAAGGTGCTGGAGGTAGGGGCCGGATCGGGGTATCAGGCGGCGGTGCTGGCGCGGCTGGCGCGGCGCGTCTACGCCATCGAGCGACACGCGCCGCTGGCGCGGGAGGCGGCGGCGCGGTGCAAGGCGCTCGACCTGTCCAATGTCTCGATCATGATCGGGGACGGCGCGCTGGGTTGGCCCGAACAGGCGCCCTTCGACCGCATCATGGTCACGGCGGCCGCGGAAGACCCGCCGGCGATCCTGTTGCGCCAGTTGCGCGACGGGGGGATCATGGTGCTGCCGGTGGGACAGAGCGACGACACGCAACAGATCCTGAAGATCGTTAAATCGCCGCAGGGTCTGGTCTATGATGAGCTCATGACGGTGCGTTTCGTGCCGCTGCTGCCCGGCGTCCCGGATCAGGGAAGCTGAGCGCGTGGCGCGACGACCAGAGACAGGAGAGGCCATGTCCTTCCGCATCCTGACGCCCGCGGTCCTGTGCGCGGCGCTCGCGCTCGCCGGCTGCGCCCAGCGCCCGGAGCCGGCCCCTGTGGTGTTCCGCGGGACGGAGCCGCGAGCCGCCCCGGCGGCGCGACGCCCGGCGCCCGAGCCGGTCCAGCCGCCCGCCGCGGTCGCCGACGCGCGCGGCGTCGTCGACTACGGCGGCTACAGCGCCGCGGTCGCCCGTCCCGGCGACACGGTGGCGAGCATCGCGGCCCGGGTGGGCATGTCTCCGGCGGCGCTCGCGTCCTACAACGGCCTGCCGGCGGGGCATGTGCCGCGGCCGGGCGACGAGCTGATCCTGCCGCCGGACGCGCCGGCGCGGGTCGCGGCTGTGGAGGCGCAGCCGCTCGACGCCGCAGGGCCGACGCCTTCGCCCGCCGCGCCCTCCGCCAGCGTCGATGAGCCGGGCGCTCCCTCCGCCGGCTTCGACCTGTCGCGGATCGAGGCCGCCATTGGCGACGACCCGGCGCCGGCTGCGACGCCGCCCGCTCCGGCTCCGGCGCCTGTCCCGACCGCACCGGCGGCGGCCGCTCCGGCCCCTGCGCCTGCCCCGGCGCCTGCGCCGCCCGCCGCCACGCCGCCGGCCCCGCCTGCGGTGATCGCCAGCGTCACGCCGCCGCCCGCCGCGAGCCCGGCGCCCGCCGCCCGCTTCGCGCCGCCGGTGAACGGTCCGATCGTGCGGCCCTACAGCCGCGGGGGCGGCGACCGCAACGACGGCGTGGACTTCGCCGCGCCCGCGGGCGCCGAGGTCTCGGCGGCGGCGGACGGGCAGATCGCGCTGGTGTCGGAGTCGCTCGGCGGCCTCGGGACCATCGTGCTGATCCGCCACCAGAACGACCTGCTGACCGTCTATGGCCGGGTCGGCGAGGTCACCGTCGAGAAAGGCGATCGCGTGCGTCAGGGCCAGGTGATCGGCCGCGTCGCCCCGGCGGCGGGCGGGCGCGAGCCGGGACTGCACTTCGAGGTGCGGCAGGGCGCCGAGTCGGTCGACCCCGCGCGGTTCCTGCCGGGCTGAAGGCTCACCCCGC
Source organism: Rubrimonas sp. (assembly GCA_036735545.1). GTDB lineage: Bacteria > Pseudomonadota > Alphaproteobacteria > Rhodobacterales > Rhodobacteraceae > Rubrimonas. The sequence goes on along the minus strand of DAINOD010000058.1, from coordinate 3,233 downwards.
CGCGGCGGCGATGGCGAGGAAGTCGGCGGCCTTCAGGCTCGCGCCGCCGACCAGCGCGCCGTCGACGCCGCGCAGGCCGAGGATCTCGCGCGCGTTGTCGGGCTTGACCGAGCCGCCGTAGAGCATCCGCACGCCGATCCCCTGCACGTCTCCCAGATGCTCGCGCAGCGTGGCGCGCAGGTGCGCGTGCATCTGCGCGATCTCCTCTGGCGTCGGCGTGCGGCCCGTGCCGATCGCCCAGACCGGTTCGTAGGCGATGACGGTCGTGTCGGCGGTGGCGGTCTCCGGCGTCGAGGCGACGAGGCTGCGCGCCACCGTCTCCAGGGCCACCCCCGCGTCGCGTTCGGCGGCGGTCTCGCCGATGCAGATCACCGCCGTCAGGCTTGCGCGCCAGGCGGCCTCGGCCTTGTCGCGCACCATGGCGTCGGTCTCGCGGTGGTCGGCGCGACGCTCGCTGTGGCCGACGATCACGGCGCGGGCCCCGGCGTCGCGGATCATCTCCGCCGAGACGTCGCCGGTGTGGGCCCCCGAGGCGCGGGCGTGGCAGTCCTGCCCGCCGATCACCACCGAGGAGCCGGCCGCGCGGTTGGCGAAGGTCGCAAGCAGCGTGGCGGGCGGGCAGACCATCAGGTCGCAGGGCGCGTCGGCGGCCTTTTCGAGGATCAGGTCCAGCACGTCCGCCGAAACGCGAAGGCCGTTCATCTTCCAGTTGCCCGCGATCAGCTTGCGTCGGCCCATGACTCGTCCCCTGCCCTGCCTAGGGGCATGGGTGGCACATCAGCGCCGCGCCGCGCCAGCCCTTCGCGCCACCACCAGCGCGGCCGAAGCCCACGCGGCAGCGATGTCCGCGTCGTCGAGCGCCGCCTCGGGGAGCCGCCAGTAGCCCATGGCGACGGACCGTCCGCCCTTTTCGTAGACGAAGGCAGTCGCTCCCTCGGCCGCCAGCCGCGCCGCGAGCGCCGCATCGGCCTTCAGATAGATCTCGCCATCGGCCAGCAGCGCGAACATCACGCCTTCGGCATAGACGCCGGCCCCGCCGAACATCCGCCGGACGCGGATCGGGCCGAGCGCGCCGAAAAGCTCCGCCAGCCGTTCGGCGTCCAGCGGGTCAGCCCTGCTGGGCGAACTTGATCGATTCGCCGCAGCCGCAGCTCTCGACCACGTTCGGGTTGCGGAAGGTGAAGCCGCTCTCCAGCAGGCCGGAGGCGTAATCGATCTCGGTGCCGAACAGGAACATCTGCGCCATCGGCGCGATGAGCACGCGCGCGCCGTCCTGCTCGACCACCTCGTCGTGGGCCGCGACCTCGGCGGCGTGCTCCATGGTGTATTCCATGCCCGCGCAACCGCCCTTCTTGACGCCAATGCGCAGGCCCTTCACCAACCCGCCCGCCATCAACGCGCGGATGCGGGCCGCGGCGGGAGGCGTCAGCGTTACGGGCGGCTTTCCGGGAATGCCGAACATCACATGAACCCCAGTTCGAGCCGCGCCTCGTCGGAAAGGCGGTCCATGCCCCAGGGCGGCTCCCAGACCAATTCGACGTTGACGGTGCGCACGCCGGGCAGCGGCTCTACGGCGTCGGCGACCCAGCCCGGCATCTCGCCGGCGACGGGGCAGCCCGGCGCGGTGAGGGTCATGCGGATCTCCACGTCGCCCTCCTCGGCGATCGAGACCTGGTAGACCAGTCCGAGGTCGTAGATGTTCACCGGGATCTCGGGGTCGTGGACCGTGCGCAGCGCCGCCACGACATCCGCATAGAGCGGATGCTCGGTCGTGCTTTCGCCGATCAGGGGTGCGCCGTCCATGCCATCTGACCCTTTCGCTCAGCTTCTCCACCATATATGCCCGCGCGAGCCGATGCAAAGCCGCCGGGGGCCCGCTTGTTCCGCTTCACCGTCGCCGCGACCGACGGGGCCGCCCGGACCGGACTGGTCGAGACGCCGCGCGGCGCCATCAGGACCCCCGCCTTCATGCCCGTCGGAACCGCCGCCACCGTCAAGGCGATGCTGCCCGAGAGCGTGCGCGCGACCGGGGCGGACATCCTGCTCGGCAACACCTATCACCTGATGCTGCGCCCGGGGGCGGAGCGGGTAGCGCGCCTGGGTGGGCTGCACCGCTTCATGAACTGGGAGCGCCCGATCCTGACCGACAGCGGCGGCTTTCAGGTGATGAGCCTCGCCGACCTGCGCCGGATGAGCGAGGAAGGCGTGCGTTTCCGTTCCCACGTAGACGGTTCGGAGCACATGCTCACGCCCGAGCGCAGCATGGAGATCCAGCGCCTGCTCGGTTCCGATATCGTGATGGCCTTCGACGAATGCACGCCCCACCCGGCCGACCACGCCACCGCCGCCGCGTCGATGCGCCTTTCGATGCGCTGGGCCGCGCGGTCGCGCGCGGCCTTCGGCGACCGCCCGGGCCATGCGCTGTTCGGCATCCAGCAGGGGGCGCTGCACGGCGATCTGCGGGCCGAGAGCGCCGAGGCGCTGCGCGCGATCGGCTTCGACGGCTATGCGGTCGGCGGTCTCGCGGTTGGCGAGGGGCAGGAGGCGATGTTCGGCGTGCTGGACTACGCGCCCGCCATGCTGCCGGCGGACCGGCCGCGCTATCTGATGGGGGTGGGCAAGCCCGACGACATCGTGGGCGCGGTCCAACGCGGCATCGACATGATGGATTGCGTGCTGCCCAGCCGCTCGGGCCGCACCGGACAGGCGCTGACGCGGCGCGGGGCGGTCAACATCAAGAACGCCCGCCACGCCGACGACCCCCGGCCGCTCGACCCCGACTGCGCCTGTCCGTGCTGCCGCGGCTATTCGCGCGCCTACCTCCACCACGTCTTCAAGGCGGGCGAGATCATCGCCTCGATGCTGCTGACGTGGCACAACCTGCATTACTATCAGGAGCTGATGCAGGGCCTGCGCGACGCCATCGCGGCGACGAGGCTCGATGCGTTCGTGGCCGCCTTCCACGCCCGGCGAGCCGAAGGCGACCTAGAGTTTCTATAAGTCAGCGCCTTAGAAGGCATAGCGCAGGTTCAACGCGAACAGGTGGACCGAGCCGTTGGCATAGTTTGCCCGAACGGGCTGACCGACGGCCTGCGACGTGCGGGGAAGGTTTCCCTCACTGTCGTCAATATCCACGTAGAGATAGGCGGCATCCAGCCCGATCCGATCGGTCACCTCGTAAGACGCTCCCGCGGCGAGCCACCAGCGGTCGCCGTCCGGCACGCGAGGGGTGC
>DAINOD010000057.1:0-19814 GCA_036735545.1 Rubrimonas sp. | reverse complement strand
ATGGTCTGCGCCGTGCCGCCGGCGCGGCTGGGCATCCACTACGAACCCGCCGGGATCGCGCGGGCGATGCGGCGCGTCGGCGGGCAGGCGGCGCGGCGGATGTTCCTGGCCGCCGAGAGCTTCGACGCGGCCGAACTGCTGCGCATCGGCTTCGTCGACCGGCTGGTCTCGCCCGACCGCCTGGCGGCCGAGACCGACGCGCTGGCGGAGCGGCTGGCGGGGCTGGCGCCGCTGGCGGTGCAGGGGATGAAGCGCACCATCGTGGAGCTGGCGGAGGACCGGCTGGACGCGGCCGCCGCCGCCGGACGCGTGGCGGCGGCATGGGGATCGGCCGACCTGCGCGAGGGGCTGGCGGCGATGGCGCAGAAAAGGCCGCCGCGATTTACCGGGCGTTGAAGCGAACACGTTGAGAAAGCGCCGCCGCGCGCCTATCCTAAGAGGGTCTGACGCCGCCGGGACCTCGCCCGCGGCCGCAGAACAGGGGAGGGCGTTCTGACCGAACAGCTCGCTGGGGGCGCATCGCGCGCCCACGTCGTCGCGGGGCCGATGCTGGCTGCGCGTGCGGCGGAAAGGAATGGCGCCGAGAACACGTTGGCGCTGGTGCTGGCCTCGCTGGACGACGACAAGGCCGAGGAGGTCGTGTCCATCGACCTGCGCGGCAAGTCGCCCATGGCCGACCACATGGTGATCGCCTCGGGCCGGTCCACGCGCCAGGTGTCCGCGATGGCCGAGAAGCTGCTCGAACGCTTCAAGGAGCGCTTCGGCAGGTCGGCGCGGTCGGAAGGCAAGGATGTGGGCGACTGGGTGCTGATCGATTGCGGCGACGTGATCGTCCACCTTTTCCGCCCCGAGGTCCGCGCCTTCTATCAGCTCGAGAAGATGTGGGCGGCCCCGGCCGACGTCAGGGCCCGCGCCGCCTCGGCCTGAACGCGCCAAACGCGTGCGCCTGCATCTGCTGGCCGTCGGCCGGCTCCGCGCCGGGCCGGAGGCGAACCTCGTGGCCGACTATCTCGCGCGCTTCGACGCTGCGGGCCGCGCGCTGGGCCTTGGTCCGGCGCGGCTCGTAGAGGTCGAGGACAAGCGCGGTCGCGGCGCCGAGGCCGAGGCGGCGCTGCTGCTGTCGGCCGCGCCCGAGGGCCCGCTGGTGACGCTCGACGAGCGCGGGCGGGCGCTGGACAGCCCCGCCTTCGCCGCGCGCCTCGCCCTCTTTCGCGACGGCGGAGCCCGCGATCTCGCCTTCGCGATCGGCGGCGCTGACGGGCATGGCGAGGCGGTGCGCGAGAAGGCTTCGCTGACGCTGTCGTTCGGGCCGATGGTATGGCCGCACATGCTGGCGCGCGTGATGTTGGCCGAGCAACTCTACCGCGCGGCCACCATTCTCGGCGGCGGGCCCTATCACCGGGGGTGAGGCTCGGACGCGGGGCGCTCAGGCGGGGTCCTTGTGCACGATGACGTCGACATCCTCGCCGAGGGCGAGGATGTCGCGGCGCAGCCGCTCGCCGATGGCGTGGGCGTGTTTCAGCGGCAGGGCGCCGTCGATCTCGACGTGGATCTGCACGAAGAGCTTGGTCCCAGACGTCCGCGTCTTCAGGTCGTGCCAGCCGCGCAGCCCCTGGGTCGCGTCGGCGATGGCGGCGATCCGGGCGACCGTCTCGGGGGGGGCTTCGCGGTCCATGAGCCCGTCCCACGCGCCGCGGCCGATCACGAGGCCGGTGCGCAGGATCCACGCGGCCGCCGCCAGCGCCAGCGCCGGATCGAGCCAGTGGGCGCCGAGAAAGCGCGAGCCGGCAAGCGCGATCATCGCCGCGCCAAGCGGCAGAAAGTCGGACAGGTAATGGGCCATGTCGGCGCGGATGATCCGCGAGCCGGTGCGCGCCGCCACCCGGTCCTGCCACCACACCAGCCCCCCGGTCAGCGCCAGGGAGGCGATCATGACCGCGAGCCCGAGACCCTCCGCCGCGAGCGGCGCGGGCTCGACGAGGCGGCCGGCGGCGCTGGCGGCGATCCAGAGCGCCGACAGCGACACGACCACCGCCTGCGCAAGCGCGGCGATGTCCTCGGCGGCGGTGTGGCCGAAGCGGTGGTCGGCGTCGGCGGGCCGCGCCGCGTAGCGCAGCGCGGCGAGGTTGGCCAGCGAGACCATGAGGTCGAGAACGCTGTCCACGAGGCTCGCGGCGATGGCGAGGGAGGCCGTCTCGATCTGCGCCCAGCCCTTCAGGCCGACCAGCGTCAGCGCGACGGCGATGGAGGCGGCGGCGGCCGAAAGGTTGAGGGCGTCGCGACGCACGGGCGGTCTCCGGGGCACGGGTCGGGGCCGACGCTCAGGGCTCGCAGGCGGACTGGCCGCCTGTCCGACGAACGAGCGGCCGGCGCGCGATCCCTGATCGAAGCGGCCCGCTGGCGCAAGGCCCGCGCATCGGCCGCGCCCTCGGTGAAGGCTCAGCTCTCCGGCAACGCCAGCGCCGTGGTCGCCTTGATCTCCTCCATCGACAGCAGCGAGGTGACGTTGAAGATGCTCACCTGCGCGATCAGCCGGCGATAGAACGCGTCGTAGGCCTTCGCGTCGGCCACGCGGACCTGCAGCACATAGTCGATCTCGCCGGCGAGGCGGTGGGCGGAGACGATCTCGGGCATCGTCTGCACGGCGCGGACGAACTTCTCCAGCCAGTCCGTCTCGTGCCGGGAGGTGCGGACCAGCACGAAGAAGCAGGCGCCGAGGCCCACCGCCTCGGGGTTGACGATGGCCACCTGGCGATCGATGACGCCGGCCTCGCGCATCTTGCGGATCCGGTTCCATACCGGGGTCTTCGACGCGCCCACCTCGCGGGCGAGGTCGTCGAGCGAGGGGGTCGCGTCGCGCTGCAGCGCGACGAGGATCTTCCGGTCGAGCGCGTCGAGGGCGACGGGTGTTCCTGTTGGCATGGGGTTCCGGGACATTCGGCTGCTTTGCTGCACGGCGGAGGAAGACGTTCCTTATTCCTGCGCGATCCTATCTTCCAAAGGGACAGAATTCTAGATTGGAGGCGAGCCGAAGCGTCGGAGAGCCGCCATGCGCCACTTCCCCCTGTTCCGCGACCTGCGTGGCCGTCGCGTGGTCGTCTCCGGCGGCGGCGAGACGGCCGTCGCCAAGCTGCGGCTGTTGCTGAAGACCGAGGCGCGGGTGGCGGTCTATGCGGCCGACCCGGCGCCGGAGGTGCTGCGCTGGGCGCAGGAGGGCCGGCTGATCCTGGTGGCGCGGCCGGTCGCGGAGGGCGACGCGCTCTGCGCCGCGCTGCTCTACGGCGCCAACGCCGAGCCGGCCGAGGACGCGCGCGCGGCGGCGATCGGGCGGCGCGCCGGGGCGCTGGTGAACATCGTCGACGATCTGGAGGGCAGCGACGTCATCACCCCCGCCATCGTGGACCGCGCGCCGCTGGTGGTGGCCATCGGCACCGAGGGGGCGGCGCCGGTGCTCGCGCGGCGCGTGAAGGCCGACGTCGAGGAGCGCCTCAGCCCCGGCCTCGGCGTGCTGGCGCGCATCGGGCAGGGCTTTCGCCATGCGGCGGAGGCGCTGCCGATGGGACGCGCGCGGCGCGACTTCTGGAGCCGCTACTACGACGTCGAGGGGCCGCGGGCGCTGGCGGAAGGCGGCGAGGACGCCGTGCGCGCCCTGCTGCCCACGCTGCTCGCCGAAACGCTGGGCGCGGCCGCGGAGCCGGGCCGGGTGGCGCTGGTGGGCGCGGGGCCGGGCGACCCGGAGCTGCTGACGCTGAAGGCGCGGCGGCTGCTGCACGAGGCGGACGTGGTCATCCACGACAGGCTCGTTCCCGCGGCGGTGCTGGAGCTGGCCCGGCGCGAGGCGGTGATCGTGGAGGTGGGCAAGACCCCCTACGGCGAGAGCTGGAGGCAGGCCGACATCGAGGCGCTGATGGTCGCGCACGCGCGCTCGGGCGCCCATGTTGTGCGGCTGAAGTCGGGCGACCCCGCGGTCTTCGGGCGGCTGGACGAGGAGATGGACGCGCTGGACGCGGCCGGCGTGGCGTTCGAGATCGTGCCGGGGATCACTTCGGCGGCGGCGGCGGCGGCGGCGATCCGGGTCAGCCTGACGAAGCGCGGGCGCAACAAGGGCTTCCGCCTGATCACCGGCCATGACGTGGACGGGTTCGCGGAACACGACTGGAAGGGGCTCGCGGGCCCCGGGCAGGCGGCCGCGATCTACATGGGCGTGCGCGCGGCGCGCTTCATCCAGGGCCGCCTGATGCTGCACGGCGCCGACCCCGAGACGCCGGTGACGGCGGTGGAGAACGCCAGCCGACCCGAGCAGAAGATCGTCGCGGCGCCCCTGCGCCGGCTGCCCGAGGCGCTGGCTGAGGCGGGGATCGGGGGGCCGGCCATCCTGTTCCTCGGCCTCGCGCCGCGGGGCGCGCTGGAGGCTCTGGAGCGGGTCGAGCCCAGCGTGCTGTCGCTGGCGCTGGCGGCGGGGGCCTGAACGATGGCGAAGGCCTTCATCCCGAAGATCGTCAGCGCCAACGACCTGTTCGTCGGCGACGTGGTGTATCTGACCCCCGCCCACGGCTGGACGCGACGGCTGGACGAGGCGGCCGTGGCGCGCGACGCCGCTGTTGCCGAGGCGCTGCTGGCCGCCGCGGCGCAGCCCGGCGCGGTGGTCGACCCCTATCTGGCGGAGGTCTCGCTGGAGACCGGCGCGCCTGTCCCGACCCACTTCCGCGAGGTCTATCGCACCCGCGGCCCCTCCAACCGCCCCGATCTGGGCCGTCAGGCGGAGAAGCTCTGATGTATCGCTACGACGACTTCGACGCGGACTACGTTCAGGCGCGCGTCGCCGAGTTCCGCGACCAGGTGGCCCGCCGCATCGACGGCCGGCTGAGCGAGGACGAGTTCAAGCCGCTGCGGCTGCAGAACGGGCTCTATCTGCAACTCCACGCCTACATGCTGCGGGTGGCCATTCCCTACGGCACGCTCTCCAGTCGCCAGATGCGCGCGCTGGCCGACGTCGCCGAGCGCTGGGACCGCGGCTATGGCCACTTCACCACGCGCCAGAACATCCAGTTCAACTGGACGAAGCTGTCCGACGTCGGCGACATCCTGCAGCATCTGGCGGACGTCGAGATGCACGCGATCCAGACGAGCGGCAACACCATCCGCAACGTCACGGCCGACCATTTCGCCGGCGCGGCCGCCGACGAGATCGAGGACCCGCGCCCGACCGCCGAGTTGATCCGCCAGTGGTCGACGGCGCACCCCGAGTTCGCGTTCCTTCCGCGCAAGTTCAAGATCGCCGTCACCGGCTCGCCGCGGGATCGTGCGGTCACGAAGGCGCACGACATCGGCCTGCGCATGCTGCGCGACGCGGAAGGCGAGCCGGGCTACGAGGTGATCGTCGGCGGCGGCATGGGCCGCACGCCGATGATCGGGCGCGTGCTGCGCGGCTTCCTGCCGAAGGCGCACCTGCTGCCCTATCTCGAGGCGATCCTGCGCGTCTACAACCTGCACGGGCGGCGGGACAACAAGTACAAGGCCCGCATCAAGATCCTCGTCCACGAGGCGGGCGAGGACGACGTGCGCGCGCAGGTCGAGGCCGAGTTCGCCCGTCAGATGGCGACCGTCGGCGGTCCCTCGGTGGTCCCCGACCCGGCCGAGATCGCGCGGATCGAGGCGCATTTCCGCGCGCCCGACCTCGCTCCGCGACCCGAGACATCGGAGCGGGAGGAGACGGCGCGCACCTTCGACCCGCGCTTCGCGGCATGGGCCGACGTGAACACGCATCCGCACAAGGTCGCCGGCCACGCCATCGTCACGGTCTCGCTGAAGGCGCCCGGCGCCGCGCCGGGCGACGCCACGGCGGCGCAGATGCGCGCGCTGGCCGACATGGCCGATCGCTATTCGCTGGGCGAGTTGCGCATCAGCCACGCGCAGAACGTGATCCTGCCCCATGTGGCGCGGGAGGATCTGCCGACGCTGCACGCGGCGCTGCTGCGCGAGGGGCTGGCGACGGCCAACGCGGGGCTGATCACCGACATCATCGCCTGCCCGGGGCTGGACTATTGCGCGCTGGCGACGGCGCGGTCGATCCCGGTGGCGCAGGACATCGCGCGCCGCTTCGCCGACCCGGTGAAGGCGCGGGCGATCGGGAGCTTCGAGCTGAAGATCTCGGGCTGCATCAACGCCTGCGGCCACCATCACGTCGGCCATGTCGGCATCCTGGGGCTCGAGAAGGCGGGGGTGGAGAGCTACCAGATCACCCTCGGCGGCGACGCCACCGAGACGGCCGCCATCGGCGAGCGCGCGGGGCCCGGACTGACCTACGAGCAGGTCGGACCGGCCATCGAGCGGCTGGTGGGCGCTTATCTCGACCTGCGCGAACGCGAGGACGAGCGTTTCGTCGACGTCTACCGCCGGCTCGGCGCCGGGCCGTTCAAGGCGGCGATCTACGGCGAGGAGGCGCGCGATGCGGCGTGAGAGCTTCGCGCCCGCCGTCGACTACGCCGCGCTCGACGCGCGGGCGGCGGTGGCGGCGGCGCTGACGCGCGACTTCGCCGGGCGGGTGGCGCTCGTGTCGTCCTTCGGCGCTGAGTCCGTGGCGCTGTTGCACATGGTGGCGCAGGTGGACCCGGCCACCCCGGTCCTGTTCGGCCAGACCGAGATGCTGTTTCCCGAGACCATCGCCTATCAGGCCGGGGTCGCGGCGCTGCTGGGCCTGCGCGACGTGCGCCACCTGCGGCCGGACGCCGGCGCGGTGGCGGCCGCGGACCCGCACGGCGCGCTGCACGCGTCCGACCCCGACGCCTGCTGCGCCATGCGCAAGGTGGCGCCGCTGGAGAGGGCGCTGGCGGGTTTCGACGCGTGGATATCGGGGCGCAAACGGTCCCAGTCGCGCTCGCGCGCCGCCTTGCAGCCGGTGGAGGCGGACGCGGCGGGGCGGATCAAGCTGAACCCGCTGTGGGACTGGAGCATGCAGGACGTGCGCGCCTACATCGCCCGCCATGGGCTGCCGGCGCATCCGCTGGCGGCGCGGGGCTACCCCTCGATCGGCTGCGCGCCCTGCACGACGCCGGTGCGCCCGGGCGAGGACCCGCGGGCGGGCCGCTGGCGCGGGCGGGCCAAGGAGGAATGCGGCATCCATGTCGTGGACGGGCGCGTGCTGCGCGCGCCCGGCGACGCGGCGCCGATGGACAGGGTGTGAGCCGATGATCGTGACCGACCGGGGCGTCGCGCCCGACGACGGGGCGCTGATCCCGCTCGCCGAGGCGGGGGAGGGAAGCGGGCTGCGCGTGCTGGTCTCGCCCGACGCCGAGCCGGAGGCGCTGACGGCCGCCTCGAACCGCTTCGCGCTGATCGCCGTGGACTTTCCGAAGTTCTCCGACGGGCGCGGCTTCAGCCTCGCGCGGCGGCTGCGCGATCTGGGCTACGGAGGGCGCCTGCGGGCGGTGGGTCATCTGATCCCCGACCAGTTCGCCTTCGCCCGCGCCTGCGGCTTCGACGAGGTGGCGGTGGACGACGCCACCCACGCCCGGCAGGGCGCTGCGGACTGGGCGGCGGCCAAGGGGCGCGCGGCGCCGCCCTTCGCCCGGCGCCGCGCCCTCAGCGGTTGAGGAAGAACTGGATCGCGACCACGTTCACGAGGTCGACGAAGAAGGCCGAGACCAGCGGCAACAGCACGAAGGCGTTGGGCGCGGGGCCGAAGCGCTTGACCACCGCCGTCATGCTGGCGACGGCCGTGGGCGTCGCGCCGAGCGCGAGCCCCGTGAAGCCTGCGCTCAGCACCGCCGCCTGATAGTCGCGCCCCAGCAGCGGAAACAGCACGAACAGCGTGAAGGCGACCGCCAGCGTGGTCTGCGCCGCCATGACGCCCAGCAGCGGGCCCGCGACCTCGGCCAGCGTCCAGAGCTGCATGCTCATCAGCGACATGGCGAGGAAGGTCGACAGACAGAAGCCCGAGATCAGCGCCACCGATGGGCTGCGGGCGGGCCAGGGCATGCGCGGGAACAGATAGGGCAGGGTGTTCGAGAGCACGATGCCCATGATCATGCAGGGCACGAACAGCGGCAGCTTCACGCCCGCGGCGACGATCGGGCCGTGGACCAAGACCCCCAGCACCACGGCCACGTCGATCACGAGAAACGCGCGCATGAAGCCCAGCTTGTCGATGGGCGCGGTGTCGCTCTCCTCGGCCATGCCGTGTGGCGCGGCGGCGGCGGCCAGCGCGCCCTCGCCCTGAAGACCGCGCCGGCGGATGATGAAGCCGGCCAGCGGCCCGCCGATCAGGCTCGCCACAACCAGCCCGAGCGTCGCCATGGCGATGCCGGTCTCCGCCGCGCCGGCGAAGCCGAAGTCGCGCGCCACGATGGGCGCCCAGGCGACGGTCGTCCCGTGCCCGCCCACCAGCGCCACCGAGCCCAGCATCGGCCCCGCCGCCTGCGGCAGGCCGAAGGCCGCCGCGCCCGCCGCGCCGACGCCGTTCTGCAGGAACACATAGATCGCGGTCAGCGCGCACAGGATCGCGAGCGTCCGCCCGCCCGCCCAGAGATCGGCCAGCCGCGCGTTCACGCCCACCGCGGCGAAGAACAGCACCAGCAGCCGGTCGCGGGTCTGCATGTCGAACTCGACCGACAGCCCGGTCGCAAGGTGGAACGCCCAGACGGCCAGCGCGGCGAGCAGCCCGCCGGTGACAGGCTCCGGTATCGTGGCCGCGCGCAGGAAGGCGAAGCGCCGCGTGAGCGCCACCCCGAGCAGGTAGACCGAGACGCCGAGCGCCAGCGACAGGAAGTCGGGCGCGGACAGGATCGACGCATGGTCCATGGACAGGCTCCTCCGCCGGGCCGTCGGCGCTTAGTCGCGGGCGGGGCTTCTGGCAATCCGCATGATCGCAAAGGGAGGCGTTAAAACGTTTGCAACGCGCGCGGCTTCGTGATTTTCTCGAAGAATGGAGATTTTCGGGAGGCGGGCTTGTCCCTGAGGGCTGCGACTTTGCGCGACCTCGCTACCCGGCTCGACGTGTCGGTGGCGACGGTCTCGCGCGCGCTCGCCGGCCACGAGCGCATCGCGCTGGCGACGCGGGAGCGGGTGGCGGCGGCGGCGCGAGAGCTGGGCTACGTCCCCAACAGCGCGGCGCGGGCGCTGGTGCGGGGGCGCTCGGGTTTCGTGGGGCTGGTGCTGCCGGTGCGCGGGCACGGGGTCGAGGACGCCTTTCTCGGCGAGTTCGTCGCCGGACTCACCGACGGCTTCGCCGGGCGAGACGTGGACCTGTTCCTCGCCGCCACGCCGGCGGGCAAGTCTGAACTCGCGGTCATCCAGAACGTGGTCGAGGCGGGGCGCGCCGACGCGCTGGTGCTGGCGCGCACGACCGAGGCCGACCCGCGCGTCGCGTGGCTGGCCGCCCGCGGCTTTCCCTTCGTCGCCCATGGCCGCGTGATGGCGGAGGGAGCGCCCTTCGCCTGGCTCGACACCGACGGGGCTGCGGCCTTCGCCGAGGCCTTCGAGCTGCTCTACGGGCTGGGCCACCGGCGCATCGCGCTCGTCGACATCGCCGAAGCCATGACCTTCCGCCGCGTCCGCGCCGAGGGCCTGACGGCCGCCGCCGCCCGCCGGGCCGACCCGGATCTCCGAATCGAGACCGTGGTCAACCCGCGCTTCGACGCCGACGGGCGCGCCGCGGCCCTGCACGCGCTGCTGAGCCGCCCGGACCGGCCCACGGCGGTGATCGGGCTGTTCGACACGCTGGCGCTGGCGGCGATGGAGGCGGCGGGGCGGCTGGGGCTTTCCGTGCCCGGCGATCTGTCGGTGGTGGGCTTCGACGACATCCCCGCCGCCGCCCATGTCCGACCGGGTCTGACCACCTTCGACGGGCGCATCGGCGACTGCGCGCGCGAGATCGCGGCCATGGCGCTGCGGGCCGTCGAGCGCCCCGGCGCGCCGCCCGAAAGCCGCCTGACCCGCCCCGCGCTGGTGCTGCGCGGCAGCCACGGGCCAGCCCCGGGCCGACTCTGACGACCGACGACCCCCAAGCAAGAAACGACAGGGAGAGACACATGAAGACGCTCAAGTCCCGACTGTTCGGCGCAGCGATCGCGGCGCTGGTCGCCGCGCCGGCGCTCGCCGAGCCGCTGTTCTGGTCCACCCAGGCCCGCCCGGTGGAGGAGACGCAGGCCATGCGCGAGCAGGTGCTGGCGGGCTTCCCCGGCGGCGTCGACTATCAGGCGACCGAGGAAGGCCCGTGGCTGACCCGCCTGCAGGCCGAGCTTCAGGCCGGCCGGGGCACGATCGCTGTGCTCGGCGGGCTGCACGGCGACCTGTCGGGCGTGGACGACGCGCTGGTCGACCTCTCCGACATCGCCCGCGACATGGACATCGCGCCGGCGCTGATGGCGCTGGGCCGGCTGGGAACCACGCATCAGAAATACATCCCCTGGATGCAGGCGACCTATGTCATGGCCGCCAACCGCAAGGCGCTGGAGCACCTGCCGGACGGCGTCGAGCTGAACGCCATGACCTACGACCAGTTCGTCGACTGGATGGCGGCGCTTTCGGCGGCGACCGGAGGGCCGAAGTTCGGCTTCCCGGCCGGACCGCGCGGCCTCAAGCACCGCTTCTTCCAGGGCTATCTGCTGCCGGCCTACACCGGCTCGATGGTGACCGAGTTCCGCTCCGACGCGGCGGTGCGGGCGTGGGAGACCTTCCGCGCGCTGTGGGCGCACACGAATCCGGCCTCGACCAACTACGCCTTCCTGCAGGAGCAACTCCTCACCGAGGAGGTCTGGGTCGCCTTCGACCACACCGCGCGCCTGGCCGACGCCTTCAACCAGCGGCCCGACGACTTCGTGGCCTTCCCCCCGCCCGCCGGTCCCGCCGGTCGCGCCTTCATGCCGGTGATCGCGGGCGTCGCAATCCCCAGCACGGCGCCGGACATGGACGCCTCGAAGGCGCTGGTCGCGCACATGCTGAAGCCCGAGACGCAGATCTCGACCCTGCGCGCCACCAACTTCTTTCCGGTGGTCGAGGCCGACTTGCCCGACGACATGCCGCCGGCGGTGCTGGCCTCGGGGCAGGCCATCGCGGCGCTGAACGCGTCGGAGGATGCGCTGCCGGCGCTTCTGCCGATGGGCCTGCGCGATCTGGGGGGCCGGTTCAACCAGATCTACATCGACGCCTTCGAGCGCATCATCCTCGCCCGGCAGGACATTCCCCGCGTGCTGGACGATCAGGCCGACGCCCTGCGCGCGCTGATGACCGAGGCTGGCGCGCCGTGCTGGGCGCCGGACGCCTCATCGGGCGCCGATCCCTGCCCCGTTAACTGAGCGGGCGAAGCCTTCGCCCGGACCCTCTCCCGCCTCGCGGGAGAGGGTCGCGACCCACCGACAAGGCGCCACGCCCATGAACCGCGCGCTGCCCTATCTGCTGCTCGCCCCGGCGACGGTCTTTCTCATCGCCTTCTTCCTCTACCCCTTCGCGCAGGTGGCGGTGGAGGCCTTCACAACCCGCGGCCAGTGGGGCACGGCCAACTTCGCCACCATGGCGGGCCACTGGAAGTTCCCGACCGCCTTCGCCAACACGCTCTGGCTGGCCGCGGTGGTGGTGCCGGTGCAGCTCGCGCTGGCGCTGACGATGGCGTCGATCGTCAGCCGCATGCAGCGGGGGCGGGGCATGGCGCTCTATGTCTTCGCCATCCCGCTCGGCATCTCCGACCTCGCGGCGGGGCTGATCTGGCTGGCGATCTTCGAGCAGTCGGGCTTTCTCAATTCGCTGCTGACCGCGCTGGGGCTCGTTGAGCGACCGGTGCTGTTTCTGGGCTACCAGAACCTGTGGGTGGTGTTCCTCGCCGTGGCGCTGGCCGAGATCTGGCGGGCGACCGCGATCATGATGGTGATCCTCGTCGCCGGCATGGGGCTGATCCCCAAGGAGTACGGCGAAGCGGCCGACGTCTTCGGCGCCTCGCCGTGGCGGCGGTTCACGCGCGTCACCCTGCCGCTGCTGCGGCCCTCGCTGCAGACGGCGCTGATCCTGCGGGTGATCCTGGCCTTCGAGGTGTTCGCGGTCGTCGCCGCGCTCGGCGGCACGAATCTGCCGGTGCTGATGGGCGAGACCTACAACTGGCAGTTCGCCCTGCAGGACCGCGGCGTGGCCGCCGCCTACGCCATGGTGATCCTCGCCATCTCGGTGGTGTTCACGCTGATCATCCTGCGCGCATTGCGCGTGCCGAAGGGGGCCGGGATATGACCGCCGTCGCCGAGACCCTCGCGCCGGCCGCGCCGGAGGTGCGCCGCGCCGGCCGGCTGCTCTATGGCGCGGGCGTGGCGTTGCTGATGGTCTGGGTGCTGCTGCCGATCTGGCTGCTGGCGGTCAACGCGCTGTCCGCGCCCTCGGAGGTGACGGGTTTCCCCAAGAGCCTGATCCCCAGCTTCGACCTCGCCTCGCTGCGGTTCTTCTTCGGCTTCCGCGGGGTGCTGGAGGCGCTGTGGAACTCGGTGCAGGTGGCGGCCGTGACCATGGTGCTGTCGATCGGGCTGGGGGCGCCGGCGGGCTATGCGCTGTCGCGCTTCGAGTTCCCCGGCAAGGCGGCGTTCCGCTTCATGGTGATCATGACGCGCGCCTTTCCGCTGCCGCTGCTGGCGCTGCCGCTGGCGGTGCTGTTCATCCGCACCGGGCTCGACGACACCATCGTCGGTCTGGCGCTAGTGCACGCGACGCTGGCGCTGCCCTTTGCCGTGCTCATCACCTTCTCGCTGTTCTCCGGCATCCCCGTGGAGCTGGAGGAGGCGGCCTGGACGCTGGGCTGCACGCGGGCGCAGGCCTTCGTGCGGGTGGTGCTGCCGCTGGCGGCGCCGGGGATCGCCGCATCGGCGGTGTTCGCCTTCGTGATCTCGTGGAACGAGGTGTTCGCCGCGGCCGTGCTGACCATCCAGAACCGCACCCTGACCGCGTTCCTGCTGCAGAGCCTCGACGTCTCGCCCCTGCCGCTGAAGTTCGCGGGCGGCGCGATGCTTGTGGCGCCCGCGCTGATCTTCATCTTCGCGGTGCGCAAGTACCTGTTCGCCATGTGGGGCATCGCCAACCGCTGAGGGAGGGCCCGATGGCCGAAATCCGGATCAAGGGCGTGGCCAAGCGCTTCGGCGCCACGACCGCGCTGCACTCCGTCGACCTGACCATCGCCGACCGCGAGTTCCTCGTGCTGCTCGGCGCTTCGGGTTGCGGCAAGACCACGCTGCTGCGCATCGTGGCGGGGCTTGAGACGGCTTCGGAGGGCGAGGTCTGGATCGGCGACCGCCGCGTGGACCACCTGCCGCCGCGGGCGCGCGGCATCGCCATGGTGTTCCAGAACTACGCCGTGTTCCCGCACCTGACCGTGTTCGAGAACATCGCCTTCGGCCTGCGCATGAAGCGGCTGCCCCAGCCCGACATCGACCGCCGCGTCACGCGCACCGCGGAACTGATGCACATCGGCCAGCTCCTGAAGCGCTACTCCGGCCAGCTCTCGGGCGGCCAGCGCCAGCGCGTCGCAGTGGCGCGCGCGCTGGCGATGGAGCCCGACGTGATCCTGATGGACGAGCCGCTGTCCAATCTCGACGCGCTGCTGCGGCTGGAGATGCGGGCGGAGCTGAAGGGCGTGCTGGCCGAGAGCAAGACGACCACGATCTACGTCACCCACGACCAGGTGGAGGCGATGAGCCTCGCCGACCGCATCGCGGTGATGAACGGCGGGCGCATCGTGCAGGCGGCGCCGCCGGTGGAGGTCTACGCCAACCCCGCCGCGCGCTTCGTCGGCGCCTTCATCGGCAACCCCCCGATGAACTTCCTGCCCGCCGACGCGGAGGGGCCCGGGCAATGGCGCGTCGCCGGCGTCTCGATGCCCGGCCCCGCCTCGGGACCGAAGCGGCTGCACTTCGCCGTGCGGCCCGAGGACCTGCAGCCGGCCGAGATGGGCCTGCCCGCCGAGGTGCGCGTGGTCGAGCCGCTGGGTCCGCACACGCTGATCACCGCCGAGGTCGCCGGCGCCATGCTGCGCGCGGTCATCGACAACGGACGCGAGGTGCGCCCGGGCGACCGCATCCGCCTCGCCCCCCATCCGGACCGCGTCCGCTGGTTCGACCCCGAAACCGAGAAGGCCGTATCGTGAGCCCCCGAGCCCTGTTCGACCACGCCGCCGCTATCCTCGCCGAGAACGACCGCGGCCGCTACACCGTGCCCACCAAGGGGCTCTACCCGTTCCAGTGGAACTGGGATTCGTGCCTCACCGCGCTGGGTCAGCGCCACATCGACGAGGCGCGCGCCTGGACCGAGATCGAGACGCTGTTCGCCCACCAGTGGCCCTGCGGCATGGTCCCCCACATCGTGTTTCACGAACCCGACGACGGCTACTTCCCCGGACCCGAGGTGTGGGACACCCGCCGTCCGACGCCGACCTCGGGGATAACCCAGCCGGCGGTGGCGGGCTTTGCGGTGCGCCGGTTGTGGGAGTGCGCGCGCGACCGCGCCGGCGCCGAGGCCCGGGCGCGGGCGCTGCTGCCCAGGCTCGCGGCCTGGCACCGCTGGTTCTTCGCCACGCGCGACCCCCGCGGCGAGGGGCTGGTCGCCATCATCCACCCATGGGAATCGGGCCGCGACAATTCCATCGACTGGGACGAGGCCTTCGACCGCGTGCCTACCGAGGGCGTGCAGCCCTTCGTGCGCCGCGACACCCAGCACGCCGACCCCGCCCATCGGCCGACGCAGGAGCAGTATCTGCGCTACATCTGGCTCGTGGAGCGGTTCCGGGGGCTGGGCTGGGACACGACGAGGCTGCACGACGCCTCGCCGTTCCAGTTGGTGGATCCGGGCTTCAACGCCATCCTGCTGCGCGCCTGCTCCGACCTCGCCCACATGGCGGAATGCTTTGGCGAGGACGCCGTGGCGGCCGAGAACCGCGGTTTCGTCGCGCGGGGCGTCGCAGCGATGGAGGACCTCTGGTCAGCCGCCCACGGCCAGTATCTCTGTCGCGACCGGGCGACGGGGCGGCTGGTGGACAGCGCATCGGTCGGCGGCCTGCTGGCCGCCTTTGCGCCCATTCCGGCCGGGCGCGCCGCGGCTCTGGCGGCGACAGTGATGCGGCGGGCGGCGTCCTGCGCCCACATCGCGCCGTCCCACGACCCCGCCGACCCGCGCTTCGACGCGCGGCGCTACTGGCGCGGGCCGGTGTGGCTGGTGGTCAACTACATGATCGCCGACGGCCTGCGCGCGGCGGGCCAGGGCGAGGCGGCGGCCGCCATCGTCGCCTCCAGCCTGCGGCTGATCGAGCGGTCGGGCTTCGCCGAATACTACGATCCCCAGGACGGAACGCCGCTGGGCGGCGGCCGTTTCACCTGGACCGCGGCCATGGTGCTGGAGTTCCTAGGGGAGC
Source organism: Rubrimonas sp. (assembly GCA_036735545.1). GTDB lineage: Bacteria > Pseudomonadota > Alphaproteobacteria > Rhodobacterales > Rhodobacteraceae > Rubrimonas. Next base: position 4,444 of record DAINOD010000057.1, on the reverse strand, counting down.
CGGTCGCCGCCTGACGCCTCAGGCGGCGGCGGCGCGGGCCCGGGCGATCATGGCCAGACGGCGGGCGGCGTAGCCGTCCTCGGCTCCGCGGCGGCCGGTGCGCGCGGCGAGCGCCGCCTCCGCCGCGTCGAGCAGGCCCGCGCGCATGGCGGCCTCGATGCGCAGGCGCTCGAAGACGTCGCGCTGGGCGTGGCTGCCGCCGATGCGCGGCAGACCTGCGGCCGCCCTGGCGAGCCCCGCGGCGGCGCGGGCGTGCTCCCCGCGCCCCATGGCCGCCAGCGCGCCCGCCGCGTCGAGGCCGGGATCGCGGGCGACCCCGTCCATCTCGCCCGACCCGCGCGCGCTGCGCGCCATGCGGGCCAGCAACGCCTCGGCCGCCGCCCGGCGCCGGTCGCCCAGCAGCGCCAGCAGATAGTGCAGGTCGGCGAAGACCACGCAGCCGTCCTCGCTGCGCCGCTCCGCGATGTCGGCGAGTTCGGCCCAGCGGCGGCCGACGTCCACGCCCTCCAGCTCCAGCCGCACCAGCAGCGACGCGGCGTTGGCGACGTCGCGGTAGTCGTCGGTCGGGCTCGCGCGCACCTCGGCGTCGTAGAGCGCGAGCGCGGCGTCGCAGCGGCCGAGGTCGATCTCCATCAGCGCCATGTGCCACCAGACGTGGAAGCGGAAGTTGTTGCAGTGCGCCCAGGCGGCCCGGCGCGGCGTGAGCCAGGCCAGCCCCGCCGCCGCCCGGCCGGTCATGTCGTGGACATGGGCGACGGCGTGCAGGCCCCAGGCGTCGTCGGGCGCCAGCGCGAGCGCCTGCTCGCCCGCGCGCAGGGCCGCGGCGTAGTCGCCGCCTTCCTCCAGCGCAAAGGCGCGGCAGCCGAGCAGGTAGCCGCGCGCCGGATGCTCGCGCCATAGCGGCTCGAGCCGGTCGGTGGAGGCGCGCATGGCCGACCCGCGACCCATGACGAAGTTGATCGCCTGCGCCAGCTTCATCGCCAGCGCGTCCGCCGGCCAGCGCGCCAGCACGGCCTCCATGCGGTCAGCGGCGGCGCGTGGGCGGCCGGCCAGCCAGTCGCCCAGCGCGGCGACGTAGAGGTCCGCCCGCGTGTCGCCCGCGCCGGCGAGCGCCGCGGCGTGGGCGTCGCGGGCGGCGGCCGCCAGTTCGCGTCGGCCGAGCAGCATGAGAAACAGCCCCCGCGCCGCATGACCCAGCGCGAAGTGGGGCGCGCGGCGCAACGTCTCGGCGAGGTGGTCGGGCGTCGCGGCGGCGTGGGCGAGAAAGCCTCGCACCGTCGCGTCCCAGGCCGGCGCGGCGTCCGGGGGCAGGGCGACGGCCAGTCCGCAGAAATCATGCGTCATGCTTGGGCCTCCGGTCAGAACAGTCCGTCATAGGCCCGCCGCGGGATGCGCACGGCGAGCAGGGTGAAGGCGTCGCGCCCCAGCGCCGCCTGCGCCTCGGCGGCCAGCGTGTCGGCGTCGTCGATCCAGCGGCCCTCGCCGCCCATCGCGCGCGCGACGGCCGGCAGATCGGAGACGCCGAAGTCGACGCCGGCGTTGGGGCGCTGGCCGGCCCGCTGCTTCAGCTCGATCAGCGCCAGCGAGCCGTCCACCAGCACGACGACGACGACGGGCGTCCCCGCGTCGCGCAGGGTGGCGAGTTCGCCGAGGCACATCTCCACGCCGGCGTCGCCGACCACCGCGATCACGGGGCTGTCGGGGCGGCCGAGCTTGTAGCCTGCGGCCAGCGGCACGGCGCAGCCCATGGTGCAGAGCCCCGAGGATTGCAGCAGCGTGCGCGGCGCGCCGCAGCGCCAGATCTGGCTGAACAGGATGCGGTGAGCGCCGCTGTCGGCGGTCGCCACGGTCTGCGGCGGCAGCGCGGCGCGCAGCGCGTGGAAGGCCCGCGCCGGCCCCCAGGCCGGGCCGGGCGCGAAGGCGGCGGCCAAAGCGGCCCTCGCCTGCGCCGGGGCGCCGTCCGGCCATCGGTCGGGCCGGCCCGGGCCCAGCGCCGCCAGCGTCGGGCCGACCGGGCCCAGCAGCGTCTCGGTCGCGGCGTGCATCCCGTGGGCCCGGGGGGCGGGGGCGATGTCGATGACGGGCTTGGCCGCGGGCCAGGGGAAGCGCCAGTTCTGGCGCATCTCGATGGGGTCGTAGCCCGCCAGCACCACGCAGTCGGCCTCGGCGATCAGCGGCAGGGCGATGGCGTCGGCCCTGGGCGACAGGCCGAAGCCGCCGAGGCAGAGCGGGTCGTCCTCCGCCATCAGCCCCTTGCCCTTGTAGGTGGTCATCAACGGGGCGCTGTGTTCGCGGCAGAAGGCGGCGACGGCGTCCCCCGCGCCCTCGTTCACGGCGTCGAGGCCCGCGATCACAAGCGGCCGCCGGGCGGCGCCCAGCATCGCGCGCGCCCGGGCCAGCGCGGCCGGCTCGGGCGAGGGCGGCGTCGGCGCGACAGGCCGGCGCGGCGCCTCGACCGCCGCCCCCTCGGCGACGCCGATCGGCAGGTCGAGGTGGACCGGGCCCGGCTGGCCTGACAGGGCGACGGCGACCGCCTCGGCGACCGCGGCGCCGACGCGGCCGGGCTCGACGCGCAGGCTTAGCTTCACGAGCGGGCGCAGCAGCGCCTGATGGTCGAAGATCTGATGCGTGTAGCTGGCCGCCATCCCGGCATCGACGCAGCCGGTCAGGAACACCAGCGGCACGCGGTCCTGCGCGGCGTTTGCGACCACGTTCACCGCGTTGGCGACGCCCGGGCCCAGCGTCGCCACCAGCACGGGCAGGGCCCCGGTCGCGTGCCACAGCCCCTCGGCCATGAAGCCTGCGGCGTTCTCGTGACGCGCCAGCACGAAGCGCACGCCGGCGCGCTCCAGCCCCTCCACCAGCGCCAGCACCTCGCCGCCGGGCAGGCCGAAGGCGTGGGTCGCGCCGGCGGCGGCCAGCGCCGCGCCGACGACGTCGCCGCCAGTCTCCATCCGGGTGGGCGGCCGGCTCCGCGCCGCCGCGTCGTCCGCCATGTCCGTACTCCGCGTCACCGATCGCCCGACGATAGCCGGAAAAGCGGGCGGGAGCGCGTCACGTCGCCGTCAGGCGAGCGGCCGGGCGCCTGACCTTTTCGAGACGGCGACGCGGCGCCGGCCTAGAGGCCTGGGTAGAGCGGGAAGCGGTCGCAGAGGGCCTTCACGCGGGCGCGCACCGAGGCCTCGACGGCGTCGTTGCCGTCCTCGCCGTTGATGGCGAGGCCGTCCACGACCTCCACGATCAGCCTGCCGATCTCGCGGAACTCCGCCGCGCCGAAGCCGCGCGTGGTGCCCGCCGGCGAGCCGAGGCGCACGCCCGAGGTGACCATGGGCGGGGCGTCGTCGAAGGGCACGGCGTTCTTGTTGCAGGTGATGTGGGCGCGGCCGAGCGCCTTCTCCGTCGCCGCCCCGGTCACGCCCTTGGGCCGCAGGTCGACGAGGATCAGGTGCGTGTCGGTGCCGCCGGTGACCAGCGCGAGGCCGCCCTTGACCAGCTCCTCGCCCATCGCCTGGCAGTTGGCGATGACGTCGGCGGCGTAGGCGCGGAACTCCGGCGTCAGCGCTTCGCCGAAGGCCACCGCCTTCGCGGCGATGACATGCATCAGCGGGCCGCCCTGCAGGCCGGGGAACACGGCCGAGTTGAACTTCTTGGCCAGCGCCTCGTCGTTGGTCAGGATCATGCCGCCGCGGGGGCCGCGCAGGGTCTTGTGCGTCGTGGTGGTGGCGACGTCGGCCCATTTCAGCGGGTTGGGGTAGCAGCCCGCGGCCACCAGCCCGGCGAAATGCGCCATGTCCACGAACAGGATCGCCCCCACCTTGTCCGCGATGGCCCGGAAGCGCGTGAAGTCGATGATGCGCGGGATCGCCGAGCCGCCGGCCATGATGACCTTGGGCTTGTGCGCCAGCGCCGCCTCCTCGACCGCGTCGTAGTCGATTAGGTTGGTCTGGCGGCTGACGCCGTATTGCACGGCGTTGAACCACTTGCCCGACTGGTTCGGCGCGGCGCCGTGCGTCAGGTGCCCGCCCGAGGCGAGATCCTGGCCCATGAAGGTGTCGCCCGGCCGGATGGTGGCGAGGAAGACCGCCTGGTTGGCCTGGGCCCCGGAATGGGGCTGCACGTTGGCGAAGCGGCAGTCGAAAAGCTGGCAGGCGCGCTCGATGGCCAGCCGCTCGGCCACGTCGACGTGCTGGCAGCCGCCGTAGTAGCGCCGGCCGGGATAGCCCTCGGCGTACTTGTTGGTCAGCACCGAGCCCTGCGCCTGCAGGACGGCGCGGCTTACGATGTTCTCCGAGGCGATGAGCTCGATCTCGTCGCGCTGGCGGGTCAGCTCGTCGGCCATGGCGGCGAAGAGCGCGGCGTCGCGCTGGGCGACGTCCTGGGTGAAGAAGCCTGCGTCGCGTGTCGAAGCGTCCATGAGTGATCTCCCGCCGCTGGTTCGGCGCCG
>DAINOD010000056.1:0-19936 GCA_036735545.1 Rubrimonas sp. | reverse complement strand
ATTCCAGCGTCCGCAGCACGTCGCCCAGCGTGCCGATCAACTCGTCGATCTCGGCCTTCGAGATGATCAGCGGCGGGCTCATGGCGATGATGTCGCCGGTGGTGCGGATCAGGATGCCCTTCTCGTAGGCCCTGAGGAACGCGCTGAAGGCCCGCCGCGTCGGCGCGCCCGCGATCGGCTCCAGCTCCACGGCGCCGATCAGGCCGAGGTTGCGGATGTCGATGACGTGGGGCAGCCCGCGCAGCGAGTGGATCGCATCGGCCCAGTAGTCCTCCAGCTCCCGCGCCCGCGTCAGCAGGCCCTCCTCGCGGTAGACCTCCAGCGTCGCGAGACCGGCGGCGGCGGCCATCGGGTTTCCCGAATAGGTGTAGCCGTGGAAGAACTCGATCAGGTGCTCCGGCCCGGTCATGAAGGCGTCGTGGATGTGCGGCGCGACGATCACGGCGCCCATGGGGATGATGCCGTTGGTCAGCCCCTTGGCGCACACGATCATGTCGGGCGTCACGCCGAAGCGCTGGGCGCCGAAGGGCTCGCCGACGCGGCCGAAGCCGGTGATGACCTCGTCGAAGATCAGCAGGATGCCGTGCGCGTCGCAGATCTCGCGCAGCCGCTCCAGATAGCCCTTGGGCGGCAGCAGCACGCCCGTCGAGCCCGCCATGGGCTCCACGATCACGGCGGCGATGGTGGAGGGGTCGTGCAGGGTCGCGATGCGCAGCAGATCCTCGGCCAGCTCCGCGCCGTGCTCGGGCTGGCCGCGGGTGTAGGCGTTGCGGCTCAGGTCGTGGGTGTGGCGCATGTGGTCCACGCCGGTCAGCAGCGACCCGAACATCTTGCGATTGCTGACGATCCCGCCGACCGAGATGCCGCCGAAGTTCACCCCGTGATAGCCCCGCTCGCGCCCGATCAGCCGGAAGCGCGCGCCCTCGCCCTTCGCGCGGTGATAGGCGATGGCGGTCTTGAGCGCCGTCTCCACCGCCTCGGAGCCAGAGTTGGCGAACATCACATGGTCCAACCCCTCCGGCGCAAGGTCGGCGAGGCGGTTGGCCAGCTCGAAGGCCTTGGGGTGGCCCATCTGGAAGGCGGGGGCGTAGTCGAGTTCGGCCACCTGCTCCTGGATCGCGCGCACGATGCGCTCGCGCTTGTGGCCCGCGTTGCAGCACCACAGGCCCGCGGTGCCGTCGAGGATCTTGCGACCGTCGGAGGTCGTGTAGTGCATCCCCTCCGCCGCCACGAGCATCCGCGGCGCGGCCTTGAACTGGCGGTTCGCCGTGAACGGCATCCAGAAGGCGCGCAGATCGTTGGGGGTTGCGGTGCGGGTGACGGACATGGGCGGGCTCCGGGCGCGGCGCGGGCTTTTCCGGCCGGTCAAAAGAAGGCTATCAGGGCGGCCGGGGCGGTCAAGCGCGGAGCGGGTGATGGACGGCGCGACCGACGAGCCCCCGGCGGAGCCCGGCGCCCGCGCGGCGCGCACCGCCAAGCGCACGGCGATACAGTTGCGCAACGAGGCGCGGATCCTCGAGGCGGCGCTGGACGTCTTCTCCGCCTCGGGCTTCGCGGGGGCGACGGTGGACCAGATCGCAGAGCGCGCCGGCATGTCCAAGCCCAACCTGCTCTACTACTTCGCCTCCAAGGAGGAGATGCACGCCGCCCTGCTCGACCGCCTGCTGGAGACGTGGCTGGAGCCGCTGCGCGCGCTGGACCCCGTCGGCGAGCCGCTGGAGGAGCTGCGCGGCTACCTGCGGCGCAAGCTGGTCATGGCGCGCGAATACCCGCGCGAGAGCCGCCTCTTCGCCCATGAGGTGATGCAGGGGGCGCCCCGCATCGCGCCCCTGCTGACGGGGCCGCTGCGCGCGCTGGTGGAGGACAAGGCGGCGGTCATCGCCGCGTGGATCGCCGCGGGGCGGCTGGCGCCGGTGGAGCCGCGTCACCTGATCTTCGCCATCTGGTCGACGACGCAGCACTACGCCGACTTCGACGCCCAGGTCCGCGCCGTGCTGGACAGCGACGACGACAACCGCTTCGCCGACGCCGCCGCAACGCTGGAGCGGGTGATGATCGAGGGTCTGCGCCCGCGATAGCGCCGCCATCCGCGCGCCTGCCCTCAGGGCAGGAGCCCGAGGCGCGAAAGCGTGAGCCGCGACTGCCGACAGAGCGCCTCGTTCCGGCCGCCGCGATAGTAGCCCAGCGCGATGACCGCGCCGTAGAGCGCCCAGCCCTGCGCACGCAGCCAGTGGGCGTCGTCCAGCCCGAGCGCCTCGCGGAAAACGGGACGGGCCGCCGGATCGACCCAGGACCAGGCGGCGGCGTAGTCCGCCGCAGGGTCGCCGACCGCCGCCAGCCCCCAGTCGATGACGCCGCGCAGCGCGCCGCGCCGGGCGATCAGGTTGTCCGCCTTCAGATCGCCATGCAGCCAGACTGGCGGCTTGTCGTGGGCGAGCGAGCAGGCGTCGCGCCAGAGGTCGCGGGCGCGATCCGCATCGATCTCGTCGGTCAGAAGGTCGATGGACCGCAGCGCATCCGCCGTCAGCGCGTCCAGCGCGACGCCGCGACGGCTGTTCGGTGCTCCGGCCGCCGGGGCGCCGGTGGCGTCCTTGTCGCGCAACGCCTTCAGGAAACCCGCGAGGGCCAGCGCGGCGGCGCGCGGATCGGCGATGGCCTCGGGAGAGGCGATCCGCCCGTCGATCCAGTCCACGACGCCAAACTCGAGGTCGAACCCGAAATGCGCGCGACCCCGGTGACGCAGCGCCGGCGTCAGCAGCGGCAGCCCGGCGAAATGCGGAAGCCAGTCGAGCTCCTTGCCAAGCAGGATCGCCGCGGACGGCCGCAATGGCGCCCGGAGCGCCAGCCGGTCTCCAAGCCGGAAGATCGCATTGTCGGTCCCGGTGGAGGAGAGGCGCCTGATCGGCAGACCGGCCCATTGCGGCGTCTGTTCCGCCAGCAGCCGCCGAACGTCGTCCTCGTTGATGCGGATCTCGTCGCCGTGCATCGTGACTGGCGCGCTCCGGTCCATCCTCCTGCCGGGTCCGCGCGCGGGGCCGGCGAACCCTTCGCCGCGCGGCGCGCTCTAGACGTCGAAGTCGAGCAGCGTGTCGATCGGCTCGCCCTTGGGCCGGTCGTCGCCGAGCGGCTCGCCCTCGACGACATAATAGGCCATCTCGGCGATGAACGTGGTGTGGTCGCCGATCCGCTCGAGGTTCTTGGCCACGAACATCAGCTGGCTGCAGGCCGAGATCGTCCGCGGATCCTCCATCATGTAGGTGATCAGCTCGCGGAACAGCGAATTGTAGATCTCGTCGATCTCGACGTCGCGGCTCCACACCGAGACGGCGAGCGCGGTGTCGCGGGCGGTGTAGGCGTCGAGCACTTCGGTCAGCTGCACCAGCGTCTGGCGGCCCATCCGCACCACCGGCGCCACGACCCGCACGGGCTGGTTGCGCGAGAGAAACTGCGAGCGACGCGCGATGTTCTTGGACAGATCGCCGATGCGCTCGAGCGTCGAGGCGACCTTCAGCGCGGCGATGGTCTCGCGCAGCGTCTCGGGCGTGCGGCCGCGCTCCGCGAGGCTGCGCATCGCCAGCGCCTCGAGCTGCGTCTCCATCCGGTCGAGCGCCTTGTCGCGCTCCACGACCTGCGCGGCGAGATCGCTGTCGCGCCGCTGCACCGCCTCCAGCGCATGGGCCAGCAGCTCCTCGGCGAGCCCGCCCATCTCGCTGATCTTGGAGCCAATCAGCTCGAGATCGGTCGACTGACCCGACAAAGCGTGCGGCACGACTATCACCCCAGACCACTTGACCGGCGCGCGCCGGCGACTTGTCCGGTAAGCGTAGACACGGTTTCCGACGAAGTGGTGACGAAACCGGCGCCCGCGAGATGTCGAGGACAAACTTCATGGAAGCGTCACATCTGCGACCCGACAGATAGGCGAATCGCCGAGATCATCCGGCCGTAATCGGCCTCGCCGCGGCGGACCATGCGGCGGTGGCTGAAAAAGCGCTCGGGCTCGGCGCAGGTGTCGCCGCCGGTGAAGGCGCGGCGCTCGATCCCTTCCGCGGCGAGGCGGTCGAGGCAGAAGCCGGGCAGGTCGAACAGCGCCCTGTCGCCGTCGCCACGCGCGAAGAAGCGGGCGAAGGCGCGGTCCTCGTCGATGAAGCCCTCGACGAACTCGGGACCGACCTCGTAGCTCGCCTGCCCGATGCAGGGGCCGACCGCCGCGGCGATGCGCGCGCGCCGCGCGCCGAGGGTCAGCATCGCCTCAACCGTCGCGCCGATGACGCCCGAGAGCGCGCCGCGCCAGCCGGCATGCGCCGCGCCGACCACGCCGGCCTCGACGTCGGCGAACAGCACCGGGGCGCAGTCCGCCGCCAGCGCCGCGACCGCGAGGCCGGGATCGCGGGTGACCACCCCGTCGGCCTCGGGGCGCGGGCCGGTCCATGGCCCCTCGGCGACGACGACGCGGGCCGAATGGACCTGGTGCAGGGTCAGCAGCCGGTCCGGCGCGACCCCCATCGCGGCGGCTACGCGCGCGCGGTTGGCCGCCACGGCTTCGTCGGCGTCGCGTGAGCCGGGGCCGCAGTTCAGCGAGGCGTAGAGCCCGCCCGACACGCCGCCGCGCCGGGTGAAGAAGCCGTGCGGGGCGGCAGCCAGCACCTCGGCGGTCACGCGCTCGGGGCTATCCGTGGGGGATGTCATCGGCGGGGGCGTCCTCGAAACCGGGAAGGGGCGGCTGGCCGGGGCCGGCCGCGGCCAGCGCCTTGAACAGCGTCCCCATCGCGTCGGGCGCGGTCAAGCGGCGCGCGGCCGCCGCCACCTCGGCCGCCCGCTCGGGACGCGCCCGCGCCAGCGCCGCCGCCCGCGCCGCGATCCCCAGCGCCCCGAGCAGCGCGCCCTGGGTGGCGAGCGGCGCCACGCGCGCGCCGGCGCCGCGCAGGGCTGCGGCGAGGGCGGCGAAATCGACATGGGCGGTCAGATCCGCGTCCCCCGGCGCCGCGAGCGGGTCGGCGGGAGCGTGGGCGCGCAGGGCCTGCAGCGTGTCGCCGCCGCCCGTCGCCGAAGGTTCGGCCCCGTAGTCCACGATCAGCGCCGCGCCGCCATGGGCGACCAGCCGCGCGCCGACCTCCGCGGCCACGGCGCGGCCGGCGGGACAGACCTCGCGCACCGCCCCCTCGGGCGCGGCCGGCCCGTCGGGGCGCGGCGGGCCGAGGCCCCAGACGAGGCGGTCCTCACGCAGCCCCACCAGCCGCTCGCGCCACGCCCCGCCCGCACGCAGGAGCTGGCGGATCGGGAGGGCGTCGAAGAACTCGTTGGCCAGCAGGATCATCGGCCCCGCGGGAACCTCCTGCAGCCGCGCGACATGGCGGGCGGCCGGGACCGCGCGGGCCTGCGCGGCGACGAGGGCGGGGCTGGTCTCGACGAACCAGACCTCCGGGGCGAAGCCCGCGGCGCGTCCCGCGCGCAGGGCGTCGGCCATCAGCGTGCCGCGGCCCGGGCCCAGCTCCACCAGCCGCAGCGGCGGCCGGCCCAGATCGGCCCAGACCTGCGCGGCCCACAGGCCCAGCAATTCGCCGAACATCTGGCTGATCTCGGGCGCGGTGGTGAAGTCGCCCGCCGCGCCGAGGGGGTCGCCGCGCATGTAGTAGCCATGCTCGGGGTGGCCGAGACACAGCGCCATGTAGCGGTCGAGCCGCATCGGCCCCGACGCGGCGATCTCCGCGCGGATCGCCGCCGCCAGCATCAGGCCGGCCGCCGGAACGCCCACAGCAGGAAGGCCGCGCCGATCGCGACCATGGGCAGGCTCAGCACCTGACCCATGGTCAGGCCCCAGGCGTCGGGCCCCTCGCCCAGTCGCCAGACCTGCCCATGGGGGTTCATCGCCGAGACGTATTGCGGATCGCCCTGGCGGAAGTTCTCGACGAAGGCGCGCGCGGCCCCGTAGCCGGCGAAAAAGAGCCCGATCGCCGCCCCCGGCCGTTTCAGCCAGCCCCGCGCCAGCGCCAGCCAAAGCAACGCCGCCCCCAGTAGCAGCCCTTCCAGCGCCGCCTCGTAAAGCTGGCTGGGATGGCGCGGCTCGGGCCCGGCGCCGGGGAAGACCATCGCCCAGGGGACGTCGGTCGGCCGACCCCACAGTTCGCCGTTGATGAAGTTGGCGAGGCGACCGAACAGGATGCCCGGCGGCGTCGCCACCGCCACCGCGTCGCCGACGCTCAGGAACGGCGCCCCCTGCTGACGCGACCACCAGATCACCGCGACGATCACGCCCAGAAAGCCGCCGTGAAAGCTCATGCCGCCCTGCCAGATCGCCGGTATCTCGAGCGGGTTGGCGAGGAAATAGGCCGGCTGGTAGAACAGCACGTAGCCGAGCCGCCCCCCCGCGATCACGCCCACCGTCATCCAGGTCAGCAGGTCGCCCGGCTGCTCGGGCGTCATCGGCGCGCGGTCGGCGGGCCAGAGCGCAGGCGCCCGGCACAGCCGGACGACGATCCACCAGCCCAGCCCCAGCCCCGCGAGATAGGCCAGCGCATACCAGCGCAGCGAGAAGGTGACGAAGCCCAGGTCCAGCGTGAAAAGCGCCGGGTCGATGGCGGGAAAGGGCAGGACCAGCATGGCGGCTCCGGGGGCTCTATGCGCCGCCGGTGTCTCCCCCGCCCCCGCCCGCGTCAAGGCCGCGTTGCGCGCCCGCCGCCCCGCGCCCTATATGTGCCTCACACAAGGGAGACCCGCGATGCAAACCCGCAGCACGCTGTTCGACGACCTGTCCAAGCTGATGACCAACGCCGCGGGCGTCGCGCAGGGGATGCGCGACGAGGCCGAGACGGTAATGCGCTCGCGGCTGGAGCGCTTCCTGTCCGACAGCAACCTCGTCACCCGCGAGGAGTTCGACGCCGTCCGCGACATGGCCCAGAAGGCGCGCGAGGAGAACGAGGCGCTGCTGACGCGCATCGCCGCGCTGGAGGCGGCGCTGGCGGCGAAGGGCTGAGCTAGCGGGGCGTCTCGATCGGACAGCTTTCGTCCGCGGCCCAGTCGGCGAAACTCAGATAGTAGACCGACACCGCCCCAAAACCCGCACGCAGCGCCGCAGCCGCCGCGAGCGCCGCCCGTCCTCCCCCGTCGCAATGCGTGGCGACCGGCAGCCCGGGCGCGAGGCCGGCGGCGGTCATCATCGCGCGCAGCGCCGCCGGGTCGCGCATCCGGCCGTCCGACATCAGGCCGGCGTGCGGCACGAGAGCGGCGCCGGGAAGCCTTCCGCCCCGGGGATTGGCGCGCAGGTCGGCGCCGATATGCTCGGCCTCGGTGCGCGCGTCGAACACCTGCGTCCCGCCAAGCGCTGCGCGCAGCGCCTCACGATCGACCAGACCGATGCGTCCCGCGCCGGGCCGGGCGACGAAGCCGCGCCCCGCCGGCGCGGCGGGCGGCGCCGCCGCCTCGGCCAGCGCGGGCGCGCCGCCATCGAGGATGCGCGCGTCGACGCCGAAGTGCTGGAGGACGAACCAGACCCGCGCCGCCTCGACCATGCGGCCGTCGTCGTAGACCACCGCCGTCGTCTGCCCCGCCAGCCCCAGCGCGTCGATCTCGCGCGCCCAGAACTCCGCGTCGCCGAGCCCGAGCGCGGGATCGCGGGCCGCGGCGATCCACTCGGCCAGCGGCGCCTCGGCGACCGCCGGCGCAAAAGGCGGCGCGCCGGCGGCGACATAGCGCACGGCGGCCAGCGCAGGCAACTCGGCGGCGGCGACGAAGGGGTCGGTCATGGCGGTCCTCCCGATCTGGCCCGGGCTCAGAAGGCGATCTCGACCCCGGGCAGGCCCAGGCTGCGCATCAGCTCCCGCACCTCCTGCCGCGCGGCGACCTGGCTGAGCGTCAGCGGATCGTCGCTCACCGCCTTCAGGTCGAGCAACGTCAGACCGGAGAGAAACATCTCGCGGAAGATCACCCGCTCGCTGAATCCCGGCGCGACGCGGAAGCCGATGCGCCGGGCGAGGTCGGCCAGCGCGGCGCCGACGACGCGCTTGTTGCGCGCGTCCAGCGTCGAGACGCGGTTGCGCATCACCAGCCAGTCCACCGGCGGCAGGCCGGCCGCGGCTCGGATCTGCCGGCCGCGCCACACCACCTCGCTGTAGACCGAGGGGCCCTTCACCTTGCCGGTCGCGGGATCGACGCGGGCGAGCATGTCGAAGTCGATCAGGCTGTCGTTCAGCGGCGTGATCAGCGTATCGGCCGCCGCGTGCGCCTCCTGCCCGAAGGCGGTGAAGGCGCCGGGCGTGTCGATCACCACGAAGTCGCAGCGCGCCTTCAGCCCCTCCAGCGCCGCGCGCAGGGCGGCGCGGTCCTCTGCCTCGGCGTCGGCGCGCAACGGGGCGGCGGAGGGCGCGAGGCTGGCCTGCTCCGGCATCGCCAGCGACACGCCCTCGCGGGCGGCGTAGGCGCGACGATTGTCGAGATACCGGAAGAACGACTGCTGGCGCAGGTCCAGGTCCATCGCGCCCACGCGCGCGCCCGCGCTGGCGAGCGCGGCGAAGACATGCATCGCCGTCGTTGACTTGCCCGAGCCGCCCTTCTCGTTGCCGAGGACGATGACCCGGGGGCCGGACCCGTTCACGGGAAGGCGGTCAAGGGCGCAGGCTGGAGATCGGCGCGCAACGCGATCAGAAGCCGAAGCCCTCGAACTTCTTCTTGAACTTCGAAACGCGCCCGCCGGCGTCCAGCAGGCGGTTCGAACCGCCGGTCCAGGCCGGATGCACCGACGGGTCGATGTCGAGCGAAAGCTGGTCGCCCTCCTTGCGCCAGGTCGAGCGCATCTGCACGACCGAGCCGTCCACGAGCTTCACATTGATCATGTGATAGTCGGGGTGAATGCCCTGCTTCATCGCCTGTCTCCCGAGCGCCCGGCCCGCTGGAACCGCCAAGCGCAAAGGCCGCCCCTCAGGGAGCGGCCTCGCGCGTTCGTCAGGCGGATACCCCAGCGCGGGCGGCTGCGCAAGCGGCTCAGGCGGCGGCCGGGTTCTCGCGGGCCTTCGCCGAGGCGAGGGTGGCCTTCAGCTCCGATTCCATCCGCGCCAGCTCGACCTCCGCCTCGGCGCGCTTCTTCTTGCCCTCGTCGGCGATCAGCATGCTGTCGTTGATGGTGGCGATCAGGCTCTCGTTGGCGGCCTTCACCGCCTCGATGTCGAAGACGCCGCGCTCCATCTCGGTGCGGATCTCCTTGTTGGCCTGCCGCAGTTCCTCCGCCCCCTTGGTCAGCATCTCGTTGGTGAGGTCCGAGGCCCCCTTCACCGCGCGCGCCGCGTCGCGCGAGCGGGCGACGGTGACGGCGCGGGCCAGCTGCTGCTCCCACAGCGGGACGGTGTTGACCAGCGTGGACTTGATCTTGCCCACCAGCGACTTGTCGTTCTCCTGCACCAGCCGGATCGAGGGCAGCGACTGCATCGTCACCTGCCGGGTGAGCTTCATGTCGTATACGCGGCGCTCAAGGTCGTCGCGGGCGCCGCGCAGGTCGCGCAACTCCTGCGCCTTCAGCACAGCATCGCCCTCGGGCGCCGCGGCCACCGCGGCTTCCAGCGCCGGGATCGCCTGCGCGTCGAGTTCGGCCAGCTTGGCCTCCCCGGCGGCGATGTAGAGGCCGAGTTCGTGGTAGAAATCGAGCGTCTTGACGTAGAGCCGGTCGAGGAACTTCACGTCCTTCAGCAGCGCCGTCTCATGGGTCAGCAACTCGTCGGCGATGCGGTCAATCTGCACGCGCACCTGCTCGAAGCCCGAGATGAAGGTGGCCAGCGGCGTCGCGCGGCCCAGCAGCCGCTCCCACCAGCTCTGCTTGCGGGTGGGGTCGAGTTCGGCGACGTTGAAGCCGCGGATCGAGGTGACCATGCGGCTCAGCGCGTCACCGGCGGGGCCGGTGTCCTTGGCGCGCACGCCGTCGAGCATCTCGTTGGAGATGGCCGTCAGCCCCTCCTGCGCCTTCGACCCGAAGGTGACGATGGACTGGGTGTTGCTCAGGTCGATCTCCGCCATGCGCTGGGCGATCTCCTCCGGCGGCGCGGCGGCCTCGGAGGGGACCGGCAACGGGGCCAGCGCGGCGTCGGCGTCGGCCAGCGCGGTCTCGACCTTGGCGGCGAGGGCGGTCGCGTCGTTCATCGGGTTTCTCCCTGTGCATCCGGTCTGACGGGCCGTCGCGGGCGTCAGACGCCTTCCATCTTCAGGCGGTCGCGCAGCACCTCGATCTCGACGTCGAGCGCCGCGCGGTCATTGCTCGCCAGCTCGTTGCGGTGGCGGGCGAAGTGGCTCTCGAGGTCCTTCAGCAGGTCGGCGTAGCGGGCGGCGACATCGTCGTCGCGGCTCTCGGCCCGGGCCTGCGCGAACCGCACCGTCGCGTCGCGCGCGCCGACCAGATAGACGGCGAGGAAGCGCCGCGCGCGGCGGATGTCGCCAGGGTCGCGCTCGAGCTCCGCCAACACCGCCTCGGCGCCGCGGGCGAGCCCGTCCACCCGCTCGGTCAGCGCCCGGTCGCCGAAGCCCTCGGCCGCGGCGCGCATCTCGGCGATGAGCCCGCGCGCCGTCTCCAGCCGCGTCACCGCCTCCTCCAGCGCGACGCCCTCCAGCCCCGCCAATCCCTTGGCGCGCATCGGATCGGGACCGAAAGCCGCGACGTGCAGTCCCGCCGCCAGCGCGCCGAGGATGGCCGGCTCGACCACCGATCCGCCCCCGCGCATGGCGGCGAGGAACACGCCCGCCCCGCTCAGCGCCGCGCCGATCAGCTTGCGCGGCAGCACGGGCGCGCGGGCCAGCGCGCTCGCCTCCCACGCCTGCGCGGCCTTCAGCCCCTCGCGGGTCATGTGGGCGCCCGCCATCAGCGCCGCATAGGCTGCGAGAACAAGCACGGTCGCGCCGGCCCGGCCGCCGGCCAGCGCGCCGAACGCGCCCAGCAGAAGCGGCGTGGGCAACAGGAACAGCAGCAGCGCCCGCGTCGAGACGGACGACGCCGCCCGACCGCTCCAGCGCGAGCCGCCCTGCGGCCGCGGACCACCCGGCCCGCCGGGCGAAAATGTCCCGCCGAAGCGCCTGGCCTGCGTCACCGCCGGACGTCCTCGACCGCGACCGGCGTCGCGCCGACCATGGCGCGGCAGGAGGTGACGCCGATCACCGCCGCCAGCGCCAGAAATGCGAGCCCTCGGACCAGCTTGCCGCCCATCGTCCCCACCCGTTGCCCGTCGCCATGTTTCTACACGCTGTCGCGGCCCTTGTCGCCGCCTCAGCGGGCGCGCAGCCCCGCCACATGGGTCGACGCCGCATCCGCCTGCACCACCGCCTCGCGCACCAGACCGTCGAAGTGGCGCGCCATCGCGCGCACCTGCTCGGCTGCGGTCAGCACCACGTAGCTGCGCCCCATGTAGATGGCGGCCCGCACCGCGCCGAACACCGTGTAGGGCGCCGAAAAGGTGCGCCGTCCGTCGTAGAGGTGCAGCCGCAGCGTCGGGTAGTGCGCCTCGCACAGCCCCGCGATGCGCGCGAGCTGCGCCGCGCGCAGGTCGGCTCCCAGCCCGCCCCAGATGCCCGCCCCCGTGGCGAAATCGTCCAGCGCCTGCAGGGGCATGGCGATCTCGACGTCCAGCTCGCCCAACCGCGCGTCGTCGAGCAGGCCCTCTCCCGCCTCCAGCCGCGCCGCCGCCCGGCCGGGGTCGAGTTCGTGGTCCATCACCTGCGGCAGGCGCAGCATGTCGGGCAGCGTCGAGGGGACATAGCGCAGCTTGGCCCCCGCCGCCTCGCGGCGCCAGCGGTCGAGCGGACTGCCGCCGTCGTCGTAGAAGGCGGTCTCGATCTCCACCGAGGGCGCCAGCGCCCGGCCGCCGTCGGGCGCGTTGGACAGGCCCAGCAGCCAGTCCACCGTCACGCCCTCCGCGGCGGCGATGGCGCGCAGGGTCTCGGCCCGCGGCAGGCGGTCGATGTCGGGGGCGAGAAACTGGCTCAGCGCCGAGCGGTCCATCCCGGCGGCGCGGGCGAAACCGGCGAGGCTGCGGTCGCCGCGGGCGATCAGCGCGCGCAGGCGGGCGCGGAACAGATCGGCGAGGGCGCGCTTGTCCATCCGCGCAGTGTCGCACCGATGCAGCGTTTCCGCAACGTTGCGGCGATTTCGCTGAAAACGTCTCGCGGACGCATTACAAGTCTCACAATTGCGTGCGCGGCGCGCCGTGGGAGTATCGCGGCTATGCCTGCGACCCTCGCCCTCACGCGCCCGACCGCCCTGCTCTCCCGCCACGGGGCGGCGGAGTGGCCGACCATCGCGCTGCTGCTCGGGGTATACGCCGGCTGGGCGGCGGCGACGCTGCACGCCGACGCGCTGGGCCTGTGGCTGGCCCTGCCGCTGACGGCGCTGCTGATGACGCTGCATTCCTCGCTGCAGCACGAGGCGCTGCACGGCCACCCCTTCCGCGACGCCCGGCTGAACCACGCGGCGGTTTTCCCGGCGCTGGGGCTAGCCGTGCCATACCTGCGCTTCCGCGACACGCACATCGCGCACCACCGCGACGAACGGCTGACCGACCCCTACGACGACCCCGAGAGCAACTACCTGGACCCAGCCGCCTGGGCGCGGCTGTCGACGCCGTGGCGCGCGATCCTGCGCGCCAACAACACTTTGGCGGGGCGCTTCCTGATCGGCCCGGCCATCGGGCTCTGGCGCTTCTGGGGCGACGATCTGCGCGCCGCGCGTCGCGGCGACGCCGCGGTCCTGCGCGCCTGGGCGCTGCACGCGCTGGGCGCGGCGCCTGTGCTGGCCTGGGTGGCGGCCTCGCCGACGCCGTTCTGGGCCTATCTGCTCGCCTGCTATCTGGCCCTGTCGGTGCTGAAGATCCGCACCTTCCTGGAGCACCGCGCCCACGAGCGCGCCGAGGGCCGGACCGTGGTGATCGAGGACCGCGGCCTGCTGGCGCTGCTGTTTCTCAACAACAACTTCCACGCCGTCCACCACGACGAGCCCAACCTGCCGTGGACGCGCCTCCCCGGCGCCTACGCCGCGCGGCGCGAGGCGGTGCTGGCGCGCAACGACGGCTATCGCTACGCTTCCTACGCGGCGGTGATCCGACGCCACCTCCTGCGCGCCAAGGACCCGGTGCCGCACCCGCTTCGGCCGCCGCACGCGCCCTGAGGCCGACCATTCGAGGCGGAGCCGCATGAGCCCCAGAGCCGGGCTGCCGATGTATGACCTGCCCGAGGTTCGCGCCGCCACCGACGCGTTGTGGGCGGCCCTGCGCGCCCGCCTCGCCGCGCACGGCGTCGCGGCCCCGGCGGCGCTCGACCGCGGCGGCGACCTGACGGCGTTGTGGACCGACGCGGGCCTCGCGCTCGCCCAGACATGCGGCCTGCCCTTCGTGCGCGCGCTGCGCGACCGCGTCAGGCTCGTCGCGACGCCGTGCTACGACGCGGAGGGCTGCGAGGGGCCGCTCTACCGCTCGGCGCTGCTGGTGCGCGCTGGCGACCCGGCGGAGACGCTGGCCGACCTGCGCGGCGGGGTCGCGGCCTTCAACGGGGCCGACAGCCAGTCGGGATGGAACGCCCTGCGCGCGGTGGCGGCGCCGCTGGCCGAGGACGGGCGGTTCTTCGCGCGCACGATCGAGACCGGAGCGCATCGCCGGTCGATGGCCGCGGTCGCCACCGGCGCGGCGGACCTCTGCGCTGTGGACTGCGTGACGCTGGCGCTGCTGCGCGCCCATGCCCCCAACGAGACGGCGGCGTTGCGCGTGCTCGCCTGGTCGCCCGCCGCCCCCGCCCTGCCCTACGTGACCGCCGCCGAGGGCGCGCAGCTGGACGCCGTCCGGGCGGCGACGCTGGAGGCGCTGTCGGCGCCCGAAACGGCCGAGGCGCGCGCCGTTCTGCTGATCGCCGGCGCCGAGGTCTTGCCCGAGAGCGCCTACGACGCCGTCGCCGCCATGGACGCCGGCGCGACGGCGGCGGGCTATCCCGCGCTCGCCTGAAGCCGCGCGGCGAGCCGGGCCCGCGCCGGCGGCGGCGGAGCGCCGAAGGCGGACGCGACCCGGGTCTCGAAGAAGTGTCCCGTCAGCCGCAAAGCCTGCGCCACTTCGGCCGGCCCCGCGAGGCCGACGCCGCGCAGGAAGGCGGGCAGCGGCAACAGACGGTCCGCCCAGGCGGCGCCGGCGGCGCGGCTGACCGCGCGGCCCGACTTCGGCGAGACCCAGACCAGCTCCTGCGTCGCGCCCGTCGCGGCGCAGGCGTCGAGATCGAGCCCGAAGCCCAGCGCCGAAAGCAGGCCCAGCTCCCAGCGCGCATAGGCTTCCGGCCAGCCCGGGCCGGCGGCCAGCGTGTCGAACAGCGCCTCGGTGGCGGCGTGGACGGCGGCCATCGGCTCGCGCTCCGGCAGATAGACGCCCAGCAGCGCCGCCGCCGAGGCCAGCGCGGCCAGCGCGTCCGCCTCCGTCATGATGGCCCCGGCGCGGTCGCGCACCGGCTCGACCCGCCAGACGCCGAGATGGTCCTCCAGCCGCGCCCGCCACTCCAGCGCGACGGTGGCCCCGGGCTGCATCTGCGCCATGCGCCGCCCGCCGCCGCCCTTGACCACGCCGGCGTGGCGGCCGTGTGCGGCGGTCAGCGCCTCGAGGATCGCGTCGTTCTCGCCGTGGCGCCGGGCGGACAGGATCAGCCCCTCGTCCGCCCAGACGATCACGCCGGTCGCGCCCGCCTCACGCCGCGAGCCCGCGCTTGCGCATCATCGCCTGCGGGTCGGGGTCGCGGCCGCGGAAGGCGCGCCAGGCGTCGGCCGCGTCCTGCCGGCCGCCCGCGGACAGGACATGCTCGGCCAGACGGGCGGCGGTGGCGGGGTCGAAGGGGTCGCCCGCCTCCTCGAAGGCGGCGAAGGCGTCGGCGTCCATCACTTCCGACCACATGTAGCTGTAATAGCCCGACGCGTAGCCCTCGCCGGCGAAGACGTGCTGGAAATGCGCCGAACGATGGCGCATTCCCACCGCCTCGGGCATGCCGATCCGCGCCAGCTCCGCCGCCTCGAAGGCGATGGGGTCGGCGGGCGGCGCCGCTTCGTGCAGCGCAAGATCGACCAGAGCGGAGCCGACGAACTCCACCGTCGCGCGGCCCTGATCGAAGGTCTCCGACGCCCTCAGCTTCGCGATCAGCTCGGGCGGCATCGGCCGGCCCGCCGCGTCGCGGGCGTGGGCGGACAGCACCTCGGTCGTGCCCAGCCAGTGCTCGTAGAGTTGCGAGGGCAGCTCCACGAAGTCCCGCGCGACCGAGGTGCCGGCGATCGAGGGATAGGTCACGTCCGACAACAGCGCGTGCAGCGCATGGCCGAACTCGTGGAACAGCGTGCGCGCGTCGTCCCAGGTCAGCAGCGCCGGGCCGTCGCCGGCGCGGGCGAAGTTCATGACGTTCAGCACCACCGGCGTCTCGCCCAGCAGGCGCGACTGGCTGCGGAACCCGGTGCACCAGGCGCCGGAGCGCTTGGAGGGCCGCGCGAAATAGTCGCCGATGAAGACGCCGACATGGGCGTCGCCGCGCAGCACCTCCCAGGCGCGCGCGTCGGCGTGATGGGCGGCGACGCCCTCCAGCGGGCGGAATGACAGGCCGAACAGGCGGCCCGCCACGTCGAAGGCGGCCCCGATGATCGCGTCGAGGCGCAGGTAGGGCTTCAGCGCCGCTTCGCTGAGGTCGTAGTCGGCGGCGCGGACCTTCTCCGAGTAGTGCCGCCAGTCCCACGCCGCGAGCGGGTGGGCGCCGCCGATCAGCGTCTCCAGCCGCGCCGCCTCCTGCGCCGCGCGGGCCTTGGCGGGAGACCAGACCCGCTCCAGGAGAGCGCGGACCTGCGCCGGCTCCCGCGCCATCTCTGGTTCGAGCTTGTAGGCGGCGTAGCAGGGATAGCCCAGCAGCCGGGCGCGCTCGGCGCGCAGCGCCAGCGTCTCGGCGATGATGGCGCGGTTGTCGGTCTCGCCCCCGTTGGCCCCGCGCGCGACCCAGGCGCGCCACGCGGTCTCGCGCAGGTCGCGCCGTTCGGAGAAGGTCAGGAACGGCTCGATCAGCGAGCGCGACAGGGTGACGGCGTAGCCCTGCCCGCCGCGCGCGCGCCCGGCGTCCGCTGCGGCGGCGCGCACGAAGTCGGGCAGGCCGGCGAGGTCCTCCTCGCCGAGGTCGAGCTTCCACGACCGCTCGTCGGCCAGCACGTTCTGGGCGAATTTCACGCCAAGCGCGGCGAGGCGCCGCCCGATCTCGGCCATCCGCGCCCGCCCCGCTTCGTCGAGCCGGGCGCCGGCGCGCAGGAAGCGACGGTGGGTAAGAAACAGCACGCGGTCCTGCTCGGGGCTCAGGCCCGCGCGCGCGCCCATCAGCGCATCGAAGCGGGCGAACAGCGCGGGGTCGGTGAAGGTCTCGCTGGAAAGCTGCGCCAGCTTCGGGGCCACCTCGGCCTGCACGCGCTCCCGCGCCTCGGTGCTGTCGGCGCCGACGAGGCCGAAGAAGGCAGAGGCGACCCGCGACAGCAGCCGCCCCGACCGTTCCATCGCCTCGACGGTGTTGGCGAAGTCGGGCGGCCCGGGGTCGGCGGCGATCGCGTCGCGCTCGGCGCGGGCCTCGGCGATGGCGGCGTCGAAGGCGGGCGCCCAGTCGGCGTCGCCGATGGCGGCGAAGGGCGGCAGGGCGAAGGGGCCGGTCCAGTCGTCGAGCAGCGGGTTGGTCATGCGATGTCCTCCGGCGCGGGAGCCTAGGCCAGCGCCGCGGCGGCGGCGAGCCCCGAGGCGTGGGCGTGGGCGGCGAGCGGCCCGAGCAGCCAGTCCCCCGCCGCGACCAGCCCGTCCTGCGCGACGCAGGGCGCGCCCACCGACCGCGCGACGCGGGCGTAGCGCCAGCGATGCGCCTGCGCGAAGCTCAGGTCGGCGGGGTCGGCGCCGCAGCCGGCCGCCAGCGCCGCCGCCAGATCCCGCGCCACGTCGGGGCGCTCGCGCTCGAGATTGGCGCGGGTCCAGTCGAGCGTGGCGTGCGCGATCCAGGCGCCCGCATGGCCGCCGGTCGCCGCGCTGGGGGCGACCATGGCGAAGGGGGCGGCGACCGCCGGCGCGGGCGGGCGCCGCCAGCCGGCGAGCAACGTCCAGCCCGGGTCCATCGCCGCCGCGCGCGCCGCCTCCGCCACGAGCGGCGCGGCGGCGCAAAGCGTCGCGGTCTGCGGCGCGGGGGCGGCGCAGACCGCCGCGTCGAAGGTCTCGCCTCCGACCGACCAGCCGCCGGAGGCCTTCGCGACCGGGCCGCATTCGACGCCGAAGCGGATGTCGAGGCCCCGGGCCAGCGGCGCGACCAGCGCGCTCATCCCGGGCCGACCGACCCAGCCGCCGGGGGCCCGCTCGGCGCAGCCCGCGGCCAGCGCCCTGTCGAGAAAGGCGGCGAAGGCCGGCGCCAGCGGGCTCTCCTGCACGTCCGGGGCGCCGTGGTCGAACACCCAGCCCTCGGAGGTCCGCCGCGTCGCGAGCCGCCCGCCGAGGCCGCGGCTCTTCTCGAACACCGTCACCGCAGCCCCGGCGTCGGCGAGAGCCCGGGCGGCCGTCAGGCCGGCGAGGCCGGCCCCGATGACGGCGACGCGCTGGGGTGCGGGCATGGGCGGAGACTCCGTGAAACCGTCCCGTGGGGATAGCGCGCGGGGCAGACGGCGCAAGCGCCCACCGGTCCATGCGCTGCACGATTGACAATTCCGGGCGTCGGCGCACCCTCCGCGACGATCAACGACGGCCCGTCCCACGCAGGGCGGCCGCGACCAGCCAGGGGAGGCGCGCCGGATGATCCCGGGCCAGTTCGACTATCACCGTCCGACCACGCTCGCCGACGCCGCCGCGCTGCTGGCGCGGCTCGGTGAGGCGGCGCGCCCGCTCGCCGGGGGGCACAGCCTGATCCCGATGATCAAGCTGCGCATGGCCCAGCCCGAGCACCTGATCGACCTGCAGGACGTCGCCGAACTGCGCGGCGTGACGCTGGGCGCGGAAGCGGTGATCGGCGCCATGACGACGCAGGCCGAACTGATCGCCCATGCGGGGCTGGCCGAGAAGCTGCCCATCCTGCGCGAGACCGCGCTGCAGATCGCCGACCCGCAGGTGCGCTATGTCGGCACCCTCGGCGGCAACGTCGCCAACGGCGACCCCGGCAACGACATGCCCGCGCTGATGCAGTGCCTCGACGCGACCTTCGACCTCGCCGGGCCGGAAGGCGTGCGCAGCGTCAGGGCGCGTGCCTTCTACCACGGCGCCTACGACACCGCCGCCGAGGACGGCGAAATCCTGGCGCGCATCCGCATTCCCGTTCCCGCGCCGGGGCAGGGCTGGGCCTACGAGAAGCAGAAGCGCAAGATCGGCGACTACGCCACCGCCGCCGCGGCCGTGACGCTGCGCCTCTCCGGGGGCGCGGTGAGCGAGGCCGCCGTCGCCATGACCAACCTAGCCGACCGCCCCGTCACCGCGGAAGGCGCCGCGGCCGCGCTGGTCGGCGGACCGCTGTCGGAGGACCGGCTGAAAGCCGCCGTCGCCGCAATGCAGGAGGCCATCGAGCCCACCGAGGACATGCGCGGCCCCGTCGAGTTCAAGCGCCACGTCGCCGGCGCCATCCTGCGCCGCGCCATCCAGCGCGCCGCCAGCCGCGCCGCCTGAGGGACATCATGGGCAAGATGCATGTTAAGATGACCGTGAACGGACGGTCCGTCGAAGCGCTGGCCGAACCGCGCACGCTGCTGGTGCATTTCCTGCGCGAGGAGCTGCGCCTGACCGGCGCCCATATCGGCTGCGAATCGAGCCACTGCGGCGCCTGCACCGTCGACATGAACGGCAAGTCGGTGAAGTCCTGCAGCGTCTTCGTCGCCCAGGCCAACGGGGCCGACCTGACCACCATCGAGGGCATGGCCGCCCCGGACGGAACCCTGCACGTGCTGCAGGAGATGTTCCGCGAGCACCACGGCCTGCAGTGCGGCTGGTGCACCCCGGGCATGATCCTGCGCGCCCACCGTCTGCTGCAGGAGAACCCCGACCCCACCGAGGCGGAGGTGCGCATGGGCATCGCCGGCAACCTCTGCCGCTGCACCGGCTATCAGAACATCGTCAAGGCGATCCTCGCCGCCGCGGCTCAGGTCAACGCCCAGAAGGAGGCCGCGCAATGAACGACATGACCCCCGACCAGCGCACCGCCAACCTCAAGGGGCTGGGAACGTCGCGCAAGCGCGTCGAGGACGTGCGCTTCACGCAGGGGCGCGGCAACTACGTCGACGACATCCAGATGCCGGGCATGCTGTTCGGCGACTTCGTGCGCAGCCCCTACGCCCACGCGCGCGTGGTGAAGGTCCACAAGGAGGCCGCGCTGGCCCTGCCCGGCGTCGTCGCGGTGCTGACGGCGGAAGATCTCGCGCCCTTGGGCCTGCACTGGATGCCGACGCTGGCCGGCGACAGGCAGATGGTGCTGGCCGACGGCAAGGTGCTGTTCCAGGGCCAGGAGGTCGCCTTCGTCGTCGCCGAGAACCGCTACGTCGCCGCCGACGCGATCGAGCTGGTGGAGGTCGACTACGAGGACCTTCCCGTCGTCATGGACCCGTTCAAGGCCATGGAGCCCGGCGCGCCCGTCCTGCGGGAGGACCTCGACGGCAAGACCGAAGGCGCCCACGGCCCCCGCCGCCACCACAACCACATCTTCACCTGGGAGCAGGGCGACCAGCCCGCGACCGAGGCCGTTCTGGCCGAGGCCGAGGTGACGGCCGAGGAGATGGTCTACTACCACCGCACCCATCCCTGCCCGCTGGAGACCTGCGGCTGCGTCGCCAGCATGGACAAGATCGCCGGCAAGCTGACCCTGTGGGGCACCTTCCAGGCGCCGCACGCCGTTCGCACGGTCGCCTCGCTGATCTCCGGCATCGCCGAGCACAACATCCGCGTGATCTCGCCCGATATCGGCGGCGGCTTCGGCAACAAGGTCG
>DAINOD010000055.1:0-20271 GCA_036735545.1 Rubrimonas sp. | reverse complement strand
GCGGCTGAGGGCCGATTTCGCGAAGTGCGGGTTCTGGGACAGGAAGCGCTCGGGCGCGGCTTCCGTGTTGGTGAAGTTGCAGCGCCCGCCGCCGGAGATGAGGATCTTGCGGCCGGCCTGATCGGCGTGGTCGAGCACCAGCGCCCGCGCGCCCGCCTGACCGGCCGTAGCCGCCGCAAGAAGACCCGCGCCGCCGGCTCCCAGAATGATCGCATCGTAGCGCATGAGGGCCTTCTAGGGCGACGCGGCCGGCGCAGGAAGCGGCCGCGGGCATTCGCGGCCGCCGTCGCCGACGCACTGGTCATTCCCGCGGCGCGCAGCCAAGAATGCCGCTCGCGCAGGAGTCTCGCCCATGACCGAAACGATGACCCGCGTCCTTCTCGCGGCGCGACCGGTCGGCGCGCCGAGGCGCGGCGACTTCCGCATCGAGCGCGCGCCGGCGCCGGCGCCGGGGACCGGCGCGTTTCTGGCGCGCACGCTGTGGCTGTCGCTCGATCCCTACATGCGCGGGCGGATGGACGACGCGAAGTCCTATGCCCCGCCCGTGCCCCTGGGCGGGCTCATGGAGGGCGAAGCCGTCGCGGAGGTGGTTTCGAGCGACCACCCGGGCTTCACGGCGGGCGAGATCGTCGCGGGTCGTTTCGGCTGGACCAGCCACGCCGTCAGCGACGGCGCCGGCGTCCGCAAGATCGACCCCGAGCGCGCGCCGATCCAGACCGCGCTCGGCGTTCTGGGCATGCCGGGCCACACCGCCTGGGTCGGTCTCACCGACATCCTCGCGGTCAGGCCCGGCGAGACCATCGTCGTCTCGGCGGCCACCGGCGCGGTCGGGGCCGTGGCGTGCCAGCTGGCGAAGGCGCGCGGGCTGCGGGTGATCGGCGTCGCGGGCGGCCCGGAGAAATGCGCCTACGCGGTCCGGGAACTCGGCTGCGAGGCCTGCCTCGACCACCACATGGAGGGAGGCGCGCCGGCGCTGTCCGCCGCCATGGCGGCCGCGGCGCCCCAGGGCGTGGACGCCTACTACGACAACGTCGGCGGCGTGACGTTGCAGGCGACGCTGGAGCGCATGAACGACCACGGCCGCATCGCCGTCTGCGGCGCCATCGCCTGGTACGGTGGACGGGGCCTCGACGAGGCGGCGCCGCTGCCCAGTGTCTGGCGCGCCATCCTGACGCGGCGGCTCGGCGTGCGCGGCTTCATCGTGTTCGACCATGCCGACCGGCGCGACGCGTTCCTCGATGAAGTCGCGCCGATGGTCCGCGATGGGCGGATGCGCTACCGCGAGACCGTGGCGGAGGGGCTGGAGGCGGCGCCGGAAGCCTTCATCCGTCTTCTGGAGGGCGGAAACTTCGGCAAGCAGCTGGTGCGCGTCGGCTAGTCGGGCGCGGCGGCGGTCCGTGCGGCGACGGCCTGATCGGCGTGACGGGCGCGCATCGCCAAGTGGAGCCGGTCGAGGCCCGACGGCTGGGGGTAGGCCCGCCAACGCCCGCGCACGGTGCGGGACGGCTCGCCCGGCGGACGCTTCGCACCCGCGCGGCCCTTGCCGGTCGGGCCCGCCGACCCCATCATGCGATCTCGCCGCCGCGAGGAGGGACCGTAATGGCCCACGACCGAGGGTCGGACATAAAGGGCGAGATGGTGGCCGCTGCCGGCGCGATCGGCGGCCTGGCCGGACATGCGGGCGGCGCGGCGCTGGGGGCGGGAGCGGCGAAGGCCGCGGCGATCAAGGTCGGCGCCGCCAAGATCGGGCTTCTGGCGCTGGCGGCCTCGCCCGTGGGCGTCGCGGCGCTGGTCGGGGCCGGCGCGGTGGCGGGCGGCGTGCTGGCGCGGCGGCTCATCCGCCGGATGATCTGAAGCGATCCTCGGGTCAGGCGGGCGGGATCGTCTCGCGGATCACGATCTCGATGCGGATGCGCTCCTGCGCCGGGTCGATGGGCGCGCCGTCGCTCAACGCCCGCAGGACGCGCACGGCGCTACGCACCAGATGGCCGACGTCCTGGGTTATGACCGCGTCGATCTCGCCGGAGGCCAGCCCCGCCCGCGCATCCGGCGTCAGTTCGTGGTCGATCCGCACCAGCCGCCCGGACAGCCCCGCGGCCCGCAGCGCCCCGGTCAGCGCCGCCTCGCCGGCCCCAGCGGCGTAGACCCCTGCGACATCGGCGAAGCGCGCCAGCGCCTCGGCCGCCACGCGCGCCACCGTCGAGGGGTCGTCGCGCCCTTCGAGGGACGGCAGCGCCTCCACCGCGGGGAACCGCTCGGCGAGCGCCGCGTCGAAACCCAGCCGCCGCTCTATGCTCTCGCGCGACAGCATCGAACCCGCCAGCACCAGCACCCGACCGCCGGCGGGCCCGAGGAAGCGGCCCATCAGCACCCCGGCCGCGCGGCCCGCCGCCACGTTGTCCACGCCCGCGAAATGGTCGCGCCCCGAGGCCGGCAGGTCCGAGGCCAGGGCCACCACCGCCGCTCCGGCCGCCTTCAGCCGGCGCACGGCGTCGCGGACGGGCGGCGTCTCGGCCGCCATCACCGCCACGCCGTCCACGCCGCGCTCCAGATGCGCGTCCAGCAGCGCGGCCAGCGCGTGCTGGTCGCCGGGCGGATAGGCCGCGACGGCGATCTCGCTGCGCTCGAGCGCGGCGAGACCCGCGGCGCGGCGGGCGGCGGCGTGCAGCGATGCCGCGAACGCGCCCTGACCCTCGGGCAGCGCGAACAGCAGCCGATAGCGCCGTTGGCGCGCGAGGTTGGCCGCGGCGACGTCGCGGACATAGCCGATGCGGTCGATGGCCTCGGTCACCCGCGCCACGGTCGCCGCTCGCACGCCCGGCCGGGCGTTCAGCACGCGGTCGACGGTGGCGAGGCTGACGCCCGCAGCCCTCGCAAGATCGTTGACCGTCGGTCGGCTCACGCGCGTCCCCCTTCGCCGCCGCACTATCGCGGGGCGCGTTGAGGTACGTCAATCATCGCCGAGACGCGCCGTCTCCGTCTCGATGACGGCCTCCAGCCGGGCCATGAAGGCCTCGCGCGGCAGGCCGGGAGCGATCTCGGGCAGGAGGCTGACCACCGCTACGCCGGGGTTCAGCCGCAGCCCCTTCGGCCAGAACCGCCCGGCGTTGGTGGCGGCCGGAACGCAGGCCCGCCCGGTGGCCTCGTAGAGCGCGTGCACCCCGATCTTGTAAGGCGCCGAGGCCCCCGGCGCGACGCGCGTGCCCTGCGGGTAGATCACCATCTGGCCGCTGTCGCCGCCCGCCGCGATCATGTCGCGCACCATGCCCTCCAGCGCCGCCCGACCGCCGCCGCGGTCCACCGGCACGCAGCCCAGCCGCAGCGCATACCAGCCGAAGACGGGCGTGCGCGTCAGTTCGCGCTTCATCACGAAGCGCGCCTCGGGCAGGGCGTGCACGAGGATGAAGACGTCGAGCATCGACTGGTGCTTGGCGGCGACCAGAACCCGTCCCGTGGGCAGGGGCCCCCGCAACTCGGTCCGCACGCCGCCGATCAGGCGCAGCGCGGCGAACATGAAGCGCAGCCACAGTTTGGCGCAGACCCGCGCCGCGGGGCCGGAGACCACCGCCACGGGAAAGAACAGCGCGCCGGCCAGCGCCATGCTGCCGTAGCACACGGCGTAGAACGCCACCCCGCGCAGATGGCCCGTCACGGCGCCGCCCGCAGCACGGCCAGGATGGTCAGCCGCGCCGCCCCCCAGGCCAGCACGGCGCTCGCAGCCGGCGCCGCGACGAGCGGAGCGATCTGCGGCCGCCACGGCCCGGCGAAGGTTTCGGCGAGGCCCAGCGGCGGCAACGCGCCGAGCGCCGTCGCGGCGGCCGCCGCCCCGACCGCGCCGCCTGCCAGCGCCCGCACGGCGATGGGCAGGTCGA
The DNA here is from genome assembly GCA_036735545.1 of Rubrimonas sp. Classification (GTDB taxonomy): domain Bacteria; phylum Pseudomonadota; class Alphaproteobacteria; order Rhodobacterales; family Rhodobacteraceae; genus Rubrimonas. The sequence continues at coordinate 16,399 of DAINOD010000055.1, read as the reverse complement.
AGGCGCGCGCGATCATCCCGTCGCCCGCGCCCAGCAGCCGCAGCGTGCGCACGGTGGCGGCGGCGCCGGCGAGGCTCGCGCGCGCCGTCGTGACCACCATCGTGGCCAGCGCCAGCCCCATCAGCCCCACCGCCCAGAAGGCGAGGCGCCGATAGGCCGCCGAGGCCGCGGCCAGCGGCGCGCGCCACGCCCCGTGATCGTCCCACACCGCGCCGGGCGCGGCGAGGTCGAGCCGGCGCTGCATCGCCGCCGCCTCGGGCGCCGGCGCGCCGAGCGTCACCTCGATCAGGATCGGCGCGGGCAAGGCCGCCAGATCGAGCCCCTCGCCGACCCACGGCGCCACCAGCGCCGCCGTCTCCTCCGCCGTCAGCACGCGCAGGCCCGTCACGCCGGGGGCGTCGGCCAGAGCGCCCAGCGCCGCCAGCGCGACCGGCTCCGCCGCCGTGCGGCCCTCGGGGGCGGCGACGCGCACCGTGGCGGCGCCGTCGAGCCCCTGCGCCCAGGCCCCGGACAGTCGCGCCGCGCCGGACGCCGCCTCCAGCGCGCAGACGGCCAGAAAGCACATCGCGCCCGACACCAGAGCGACGAGGAAGGGCGTAGCCGCGCGGGGCGCCAGCGGGGCCGGGCGGCGGCTCACAGGGGCGCGCCGGCGCGGATGACCGCGCCGCCCTCCAGCCGCAGGGTGCGCGCCTTGCTGCGGCCCTGGGCCCGGCGGATCAGGCCGAGGTCGTGGGTCGCCACGAGGACCGTCGCGCCGTTGCGGTTGAGTTCGAGAAAGAGGTCGAAGATGCGCCCCGCCGCCTCCTCGTCGACGTCGCCGGTGGGCTCGTCAGCCAGCACCAGCTCCGGCGCCGTCACCACCGCCCGGGCGACCGCGGCGCGCTGGCGCTCGCCGGAGGAAAGCTCGCGCGGCCGCGCCGTCAGCCGGTCGCCGAGGCCGACCCAGCGCGCCAGCGCCGCCACGTCCTCCGCGCGCGCCGCCAGATCGGCCCCGGCGACGCGCAGCGGCAGGGCGATGTTGTCGTGGAGGCTCATGTGCTCCAGCAGGTCGCAGTCCTGCAGCACCAGCCCCATGCGCCGCCGCATCGCCGCCCGCTGGCCCCGGCCGAGGCCGCGCGTGTCGGCGCCGAAGACCCGCACCGCGCCCGCCGTCGGCGCCAGCGCCAGATGGATCAGGCGCAGGAAGGTGGTCTTGCCGGCGCCGGAGCGGCCGGTGAGGAAGTGCAGCGAGCCCGGCTCCAGCGCGACGGACGCCGCCGTCAGCACGCGGCGCGGACCATAGGCGAAGCCCACCGCCTCGAACTCGATCACCGCCGCCCCCCGGACCCGCCGCCGGGTCATCCCCGTTGCGCCGGAGCATCGCAGAGCCGCCGGGCGGGCTCAAGCCGCCGCCGACGCTTGGCCGGGGGGCGGGCGCAAGATATAGCGGTGGAAAGCGGGGCGGACGCGCCCTTCGGTGGAGAGACCGCATGCAGCTGACATGCCCGGCCTGCGGCGCGCGCTACGCCCTCGACGAGGATGCGATCCCGGCCGAAGGGCGGATGGTCCGTTGCAGCAATTGCCGCGCCGAGTGGCGCGCAGGCGGTCGCGCTGCGCGCATGGCGCCGCCCGCCCGGGAGGTCGTTCCGCCGCCCTTTCCGGCAAGACAGCCTGCGCCGGCGATGCAGCGCGCCCCGGAACGCGCCGCGCCCCGGTCCCCCGCTTCGCCGTCCCCCGCTTCGCCGTCCCCCGCCCCGCCGCCCCCCGCGCCGGTGCGCAGCGAGGCGCTGGCGGCTTCGCTGGAGGAGCCGCGAGGCGGCGGCCGGGGCGGGTTCATGGCGGGCTTCGCGGTGATCAGCCTGCTGGCGCTGCTCGCAGTCGCCGTCTACGCGCGGCACGCGGACGTAGCGACCGCGGTTCCGCAACTCGCGGAGCCGCTGGAACGCTACGTAGCGCTCGTTGACCGCGCCCGCGACGCGCTTGCTGACGCCGTCGCGGAGCTGCGCTGACCCCTCAGAACCGCTCCAGCAGCCGGCGCAGGTAGTCCAGTTCGCTTTCCGAGCGGCTGCGCTCGCCGGAGCGGCGGCGGATCTCGTCCATCAACTCGCGCGCCCGGTTGGCGATGGCGGCGTCCGGCACGCGCACCGAGTCGCCGTCGAGCGGGCCGTCCGTCGCGGTGGGCCGGCCGAAGGGGTCCTCGTCCCGCACGTCGCCGGAGCGGCCTTCGCGTCCGGCCTGTTGCGCCTGGCCGGGCTCCTGCTGCATCTGCTCGGCCAGCTCCTGCGCGCCCTCGCGCAGGGCGTCGAGCGCCTCGACCTGATCCTGCAGCGCGCCCTCGGCGTCGCCCTGCTCAAGGCTCTCGCGCGCCGAGCCCATCTCGCGCTCGGCCCGGTCCAGCGCCTCGTTGCCGGGCAGGCCGCGGCGCAGATCGTCCAGAAGCTGCCGCAACCCCTCCTGATCGCGCGCGATCGATCCGAGGTCGGGACCGCCGGGCCGTCCCTGGTCGGCGCGCCCCTGCCCGCCGCCCGGCCCCTGCTCGCCGCCCTGCGCCTGCCCCTCGCCCTGCCGGCCCTGGCCCTGCTGCTGGCCCTGGCCCTGTTCTCCCTCGCCGCCCTCCCCCGGCTCGCCGCCCTGTCCCTGCTGGCGCTGCTGGCGCAGCGCGTCGAAGGAACGGTCGGCGAGGCCCTGCTGCTGGCCGATCATGTCCTGCAGCTCCTGCATCGCCTGGTCGCCCTCGCCCTGTTGCCCCTGCTGGCCGGGCTGGGCCATCTGCAGGTTCTCCAGAAGCTGCGCGAGGTCCTGCAGCATCTGTCGGGCCAGGTCCTCCATGCCGTTGCGCAGGGCCTCCTCCAGCCGGTCCAGCATGTCGGCGAGGTCCTGCTGGGACATCATCTGGTCGGGGTCGACCTGCTGCGGCTCCTGCCCCTCGGCGAGGTTGTCCATCATCTCCTGTGCGAGCTGGCGCATCATCTCCTGGATGGCGCGGCGCAGTTCGTCCATCAGCTGGGCGATCTCGTCCTGATCGGCCCCGCGCTCCAGCGCCTCGGACAGCTCCTGCTGCAACTCGCGCAGCCGGCGCTCCACGTCGCTCAACTCGCCGTCCTCGATCTTCAGCGCCGCCTGCCACAGCAGTTCCGCGACCCCAGGCGTTTCGTCGCGCACGCGGGCCTCGTCTACCGCATAGCCGAGCCGACGGCGGGCGGTGCGCGTTATCAGATATGCCGAGGCGTCGGTGAACACGTCGTCGGGGTGGGCGGTCAGCGCGTCGATCACGTCGCGCACCCGCGGCGCGGTCTCCACGCTCCAGGCGAGGTCGCGGCGCTGCTCGACGATGGCGCGGGCCAGCGGCTCGCGGAAGCGGCGCGCCGGCAGATCGAGCCGCGCCTCCACGCGCGCCTCCTGCCCGGCGGCGTCGGCGACGATCAGCGTCAGAACGACGGGCAGGCCCGCCCAAGGGTTCTCTGTGAGGTTGCGCGTCACCGTCTCGCCCGCCTCGGCGGCGGCGCCGCGCAGGGGCAGAGGCAGCTCGAAGGCGATCGGCTCGAACACCGTGTCCGGCGCCAAGCCGAGCGGGCCCGCCGCGGCGACGTCCAGCGCCAGCTCGGCGCGGGCCTCGACCACGCCATGGTCGTCCTGCGCCACGAAGCCGAAGCCCAGCGAACCGTCGCGCTCGCGCGCAGGCCCCTCGGTGAAAGCCACCGTCGGCGGCGCGTCGGGGACCGCCTCGAAGCGCCAGCCGCCGAAGGTTGCGCCGTCCGCCGCGATCTCCAGCGATCCGGAGCTCTCCAGCGTCAGCGTCACGCCCCATGCGCCCCCGGTCTCGGTAAGGACGGCCTCGCCGGCGAGGCCCTCCGCCACGATCCGCGGCGCGGCGGGCGCATCGAATACGCGCAGCGTCACCTCCGATCCGGCCGGCAGGCTGATCGGCTCGCGCTGGTTCAACCGCTCGGTGAGATAGATCGGCGCGGCGCGGGTGTAGAGCGGCGGCGAGGCCCAGGCCTCGAGGCTCGGCGCCGGGGCCTGCGCCGCGGCGGCCGATGCGCCGCCCACCGGCGTCAGCGCCTCGACGAGCCGCGCGCCGCCGTCGCCGAGCTGGGCGATCAGCCCTGCCGCCAGCGCGAGCCCCGCGGCGTGGCGCAGGGCGAAGGGGTCGCGGTGGGAGACGCGCAGGTCCGCCTTCGGCGCACGCGCCGCCATGGCGCGATCCGCCATGCGCGTGCGATGGGCGGCCCACACCGCCTGCGTGGCGGGATCGGCGGACCCGGCCGCCAAAGCGTCGTCCAGCGCCGCGACGGGCCGTTCGCGCTGCCCTTCGTCGAGCCGCGCCCGGGCTTCGGCGCCGGTCGGCGTGCGCCAGCCCCGAACGGCGGCGACCAGAAACCAAAGCGCCGCGACGCCGAACGCGCCCAGCAGCGCGATATGCCCGGCGAAGGGCAGGGTCTGCGGCAGACCGAGCAATGCAAGCCCCAGAAAGCCCGCGCCAAGCGCCCACAGCGGCCAGAGCGCGCCCGCCAGACGCTCGACCCAGAGGCGGACGCGGGCGCGGCGGGCCTGACGGCGCACCCAGCGGCGGGCGGCGTCGATGCGGTCGGCGGGGCTGCGAAGGTCTGCCATGGGCTCTCCTCGGCTCCTGGGCGTGAGCGCGGACTGTCGCGCGGCTCAGGCCAGCCAGTCGGGAATCCGTTCCCGCGCCAGCATCTCAGCATAAGTGGGCCGGGCGCGCACCACGTCAAAGCGCGATCCGCGCACAAGCACCTCGGGAACCAGCGGACGCGCGTTGTATTCGCTCGCCATGACCGCGCCGTAGGCGCCGGCGGAACGGAACGCCACCAGATCGCCCGCGTCGAGCGGCGGCAGGGAGCGCGCGCGGGCGAAGGTGTCGCCGCTCTCGCAGACCGGGCCCACCACGTCCACCGGGCTCAGGAGCGCGTCGGCTGCGGGCTCCGCCACGGGCACGATGTCGTGCCAGGCGTCGTACATCGCCGGGCGGATCAGGTCGTTCATCGCGGCGTCGACGATCAGGAAGTCGCGCCCCTCGCCTTGCTTGCGGTAGATCACCGACGCCACCAGCAGCCCGGCGTTGCCGGCGATCAGCCTGCCCGGCTCGATCACGATCTCGGCGCCGAGGCGGCCGACCGTCTCGCGGACCACACCGCCATAATCGAAGGGCAGCGGCGGCGCCTCGTTGGAGCGGACGTAGGGAATGCCGAGGCCCCCGCCCAGATCGACGCGGCGGATCGCGTGGCCGTCGGCCCGCAGCGCGTCCACCGTCTCGGCGACCTTGAGGAAGGCGGCGCGGAACGGCTCCAGCCGGGTGAGCTGGCTGCCGATGTGCACGTCGACGCCGATCACCTCAATCCCCGGCAGGGATGCGGCGAGCGCATAGACCTCGCCGGCGCGGGCGATCGGCACGCCGAACTTGTTCTCAGACTTGCCGGTGGAGATCTTGGCGTGGGTCTCAGCGTCCACGTCCGGGTTCAGCCGCACGGCCACCGGCGCGCGTCGGCCCATGGCGGCGGCGACCTCGGAGAGCGCGCGCAACTCCGGCTCGCTCTCGACATTGAACTGGCCGACGCCGACCTTCAGCGCGAAGGCCATCTCGGCCCGCGTCTTGCCCACGCCGGCGAAGACGATCCGCCCGCCCTCGGCCCCCGCGGCCAGCGCGCGACGCAACTCGCCCTCGGACACCACGTCGAACCCCGCGCCGAGCCGCGCCAGCGTGCGCAGCACCGCGAGGTTGCCGCAGGCCTTCACCGCGTAGCAGACCAGATGCGGCAGGCCCGCCAGCGCCTCGTCCATCACCCGCAGGTGACGCGTCAGCGTGGCGGTGGAGTAGACGTAGAACGGCGTGCCCACCGCCGCGGCGATGTCTGCGACGGCGACGTCCTCGGCGTGCAGCGCGCCGGCGCGATAGTCGAAATGGTCCATGTCAGCGGGCGTAGCCGGGGCGCGAGCGCAGGAACAGATAGAGCGGCAGCGCGCAGGAGACGCCGATCGTCAGCCCGGCCGGGATCACGACGAGGCTCAGCCAGTCGCGGCGCGGCAGGCTTTCCACCAGCACCCAGATCACGAGCACGAGATAGGCCCATGTCAGGTCGTATACGAGCCCGGTGCCAGCGTCGGTCGCGTTCCAGACGTCGAGCATCAACCCGAGGTCGAAGTCGTTGGCGAACAGCCAGCGCGCGAAATAGAACCACGGGATGATCGCCCCGAGGATCGCGAGGGCGAGCCAGAGCTTGCGCAGGAAGGTCATCGGCGGGCGTCTCCGTGGGGGGCCGCGGCGCAGCTAGCGCGCCCGGCGGCGGCTGCCAGGCTCAGGGCCGGGGCTCCTCTTGCGCGGATTGCGCGGGCGGCGTCGGGTCGCCCTTCACCCCGCAGCCGGCCAGCGCCAGCATGATCAGCAGCGCCCTCATCCCTCCAGCGCCCGCCAGCGCGCGATCTGGGCGGCCACCTGCTCGGGCGCCGTCCCGCCATAGCTGAGGCGGCTGCGCACCGAGTTCTCCACCCCCAGCACGCCGAAGACGCGGGCGTCGATGCGCGGTTCGGCGGCCTGCATCTCCGCCAGCGGCAGATCGGGCAGGTCCACGCCCAGCGTCTCGGCGCGGCGCACCAGCGCGCCCGTCGCGTGGTGGGCGTCGCGGAACGGCATCCCCAGCGTGCGCACCAGCCAGTCGGCCAGATCGGTGGCGGTGGAGAAGCCGGCCGCCGCCGCCGCGCGCAGGTTCGCCACGTCGGGCGCGAGGTCGCGCAGCATCCCCTCCATCGCGGCGAGCGCAAGGCCGAGGCTGTCGGCGGCGTCGAAGACCGGCTCCTTGTCCTCCTGCATGTCCTTGGAATAGGTCAGCGCGAGGCCCTTCATCACCACCGTCAGCCCGACCTGCGCGCCGAGGATGCGCCCGATCTTGGCGCGCACCAGTTCGGCCGCGTCCGGGTTGCGCTTCTGCGGCATGATCGAGGAGCCGGTCGAGAAGGCGTCGGACAGGCGCGCGAAGCGGAACTGCGCCGAGGACCAGATGACGATCTCCTCGGCCAGCCGCGACAGATGGGTGGCGCAGATGCTCGCGGCGGACAGGAACTCCATGGCGAAGTCGCGGTCGGCCACGCTGTCGAGGCTGTTGGCGGTCGGCCGCTCGAAACCCAGCTCGGCCGCGGTCATGTGGCGGTCGATGGGAAAGGAGGTGCCCGCCAGCGCCGCCGCCCCCAGCGGACATTCGTTCATGCGGGCGCGCGCGTCGCGGAAGCGGGCGCGGTCGCGGCCGAGCATCTCGACATAGGCCAGCATGTGATGGCCCCAGGTCACCGGCTGGGCGACCTGCAGATGGGTGAAGCCGGGCATCACCACCTCCACCCCGCCCTCGGCCTGGTCGAGCAGCGCCGCGATCAGCCGCGTGATCGCCCGGTCGGCGTCGTCGCAGGCGTCGCGGACCCAGAGCCGGAAGTCCAGCGCCACCTGGTCGTTGCGCGAGCGTGCGGTGTGCAGCCGGCCGGCGGGGGCGCCGATCAGCTCGCGCAGGCGCGACTCCACGTTCATGTGGATGTCTTCGAGGGCGGTGGAGAAGGCGAATTCGCCCCGCTCGATCTCGGCGGCGATCTGCAGGAGCCCCGCGTCGATGGCCTCGGCGTCCTCGGCGCTCACGATCCCCTGCGCGGCCAGCATCCGGGCATGGGCGCGGCTGCCGGCGATGTCCTGCCCCGCAAGACGGCGGTCGAAGCCGATGGAGGCGTTGATGGCCGTCATCACGTCTGCGACAGAGGCGGCGAAGCGGCCGCCCCACATCGCGTTGGCCCCTTCGCCCGGGGCTGCCTGCGCCCTATTGTCATGCATGGAAGTGATCCCCGACACGAGACAGGAACGATGCGCACGCTCGCCCTCTGCCTCTACACCGCCGCCGCGACGCTCGCCACCCCGGCGCTGACCGGCCCGGCGCTGGCGCTCTCCCCCGAGGCGCGCGCGACCGTCGACGCCGCCCGACAGGGCGACATGGCGCGGCTCGTGCTGCACGACGCGCCGAAGGAGCCGGTCGCCACCCCCTTCGCCGGCCCCGACGGCGAGGCGACCATCGCCGACTGGGCCGGGCGCGTGGTGCTGATGAACTTCTGGGCGACGTGGTGCCCGCCCTGCCTCAAGGAGATGCCCTCGCTCGACCGCCTGCAGGCGGCGCTGGGGGGCGAGGACTTCGAGGTGGTCGCCGTCTCCACCGACCGCGGCGACCCCGGCAAGCCGGCGCGCTGGCTGGCCGACAACGGCATCGAGCGGCTGGCGCTGTTCCACGACCCCCGGCTGCGGCTGGCGCAGGCCTCGGCGCTGCTCGGCCAGCCCACGACGCTGGTGATCGACCGGCAGGGCCGCGAGATCGCGCGCTTCACCGGCGAGACCGAGTGGGACGCGCCCGAGGCGCAGGCGCTGCTGCGCGCCGTGATCGCGGCGACCGCCGCCGGTGGCTGAGCTTCCCGCCGCTGCGCGGCGGGTGCAGGCGGCGCTGGCGGCGGCGGGCTCGACGGCGGTGGTCGTGGAGATGGCCGAGACGACGCACACCGCCGGGCAGGCCGCCGCCGCCTGCGGCGTGGACGTCTCGCGGATCGTCAAGTCGCTGGTGTTCCGCGACGGGCCGGAGGGGCCGGGGCGGCTCGTGCTGGTCTCCGGCGCCAACCGGGTTCACGAGAAGCGGTTGGGCCGGACGCTGGGCGTCGCTCTCGCCGGAGCGGACCCGGACTTCGTGCGCGCCGTCACCGGCTACGCCATCGGGGGCGTGCCGCCCCTGGGCCACGAAACGACGCTGGCGGTCGTCATGGACGCCGACCTGATGGCGCATCCGACAGTCTGGGCCGCCGGCGGCACGCCGCGCTGCGTGTTCGAGATCGCGCCGGCGGAATTGCAGCGGCTCACGGGCGCAACTGTGGTCGCGGTGGGTTAGCGTCCCCACGTCATCCTGCGCAGCACGTCGTCGCGCAGCACGAAGTGGTGGCGCAGCGCCGCGACGGCATGGGCCAGCAGCAGCGCGGCCAGCGCGGCCGCCCCGACGTTGTGCATCCGCTTGAACAGATCTTCCAGTTCTCGACTGCCGGGAACGAAGGGGTCGGGCATGTCGAACAGCCCGAACACCATGTTGCGGATGCCGTACATCTCCTGCAGCGGCGAGGCGGTGGCCATCAGCCATCCGGTCAGCGGCATCCAGAGCATCAGCCCGTACAGCGCCCAGTGCGCCCCCCGCGCCGCCAGCCGCTCCCACGCCGCGCCTGCGGGCTCGGCGGGCGAGACCGGGTTGGCGAGCCGCCAGCCGATCCGCGCCAGCGCCAGCACGAACACGACGAAGCCCCAGCTCTTGTGCGTCTGGGTCAGCGCGAAGCGGCGCATCAGGTCGTCGACGCCGGTCATGTAGGTCCCGAGGACCAGCATGAACACGATGATCGCCGCGACCGACCAGTGCAGCAGCCGCGCGGGCCAGCCCCAGGTCGTCGTGGTGTTCCGCAAGGCCATCGCGCTCTCCCAGCTGTCGCGCGCCGATCACTCGGCCGGGCGCGCCACGAGATCGAAGCGCACCGCCACGTCGGTTCCGATCGCGACGAACAGCGCCGAGGGGCCGAAGCCCACGCCGAAGTCGCGCCGGTCGAAGGTCAGGGCCCCGCGCGCCTGCGCCTCGCCGGGCCCGACCGTCAGCGTGAGGGGCGTGCGCATCACCACCGTGCGCCCCTTGATCGTCAGATCGCCCAGCGCCTCGTAGGCGTCGCCGCCCAGCGCGGTCAGCTGCGCGAGGCGATAGCGCGCCTGCGGGTGGCGCTCGGCGTCGAACCAGTCGGCGCTCAGCGCGAAGGCGGTCTCGACCGGGTCGCCCAGGTCGAGGCTCGTCACGTCGATCTCCAGCGTCAGCCGGGTCGCTTCCGGCGCCGCGGGGTCGAAACGCCCCTCGCCGCCTATGCCGCCGAAGACGCCCTCCGCCGGCCGGGCGTTCAGCGCGTAGCCGAACACGATCGCCGAGCGGTCAGGGTCGACGCGCCAGAGCGGCGCGTCCTCGGCTTGCGTCGCCGTCGCCGAAAGCAACGCGACGGCGAGAGCGAACCGACCTGCGGGAACCATGCGGGCCTCCCTTGATGTCGACGCGTCCCCGCGCCGGGCCATCGAGAGTATAGCCCGCCCGGCTCAGCGCGCCGGGCTCATCTCCAGATCGACGCGCACCGGCACCCGGGCGGCGAAAGCGTCGCCGCCGAAGGTGATGCCCCAGTCCGCCCGCACGATCTCGCCCTCGGCCACGAACCCGGCGATGATCAGGTTCGGGTTGAACGGCGAAGGCCCGATCTTCACCAGCGTGGCGTTGAAGGTCACGGGGCGGGTCTGGCCGGCGATGGTCAGATCTCCGGTGACGTCGGCGGTGTTCTCGCCGGTCTGCACCACCCCGGTGGAGACGAAGGTGATCTCCGGGTGGTCGTCGGCGTTGAGGAAGTCGGACGAGCGGATGTGGGTGTCGCGCTCGGGCCAGAGCGTGTCGACGCTCGCCGCCTGGATGGTGAAGGTGATCTCGGTCGCCTCGATGTCGTCGGGGTCGAACAGGATGTCCGCGTCGAACTCGCGGAACTGGCCCTGCACCATCGAGAAGCCGAGATGGTCGGCCTGGAAGGTGACATGGGCGTGGCTGCGGTCGATCCGCCACGGCTCGGCGGCGAAGGCCGACGCGAGGGGTGCGGCGGCGACGGCCGCCGCAAGGACGAGGGCGCTGTGGCGCATGGTTTGCTCCGTCTGGTGGCTGCGACAACCCACACATAGCCGGTGCGCGGGGCGCCTCAAACCGCCGCACGGACCAACAGATTGTGATGGACAGGGAAACAGCGCCGCCATTTTCACGTTTTTGTTTTCGTTCGGTCGCGTTTTTGCAACCGAAGCCTGCAAGCGGTCGCTTGAGCCGCCGGCGCGGGCGCTCTACCGCTGGTCCATGCAGTTTCATCCGGTCGAGCGCGCGCGGCCCGGGGGCGATCCTTCGCTCCTGCTCCTGTGCGACCACGCCTCGAACGCCGTGCCGCCGGAGCTCGGCGATCTCGGCCTGCCGCGGTCCGATCTGGAGCGGCACATCGCCTGGGACGTGGGCGCGCGGGGCGTGACGCTGGCGCTGTCGGACGCCTTCGACGCGCCGGCGGTGCTGGCGGGCTTCTCACGTCTGACGATCGACCCCAACCGCGGCGAGGACGACCCGACGCTGGTGATGCGCCTCTACGACGGCTCCATCGTGCCGGCCAACCGCCACGCCGACGCGGCGGAGGTCGAGCGGCGGCTGGCGCTGTATCACCGGCCCTACCACGCCGCGGTGTCGGCCGCGATCGACGCCGCGCTCGCCGACGGGGTGCGGCCGCGGCTGGTGTCGATCCACTCCTTCACGCCGCAGCTGCGCGGGCGCGCGCCGCGGCCCTGGCATGTCTCGGTGCTGACCGACGCCGACGACCGCCTCACGGGCCCGCTGATCGAGCGGCTGCGCGCAGAGGACGAGCTGGTGGTCGGGGTGGACGAGCCCTACGCCGGGCACCTGGAGGGCGACACGCTCTGGCGGCACGGGCTGTCGCGCGGGCTGGAGCACGCGCTGATCGAGGTGCGCAACGACCTGATCGCCGACGCCGCCGGTCAGGCGGCCTGGGGGGCGCTGCTGGCGCGCTGCCTGTCGGACGTGCTGGACCTCGACCTCGCCGAGACGCCGTCCGCGGTTCGGCGCTGAGCCTCAGGCGGCGAAGCCGGGGCGGATCGCGGCGACGTCCAGTTCGCGCTCCAGGGCCATGCCGAGGTTCAGCAGCCGCCCCTCGTCGAACAGGCGGCCCCAGAGCGATATCCCCTGCGGCACGGTGAACACCGCGCCGCCGGCCGCCCGCCGCGATCGGCTGCGCGTGGGGGTCTGCAGGAAGCCCGCGCGCAGATGCAGGCAGGGATGGCCGGTGAAGTTGCTGGCCACCAGCATCGGCCCCGTCGCGAAGGGGCCGATCAGCGCATCCACCTCGCGGAACAGCCCGTCCAGCGCCAGCATCACGCGCCAGCGCAGCCGGTCGAGCAGCAGATGGTCCACCGCCGAGAGGTGCCAGGCGCGGCGGAAGGTGTTCGGCCAGGCGGCGTCGTCCTGCCAGCCTAGGCGGTCGTCGAGCCCGTCCAGCGTCAGCCGCGCGAAGGTGGCCGCGGCTTCGGCGTAGAGGATGTTCATGAGCGCGCCGTAGGGCAGATCCGGCAGCGCGACCTCCACCACCTCGACGCCGATGCGCCGGGCCGCGTCGAGGGCGGCGTGGTCGGCGGCGGTCGCGCCGTCGCCGAAGGCCGCCGGCAGCCAGCCCAGCCGCATGCCCGTCACCGGCGCGTCCGCGTCGAAGGCGAAGGGCGCGTCGATGGCGCCGCCGTCGGCCGCGTCGCCGCCGTTGAGCGCCTCCAGCACCATGGCCGCGTCGGCCACGCCGCGGCAGATCGGGCCGACCTTGTCGAGGCTGGCGCAAAGCTGCATCGCCCCGGCGCGGGAGACCCGCCCGAAGGTCGGCCGCAGCCCGGTCGTCCCGCAGCGCTGGCTGGGCGAGGTGATCGAGCCCAGCGTCTCGGTGCCGATGGCGAAGGCGCACAGCCCCGCCGCGGTGGCCGAGGCGGAGCCGGCGCTGGAGCCGCTGGAGCCTTCGTTCAGGTTCCACGGATTGCGCGTCATGCCGCCAGTCCAGATGTCGCCGTAGGCCAGCGCGCCCACCGCCGTCTTGCCCAGCAGCACCGCGCCCGCGGCGCGCAGGCGGCGGACCGCCGCGGCGTCGGTTTGGGGCACGCGGCCCACGAAGGGCTCGGCCCCCCATTCGGTCGCGATCCCGGCCGTGTCGAAGATGTCCTTCAGCCCGTAGGGCAGTCCGTGCAGCGGGCCGAGGCTCACGCCGCGCGCGGTCAGCGCGTCGGCGGCGTCGGCCTCGGCCAGCGCGCGCTCGGGCGTCACGGCGGCGAAGCACAGGAGCCGCGGGTTCAGCGCGGCGATGCGGGCGAGGTAGAACTCGGTCAGCCGCCGGCTGGTGATGGCCCCCGAGGCGATCCATGCCGAGAGCCGCGTCGCCGGCGCGAAGGCGACGTCGTCGGGATCGGCGGGGGCGGGGCCGGGGTCGGGGCGGGCATGGCGCGTCGCCCGCGTCGGCCCCGGCATGACGAAGCCGGGCGGGCGGGGGTCGAAACGGCACGCCTGCGGCTCGGCGTTGTCGAAGGCGATCACGCGGACGGCGGCGGCCGCCGCGATCTGGCCCTCGACGCTGCGCGCGACCTGCGCCCGCTGGGCGGCTGTCCGGGCGAGGCCCAGCAGGCGCTCCGCGGCGGCGACGTCGTCCTCGGAGACCGCGTCCACCGCTCAACCCTCCGCGCGCAGGCGGGCGTTCGCCGGGTCGTGGGGGCTGTCGGCGATCACCGCGGCGTCCCAGAGATCGCCCATGATCCGCACCTGCAGCCGCGTGCACGGCGCCGCCATCGACGGCGGAACATAGCCCAGTCCGATGCGCCGCCCCAGCGCGACCGACCAGCCGCCGGACGTCAGCCGCCCGACGACCCGGCCCCCGGCCCACAGCGCCTCGCGGCCCCAGGGGTCGGCGTCGGCGGGGCCGTCCATCGCCAGCGCCACGCAGACCGCGCGCACGCCCCGCTCCTGCATCGCCGCCTTGCCGCGAAAGAGCTTGGTCATGTCCACGAAGCGGCCGAGCCCGGACTCCAGTGGGCTCGCGTCGCGACCGAGGTCGGCGCCGAAGGCGCGATAGCTCTTTTCCAGCCGCAGCCAGTTCATGGCCCGCGCGCCGAAGGGCGTCGGCGGCGCCGCCGCGCCCATCAGCGCGTCGAAAAGGTGGTTCTGCATCTCGATGGGGTGGTGCAGCTCCCAGCCCAGTTCGCCCGCGTATGAGACGCGCAGCGCCAGGCAGCGGACCATGCCGAACTCGATCCACCGCGCCGAGAGCCATGGCGCGCGGGCGTTGGACAGCGCGCCTCGCTGGTCGGCGTCCACCACCAGCGGCATGAGCGCCGCGCGCGCCGTCGGGCCCGTGACGGCGAAGACGCCCCATTGGGTGGAGACGTCCCACACCTCGATCCAGCCGAGCGCGCCGCGCTTGGCCTCCGCCGCCGTCGCGAGGTCGTCGTGATCGCTGGCGCAGGCCGCCCCGGCGCTGACCAGATAGAAGTCGTCCTCGGCCAGCCGGGCGATGGTGTATTCGCTGCGCACCGTCCCGGCCTCGGTCAGCGCATAGGTCAGCGAAACGCGCCCGACGGCGGGCAGCCGGTTGCAGGTCAGCCAGTCGAGAAAGGCCGCCGCCCCCGGCCCGCGCACCCGGTGCTTGGCGAAGGCGGTGGCGTCGTAGAGGCCGCAGCCCCGCCGCACCGCCTGCGCCTCGGCCTCGGCGAAGCCCCACCAGCCGCCGCGGCGGAAGCTGCGGGCGCCCGCGTCGTCGAAGCCGGGGGGCGCGAAGTAGATCGGCCGCTCCCAGCCGTCGACCTGCCCGAACTGCGCGCCGCGGGCGGCCATGCGCTCGTAGCAGGGCGCCGTGCGCAGGGGGCGGCAGGCGGGGCGCTCCTCGTCGGGGTGGTGCGGCACGAAGACGTGGGCGTATGCCTCCTCGTTCTTCCGGGCGGCGTAGGCGCGGGTCGTCCAGCGGCCGAAACGCCGCGGGTCGAGTGCGCTCAGGTCGATCTCCGCCTCGCCCTCGGTGATCGTCTGGGCGAGGTAGTGGCCCGTCCCGCCCGCGGCGGTGATCCCGAAGCTGAAGCCCTCGGCGAACCAGAAGTTCGGCGCGCCCGGCGCCGGGCCCACCAGCGGATTGCCGTCGGGCGTGTAGCAGATCGGGCCGTTGAAGTCGGCTTTCAGCCCCAGCGGCTCGGCGGAGGGGATGCGGTGGTTGAAGGCCGCGTATTCGCCCTCGATGCGGTCGAGGTCGAGCGGCAGCAGATCGGCGCGGAACCCCTCCGGCACGCCATGCACGGCCCAGGCCGGGGCGGCCCGCTCGTAGGGCCCCAGGATCCAGCCGCCGCGCTCCTCGCGCACATACCAGCGCGCGTCGGCGTCGCGCAGCACCGGGTGCTCCGGGTTGTCCTGTCGCCAGGCGACCAGCCGCGGGTCGGGCTCGGTCACGATGTACTGGTGCTCGACCGGGATGGCGGGCAGGAAACAGCCGACCATCGCCGCGGTGCGCTGGGCGTGGTTGCCGGTGGCCGTGACGACGACCTCCGCCACGATCTCGAAGGGCTCGCCCGGCGTCAGCCGGCCGCCGGCCTCCCCCATCAGCCGGCCCTGCACCACCCATTCGCCGCCTCGGCGCAGGAAGGCGTCCACCTGCGCGCGGCGAACGATCTCGACGCCACGCTGGCGGGCGCCGCGGGCCATGGCCTGCGTGACGTCGGCGGGATTGATGTAGCCGTCGCCGGGGTGAAACAGCGCGCCCGCGAGGTCGTCAGCGCGCACCAGCGGCCAGCGCGCCTCGATCTCTCGGGGGGTGAGGAACTGGTGCTCAACCCCGACGCTCTCGGCGGTCGCGGCGTAGAGGCGGTATTCGTCCATCCGCTCGCGGGTCTGGGCCATGCGCAGGTTGCCGACCTGGCGAAAGCCCGGGTCGAGGCCGGTTTCGGCCTCCAGCCCCTGATAGAACCGCACGCTGTAGTCGTGGATGTGCCCGACCGCATAGGACATGTTGAAAAGCGGCAGCAGCCCCGCGGCGTGCCATGTCGAGCCCGCGGTCAACTCGTCGCGCTCCAGCAGCACCGTGTCGGCCCAGCCCGCCCTGGCGAGATGGTATGCGACCGCGCAGCCCACCGCCCCGCCGCCCACCACCACCGCCCGCGCATGGCTTCGCATCGACCGCCTCCCGACCCGTGGCCGAACCATGGCCCGGCGGGCGGGACCCGGCAGGCGATCCAGCGACGCATCGGGCGCTGAAGGCGGCGCCACACGCGACGTTCATGATTTCGTAACCACGTTTGCGTCAGGCTCTCCTGACGCTTACCTTCGGTCGAGTGGGGTGTCGTTTTACCGGCCGGCGCGTGAAGACCGGCGTTCGGGAGAAGAAACCATGACGCTCACCGCCGCCCTCGGCGCATGGCTCGCGCTGAACTACCTGATCATGGTCCGGCTCGCCTACGTGGCGCTGCGCCGGGACGGCGCCTCGCCGGCGGCCGCCGCAGGACGCTCGCTGTTCTGGCCGGCGCTGCTCCTGCTGCCGGCCAGAACCACGGGCTGAGGCCGCCTCAGGCGCGCCGGCGGAACGCCGCGAGGCCGAGCAACGCCGAGCCCAGCAGCGCAACCGGCGCCGGCAGCGGGATCACCGTGGGATCGACAGGCTCGATGCGGGTCACGTCGAACATGATGTTGTCGATGCCGACGTTGAAGGAATCCGGGCCAAACAGGATGCGGACGCCGTCGGCGCTGGTCCACGGTCCGCTGAAGGTCGAAGCGGTCATCCCGCGCACCGT